>NZ_JBALDE010000194.1:0-22723 GCF_036917515.1 Nostoc sp. | reverse complement strand
CAAATGCTCTGAATGCGGTAACTAAAAAAGACATTATTGGATGGTTCACCCACTGCTGTTACTATATTGCACCCAACTGAGAACCGCTATAATCTTTTTGTTGAGCATAGTAATTTTGCTCATACAAATCAATCAGTGCTGCCAACTCCGTTTTATCCAGGCGACGCGAGCCATAATTACAGCGCAGTTCAAAAGTTTGCTGTTGACTGAGGGCGAAGGTGAAGTTTAGGGGCATGGCTGACAGCAGTAGTTTCCACAGTAACCTTCACCGTATTATCACCTTTTTCCTGAAATTATCGCCGATATTCGTCGCCGCAATCGCCGATAAGTTGATACAAATCGCGTGATTGGCGAGATACTGCATTGATGCGATCGCGATCGTCTGCATCTAAACTAAAACTAAATACTTTAGCGTTATCTTCTATATGTTCAGATACCCCAAGTCTGGCACCAACTATCACACCGCCCACAGTTGGCTGATCTAAAATGTAACGCACTGCCACGTTAGAAATGCTTACCCTATGCTTATTAGCAATTTCCTTTAAGATAGCCAGCAACTCTTGAAATAATTGCCAACCACCCCAAGCATCGATCATATTTTTATATTTTTTCAAACTAGCAGTAGATAGATCAAATCCTCGTGGTTCTGGTTTTCCTAAATAGTTTTCTGATAACAAACCGCCGCAAAGTGTACCGTAACTGAAAAGCTTTATATCATGCTGTTGACAAAACTCCACCATTTTAACTTCAGAACGGCGGTCAATAAGGGAAAATTGCACTTGGTTAGAAACAATTTTGATACCTGCTTCAGTAATAATCTTCAAGTTTTCCGTATCAAAATTAGTTAAACCTAGATGCTTAATTTTACCCTCAGTCTGAAGTTCTGCCATATATTTGAGGGCATCCAGGTAATTTTTATCCTGATATTCCCACCAATGGAATTGGATCAAATCTAAAGATTGTACATTCATCCTTCTTAAGGAAATATTAATATTTTCCTCGACGAATTTTTTCGTCATCTTGCCTGGACGAGGTACCCATTTTGTAAAAGCTTGCACCTGAGATAAAGCATCTTTCCCACGAGTATCAATTAGTTGACAGCGAAACTCACCAATAAAATCTTCCGCAGGGCCATAATGATCTGCTAAATCCCAAGTAGTAAAGCCAGCATCTACATATTTGAACATAGTCTCAATAGCGACTTGGGGATTGATCCGTCCGTGTGCGCCGGAGACTTGCCACATCCCGTTTAATATGCGGCAGATGTTCAAATCGGGAGTAAATTGGAGACGATTAGCTGCGGGTAAGTTCATTTTCAAGTTAGGAGTGAAAAGTTAGGAATGGGAACACTTAACAATTACTAATAGATAAATCATAACTGATAATTCATAATCCCTAACTTCTAACGTATAGACGCAACTAATCGTATCTATCTTAACTCCTAATTTTTTAACGCCAGCCTTTTTCAGCTTGCTCAAGAACGTAAGCAGCAACATCTTGAATTTGCTGTTCATTGAGACGGTCTTTGTAGGCTGGCATATTATTTTTACCATTGGTAACTATAGATGTAACTGCCTCTATTGAATCCATGCCATACTTTTTCAGCGCTTGCTTTTTGAGATTTTTACCTCGCCGAATTATGTTGCTGCCATTAATATGACAACCAGCACAATGAACACTAAATATTTGTTCACTATTAACTGTATCTGTTGCACTAGCAGGTAAAGTAAAAGTACTGATTAATAACAAAAACGTTACTAATACTAATGTAAGTAGTTTTTTCAATTAACTTCTCCAGATTTGGATATATTAGTTGCAGGCATAAATATCAGAATCAATACTAGAGGGATTCAAAATCAGTTGTAAATCCGGCAAAATTAGCACAATCTTCTTGAAAAGCTTCGGCA
Source organism: Nostoc sp. (assembly GCF_036917515.1). GTDB lineage: Bacteria > Cyanobacteriota > Cyanobacteriia > Cyanobacteriales > Nostocaceae > Nostoc. The sequence continues at coordinate 20,816 of NZ_JBALDE010000194.1, read as the reverse complement.
TCGCTAACATCCTCAATTTTATAAGACATGATGCGCGTACCATCTGGCATTTTTTTGGAACCAATCAATTCACCTTGATATTTTTGGGCGATCGCTTTAAATTCAGTACCATAAATTTTCCAGGCATCACCCGAACAAGTAATATTTACTTGCCACATATTTCATTCCCAATTACTACCACTAAATATTCATCATCTCACAAATGGGCAACATCTTACATATCACCTCTTGGGGGCAAGAATTTTCTATCTAAAGGAAGTACCAAGCCAGATTGGGCTACGCCATAATATGGATGTAAGAACATTTCTAGAAAATTTTATCCCAATTAGTTAAATTCTACGAGTTGAAAATGCCTAACAATATAAAGCAACAAATTCAAGCCGACCTGCAACAAGCGAAAGAAACTGGACAATTAAGAACTGAGCGGATTCGAGAAATAGTAAAATCCGCAGTTTCTCAAGTAGCTTCTGAGTTTAAACAAGGTTCTAGTGAAGTTCGTAGTATTGTGAAAGATGCAGTTTCTGCTGTAGTCGAAAACTTCCAAGAAAAAGGCAGCGAACTCAAAGATGAAGTAACAGCTTCCATTGAAGGAGCATTGGAAGGAATTAATAGCAAGAGACACGAAAGCATTGCTCAAACTCAAACAGATATAAAAAGGCTACAAGCTCAACTTGATGGTGAAGAAGAACAACTCCAGCAAGAGGTTGATGTAATTTTGGCAGAAATTGAAGAGACGGGTAAGGAAAAACCAGCTAGTACCAAAACTGCCATTGATTCTGCTGTCAATGCTATTAAAGATAGTGAAGAAGTAGGATTGTTAAAGAAACGTTACGCGCAACTGCAAGCACAGCTAGCCATTGTCCGAGCTAATATGGCTGCACGCTATGGCGGACGTAATATGGAAGTTCAAGATTATCTAGACGAGGCTAAACACTGGTATGATAAAGCTCGTCCCCAAGCAGAGTCTGTAGTTGTACAGGTAGAACAGAAGCGATCGCAACTAGAAGATAAACTGGGTGAAGCTGGTACATCTCTAGCAAGAAAAGAGCGTCAAATCAAACAAACCTTGAGAGAGTTACTTTTAACGGCGGCTGATTTATTCAAAGATAAGGAACCCAAAGACAAGGAACCTGCTGCTAAAGAACGTGAAACTATTCATAAATAGACTGCTTTGGCATTTAATTGACCTAGAAAAATAGGGTGAGGAATTCTCACCCTATTTTGTTGAAACAGTAGTTTTCATTATACTTTTTGTATGAATCAAAAGCCTTGACCCTAAATCCCTCTTCCAAAATGGTGAGAAGGACTTTGAAAACTTTGAAACTAGCTCTCTTTATTCCAATTGAGGGATGAGGGCTTTACTATACTATAAAAAATAGTAAATGGGTAATTTTCGTGCAACAATTACCCATTTATAAAACTATTATTGCGTATTAATAAATACGTCCTTCTCGATTAACTTGCTCATCATGCTTGGCGATAACCCAAATCGCATGAATACTACCAGGAAGCCAACCTAAAACTGTGAGCAAAATGTTAATAATCAGAGTCGGCCCAACTCCAACTGTCAAGAAAACGCCTAAAGGAGGAACTAACAAACCTAAAAGAAAACGAACTAATTTCATGATTTTACAAGTTTGTGATTTTGTTTAATTACATTTGAGATGCCGAATTAGGAAATCCACTTCGGAGATTTTATGTAGGTTAGAAACGTGATTTAACTTGCGTTTCTATTCTTTCTAACTTATTTAGAAGAAGGTAATTCAGCTTGATTTTTTACATCACCACTGCTGGTTAAAAGATTTCTTTCAACAAAGTAGTTGTTAATAAAGGTGTTAGCAAAAGTTAAAATTACTGGCCCCAGCAGGAAACCAATAATTCCATGAACTGCAAACCCAGGAACTAGCACAGCTGCTAACCAAAAACACAAACCATTGACAACGAGCGAAAATGCTCCAAATGAGAGAAAGTTAAGTGGTAAGGAAAGAGTAGACAGAACTGGTTTAACTGAACCGTTAATTAGACCAATTACTAAAGCAGCAATCAAAGCTGCGGGGAAATTAGCAATATTAACGCCTGGAACAACGATATCAACAATCAACAAGCTCAAAGCTGTAATTAGCGCGGTTAAAAGTGGAGTCAACATTGTTTTTACCTAATAACTAGAAATTTTTTTGCGACTTCTAATATCATCTTTGACTATCTGCTAGGGTTTCTCCTCCCTTGCAAGATAGAATTTCTTTCTACCATTAGGTCTATCATTGATAAAACTATAGCGGTTTTAAATACATTTTATGGGCGCATATCTGTACGCCTATACATTAGACATAGGAGTAGAGACATAGCAGTACTACGTCTCTATAACGATTGTGGATAACGCATATAAATTTCTGAAGATGTCTAACCCATTGTAATGTTTTGAAGGGTGCGTTAAACAAACTTAACACACCCTAAAAATTTAAGATTAATTTAATGTTTCAAGGCAAAAATCACTCAGGATTTCCTGACTCAGGCTTATAGTAAAGGGCTGATTTATATAAGACTTGTTCTTGATGGGTTTCTAAAGTGCAATCAGACAAAGGATAAGTTACACAAGTAACAACATAACCAGCCTGTATTTCATTTGGACGTAGGAATTTTTGCTCGCTTTGATCGACTTCACCACTAATAAGTTTAGCAATACACGCAGAACATTCGCCTTGTTTACACCCAGATGGTAGACGGATACCAGCTTCTTGTGCCATATCCAAAATATATTGATCGTCTGGTACTGAAATGGTGCGATCTAATCCAAGTGTAGGATTGATCAATCGAACTTGATAAACTGCCATCTGCTGTTTCTAATTATTTAACTGCTTTCATCGACAAACCAATCCGCTTAAGTTTCTCGTTGATTTCTAGCACCTGCACTTTGACTACTTGTCCAACTTTGACCACTTTTTTGGGATCGTCTATAAATCTATCAGCAAGTTGGGATATATGTACTAAGCCATCTTGATGTACGCCGATATCGACAAAAGCACCGAAGTTGGTGACGTTCGTCACAATTCCCTCTAATTCCATTCCTATTTTTAAGTCACTGATTTCTTTAATCCCTTCTTTGAAGGTGGCATACTTAAACTCAGCACGGGGATCTCTACCTGGTTTTTCGAGTTCGCTGAGAATGTCGCGCAGTGTGGGTTCGCCGACGCTATCGGTAACGTATTTCTTCAGGTTGGTCTTTTTGAGTTTTTCAGCAATTTGTATTACCTGATTTAATGGCACATTTAGATCGGATGCGATCGCTTCTACTACAGAATAACTCTCTGGATGCACTGCTGTATTATCCAAAGGGTTATCACCGCCACGAATTCGCAGAAAACCCGCTGCTTGTTCAAAAGCTTTTGGCCCCAACTTCGGAATTTTCAACAGTTGTCGGCGATTTTTAAAGGCTCCATGCTGGTTGCGATAAGCGACAATATTATTAGCAACTGTTACTGTAATCCCAGAGACGGAAGTGAGGAGTTCTTTAGAAGCGGTATTCAAGTCTACGCCGACGTAGTTTACGCAGCTTTCTACAGTCTCATCCAATTTCTTTTTCAACAACTTCTGATCGACATCGTGCTGATATTGTCCCACACCAATGGATTTGGGATCGATTTTTACCAGTTCCGCTAAAGGATCTTGCAAACGGCGACCGATACTAATTGCGCCGCGTACGGTAATATCTAAATCGGGAAACTCTTCCAGCGCCACTTTACTAGCAGAATATATAGATGCGCCAGACTCATTCACCATCACCTTAACTGGTTTGCGTTCTATGGTTTGTAATACTTGCGTGACAAATTCCTCTGTCTCACGAGACGCTGTACCGTTACCAATGGCAATTAACTCAATTTTGTACTTTTCAATCAGATTTTTGACAGTTTGTGCAGCTTTGAGTCGTTGTTCAGCTGCTTGGTGGGGAAATACCGCCTGATATTCCAAAAATTGTCCAGTTTGGTCGAGGACAGCAACCTTACACCCAGTTCTAAATCCAGGATCTATCGCCAGTGTTGGTTTCATCCCTGCTGGTGCAGACAGCAGTAACTCCCGCAGATTAGTTTCAAATGTCTTGATTGATTCTATGTCTGCATAAACTTTTTTTTCAGAAATTACCTCTCCCATGAGAGAGATTTTCATCAAACGGTTGAATGCATCTTTCAGCATCGCCTGATAAAAATCCCGAATTGTCCGCACTTTGGTTTTAATTTCTTTCGACTCAAGATAGTAAAGTAGGGTATCTTCATCGAAAGCAATTTCAAAGCTTAATATTTTTTCAGTTTCACCCCGACACAAGGCTAGCATATTGTGGGGTGCAATATTTTTTACCCTAATTTGATAGTTACGGTACATCTCAAATTTAGTTGTACCTTCAGGATAATCATCTTTGATGCGGGAGATAAATACCCCTTCTTCTAAAAGATAGTCGCGGATATATGCGCGTAAATCAGCTTTTTCAGCTACTTCTTCCGCCAAAATATCAGCAGCACCTTTGAGTGCTTCTTCTGCTGTTTTTACTCCCTGCGCTTCCGAAATATACTTAGCTGCTGCTTCCTCCAAGGATGCAATTGCAGCATTTTTGACATTTAGCGACTTGATGAACTCTGCTAATGGTTCGAGTCCTTTTTCTCTGGCAATGGTGGCGCGGGTGCGGCGTTTTGGTCGATAGGGTAAGTATAAATCCTCAAGTTCAGTTTTTTGTAAGCAGGATGAGATTTTGGCTTTGAGTTCATCTGTAAGTTTACCTTGTTGGGCGATCGCACTTAAAATCACCGATTTTCGTTCTTCCAGTTCTGTTAAATAAGTATATCGATCGGCCAGTTCACGTAGTTGCACTTCATTCATTTCATCGGTGCGCTCTTTCCGGTAACGTGCAATAAAGGGAATTGTTGCACCCTCTGCCAAAAGTTCCAGCGCGTTTTGCACCTGATGGGATTTGAGGTTTATTTCAGTTGCCAGTATTTGAGGAATGTTCAGCATTAGGTGTCTAAAATGAAAATGCTACTTCTAAAGGTAATATGCTAGATCCTTATCCCGGCGCAAGGCCAAAATTTTAAGCTAATTTACCAGATGATTGCTCACAGGAGTGCAATTGACGAAATAGACAAACCCACCTACGCCCACCTACGCAAGTTTTAAACCCTTTCAATCTGCGTAGATGAATGAGAATTTGTCTAGTATTAGCACCTTGGTTGAGTCGGGAGAACGGCAAAAGTAACATCATCCACAGAAATTGTCTGTTCCTAAACACCACGTAATGTCCCGTAGCCTTTAGTACCTGATTTTAAAGCACGCTACGTACAATATCCACCACAAAAAGAGAGTTGTCAAGCTTTTAGGCACTTCATCTGTCGCAATAATTATTCCAATTGGCTTAATAATATATAACGTTGCATAATCTTGACTTTTTATAATATTTATTTCAATCGACTCTTGTAGCCAAAACCTTGTTGGGTGTAAAATCAACCCACTTCCAAAAAATTCAGTTTTAAAAACACTACAACCTTTAGTTCAGAGGTTAGTAAAATGGCTTTGTTTTTCTTGATACCACTATGTACTGCTTTAGCTACTGGCTATTTCTTCAAAAAGAGTAGTGATGAAATTGCATATCTTGCAGGTGTATTCGCAGCGATTAGCTTGATCTTAAGTTTAGTATTAGCACCTTGGCAGATTCAGTTTGGATTGTTAATCATTGTCTTCGTGATTACCAATAGACTTTTGCAGGATAATCAGTCCAAACAATAGGAAAACAATCTAGATAAACCTATAGCCAGCCAAGGAAACTTAGCGTTGTTTTTCTTGATACCATTATCTACTGTTTTAGCTACTCCCTACTTCTTCAAAAAGAGTACTAATAAAATTGCATACTTTACAGCTATTAGCTTGATTTTAAGTCTAATATTAGCACCTTGGCAGATTTATAGCAAAGTGCTGAGTGCTAAGTATAAATCCAGTGAAATCAAAGCTTTTAGCAATCAACATTATCCTAACCTATGTGGCTACGGCTATAATTTGGATTATTAATCATTATTTTCATCATTACTAACAGACTTTTGTGAGGATAATGAGTCCAAACAATAGAAAAACCTCTACCTAGCCAGCGAAAATTAGCGGACTACTAGCTCTGTCTAAGATACATGAATTAGATGGAGATTTCTGTGGATAAATAGAAGAACACAATTCAAACTTTCAATTATCATCTAAAATTCTGGCTGTAATTTAAGTAAGTCGGTGCAATAAAACCAAACTGTGTGAAGAAAAGTAAATAAGGCTCAAACTCTTTCTCCCCCTGCTCCCTGCTCCCTGCCCCCTGCCTTATTTCAACAATAATTATTTACGCCGACCTACTTAGTGTAACGTTGTATTGTATTACCAGTACAAGTACTTTTAGTCAAGTTTCAATTTTTTTAATCAACTCTTAGCTTTGCATTTAAGTTAGTTGGTGGGAAAAAACACAACTATATTAATAAAGATAAATAAGGCTAAAACCTTTTCCCATCTGTCTTCTGCCTCCTGCCTTTTGCCTTATTCCAACTATAAATATTTACGCCGTTCTACTTATTGAGTCTGATACTAAATCCTTACTTGTACAAGTTTAATACCCAGAAATTGCTTTATAAATGTCCAAATTTTTAAAACAAAAATTCATAATCTTGTTTTATGAAGTTTTTGTTTAAGTGTATTTGTGAGTAAATAAATTTTTGATAAAGTACGACGATAAATTTGCAACATGTCTTTCTCATGGTATTCTAGTAAGTAATTACGTGTAACAATAAATTTGGAGAAAAAAAACAGCCTATTTAAAATTAGGATAAAAAATCAAACAACCCTAATACTAAATGGTGTAGAAATGTCTCAAATTCAATGCAAGTAACGTCAACTTTAAAGTTGATTAGCCAATGCTAGTTTGCATTAGTTATTTTTTTCAAGAGGCTCCATTTGGACATTCAGTAAAATTCCCCATAAATCTGTAAAGCGTATTCCTATAGATTGATTTATCTCTCTATGATTTACGCAGCCAGTCAGACTTGTATTACTTCTTGTGTTCCCATGCCCAAAAAGAGCACGTATATATACTCAATTTGAGTAAAAACCTTTACCTTTATAAATCGGCTTAATTGCTAGCCAAGATTACAGATATGTCTGTGAGCCGGGAGAAATTTTATGATATGTTCAATACATTAATCAACTTTCCTGGAGCAAATAGAGAATATTTCTCAATCCAGCCAAGTTTTATAGCTTGAAAAGATCAATAGTATCTTCAAAAGATTTCTACAGCAGGATACAACTGATGAAAGTTAACTAATGGATTAATCAAAAATTCTGGCAATCCATTTTGATTTAGGTGCATCTGTTGAATATGTGGGTGTAATCTGAGTTTAGCATCAGTAATGTCTACCGATGGTCACTGAGCGGCTGGTGAGCAGAGTCGAATCATGCCAAAGTGCAGGTAACACCTACGCACGCTGCAAACTTTGTGTATATAGAGAGAACTTGCAACAAAGTTCTCAACCTTCGTTATGTCTGCATCTACTAGATTATCGCGATCGCACTCAAAATAGTGTTGGAGCAAACCTAGGTAGCACAGAAAATATCTGTAATTCACAGTTGGGCAAACTCTAAATTGATTGTCCCAATTGCCAAGCAATAAACTGGTTTACTTGGGAGTATTTAATCCAGTAAAACAATTAAGCGTGCTTTATTTTGAATCATATTGAATGCTTCCATGATAGAGCAATCATCCTGGAATATGACATAGTCTTTAGTTTTTAACTCTAGGGCATGAGCTTCAACGAGCATTTTGATATCAGTCACTTCAACATAGTCTTCTTAATGTTCAAAACAACTGGTTTTTGACTGTCCAGTTCATACCTACTATCTTGATTAAGGCAAAGTACAATGAAATCTATGTTGCAAAAAAGTTCAAACTTTAAAATAATCCCTTATATTATTTTGTTTGTAAGTATTTTATTTAGTATCTGTGGACAATTGCTGATGAAAAATGCCATGATTCATATAAATGAGGGAGCATTTACTTGGGAGTTTTTTCAGAAATTATCATTAGCTGTTACTGTCTACTGTTTAGGAATAGTAAATTGGATATTGGCTCTACGATCTGTAAAATTGAGTATTGCTTATCCCCTGACTAGTTTAAATTATGTCGGGATACTTTTCGGTTCATACTACTTTTTTAATGAGGTGATTACATTAACTCGAATAGTAGGAGTAATCACTATATTATTGGGTGTTATTTTAGTAGTTAATCCCATAAGAAAGTTCAAATTTAGATAATTAATTACTTAAGAAATTAATAAGAATGAGTATTTTTACTTGGCTAAATTTAATGCTTGTCGTTTTGTTTGGAACAACAGCTCAACTTTCACTCAAGTATGGACTTTACATTTCTAACTCTAATAAAGGAGAAAGCGGATCTCTCAAAAATCTCCTATTATCTCGTTATTTTTTGATTTGGTTTATCTGCTATACATTTATGACTATATTGTGGCTTTATGTATTGCGGACAATTCCTTTAAGTCAAGCCTTTCCAGTTTTAGGATTAATGTATGCATTTGTACCAATTGCATCTTATTATCTTTTAAAAGAAAAAGTTATGTTTAGCCAGTGGTTAGGAATTTCCGTTATTATAACTGGCGTAATTCTGGTTGTACATTAATAGCTTAATAGGCAAATAATCAAATTGCTTAGTATTAACAAATTCTGAATATCATCCTCTAAAACATTTTCACAAAATCTAAATTTAATTTATGAATATAGGTATCGTTGGCGGAGGCATAACTGGGCTAGTATTAGCTCAACGTCTTTCACATCAAGGACATAAAGTCACTGTTTTTGATAGCAACAAGCAGCTTGGTGGACTTACTACCTATCATGATTACGGATTATTTACCTGGGATCGCTTTTATCACGTTATCCTACCTTCTGATACTCATTTAATAAATTTTATCAGAGATATTGGTCTTGGAGATAAACTGCGTTGGCATCGAAGTTTAACAGGCTTTTATGACAATAGAAAGTTTTATTCTATTAGTAACAGTATAGAATTCCTACGTTTTCCTTTATTTGGACTTATCAGTAAAATCAGATTAGCTTTTACTCTCCTATATGGTTCACGTCTTAATAACTGGCGGCGTTTAGAGAAGATTTTAGTTGAAGATTGGCTATTGAAACTCGGTGGTAAAAACACATACGAAAAACTTTGGAAACCTTTGCTTTTATCCAAATTAGGAGAAAACTATAAACGAATATCAGCAGTTTTTATCTGGGCTTATATCAAACGACTATTTTCAGCGCGCGATTCTTCATTAAATAAAGAACAACTTGGTTATGTCTCTGGCGGTTATAAAACTGTTTTTGACCATATAGAAAAATTAATTTACACGGCTGGAGGTCATATCCACAAAGGTGTTGCAGTTGAATATATCGCACCTCATCCAGGGGGTGGAATGTGGGTAGAATATCAGGGTAAAAAAGAGCATTTTGATAAAGTCATTTTTACTGGTCCTGTTAATATCTTGCAACAAGTTGCTGCGAAAGAACTGGTGAAAGTTTCAGACGCTGGTGAAACAGTAGAATACCTGGGTGTAATCTGCATAGTACTGATTACTCGTAAACCTCTAATTCCTTATTACGTAGTAAATATTGCTGATAAAAATATTCCTTTTACCGGAGTTATCGGTATGAGTAACTTAGTTTCTTTACAAGAGACAGCAGGATATCACATTACATTCCTACCAAAATATATACTTTCCACTGACCCGTTGTTAAAACAACCAGATGACAAATTACGCCCAATATTTTTCCAAGGTATACGTTTAATGTTCCCCGAACTCAAAGCAGATGACATTGTGGCAGCACATATTAATCGAGCGATTAAAGTACAGCCACTACAAGTTTTAAATTATTCAAGCCTTGTTCCAAAAGTGAGTACTGAAAACGATGATTTTTTCGTTGTCAATACCTCACAGTTGGTCAATGATAGCGTCAATAACAACGCAGTAGTTCGACAAGTCGATGAATTTCTCAAAAAATCAGTATTACTTAATTCTTGAAATTTGAGTAATCACATTTTCTTTTAAAAATCACACGAGGTCTTTATGAGTCTTTTTGTTCTTTTACCCGCATATAACGAGCAAGAATCAATTCGACCCTTGTTCAAAAAGTTTCAAAGATTGCAACAAATCTTTAATATAGAGATAGAACTGATTCTTGTCGATGATGGCAGTAGTGATCAAACTGCTCAGACTGCTTTAGAAGAATCTCAATCACTGGGTATATTACTGAAATTAGTCCAACATCCCAAAAATGCTGGTTTAGGTCAAGCAATTAAAACAGGTTTTACGACTTTCTTAGAAATTTCTAAAGAAGGTGATTTTTTAGCTGCGATGGATTGCGACAATACTCAACCACCAGAACTGTTAATAAAAATGTATGACAGTATGATAGCTGGGAGCTATGATATTGCGATCGCATCTAGATATCGAAAAGGTTCTAAAGTCATAGGCTTATCAAAATTTAGAGAGATGATGAGTTACGGAGCCAGTTGGCTTTTCAGAATTGCCGCCCGTGTACCAGGCGTAAAAGACTACACTTGTGGTTACAGACTGTATAACCGTACTTTTCTCAGTAAACTGGATATGTATTATGGGGACAATCTATTCACTGAAAGTGGATTTGCTTGCATGATAGATTTACTGCTGAAAGCCAAAGCCCTCAAACCAAAAATCATAGAAATTCCAATGGTTTTGAGATATGATCAAAAACCGACTGCTAGCAAAATGAAAATTCTTAAAACTATTACTCGAACACTAAAGCTCTTGTTTAAGAATCTAGCATCAACACAGCCAACTTCCAATTTAGGTCAGACTTTCAAAGAGCAAGAAATAGCAAGAATTCCACTGAAAATGGCAAATCGTAAATAAACCCGATAATAAATAGGTTTTCACTATGAATTAACTGGATCGGAAAATACTAATTTCTCAATCGTGGGATTAAAGGGATGAGCAAGGTAGAAATAAAAAAGAAGTTTGTTTAATGAAATTGTTGCTTTTACTAATATATCTGGGTGCATCTTCCTTTCTATAGTTTCAGAAATTATAATATAGTCTAAGACTGTATTATAGTTATGTATTAAAAATTTTACATCTAGTATTGCAACTGATTCTCTAAGCATTCTCTTCATTGATTACCAGGGCGCAACTATGCTATAGATAATTTGAATATTTTGCTTCATACCAAGATCAGTAACAGCGACAAGATATTGTAACAAGGCATCAACATTCTTAATACCTTTAGCGGTAAGCCGAACTTTTCCAGTTGGTGTTTGTGTCCAAGAAAATGCGGGAATTGGAAAACCATGAGCAAAACTGTGTTTGACTTGCAGAATATCGTTTAGCATCTGTCGAGTGGCGAGTGCATTCATACTTCTTTTTGACCAAACCCAATCATTGATAGGGTCATAGCCAGTATATTGAAACAAAAGGTTACGCAAATTATCTGCATTTGGTGTATTAAATTGTTTAAGCGATCGCTCTCCAAAGGGCGTTGCTTACTGACGCTTAAGAGGAGAAGTGAGTTTTTAAGGTGAGGAAACCTCTACTACTTAATTGCCGACTCTGGCTTTTGCTCATTTGTTAGACTGAACACACTAGGATTTTTCAGTCAAATCTCTGAACTACGCCAGCAGACGAGGCTACTCATGCTTACAAGTACGCTACTTCTCTCGAATCAACTTCCCACTCTCCAATATTCCTCCACACCAGAGCGTTTCGATGAAACCTGGGAAGCCCCTCTGGCTACCCTTCTGGGACTAGGACGCGCCGCTGGTGCTGACTTTATCGAATTATTTTTAGAGCGTCGCAACTATATTAGTTCTCTTGCAGAAGATGACGCTATCACGAGTATTTCACCCAGTCTGTCTACAGGCGCAGGAGTCAGAGTATTTCGTGGCAAAGCTGACTGCTACGTGAGCACTAATGACCTTTCTTTTTCCGGTTTGAAAGCAGCCTTAGAAAAAGGTCTTTCTATCTTAGGATTACAACTACCCGGTGCTAAAGCTTTCATCCCAGAAATTAACCTGGAATTACTCAGAGATTACGCCACCAAAAGAGGTAAAGATGCATGGCTACCAATGTGTAGCTCCATCCGAGAAATGGGAGAAATCCTCCTAGATGGTACAGCCCACCTGAAGCAAAAAGCTAGCCACGTCCAATCGCGCCGTGCTAGCTATTTCCGGGATTGGCAAGAAGTTTTAATCGCCGCTAGTGACGGGACTTTTGCACGTGATATTCGCCTTACCCAGTCAGTAGGATTTAACTTGTTGTGTGCTGATGGTGCTAATCGTACCTCAATTGGCGATCGCGCAGGTAACACTAGTGATGCCAACTTCCTGAAAACTTGGGATTCTCAACAAGCCGCCGAAAAAATAGCAGAATCGGCTGGAAAAATGCTCTACGCAGATTACGTGGAATCGGGTACTTATCCCATCATTATGGCCAATCACTTTGGCGGCGTAATCTTCCACGAAGCCTGCGGACACCTGCTCGAAACCACTCAAATTGAACGCAATACCACTCCCTTTGCTGATAAAAAAGGCGAAAAAATAGCCCACGAAAGTTTGACAGCTTGGGATGAAGGGCGCTCTGAAAATGCCTTCGGAACAATTGACATGGATGACGAAGGTATGCCTGCTCAAAGAACTCTCTTAATTGAAAAAGGCGTTCTGAAAAACTTCTTAGCAGATAGAACAGGTTCTGCACGCACCGGACACCCCAGAACTGGAAGTGGACGCCGCCAAAATTATACCTATGCTGCTGCTAGCCGGATGCGTAATACTTATATTGATTCTGGCGAATATAGCAATAATGAATTATTTGCCTCCATTGATAAAGGTATTTACTGTAAAAAGATGGGTGGTGGTAGCGTTGGTGCTACAGGTCAATTTAACTTTAGTGTTGATGAAGCTTATTTAATTGAAAATGGCAAAATCACCAAACCGCTAAAGGGAGCAATTTTGATTGGTGAAGCCAAGGAAATTATGAATAAAATTTCCATGTGTTCTCAAGATTTGGAAATTGCACCAGGTTTTTGTGGCTCAGTCAGTGGCAGTATTTACACCACAGTCGGACAACCCCACATTAAGGTTGATTCTATTACTGTAGGTGGGCGATAAGAATTTTAGATTTTGGATTTTGGATTGTGAATGAGCAGAAGTTTCAGGCTAGAACAAAGCAGCTGGCATTACGAGTTATTCGTCTAAAAATATAAGTCATAACATCCAAAATCCAAACTTTAATATCAAAAAAGGAATCGTTTCCAATCCCAAATCTCAAATCCCAAATCTAAAATTAACTATGCCGAATATCAATGAGATTGCAAATTCTGCCAAGGACAATGCTGATAAGCTTGGCATTAAAAAATTTGACATTTATGGCTCGACAGTTGATGACACTAGCGTGCAAGTAGACCAAGGTGAGCCAAAACAAGTCAAAGCTTCAAACCGCTCTGGTGTTACAGTTCGTGTCTGGAATGAAGATAATACAATGGGTGTAACTAGCACCACAGATGTAGACACCAAGGGACTGGAATTAGCTTTGAAAACTGCCTACGAAGCCAGTTTCTTTGGTGTTAAAGAAAATGTTCCTGATTTTAGTCCAGAGGCTACTGCTCCTATCCCAAGTAAACCTCAGGATAAAACGCCCCAAGCACCTGTTGCTGAACTTATAGAAAAATTGTTGGTAGCTGAAAAAGAATTACTAGCAGCTCATCCAGCAATTAAAGGCGTACCTTATAATGGTTTGTCACAAAGAGATATTGACAGATTTTATCTCAATAGCGACGGCGCAGTGAGAACTGAATCTCACTCTTTGGCATCAGTTTATCTTTACAGTAAAACTGAGGAAGATGGCAAAAAACCGCGCAGTGCAGGTGCTTTTAGAATCAACCAAAATTTAGATAATCTAGATATTAATGGTTGCATTAAAGAAACTGCTGATAAAACTATCAGTCACTTGAACTATGAAAAAATCAAAACTGGTAAATATCGAGTTGTTTTCTCTGCGGAAGCTTTCTTAAGTCTGTTGGGTGCTTTTTCTAACTTGTTCAATGCCCAAAGTATTTTAGACAATCAAAGTCTATCTACTCCTAATGATTTAGGTAAGCAAATTGCTTCTCCTTTGATTTCAGTTTATGATGATGCGTTGCACCCAGCTAACGTTGGTGCGGAAAGTTTTGATGGCGAAGGAACTCCCACTCGTCAAATTTCGCTAATTGAAAATGGCGTTTTGACAGGATTTCTCCATAGTGCAGGCACTGCTAAAAGGTTAAATGCCCAGCCAACGGGTAATGCTAGTATTGGCGCAAAAGTCAGCGTTAGTCCGAATTTTTATCACGTATTTTCAAAAGCAACTCCTGAGCAGGAGTTAAGCTTAGAAACTGCTGAAAATGTGATTTTTATCGATGATTTACAAGCTCTCCATGCTGGAGTTAAATCCTTGCAAGGTTCCTTTTCTTTGCCGTTTGATGGTTGGCTAGTTAATCAGGGTGTTAAGACGAGTATTGAATCAGCAACAGTTGCTGGCGATTTCTTAGAACTCTTAAAGTCAATTATTTATGTAGAAAAAGAGCCAGAGTTAACGCCAGGTGGAGTTTGCCCAAAAATCTGGGTTAATGAACTATCAATTACCGGCGAATAAAACTTAAGAAGTGATGAGTTAAGAGTTTAACTCTTAACTCATCACTTGGAAATCATGAGTGATCATTAGTATTCACCGCCAATGCTAATGGCAGTATTAAATACATCAGCTCCGCTTAAATCTACACCAGCTATAACAGCGCCATCTACATCACTATTATATAAACGGGAATTACTCAAATTCACATTGGTAAGATTGGCATTATTTAATATAGTATCACTAACAAATGCTTGTGTAAGATTAGCAGACTTTAAATTAGCTCCAGTTAAATCTGCACCTTCTAAGTTGGCACCTGCGAGATTAGCTCCTTTTAAATTTGCATTTCTCAAGTCAACACCGATTAGATGAGCGCCTTTGAGGTTAGCTCCTGCTAGATTGCATCCCGAACATTCTCTAGTTTCTAACAAGCGACGGACAGGGGCGGAGTTTTCTGCTTTGACGGGAATGGGAGCAGCTAAAGATAGCGTGCTGAGTAAGGCTGCTGCCGTCAAAAAAATTCGTTTCATATTGACCTCCGACACTTCTAGAAGTTATTAAATTCTCAACTTCTCTGAACTTGTACGATACCAGTGTGCCAAGATTAAAAAATTCTGTCCTCATGCGATCGGAGGAATATATAATTTCGATGAGACTAGGTATTCTTCCGTTAGGTAGTCCGATGGGAGTAAATTTCAAACTGAAATTATATTAAGCCTTGCCGCTACCTAATAGGTACAACAGTGCCATCCGAACAGCAACACCACTGGTAACTTGTGATTGAATGAGACTAAATTCTGGGTCATCCATCAATTCAGAACTAATTTCAACACCACGGTTAACTGGGCCTGGATGCAAAACTTTGACATTAGGTTTACAAAGTTGCAGTTTTGTGCATGTAATGCCAAACAGCTGATGATATTCTCGCAAACTTGGTAGTAAATGAGCCGTCATCCGTTCCTTTTGCAGGCGCAAAGTCATGACAAAATCGGCATTTTGCAAAGCTGGTTCTAGCTGCCAATGTAAAAAAAGTTGGGGATTAGGAGAATAACTCCTGACTTCTAACTCCTGACTCCTACCTTCTACTTCCTCTGAGATAAACTCAGCAAATAATTTAGGTAAGAGGGTTGGTGGTGCTGCCAGATGCACTTCGGCACCACTGGCAATTAAACTCCAAATATTTGATCGCGCCACACGAGAATGGAGAATATCCCCAACAATGGCAATCTTTTTCCCCTTTAAAAGTTCCAGTCGTGGGCGATCTGGGTCAATTATAGTAGTTATGGTAAATAAATCTAACAGTGCTTGGGATGGATGCTCGTGTTGACCATCACCAGCATTCAGGACGCTAACTCGTACACCTAGACGATCCATTTCAGCTGCGATCGCATTCGGTACTCCTGCCTCTCGATGGCGAACTACCATGATATCAGTTCCCATAGCCAAATAGGTTTTCGCCGTGTCGAGAATTGTTTCTCCTTTAGTCATAGAAGATGTGGCGGCAGCAAAGTTCAGCGTATCCGCACTTAAGCGTTTGGCTGCGAGTTCAAAACTACTGCGAGTCCGGGTAGACGATTCAAAAAATAAATTTGCCACTACCTGTCCCTGCAAGGTTGGCACTTTCTTTGTCCGCCGTGATAGCACCTCTTGAAAACTGGCCGCAGTTTGCAAAACTGTATCGTATTCAGCGGCAGTAAAGTCAGCCAGTGAAAGAATGTGATGACGATTCCAGGTGCTTGTAGGCATAGGATTTAGGGAGGGATAAGGGGACAAGGGGAGTAGGGGAGCAGGGGGAGTAGAGTTAAAAGACTCATTAACGGAGTTCAAAGACTCGTCAGCGAGTATCAAAGACTCATTCACGAGTATCAAAGACTCATTCACAAGTATTAAAGACTCGTCGGCGAGTATCAAAGACTCATTCACAAGTATTAAAGACTCATCAGCGAGTATCAAAGACTCATTCACGAGTATCAAAGACTCGTCGGCGAGTATCAAAGACTCATTCACAAGTATCAAAGACTCGTCGGCGAGTATTAAAGACTCATTCTCTATTCCCTATTCTCCATGCCCAATGCCCCATCCCTAATACCCAATCCCCCATTTGCTTCATGTTGGCAAATGGAAAACGTTTAAAGCTAGAGAAATTAGGCTGAGGAATGTTAAAAACCCAATTGTATCTAGCATTGTAGTCACTAATGGGCCACTAACCAAAGCAGGGTCAAGCTTCAGCCGTGTCAAACCCATTGGCAGTAAAGTACCGAGTGAAACAGCCACAATTGTATTAGTTGCCATTACCATTCCGGCAATAAAAGCCACCCATCGTTCTTGGGGTTGCGCCCAAATTAAAGAAAGCAGGATCATGGTTGTGGCTAAAGCCAGAGCTGTACCTAAACCAGCTAGAAGCTCCTTGCGGAGAATTTTTAGGGTATCTTTGGGTGTTACCTCTCCCACTCCCAAGCCGCGGATTGTCACCGTTAATGATTGAATACCGACAGTACCACCAGTGTTAGAAAAAATCGGCATGATTACTGCCAGAACTGGCACTGCGGCAATTACAGATTGAAAAGGGGCGATCGCACTGGCTGCACCAATATACAGAGCCATGATCCCCAACAGCCAAGGTAAGCGGTTACGGATAGTGAGTAAGGGAGAGGATAAAGCTGCTTCATCACCACTCACACCCGCCAGTTTTTGGATATCTTCTGTAGCTTCCTCTTCCAAAATATCCATGACATCATCAATGGTGACAATGCCCACCAATCGGTCTTCTCGATCGACTACGGGGATCGCGATTAAGTCGTAACGCTGCATAATTCGCGCCACTTCTTCTTGAGGAGTTTCAGTTCTAACTTTGATGACGCGAGCGCTAGCAATATCTTTAATGAAAACATCAGGAAAGGTAAACAGCAATTGGCGCAGTGAAACTACTCTCACCAGCGTCCGGTTGTCATCTGTAACGTATGCGTAATAAATCGACTCCTTGTCTTCGTCCTGACGGCGGATTTTGCTCAAGGCTTCGCCCACAGTCAATCCTTGTCGCAACCGCACATATTCGGTTGTCATTACCCGCCCAGCAGTACCTTCTGGATAGCCGAGAATCGTTGCTGTTGCTTGCCTTTGTTCTGGACTCAGTTCTTGCAATAGCCGTTTGATTACCCCAGCAGGTAGTTCATCAAACAATTCTGCCCGTTCGTCAGGACTCATCTCTTCTACAAGGTGCACCACCTGGACATCATGCAGAGAATTAATTAGTTCTTCCTGTACCTCTGTCGGCAGATATTCAAATACATCAATTGCCTGACCTTTGTTGAGTAAACGGAAGGCGATCGCCCGTTGTTGTTCAGGCAATTGTGTAATGTATTCTCCCACATCCACAGGTTGCAAGCGATTTAAATCCCATTTCAACTGGTTTAAATCGGTAGTATCACTCAGCAAATCACGAATATCTTCTGTGAGCATAATATATATCTCCTAAGTCTCCCCCGCGCTGGGAGACTTCCTCACCACAGCTCAGAAGAGGTTGATACTGCCATCTTGTGGACTATGGTCCATAAAATTTCAACAATTCAATATCGATATCTAGATCAAAGGATTGCTAGTCATCATCCTAACCCGGAATAGCGCTCTCCGGTAGATACTGAGAAATTTTTAGACTTTTAGTAGCTTTATGTACATTTTTTAGCTTACTACCCGGATTTTTTTGGGGATTATTTTGCGCTCGTAGTAAGTTTTGCTAATTATATAATCTGTGATAACTGGCGATCGCAAATAAATAAGCATACAGGTGGCTAAAAAAGGATAGTTGTCTCCAAACTGGGGATTAAAAAACTTCTGCGTATTAACAAATGCTTGAGATTCAGTAATCTAAATTGAGATACTCTTACTTGAGTGTCGCTAACTAATTACTAAATCATAAATAGCTTCTAGCTTGGCAGTTTGCTTGCGAATATCAAAATTTTCGCAAATAAACTCTCGTCCTTTTTTACCCATATTTTTAGCTAAAGCCCGGTCAGACAAAAGAATATCTAATTTTTCCGCAAGAGATTGATCGTCTTTTTCATTAACTAAAAAGCCAGTTTCTCCATCTAAAATAGCATCAGGGATAGCACTATGCCAGGTAGAAGCTATTGGTAAACCAGAAGCGGCGGCTTCCAATATTGAAAGCGGTAAACCTTCGCTATCACCGTTCTTTGCTGTTTGACTAGGTAGAGAAAATATTTCTGCATTTCTCATGGTTTTTTGAATTACTTCATAAGGTTTTGCCCCCATAAAATTTACTCTATTACTAATACCAAGCTCATCTGCTAGAGTTTTGAATTTTTCAGTCATTGTGCCATTTCCAATTTGGATAACTGACACATCTGGATGCTTACTGGCAATCTGGGAAAAAGCTTTTAATAAGGTATCAATTCCTTTTTTTTCAGTATGTCTGCCTACACATAAAATATATCTTTCATCTTTTGATTCACTCGCTGGGGCAAACTTTTCTAAATCTATACCACTATTTAATTTAATAATTTTATCTTCAGGATAACCATATTCAATCATCTTTTTATACAAAAAACTGGAAAAAGCAATAAATTTAGATGCTTTTTGTTTTAATTTTTCTTCATGTAAAAGAAATTGATAAAATGCTGGATTACCTGACAGCCACATAGATAAACGTGAAACTGTAATATCAAAACCGTAAAATGTAACGATAAAAGGAATATTTAATTTTTCTGCCAATCGCATTGC
The DNA here is from genome assembly GCF_036917515.1 of Nostoc sp. Lineage (GTDB taxonomy): Bacteria > Cyanobacteriota > Cyanobacteriia > Cyanobacteriales > Nostocaceae > Nostoc. The sequence continues at coordinate 1,371 of NZ_JBALDE010000194.1, read as the reverse complement.
ATAAATACCATCTGGCCCAAAATGTCCGTGAATTAATTTTAGATTTTTTAGTTCAGCCTCTTTTCCAAACATATTTGGTGAAGCAGTAATTATATGAAATAATTGCTTAATTTTCCATTGGTCATTATTACTAACAGCAATACTGTCAAAAGGAATTTCTTCTAATAGTTTACAAGTAAGAAATAATGGTTTGTATGTTTGTAAATTATGCGCTTGCTCTCCAATAAAGGTTTCTGATACTCTCGGATAAGCTCGACGATACATCCCAACTGTTTTCATTGTGTTACTCCTTTTAAAATTAATATTTCTCTTGGCAAAAAATGAACGAGATATTTATTGGGTAAAAACTTTTAAGTTTATTATACATTTACACCCTTGCTTCTATCTGCTGCTATGTTGCATAAAATGGTAATTACCTGATTTATTCAAAATAGCAATAATAATACCAAATTTTAGTTTTTTCAAGCCAAAATTATTCTCAATCAGGGCTGCAATTATTTTTATTAGTAAGTGAAACAATAATTTTTCTTGAAACTATTATTTAGAAAATATCATAGAATGTAATAAAGCAAACTAGGATATTTTTTATGTAAACAAACCAATTAGTTTTTTATAACTTACGCATTAATAAAGAAGCCAAAATAGCAACTATGCTTTTCAAGGCTTATAGCTAGATTTTTGCTAGCCTATACAACTAACAAAATATGGTTTGTAAAAGGCTGAACCAAGGTATTTATGTGAATGCACAAAATAATTTCTTTGTACAGTACATGAGCCTTATTTTTGATCAAACTTGATTGGGTTGAGGATAGCCTCCCTTTGTTTACTGCAATTATTTGCTGAGTGTTTAACACAAACACATCAATTTTAAAACATATCTACATTAAAATTATATTTTTTTAATAAATATTTCTCTGAAAAAATGATTTAGTTTATACCAGCATAAGCATAACCTCGGAGTAGTGATTTAGTTTAGACTAGCATAAGCTCATCCTTCAGAGTTAGGTACTCTTGATTTTTTGACATCATCCTGCCCCGCCACTGATGCTATGTCCGGCTTATTAGTTATAATTCCCGAATCTATGTAGAAAGCCCAAAAATCCCTCACCTCTGCGATCCTAATGATAAGTTTTTAGCCGGACACGATATGATTTAGTACACCGAATCAATAGTGGATTCCCAAGACCACTCTTAAGAGTTCCTCTTTCTAAGACTCGACTTACTTGGAGGGATTTTTCCACCTAGACAGAGATCGATATTTCTAAAGGCGATTACGTTTTTGGGTGTTGCATAATAAAGGGATGAGGAGAGGGTTCATACTGTGCATTGTCCATACTGTAAGTCTACGGAGATTAGAAAAAATGGAAAAAG
>NZ_JBALDE010000193.1:0-20176 GCF_036917515.1 Nostoc sp. | reverse complement strand
CTCCGAGACTTTTATTTATATTGCGATGATACGTATTATGCTTCGACGACTCGCATGAGTTTTTACTTTCTTGGACTTTTAAAACATCCTCTAAAACTGTTCGTGGTGGAGTATTTTTCTCTAGAGATAAAAGCAGCTTGAGAAAAGCTATCGAAATTGACAGTGGTATTTGTGCTGAAGGCAATTTATCAGCTAATGCTATTCGAGATAGAATCAAGTTTATGTTGAGTGCGTTTGAAATTGAATTGCGTGAATTTTCACTTTATCTCCGTGAGGATCGGAACGCAGCGGAATAATTAGTAAGCGATCGCCAATTCCATACAAACAAGCACATCTACTAAACAATGATCTACTGGCTATTTCAAGGCAACTCCAAGTATTATCGTATCATTGATGGCATCCGCGGCTTTGAGCAGATGCCTTGGCTTATTCTCACTAAGTAATTACGAGATTTAGATGAAACCGATTGGGAAGAACGCAGACTAGATATTCATCACATTTTCCCCAAGAGTTGGTGTGACAAGCAGGGTATTCCCGCATCTCGCTATAACTCTATCCTCAACAAAACTCTGATATCCTTTAAAGCAAATCGGATGATTGGTGGTAAAGCTCCAAGCGAATATCTGGTTCAGCTTCAAAAGCATGAAAGTGTTCAGCTAGACGATGCAGGCATGAATGCGATTTTAGCAACTCATCAAATCGACGCAATAACACTGCGAAAGGATGACTTTGAGGGTTTTATGGCATCGCGTCAACGGATAATACTTGGCAAAATTGAAGCTGCTATGGGTAAGCCTGTATTGGCTGTGGATGATTCGGCATACAGTGATGTGACAGATGAAGAAGAATGATTGGAGATAAATTAACTTAGGAAATGACTTAAGTAGAACGATGTGGAAAAACCAAACTATGTTAAAAAAAATTAAATAGACTCAAACCCTCTTCCCTCCTGCCTCCTGCCTTCTGACTCCTGCCTCATCCCAATGATAAATATTCACACCAACCTACTTAAGAGCTATTTCAAAGCAACCCCGAATACTGCTGCATTATTTATGGCATCCGTTACTTTGAACAGATTAAATTTTGCGAAATATTATGAACAAAAATTTGATAAATCCATATATTATAGCCCTGATTTTTTTCAGCTTAGTTATAAGCGTTTCTAACCAGACTAGAGATTTATATCAAACCAAAAATACACAAATAAACCTTAGTCAACTTTTCGCTACAGCTAGATGGAGATTAGATTCACAACAGCAATACAAAGAAGTTCGATTGCCTTTCACTCAAAAAAAAGGCTTAATATATGTACAAGCACTTTGGGCAGGCAAACAAGTTAACTGTGTTATTGATACTGGTGCGATATACATTTCATGGCCTCAAACATTGAACTTAAAAGCAAGTCCCATAGGAAAACAAGTTCAAATACTTGGGATTGGGGAGCAACATCGGATACTAGGGGAATGGGTCTTAGCACCAAACATTAAATTAGGTGGTTTTGAGCTAGAGAATATACCTACAATTTCAGAAAAAATAGTAGAGAAAGCCGATGCTCAGAAAATTGCCATAGCAGAAGCAGAAGGTATTAATGAAATTATATTAGGTAATACTGTTTTTCAAAACCTTGTCTTGACTATTGATTATAAAAAACAAGAAATAAATTTACGAGATAAAGACTATGATATAACCAAAAACCCAAGTGTTAAAGGTTATTTAGTTGATATGGTTTGGAATGATGGGAATTTGATAGTAATAGGTCAGTTAGCTAACCATCCAGTTCGTTTTCAAGTTGATACTGGTAATACTATGAGGTTAGCAGTAAATATTAAATTTGCACAAAAATATTTCGCAAATTATCCACGTACCCAATCAAAAACTGAATTAGCATCTGGAACCATATTTAATGAAAATATGCCAAGTATTAATGGTAATATAAATGGCTTCAAATTTGATACTGATAGATTAGCAATAATGCCACTCGATTCAGATGTAGATGCCTTAATAGGTGAGCCTTTTTTGAAAAACTTTCGCACTACAATAGATTATGGACGCAATAAAATACTTCTAGAACCTTACTCTTACTAATCAGTTAATCATAGGTAAATAACTGAACATTGTTACAATTTCTACATTTACGCGCCCGCAGCTTTTCGCCTTCTCCCCACCCAGCCCCATCAGCACGGAAATACACCCACTGACTTACTGATTCTCCAACGGTACGACCCATTCACAAAATTTTGTGAACTACAAATAGGACATGGCATTTCTTGTGGGCTAAGGTTTTTGTGATTCGGTTGGTTGTTCATGAGCTTCCCCCGATAAATTCTGAGTGCAATCTTCAGCAGCTATTGGGACAAAGTGCGATCGCGATCGCTTGAGATTGAATTACCGATTTTTCCAACTGAGTTATAATTCTATTTCCAGCAATCATCACTAGAAAAGACTTTCTGTTATCCGTTGGGTAAAATCTCGCGCACCATCTGTTTCTAACACGCCATCTTTCAACAATACTGTAAGTGATTAATTGTGGGATTCAAGGGATTCTACTTGGTAGAATTTGGACTTGATAGCATAAACTAATTACCCCGTAAGGGGACACAATACTGGAACTAATTGAGGGATAGAATTCTTTTGTTGACCCCGCCAAACCCCGCAATTGTTCCAACTTCAATTATTAGCCATAACAGCAACACGGAGAGCAATCCGCTGATATTTGTTTGGATTGTAGGGCATACCTGTATGCATAACTTGGGAGTTATCCCAAAACACAATATCTCCAGCTTGCCAAATATGGGCATAAACTGGCGTACAGTCCAGAATCCCGCGAAACAATTCCTGCCAATACTGTTTAGCAGCTTCTGGTTTGTTTTCTAGACCTTTGAGAATCGAAGTGTCAGAACCCAAATATAAACAATAGCGCCCAGTTACTTTGTGAGTTGAGACAATTGGATGTAATTTCCGAGGAATCTCTACCCCTGGCTGTGGGAAGATAGGTGATAGGTGATACATCGACAGTAGTTTTAATTGCTGCTGATGTTGAGGAGCGAGATTGTGGTGGGCTTCCACCATGTCGAGAAAGAGAGTGGTGTGGGGCTGTCCATCCGTTCCTTCGTCCGGGATGGACACCCCATAAAGCATCACGACATAGAGGGCATTCATATCCAGTCCCTGTGTTTTAGGGAGATGGTCTTTATCGTGATGCCATTGCCAAGCAACTTTGCCAACCACCTCACCAGAAAGCCCTTTGGGATTACCTAAAATGGAGACTCCAGGACTTTGTAAGTCTGGAGCGATTCCGGGGTCTAGAGGCTTGGGGCGACGACCAAGGGTTGAGTCACCAAACGTCTGGATTGCAAAGTCTTTCAACTGGGATGCCGTCAGTTTTTGCTTTCTGACAACAATAACCCCGTGTTTCCAGAGAGATTGTTTCAATTCCTCAACTTGTTGGTCTGTTATGGATGCAAGATTACAATCTCGTAGAACTTCCTTGCCCAGTCTTGAATGCTGCTGTACAGTCAACAATTTCTTCATCTTAAGTAAATACCGTTTGATAATATTATTCACCTCAAGCTTCGTGCTTTACGTAAAAAACGAATAATCTTGAAGCTTGCATTACAAACGATAGAAGTCAGCCTAAGCCAGCGTATCACAGATGGCATCCGCGATTTTGAGCTTTTTCCTTGGTGGATCACAGAAAATGGTTACTGGTGATGGGGGTTAATGAACGGAAATCTGGGGATAAAGTAGGCGTATATGTGATGGACTTATGCCTTGCTAAAAGTGCGATGGCGTAACCGATCGCAGTCATGCTCAAATCTCTAAAGCTAATTGAAAGCTCCCTGGCATTGACTATTGGACTGACACCAGCCGTGTTGATGTTAAATCGTGTACTAAAATTCGCTATCTCAGCAAGCCGTTAGAAAAGCCACTGCTGCGGGAAAACTTAAAGCAAGACCCTGTGTTGAAAAATCTGATTGTAATTCGTCAGCCGAATGCTGCCAATTACAAAATCACGCAGCAGGAATGACGTTGTGTGCATGGAGAAAAGCCAAGCGATCGCCAACTTAAACCTATTCTTAAACTACATCTACCAAAAAATGAGTTACTGGCTATTTCAGGGAAACCCCAAGTATTACCGCATCATAGACGGCATCCGTGACTTTGAGCAGATGCCGTGGCTTGCAACGCGCTATGCAAATGAGATGGCTCCTGGTGATGGAGTGCTGATTTGGAAAGCTGGAGATAAGGCGGGGGTATATGCGATCGCAGAGATTATCGAATCCTTTAAGAATATCGAAAACCCTACTGATATCGGCTACTGGATTGACACTAGTCGCGTCATGAATAGAATCTACTCCAAAATTCGCTTTACCAGCAAGCTGATAGAAAAGCCACTGCTAAGGGAAGACTTAAAACAAGACCCTGTGTTGAAAACTCTGATGGTGATTCGTCAGCCAAACGCTACAAACTACAAGGTTACACAACAGGAATGGCAACGTGTACATGAATTAAGAGGATAGCTATTCAAATGCAAATCAGAAATACTATAGGTAGATTAACTTTAACAGGAATAATTAGTTTTGGGGTTGGTGGAGCAGTCACTTTTGACCGTTATAACAACTATTGGAATCAAACAATATTTCGCGTTCAGACTGTTGATTTTAACATTTTATCTCATACTCTACCAACAAAACTTTCGTATGCAATTGTGAAAAATAAACCAGAAGAAATACAACGTACTTTAGATAGTAATTATAGTTTATTTGGATTAATCGTTACAGACTCTAGTGGACAAAAAATAATTGCTTATTCAGGTAAAGATTATGGAAAATCCTCATCTTGGAAAGCGGCTCTAAATCCACAGGAGTTAATAAAACATCCCTACGATGTGTTGCTTGATCCTCCACCTGTATTTGCACAGTGGACTTATATTGATTCTCATGCTATTGAACGCAGTGCTATAAATGTTACTAATCAAGGGCGTGTTATAGGAAGGGTTTACTATGTTAGGGGTGTAAGACCAACGTTTCAAGAGGATATTGCAACATTGCTAACTAATCCTTTTTCTGGAAGTAGTAGGATTCAAACTTACACAACAAGTCTAATAGCTTGTTTTGGGGCGACTTTGCTTATCTGGAGTGGTTTAGAGTTTATGCTTTATAAAAAGCGAGTTGATAAAAAGAAAGCAGAAAAAAGAGAAGATGAATTAGAAAATATCAATAAAGTTTTAGAAGTTCAATTAGCTGAGAGAATAAATGAACTAACAGTATTAAAAAATCAAAGAGGAGAAGAGAAAACCGAATTAACTAATGATGCTAAAAGATTGCGTATTTTAAATAACAGACTTAAGCAGGAAATTTCTCAACTCAAGGAATCCCTGATTAATCTCCCGAAAAATACAGAAAATTTATTAGCTCTGCAAACTGGACTAGAAAAAACTAAGTTAGAAGCACAAGAAAATCTAAATAAACAAAAACAGTATCAACAACATATTGAAAAACTAAATCAACATTTACAACTTGCTCAGAAGAAACAGTTACAAGCTAATCAATTATACAAGCTGAAAGAAAGTGAACTAGCTAAACTTCAAGAACAAGTGCAGAATATTGAAAATTCTCGTTTATTAGCTAAATCAGAATTACAACAACTGCAAAACAATGAAATTAATTCTCGAAAAATTGCTACTAGACTAGAACAAGAATTAACTAATCAAAAACTTGAACAACAACAACTTAACAATAAGTTGGGGATTTTGCAAAGTTCCTTATTAGAGTCTCAACAACGTGCTAAACAGGCGCAAGCTGAATCTTATAAAACTAGATTAGAGGCACAAGAAAATCTAAATAAACAACAACAGTATCAAGCACATATTCAAGAATTAAACAGATATTTGCAGATTGTGCAGAAGAAACAACTAGAAAGTAATCAACCAAAAGAAAATGAATTAGTTCAACTGAAGCAACAAATACATAATGCTGAATCAGAATTAGAACAATTGCGAAATAATGAAAAAAGTTCTCAAAAAATTGCTATCACCTTAGAACAACAATTAATTAATCAAAGACTTGAACAGGAACAGCTTAACCATCAACTAGAACTTTTACAAAGTTCTCTGTTAGAATCCCAACAAGGTGCTAGACAGGCACAGATTGAATCTGAAAAAGCTAGATTAGAGGCACAACAGAATCTAAATAAGCAACAGGAATATGAAGAGCAAATTAAAAAATTAACTCAGGATTTATATATTGTTCAAGAGAAACAATCAGAAACTAATGAACTAAAAGAAAATGAATTAGCCCAACTTCAACAGCAAATACATGAAATTGAAACCTCTTGTTCTTTAGTTAATTCTGAATTACAACAACTGCGAAACAATGAAACAAGTTCCCAGAAAATTATTACTGCGTTAGAACAACAATTAGCTAATCAAAATTTAATACAAGAACAACTTAATACTCAACTAAATATGTTGCAAAATTCCCTATTAGAATCTCAAGAGAGAGAGCAACAATTAGAACAACGTGAAAAACAGAAACAAGCTGAATTAGAAGCTTTGGCTAAAGAACTTGAGATTATTACTATTGAAACAAAAGGTAGACATCCTCTCAATATTTTTGAATTATCTATTAAAAACTCCTTAGAAAAGCATTTTTCTTCAGGAAGAGTATTAACACAATTTGATGTAGGTATCGGAAGACAAGGAAGTAAATTTACTGATTTTATAATTGTTACAAATAAGTGCTGCATCGTTGTAGAAGCTAAATCTTATAAGGGAACAATTGAATCTGTTGGTAATCCGCGTAATACTGGATGGACTTGCGATACAGGAACTAGAAAACTCTATATTTATGCTTGCTGGGGAGAAAACCCTTATCAGCAAGTTAAAACTTATGTAGATTCTTTATATAAATATGTAAATTCATCAAATTGGAATAGATTTCCTGTGTATGGTATTGTTGTATTTCCAGCAAACTCGGATATTAATAATAACATTGAATCGAATATAGGTGGTTTTTACAGAGTAGCTACACTAAATAATTTGGTTACTGTTATTGAAGAATTAGACAGTCAAGCTAGATTACAAAATGTAAGAACTTATCAACAAATTTTGCAAAAACTTACAGGTATATCTAATAAACAAGTAGCCTAATCATAAAAAATACAGATGATATCTATTGTGCCTAACTCTAAAAATAGTCAGAATTTCATAAAGCTTTTAGCATTTATTGGAGTTTTGGGTTTATCAGGTTGTCCATCTAATCCTCCTAAATCCGTAGTCTCCTCACCTACTCCTGCTATTACAAATAAACAACAAAGCTTACAAACAAGCACTTTAACCATAGGTATTTTAAGTAAACCTAGTTACTATCAAGAGCTAACTGCTTACCTGCGTTCTCAATTTGGTAATAAAGTGCAAATAGTGATTGATGGCGATGAATCAATTCCTTATGAAGAAGCCAGGAAAAGAATGATAAATAAGGAATGGGATATTGCCTTTACTTTATCACCAATACTTTCCGTAGCTGCGAAAAATAACGATTATCATTTTGCCGCTCGAATGTTTCCAAATAATCCTCCATATTACCAGGCTACGTTATTCACAAAATCTACCAGTAGTATTCAATCTCTCAATGATTTAAAATCCACAAATACTATTGCTCTAGGCGATTTCAATTCAGCATCTAGTTTCTATGTACCAGTTTATGACTTATTTGGTAAAAGTCTCAGGGTAGATATGGGGCATCGAAGTAAAGATATTAAAGACTTAGTTAAAACTGGAAAAATTGATGTGGGTGCTGCGGCGTATGAGGCAGTTGAAAATGATAAAGACTTAAAAATTATTCACTTAAGTAAGCAAATTCCTGGTGCTAATGTTTATTTATCACCTAAGCTTTCTGAATCTGACCGTCAGATAATTACACAAGTTTTGTTAAATGCACCGGAAAATATTAGAAAACAAGCTAATTATGGTAGTAGTGAAGAATCTGATTATTCACAATTAATAAAAATTTCTCAGAGAACTGAAGACATCTTAAAATGTGCAGATTTTAAACAAAATCCAGTTAATTTCTACTGTAGTGATAGTCCCCCGGAGCCAAAACCTAGTATTTCTCCTAATACTTCAGAAATATTAGGACGAATTAATGGATGGAGTCGCCAAAATAATGAAGATGAAGCTTTCAAGTTGTCAGGAAAAGATAATAAAGTTTACCAGATAATTATACCTCAAAAAGTTCTTGATCGAGTTCCTGGTGCTTCCAATCCAATTGCTTTACAAGGTAAAGAAGTCAAAATCATAAACGTTGCTCCCCAAAAAGCACAAGCAGGAATCTTTGAGCTAAAACTTACACAGCCTAATCAATTAAACATATTAGAAGATGTACCAAACTCTTCTATTCAGTCAAATTATCAAGTTAAGCAAGTTGATGACGGAGATACAATCACCGTTACTGATGTATCTAATCAAGAAATCAGAGTGAGGTTTGCTTGTATAGATGCCGCAGAAGTGCCTCATTCGGATACAGAAAAAAACAGTAATAACCCTACTGATATAAATCAGTTTTTATAGGGCAATAAAGCTAAAGAGCGACTAAAAACATTAATACAGAAAGGTGGTAATCAAGTATTGCTAAACATAGTAGATACTGACCACTATGGACGTAAAGTTGCTGAGATACGTTTACCTGATGGCACTTTTGCCCAACAAGTATTAGTTAGGGAAGGGCTAGCTATGGTTTATAGGCAGTACATTAAAAGCTGCCCTAGTGCTACTGATGTTGAACAAGCAGAGATTGATGCCAAACAACAACAGTTAAATATTTGGGCAGATTCACAATTTACTCCACCTTGGGATTGGCGACGCAATAGAAAGCCAAGCTTAAAAAAGCAGGCAAAAGTTTAATATTATCTACATTTACGGATTGAGCTATATTTATCGACCTGATAGCCAAGCATTTAAACCCTCTTTACGTTGCTGGTTTTTTTCGGATGGACTCATATCCCAAGCATTTTGTTTTTGAACAGCTTGGGGATTATACAATCCTGTCTCCCAGTTACCATAGATAGGATTGGGAAGGGCAATATACGCAGGTTCAATTGTTTTACTCTTGGGATCTGCATTAAATATTCCGTAACGCTGGCGATTATTATTAACGTGATTGCGTCGCTCTTGATTGCTCTTGCCTGCTGTCTCATCAAAATCATTGAGATTATCGCCTAGTAGAGCAATCACTGTGTATTTTTTGCCATCAGCTTTACCATTTTCAATTGCCTCCCGCCGCCATTGCTTTGAAGTATTTTCTTTCCCATCAATAACTTTAGTGAACTCACCTTTCAACAATACTGTTGTAGTATTAGCACCTTTAAAACCAACTGATTTTAGATTATTGATAGTTGCAATCTCTAAATCATTGTTTTGGCTATCTTTTTTACTACTCTTATCTCGATTAGAAATAAAAAAGACAGTTCCACCATTATCATTAACGTAATTCACAAACTTGACCGCACCAGGAACAGCCTTAGCTTTGGCTACTGATACCCATTTATTCCACGTTATTGGGTCAAAGCTATTATTCGTATCAATAAAGCCTGCTTGATAAGCACTGTTATCAAGAACTGTCTCATCAATATCAACAATCACGGCTGGGTTACGCACTTTTTTAGCTTTGGCTTGGTCGAAGACAAGCTGGCCTATATTGAAAGCTTGGTAAGTAAGAGCTTGGTACTCTCCCGATTGCTGTACCCAGTTAAGTGCTAATACGGACTGTTCATTTAGCTGTGCATTGGTAATCTCTGGCGTATCTTGTTTGAGTCCCAAAACAAGCAAACTTGAAGCGGCTAATGTAGAAAATGTAACAAACTTAATATATGTGCGAGGCATTTTATGGATTTGTCCTTGACCTAGTTCAGCGAATATTTATTGTTAGCGAATCGATCTGTACACTTATAACACACTTAGAAAAAATGTCACTTCATTTGTCCCCATATTCCAACCCTTGATGCGATCGCCAGCCTCTGAGCATTCTCAAAAGTTAATTGATTCGGGCATTCCACGCCGCTTTGCTACGTTCTAGCCAAGCCGCTTTTGAGTAGTTCTTCCTGAAAACTAATCTCAGCCTCACCTTGGCCGTAAACCATCACCTCTGCAACAGTACGCCCCTGCTTATCTTTCCCCGCCGGAATGACCATTACTTGATTTTCGGGGCGTTGCAACGAGCGATTGCAGTTTCTGTTTTGCTTCATTACCAAATGGTTGTCCTGTAGCTTTATCGTGTCTGACTTCAGGTGCATCGATTCTACAAAGCTCTTTTCTCTTGTGCATAAAAGACCTACTGGCTATTTCAAGGCAACCCTAAGTATTAACGTATCATAGACGGCATCCGCAACTTTGAGCTTCCTTGGCTTGCAACACCTATGCCAAAGACATGGCTTCTGGCAACGAAGTGCTGATGAAGGCAATCTAGGGATTAATCAGGATATATGCGAACGCAGAGATTTATGTATGGCAACTGGGAAACAGAAATTTATAATTCCAAGGTTAGACACTTATTGCCATAATGTCAGATGTTCTTAATATGTGACTCAACAACCAGTAAAGCAATGGCTCAATTCAGAGCTTTAGCGATCCATTGCCTGAGACTATATATTCATGGCTTTACTAGCCAGCAAAACTGACACAAGTAATATTTACTATCTTCAATCAGATATACAGCACCAATACTTGCAGTTATTGTTGGATAAGTATAAATAACCAGTTTATCTGCTGGCATTTATTCATCACTACTTATTTTATTGCTACAAATTATACCTGTTTTTTACTACTTATGTTAATTTTGCTATAGCTTACTCGTAGTCAGGGTTATATGAACTTTGTAGTTTTAGATACTGAGGGGAAACCGGAATTAAGTGAATTGGCGATTGTGGACAGTCAGGGACGGTTGATCTATGAAGGGTTTTCTAGCGATTATCCCAATCACAACAAGAATCTGCCCAACCTCAAAAGCCTCAAAACCCTGGTGTCAGAGTTTTTGGCACTTGTGCAAGGAAAGAAAATAATCTGCCACTATGCCTTGCACGATATTGAGATACTTCAGTCCAGTTTTCGCAGAGTTGGTCTAGTGTGCCCCAAATTAGAATTTGAGTGTACTTGGGATAGAGCAAAAAGTCTTTGGCCTGCACTAGAAAGCCATTCCCTAGAATACCTGAGTAAGCATTTTAATTTGCAGGTGAACAAGCAACACTTTGTTAGGGATATGGCTCATGCTGCTCGATATGATGCTCAGTTCACATACCAGCTTTGTCGGCGACTGATGATAGAGCAACTAAAACAGCAGCCAAATCCATTTAGTGCTAGTCGGGTTGATACTCCGTTTCAGACTCACCCTGATTATTTTGCCACTTACCGCCAAGAATATCTTACTCTTGAGTCAATTTTGGCTGATATCAAACTAGATTCCAATCGCCAGAGTAAAGGAGTCGTAGTTATTGGAGAGCCGGGGACTGGTAAAACCCACTTGATGATGAGACTAGCCGATGAGCGACTAGCCAATAATCGACTGTTATTTATCCGTCAACCAAACCATCCCAAAGCAGTGCTGCATCACATCTACAGCCGCATTTTGGAGTCTTTAGTACAGTCGGTTGGTTCTGCTACTCAATTGGACTACCTGATTATCAATAGCTTTTATAAAATTCTCAGTTTCCGAGTTACATCTCAAAAAGACCAAGAAATTATCAAAGCTCTACAAGATAAAAATTTAGATGATCTTGGAGCCGAAGGAACTAGACGTAAGCATGATTACTGGCAGCACATTGAGAAACGGATCGGTGAATGGTGGGCAGGTCATTATTCTTCTGGGGGTTTTGCTCTTGCAATCCTCAAAGGAATTGTTAAGTATTGTAGTTATACCGACCCACGACGGAAAGATATCGCTACCCGTTGGCTAGCTGCCAATATTTTATCTGCCCAAGAGACAGAATTAGTGGGTTTACCAAATTGGGGTGAAGACCTCAGCCAAGAAGCTTTTTCTTTGGAAGCAATTTCAGTTTTGGCTAAACTATCTATCTTGGATGAACCCTTAATCATCGTCTTCGATCAGCTAGAAGGATTGGGGCTTTCACATAACCGAGAAATCTTACTGAATTTTGGGGAAGCTATCAAGGAAATTTTTACTCACGTTCCTAACAGTTTAATTATTCTCAATATGTTTCCCGATCGATGGGAACAGTTTCAAGCTAGCTTTGACAACTCAATTATTGGTAGAGTCTCCCAGTACCAGATTTATTTACGTCAGCCAGATGAAACAGAACTTGAAGCGATTCTGCGGGTAAAGCTTCAGGCGCTTGATATTCCTCTAGAACTATTATTTAGCTCTGAAGATTTGGAAGATATTCTTGGACAAAAGCCAATTCGAGGGGTATTGAACCGAGCAGCAGACTATTATAACTACAGAGTTCGTCAAATTCCTCTAGCATCTGTCAAAGAAAATCTGCACAAACCTGATAGTAAAGAACAACTAGAACAACAGCTAAGAATTCTACAGCAGCAACAGCAAAAGTTAACCGAAGTATTTCTAGATTTGGTTCAAGTAATACAGGAACCAGGGTCAGTTGATTTAATAAAATTGCGTCAGCAATTTCTTCCCGAGTCTCCTAAGCTTCAGTTACACACTTCAGTCAACATTATTGAGTATTTAACTCAAAAGAAGACTGAACTTGAGAAACAGTATAGTAATCTTCCGATCATTTCTGATTATGATGATATAGGTAAACTGAAAACTATTGCCGAAGCTTTTAATTATATAAAACCTATCCGACTAACTCATTATCGTTTGGGTAAGCGAGTTTTACCTGAGCATATTGTGGTTGAGACTGACAACAAAAATTATGTGATGGGATTTCTGCAAGTTGACCCAAGTACCTCATCTTTTACTAGCCGAATCGCTAATTTCAATGAGCTAGTAAGTCTGCATCACCATGACCGTTTTGGTTTATTTCGAGATGAGCGATTAACTGAAGTAAAGGGGAAAGTAGGGAGAGAAAGAATAACTCAACTGAATAATTCCCCTAATGGAAAGTTTAAGTTATTCGCCAAGCGGGACAGAATTGCTTTGGATTTAACCTATCAGACAATTATTGACATTCAAAATAGAGATTTAGATGTTGATTTGGAGTCAGCTTTAAAGATATTTATCACCGATCAGCATTGGTATCATTGGCTGTTCAGTATGTTTGGTTTTACTAAATCTTTTGCACAGGCAGCGTGAACATTATAAGTTTTTCTCTAAAAATTAACCATGAACATTACAACTATCCTTGACCAAATTGACATGGGCAGTATTGCTCTACCAGAATTCCAACAGGGTTACGTGTGGAATCGTGACCAAGTACGCAGGTTGATGAATTCGCTATATCGTAGACATCCCATCGGTAGTTTATTAGTATGGGAAACCAAAACTGAACAAGCAATTGACCATGCTCGTGGTGATGGTAAGCTTTCCACTGGTACAGTTAAACTGCTGCTTGATGGGCAACAGCGTATCACCTCCTATTATGGTATTGTGCGAGGCAAACCACCTCAATTTTTTGATGGTAACGCCCAAGCTTTCACAGGTTTATACTTCAACTTAGAGGAAGAAATATTTGAATTTTATACTCCTCTGAAAATGAAAGATAACCCTTTATGGGTAAATGTCAGTGACTTGATGCAGCAAGGTGTAGGAGTTTTTATTCAGAATTTGCTAAAAATTCCCGAACTAGCTGCTGGATTGACCACTTACATCAATCGTTTGAACAAACTTGAAGGCATCAAAAATATTAATCTACATATTGAAGAAGTCAGTGGCGAAGATAAAACAGTCGATGTCGTTGTAGAGATTTTTAACACTGTCAATAGCGGAGGAACTAAACTATCTAAAGGTGATTTAGCACTAGCAAAAGTTTGTGCCCAATGGCCGGATGCCCGTAACGAACTCAAAACACGTCTGGCAAAATGGAATAAAGCAGGTTTTGACTTTCGTTTGGAGTGGTTGCTGAGGTGCATTAACGCAGTTATTACTGGAGAAGCAGTGTTTTCCGCGCTCAAAGATGTTAAGACTGCGACGTTTCAAGACGGGCTTAACAAGGCAGAAAAAGCAATTGATACCCTGCTCAACCTCATTTCTGGGCGTTTGGGACTCGACCACAATCGGGTACTCGGTGGTATTTACGCCTTTCCTGTCATGGTGCGTTACCTTGTTGGGCGTGGCGGACATCTTAAAGATCACAAAGAACGCGACAAATTATTGTACTGGTATGTACATACTTTACTGTGGGGACGGTACGCAGGTTCAACTGAGAGCGTTCTAACCCAAGATTTACACGTATTAGAGTCTACAGATAACCCGCTAGACCAACTTATCGCCAACCTACGACAAAATCGTGGAGACTTGGAAATCAAAGCTATTGACTTTCAAGGCTGGGGTATGGGGTCAAGATTTTATCCATTAGTTTATATGCTTACCCGCGTACATCAAGCAAAAGATTGGGATAGTGGCATTGCTCTGTCAAAACATCTTTTAGGCAAACATAATTACCTAGAAGTTCACCATATTTTTCCCAAGTCACTACTTTACAAAGGTGGTTATCCCAAATCAGAAGTGAATGCGATCGCTAATCTCACCTTTCTCACCCAAGAAACTAACCTCAAAGTTTCAAACCGTCATCCTTCGGAGTATTTTGAGGCATTCGAGCAAACGCAACCTGGAGCGATCGCAACGCACTGGATACCGATGGAACGCAGTTTGTGGCAAATTGAAAACTACCGTGATTTCTTAACCGCACGCCGTGAACTTTTAGCTCAAGCTGCCAATAAATTTTTGAATAGCTTACTCACCGGGGATATTCCAGAACCAAAAGTGACAGATTCTATGTTAGAAGAACAAGCTGAAAGTTCTACTGTGGTTGTACCATTGGCTGAGGAACGAGTTCTGGAAGAATGTAATGATATGGGTGCAAGAGCAGGGATTACCGATTGGTGAATGGATGTATGAAATTGCTGATTCGACAGGAACAGTGAGTAAAGTACTTGATTTAGCATGGCCCAATGGTTTGCAATCGGGGAAAAGTCAATCAGTTGCCCTGATAATTGATGCAGATCAAGAAATAGAATTGGCTGCAAATCGTCTTGGTTATCGCTATTTTACGGACATAGACAGATTCAAAAGCTATGTTATCCAAGAGGTTTTAGCTGTTGAGTTTCCGACAGTAGACGATTATAAAAAAGCTTTTATCGCTGTTAGTTGTGAAATAACGAATAGTCATAAAGCTATGCTGAGAGCGCATTACCATGCAGCCGAGCAAATTATTACTGCAACTGAGTTAGTAAAGGCGGCTGGATATGAACATTTTGGTGGTGCAAATCTTCAATACGCCAGAATAGCAGAACTGGTTGCAAATTACTTAAACTATTCGCCACCTCAACATGACGATAGTGGTAAACCTTTCTGGTCACTAATGTTAGCTTCGGGCTACTGGAAAATATTGTCAGATACCGAAAGTACTACTCAACGAGAATGGCAGTGGCAGTTACGCCCACAAGTTGCTCAAGCTTTAGAAGATTTAGCTTGGGTATAAGCCAGGTATAAATCTTTCTAATTTAGTTACTCTCTGAAACGTAAATCTATATGGCTATTCTCTTCCAACTTATCGGTACATTAATCAAGTGGGCTGCGATCGCTATTATTTACCTCACACCCGTTCTAGGTGTCTGGTTAGCATCTTCCCTAGCTGCATACAATAACCGTTCTACTTCTTTAGCTGTACTAGCAGGGGTGTTTCTCTTTCCCATCTTACCTATGCTTTGGGAACTACGGGCACAAAGCAAGGGCAGTCGGAGCAAAGAGCGCATTTTGACTTTGGGCGATCGCCTGACGCTCAGAACTCTTGTAATCAACTTTGTGGCGATCGCTGCCTTATTAGTATGGCAACCGCGTTTGAGTTTTGTAGCTCTGTCAACGCGAGGCGACTGGATGCTGGGTAATTTACAAGGACAACCTGCACAGTTAATTCGACAGAATTTATTCAAGCTGGCAAATGGTTTGGAAGGAATGTATCTCAGCTTCAATAAAAATCCTTTTGAGCGTTACGATGACGGCAGTAGTAAAGTCCAACCACAACCCCAAACTGACCGAGATCCTTTTGAGAAATTAAGAACCCAAGATACTGCTAAACCGCAGCCAGCTAATAATACCAGTGGTTGGGCGTGGGAAGGTATGGGAATACACCCCGCAGTTGCCAATATGCCCAGCAGTGTAGAGACAAGCATTGCATCAGTTGCTCAGTATATTGTTAGTAAAGAATCAGATCCGGTACAGCGAATTAAAGCTCTTCACGATTACGTTGCAGATCGAATTGCATACGATGCTGAATCTTATTTTGCAGGGCAATATCCACCACAAGATGCCGAAACTGTATTTAGAACTCGTAAGTCTGTGTGTGCCGGCTATGCAAAATTATTAGAAGCATTGGGTAAAGCGGCTGGAGAAGAAATCATTTATGTTGTAGGAGATGCACGGACTCAAACCAGCGACCTTAGCGGTCAAGGTCATGCGTGGAATGCAGCAAGAGTCAAAGGACAATGGTACTTAATTGATGCTACTTGGGATAGCGGTTATGTTGATCGCTCGTCAGGTTTTACAAAAAACTACCGTACTGAATACTTAATGCCCCCACCAGAAGTTATGGTGATCAGCCATTTTCCAAAAGATCCTGCTTGGCAGCTGTTATCAAATCCATTACCGCTTGGTGAGTTTTTGCGCCAGCCGATGATGAAACCAAAGTTTTTTGCTGATGGCTTGCAACTTGTCAGCCCTGTGCGATCACAGACGAATGTGGGTGATGAAGCAAAATTAGTATTGGCAAATCCTAAAAATGTTTGGTTATTAGCCAGTTATAACTCAAAAGGTGAAAGCAACTCCCAGTCCTGCGGTCGCCCCGTACAAGGCGATCAAGTTACGTGTAAACTCCCTGCCTCCGGTTCCTATGAAATGCGGTTATTTACGTCTACAAAAAGTCAGGGTGAATTTAATTATGTAGGTCAATTAGAGTTTAACAAGTTGTGAGAAAAAATTTTAAATATCAGAAAATGAGTTAAAAAAATATATATGAGTAATACTAAGTTTCATCCACAACCCCATAAAAGATAATTGTGAAAACTGAATTACCTCCATTAACTAATTATGTTCTATTCTTTGTAGTTGTCTTAAGTATGGTGTATTTTTATAACAGCATAGCTCAAAGACAATTAATTAAAAAGCAACGAAGAGCAGAAAGGCCCAAGCCTGGTTTTGGCTTTTATATCTTATGGAATCAAATTTCGTTAATTTCCTTTTTTTGCATAACTTATATTATAGGATGGGATGCACCATCAGTTGGTTTAAAATTTGAAATATTCCCAGTATTTTCCCTAATAATTGGCTTAAGTGGCTATTGTATATTTGTGTTGCTTTTAAGTAAAGTCTTCAATCTTTTGAAAATCAGCCAAATTGTGGAAAATGATGCTTATCTCGTTTCTATAAGGCTTATGCCACGACAAAAGCTTCAGAAAATATTATTTATGTTTGCTGTATGTATACTAAATCCAATAACAGAAGAGTTGATATTTCTGGGAGTACTAGTACATCAATTAAGCATACATACAAATAATTATTACTTAGCAATTTTTCTGGGTTTATTTGTAAGTCTGGGAAATCATATTTATCAAGGAAAATTACATATTATTACACATCTTGTTTTTTATATTTTTACTGTGACCTTGCTTTATTCAGATGTAGGGCTTCTTGGGTCTATAGGTTTTCACTTGGCAGGAGATATTTATCCATTTATGTGGCTTAAATATCAGGTTAATAACTATAAAAAACGAAGAAGGGAGGAACGCAGGGCTAAATATATTTCCAATTAGAATATCAGAGACTCTCTTTATACAAAATCGCTGCTCAACTTTTGGTAAAGGTATTGATTTATATAAAATTTTTCTAAAAAATGGCATAATTTCTTTTCTAGATTTGCAAAATATTAAGTAGAACTAAAATATAACCAGAACTAGCTCATGGCAGTACTTGCACCTATGTTGGAACAAACTGTAGGAAAGATTCGCTTTTGTGTTGATGATGTAAAAAACGCTCAGAAACCTTTACCTACTGAAAACGCCAAATTTCAGTTAGAGAAGCATTTCCAAGAAAAAGTCCTGGCATTCAGCCATAATGATACGTTGGAGGTAATTCAAGACAAAGATATTCATTCGCTGGCATTTGCTGTTCATGCTGCTTTTAGCGAACATCGCCCGTTATTATTAACACCTGACATCATTTGGATAACGTTAGCTCAAGGATTTGCTCAACATATCAACAATAATGCAGAAACTTTGCGTTCGCGTTTTGTTCGTCACCAAGGCAAGCAAGAACTCGTAGTTGAGGCTTTACAAATCCCCCAACAAACCCAGCACTGGAGTGAGGCAGTTCAAAACTGGGTATTGCTTATCCGCGACCATGTAGGGTCTGACCTGTATCGATTGATAGAGTGTAACTTCAGTACTACAACACCCATCACTCGCACAGCCAGCCATGTCGTGATGATGAATACCTTCCAAAAGTATTTTGACTACCTAATGTATTGCATTTGCGGTATTCCTGAGATTACACTGCTGGGTACTGTAGAAGATTGGCAAAGTATTTGCGCTCGCATCCAAATCATGGCTGAGTATGACTTGGATTGGTGGACAGATCGCTTAATGCCAATTTGCCGAGAATTTGTGGAAACAGCTTCAGGTAGACCATCGTTAGAGTTTTGGCGCAGCATCTACAAGCCTAAAGCTGTTTATGGCGGTGAACTAATTACTGGCTGGTTGAGTGATTTATTTCCTTATATTAAACATTCAGTAACTAAAGTTCCCTCGGTAAGAAATCCCGTTTTGGCAATAGATCGCTGCTCCTTGCCTAACGGGTCATCATCCTCCGAACAAACATTCAGCCACGAAACTCGCGGTATTAGTGCTGATAGCTTGCCTTTAGGAATTTCTCAAGCTCCATTTTGTCTTCAAATGGCAGGTGAGAAAGAATATTCCTTAGAACTGCTTGCTGGTTTTATTGGTGTTCGTCAAGATTCTCAATCGCAAACTTTACAACCTGAGATTGGTTGGGCAGTGCGCGAACGTAACAATCATTTTGCACAGTTACTCGACAAAATTCAACAGCAACACCTTGTACAACTGCCGATTAACTGGTCTGACTTTCGTAGTTTTTCAGAGGCAGTTCCTAAAGAACACATCGAAA
Source organism: Nostoc sp. (assembly GCF_036917515.1). Classification (GTDB taxonomy): domain Bacteria; phylum Cyanobacteriota; class Cyanobacteriia; order Cyanobacteriales; family Nostocaceae; genus Nostoc. The sequence goes on along the minus strand of NZ_JBALDE010000193.1, from coordinate 869 downwards.
TGCTAGAGCGATTCGATGGTGCGACACTTTATGCTAATAGTGGTCATTTTTGGCAAATTCCTAAGTATAGTTTCATTAAAATTTACGAAATTTCTCAACCAAAATCTCCTATCTGTTATGTAACTCATCTGATGGATCTTGAAGATGGTCGTTGTATTACTTACTTCTTTAACGCTCTGAATAACGAATATTGCATACTTTTGGGCCAGCCGATTCTAGATAGTAATCAGCTTCAAGATCCTGTAATTATAGCTAAAAGCATTCCAGAACTTTTTGAGTGCATATTTCAAGCCCAGGGGCAGTACTACTTCGACGATTCTAGCTTTGACGTTACTGAATTTAAATATGAATTACTGCTTTGGCCGGAAGACTAGGAATACTAAAAGATAAGCTGCTGTACTTTTAATTTGCATAAAATGTAAATTAGACAATTATATTTACTGCCATGCCAGCTAGAGGTTTTCTCACACCAGTTCAACAATAAAGTCTACAACTTGCCATCAGAGAAAGTGCAGGGCAAACGCATCTAAATTACTGTTGATCGCAACAAAGGTTAAGAACCAACAAAAAAATTTTCCTTTCGCATCTGATTATTTTTAAAGCCCTAAAGCAATTGCCTAAAATCTTAGCAATAAGCAAGGATTAATGACATTCTACCCTATTGATAATACGCTTTGTTTGTTGACATGAAGCGGTCGCCCCCCTAACATTGGTTATTGGATAGATAGCAATTGTATCGGTGTTAAACCTTGTACCAAGATTCGTTTGATTAGCAAGTGTGATTTGAACGATAATTTAGCCAAACGGTCACGAAATACTTCACTCTGTACTAGGACAACATATAGTTCAAAGTTATAAATTGAGTTTAA
>NZ_JBALDE010000192.1:0-63150 GCF_036917515.1 Nostoc sp. | reverse complement strand
CCACACTGAACCCTTCCCGAACTCAGAGGTGAAACGCTGCTGCGGCCACGATAGTTTAGGGGTTGCCCTACGCAAAAATAGCTCGATGCCAGGTTCTATTTTTTTAATAAAAGCCTCCTCATCTTAATTTGAGGAGGCTTTTGTTTTTGTTATAATTGTGTTGCAAAAACTGGGAGTATCCCTCTTTGGCAGATATAGCAACCGCCAGGATGGTTAGGACGTAAACTAAAGGTGTTATCGTGATTTGCTATTGTCTGCTCTGCCATGCCTAAACCCTACAGTTACGACTTCCGTCAGAAAGTGATCCAAGCGATCAAGTTAGATGGACTCAAGAAAAGCGAAGCGAGTGAACTGTTCAATATCAGCCGCAACACGATCAACCTGTGGTTGCAACGAAAAGCCCAAACGGGAGATGTAAGGGCATTGCCTAACCGACCAAGAGGCAACAACCATAAAATCACAGACTGGGAGCAGTTTCAGGCGAATGCCTTGACTCATGGAGATAAAACCCAGGTGGAGATGGCGTAATTATGGCAGGGTGACATTAGCGATGCCTTCGGCGAGCTACGCTAACGCACAATCTCACGAGCTCTGAAGAAAATTAGATTTACGCGAAATAAAAAGACCTACGGCTACCTCGAACGGGATGAGTCGAAACGGCAAACGTTCATAGAGCAGTTAGCCAGCCTTGTGGATGAAACGATTGTTTATGTGGATGAAGCAGGCATGGACAACCGAGAAGACTACGGTTTTGGGTGGAATGAGAGAGGACAACGGTTTCATGCCTTGAAGTCAGGACGACGACAAGGGCGAGTGAATATGATCGCAGCCCAATGTCTTGGGCAACTGATGGCTCCGTTTACTGTTGAAGGAGCCTGTAATCGGGCTGGAGCATGAGATTTGGCTAGAAACTTGTCTGATTCCTGTACTCAAACTTTTGTCAGGTAGTAGTCATGGATAATGCCACGTTTCATAAAGGAGGTCGTATTGAACTACTGATTCAGGAAGCCGGATGTGAGTTGCTCTACTTACCTGCTTATTCACCGGACTTTAATAAGATTGAGCGATGCTGGTCTTGGCTCAAAAGTCGGTACACCAAGCAACTTGACCAATTTGATTGTCTACGTGATGCGATGGAGTATGTCCTGCACTTAGCGTCCTAACCTTGCTGGGAACTGCTATACGTCAGGGAGTTTTTCGCCTATTTGTTTTAACCAATAAATTACGGTTGTATGGTAGACAGGACTTTATCACGCTCAATTGTTCGAAATCCTATACCATTGACGTATGACCTTAAACATTCAAGTTTGATTTCAATCTAAGTACCCTTTTAATGGACTATAAACATTGATAAATTGACGACCACAATTGACACAGATGTGATGAGAGTTTACCTCTTCATTTAGCATTTTTTCTAATTTCAGTAGAGTCGCAGTATGGATATTGCACAGTAGATGACCTCAATTCATCCCTCTATTATGCAACGCCCGAAAAGGTTTTATTGCCTGTCACGTCTCCCTCTCTCCTTGTGGTGCAGACATGATTTGCTTTTGCTGTTCTTGTAGCCAGTTTTCAAAGAGTTCATTCAACAGCCGCACTTTCATAAATTCATCCAATTGTGCTGGAATAAATTTTTCTAATCGCAAAATCACAAACCATTCAGCAATACGGGTAGGAGGCAATATCTGACCTGGTTGACTGCTAGAGAGCATTTGCACCATTATCGGATGTAGTGCATTCAGCTCAATTGGGCCTACCAAGCCACCAGTTTGGGCTTCCGGACCGAGTGAATATTCCCGCGCCAAATCAGCAAAAGAGTTTTCTTTTGCCTGAATCCTGAAGTAGAGTTCTTGGGCAATTCCCACATCCTGGGTTCGCAGTAGGGAATAAATTACTTTGTCTAGTTTTGCCTTGGACTGAAAAAAGTAAGATTCCAGTCTATTACCCCAAGTGGCTTGTTTAAATTTTTCAATTTTTAGCTTACGAGTGGTAATAACTTCTAGTTGATCGGGAGTCAGCCCTTGATGTGCCATCCAAGCCTGGATGTCTTCTTCATTTTTGAACTGTTTTTCAGCATAAAACTGCTGTTTAGCTTGGGCTACTTCCTCAGGAGTACACTCTATTACTACCTTGGCGGAGCGTGAGTTTTGCTCTATCGCCTGATCAATGATTAATTCTCGCTGCAACTGTGGCAGCATTTGGTAACTTGCCAGTAAGGAAATCAGTTCACTAGCTGTGATTGTACGATTACCGATTTGGATCGCTTCAGTCATTAGCTTTTGGGCATCTCAAGAATATCTAGTCTGTTAAAGAAGCTATACCTTAGCCCATTTTCTAGGAGCTTTTACCTTAATTCTACAGAGTTAGGTATACTAACCTCAGTTTCGCAATAATTAAATAGTTAGTTGCTAACATACTTAAAAATATACAGTTTATATGAGTTTTTATCAAAGATTCTACGCAAATACTACTAGATGTGAAGACAAAGACAAAAGACAGTTCTCGCCATTACGACTTAAAACACGAAATTTATCAGACTGAACTAAGCTCGATTTTATCCAATTACGCGGCATAAACGGCAATGTCCCGCAAACATTCAAACAAAGGGCGAGGCACTTTTACGATCTCAAAAGATTTATGGGACATTGAAAAAGTGCTAGCCCACAAAAATCGCCGTACTAAAGCCAGTGCATCTGAGAAGAAAGGCAAATGTTTGGAGTACCAATTTGTTTGCCGGACTTGCCAGTGAAAATCATTTTGTAAATGGTGTGCCAAGACAGTAACTAAGAAAAAAAGCCCAAATAATAATGGTGTTGTACAGATCGCTTTGTCAGACCATTGACGTTGAGTTTCAACTCCCAAGTGTGCCCTGACTTCCTCAAAAGTAACTTCCACTTGCTATCGACATACAAACCACTCCAAAATCTGTATGGGAGAATAAGCCAGACCAGTGCTGAGTGTTGGCTGTGTTTCAAACTGACCTTTTGTGTCACGAATCAATACCCAAAAAATTGGGACTACAGGCTTTGCTGTGTGATACCAAACAGCAGTGTCACTACAAATTTGTACCTGGCGTTTGCCTTGGCCATTTTGAAAATTTTTCTCATGCGCTATTTTTATGATTTCCAGTATTGAGGATACTGTACGCTTTCGTGTCGTTAGAATTGCCCCGATCATCAGTACTTCGGCCTGCTTCTGGACTCTGGTTGAGAAAAACCTTGAGAACAGTTTTATGATACCGGCTATTCCTGCGGGTAAATTCAGGCTCATGGGTATAGATGCATATTGTCAATTGATGCTACTTCCTATTTTCCCATGTTCATGTTTCTTCTTTTTGCCCCCTCATATTCTCAAAAATGGATAAAGTCGAGCTAAGGTGTTTTGTATATAACCCTCTTATAATCACCCTTATTATAGTAAAAATTTTAACGCTTATCGAGCTAGGATTTTGTCTATTGAGCTTCGTTTTGAGGTTTCTATTATTATACGTAGACGCGCAGTGGTATTAGTGTTGCGGTAGTGAGTCTTCTCCCAACCTCAAAAGAGCGTTTTGTATATAAGAGGAGACACCAAGGGCGTTAGCGAGTTTGCGTACTCTCACGGGGAAGCAAGCTACACCATCTCCCACTCAAGCGTTTGGAATTTTCTTAAGTAGAGCAGGCATTATGCTAAGGACGACGCTCATACGCCGCGAAAGATTCTCTACGAAATGCTATGTGAACACTATCGAGCATCTAGGGGTCTGTTTATAGTTGTCAGAGGTGTAAAAAGGCAGCATAGGATGTGCTGCTTTTTCTTTCACATGAGGTATTTATCTATCCTACAACCAAAAATTCTTAGGTTTATAACGACTCTAAATAGTTCAAAAGATCCGCCATTTCTTGAGCACTAGGTTGGAATTTTGGCATTGGCGGTGTTTCACCACTGATTACTTGGTGAATCAGCCCATACCGAGACTTGTGCTTTGAAACAGCTTGCAAACTGGGCCCCACTCGCCCGTCTGCTTCCAAGCCATGACAACCAGCACAGTTAATTTGAAATATCGCGTGTCCTTGAACTGGATTTCCTGTTAAGGATAGAACACTCTTGACGTATGGATCGGAGGCTTGAACCAACTGAACACCAAAAAAGCCCAAAGGGACAGCTAGCAGTATAGCCAGCGTCAATAAAACGATCCGCTGAATCAAAATTTCAGGTTTGGTAATCTGGTTATCCAAAAGGTTTGCTGTGAAAGTCTAGGTGTGCTAAAAAGTTTTCATTTCCTACACATAGCTTAAAAGTTCTTGATTGTGTCTGCAAGCACAGAAGACCATTTTTTTGCGGACAGTCGGCCTCTAAAAGGCTGTAGGGCGCAGGATTCATACGAAATTTGGTAAAATCAAAAACAGGCAACGAATATTTAATAATTACAAAGAGGAGATTTACAGTGGTTGAACCCCTGCTATCAGGTATTGTCCTTGGTCTAGTTTTCGTCACTCTATCCGGACTTTTTTACGCTGCATATAAGCAATACAAGCGCCCCAATCAGTTGGGGGGATGAGCCAATGCCCAGTGCTGAGTGTTGAACTGAGTGCTGAATGGAATGAGGAAAGGGGACAAGGAGGACAAGGAAGCAATTTTTTTTCCTTACTCCCCACTCTTTTCATTCCATAATTCTGTAGAAAGTAAGTGATGTGTTGCCATAAACTTTTTGGCGGCAAATTTCCCAAACGGGAATCTCTGGCGGTATCCAACCTTGTAAAGCGTGTTCAACTGCGATTTCGCCGCTAGGATCTAAAAGTTGATAATGAGCGATCGCTTCTAATACCTTCTGGTACAATCCACTGATATAAGGTGGATCGAAGTAGATTCTATCGAATTGCTTACCTGATAAAGTCTTTAACTGCTGCGTAATATCTCCCCGCAATACCCAAAATTCTTGATCGGCATTAGCTACTTGCTGCCAATTTTGTTGGATGGTGGCACAGGCTCGGCTCGATTGTTCAATTCCCACTACTAGGCTGGCTCCTCTACACAAAGCCTCTGCACCCATTGAACCAGTACCGGCGCATAAATCTAGCCAGCGACAACCTACAATTTCTCCCTGCCAAATATTAAAAACTGCCTCTCTTACTCGCGCACTAGTCGGTCTAGTTTCTTTTCCTGGTAAAGTTTTTAGCTGGCGATTGCCGTAAATTCTCAGGCTCATTAGTTATTAGTCATTGGTCATTGATCGTTAGTTTTAGACAAAAGACAAAGAACAAATGACAAAATTAGTATTAGGCAGGAATTTTTTCACGGACTTGAGCAACAAAATTAGATAGGATTTGCAATCCGATATTAGAGGATTTTTCGGGGTGAAATTGGACTGCCATGAGGTTTTCGTGAGCGATCGCAGCTGTAACGGTTTGAGTGCCGTGAGTGATAGTTGCTGCACGGATTAGCGGGTCTATTGGGTCAACATAGTAGGAATGGACAAAATACACCCAAGGATCGGACGGTAAATGCTCCCACAAAATACTTTTTAATTGAGTGATTTCCAGTTGATTCCAACCCATGTGAGGAATAGTGATGTCAGGTTCTGGACGAAACCGCCGCACTTTTCCTTGGATAATTCCTAGTCCTGGTTGAGTACCTTCTGCACTTGATTCAAAAAGAATTTGCAATCCTAAACAAATTCCTAAAAAAGGTTTACCAGATGCGATCGCTTCTTTAATAGGTTGTTCTAAACCACGTGATCGCAGGTGTTGCACTGCTGGATCAAATGCTCCCACTCCCGGTAGGACTATAGCATCTGCCTGCTCTAATTCCTTTGGAGAATAAGTAACATTAGGAGTTGCTCCAGCTTTTTCCAAGCCTTTGCAGACTGAGTGCAAATTTCCCATCTCATAATCTACGACCGCAATTACTGGCATTTACCTGCTCCTTGTAAATTTATTATGGAGGGTTTTTCTATTCTAAATAATATTTGTTATGAAGAAAAGAATTCTATTAACTTCTTTTGACACTTGGCTAAAAGATCAACAGTCAAATTCTTCTGATGATTTATTACTTGAAGTTACCAAACTCGATCTGATACAGCATGACTTAACTTTTTTACGCCAGTTACCTGTAGATGTACAACTTGCCAGTACTCTGGTAATGGAAAAAATCAAGGCAATCCAACCTGATTACATCATCTGTTGTGGTATGGCTGCAAGTCGTACACAATTAAGTGTGGAAGCAGCAGCTAGCTGCAAAGAAAGTATTTTACAGACAGAAGTTGATTTAGAAAAATTAGTGGCGGGAGCAGCGGCAATTCAGATTAGTTACGACTGTGGAAAATTTGTTTGCGAGGGTCTTTACTATTCAGTGTTGGACTACTTAAGCCAAAATCAATTCACAGCGCGTTGTATTTTTGTCCACGTTCCGGTTTTCAATCAAGAAAATTTGATGGGGATTCTTGCCGATTTCGTATTAATTATTAACAAACTGGCACTTTCATCAAGTTGTTAATGTCTGTATGGTGAAATAAATATCTAAGTATATGTTGCCATTGTTACTATTTTTCCCAATAGCCGAATCAATACCTGCCACACCACCACCTGAAGAAGTTGTTCAACCACAAGATGTACGTCCTTTACCAGGTAAGTTGGATACAGTGCCAACCTTTAATAGCAATAGTCCAGAATTGGTTTTGAAAGAAGGAATTTTACTTTCCACCTTTCCATCAGATGGAAAAAAAGTGCCAACGGCGCATCTGAATTTTCCCTTTCGGGGACGATTTGATATTTTTGCCCATCATGTTGCGAAGGCTCAACCACCAGAGAATTTGCGTTCTCTTTATTTAGGAATAATTTTACACAACCCTGGTTCGGAACCAGTGAAGGTAAATATTTTGCAGGCGGCGAGTTATTTAAGTCAACCGGATGCACCATTTATTCAGTTACCATCCTTTAGCCAAAATCTTTTAGGTAAAGTTTTTGCTGGGCCAGGCGATCGCGTCATGTCTGATGTACTTAGGGGAGTGCGACAAGAGATTTTCCCTGCCCAAATTGAGATTCCACCAAAGCAAAGTCGGATGTTACTCAATTTACCAATTCCTGTACAGGGATTGACACCACCCCTGAATGGTCGGTCTACATTAATCCGACTGCAAAGTGATGGCACTGTTTATGTAGCTAGCCTAGCGATGTTTGCACGGGAGAATCCTGATGGCAGTGAGCGATGCCTACGGCAACCCGAAGCGGGAACGCCTACTTTGGAAGAATGGCAGAATTTACTAGATAATGGCGATTTGGCTGGACCACGAGATAAAACTCCCACTCCTTTAGAGGAAACTGGCAAGCCAAGAATTTATGGGCGAGTTGCGGGAGTGGTTGAAGGTTCGCGATGGAGAGCCTTATTAGTAGATAATCCTAAAGCCAGGTATCTAACTATTCCCCAGCCTGGTCAAGTGTTTTCTTACGCTCTAAATACGCTGCATGGCGGTACATTAGGAACTGGTCAAATTCAAAGTGCGCCTATGCTGGTACGCTATCCTGACACCGCATATCGCGCTCATGGCAACTATGGAATTCAATATAATCTCAAATTGCCGTTATACAACAATACTCAAAGTCCTCATACTGTTAGTGTATCCATACAAACACCACTCAAGGAAGATCGGTTAGTCAAACCAGGGTTACGCTTTCTGAGTACACCAGATCCTCAAGTATTCTTTCGGGGAACGGTACGGGTACGTTACAAAAATGAGCAAAATCAGCCACAAACTCAGTTTGTGCATTTAGTGCAAAAGAGAGGTCAAGTAGGGGAACCGTTAGTTTTATTAAAGATGAAACCAGGCGATCGCTCTTTAGTAGAAGTAGACTTTCTCTATCCCCCAGATGCTACACCACCGCAAGTATTAACAGTCTCAACTCAAGCTGAACCTCGGTAATGAGTTATGGGTAATGGGTAATAGCTTTTCTCCTATTACCAAAAAATATTAGTCCACTTTGTAAGTACTACAAAAACGCCATCACCAAAACCTAAAAATATTAGAGAATATATTAAGAAATTTAAATAGATAAAAGTTATTTTAAGTTTTTTGTCATTCGATAATAACGATAAATCAGGGTGTAGCTAAATACTTGTAATAATAATTGCAAAGCCCTGGACTTCCACTATTACGGAAAACAACACTTTACTTATGGAAACCATATCGGATATACCTCTAGATTCCTACGCCATCTGTTCGAGCCGCTAAATTCTGAGAATTGCGTTACACAATGTTAAGTAAAATTATGGAAATCTTATTTTTCTATGAAAAATGCACTAATTTTTAAATTCTCATTAGATACTGTGACATTCACTTAGAGTAGGCACCTAGTATGCCCATTCCCAACACTTCCACACTGGAAGGATTGCGAGTACTAGTGGTCGACGATGACCTCGATTCCTGTGTCTGGATGACTTGTTTGCTTGAGTTGTATGGGATTGAAGTTCATTCAACTTTCACGGTACATCAAGCCTTAGCAGCGTTTATCGAACTTCACCCAGATGTAGTACTTAGTGGGCGTTGCATATTTGCGGGATGAATTAGACCGGAAGGGGTACAGTACCGTCATGGAGGTAGTGCAGTAGTAATTTAATTGATAGTCTCAGCATTTGTTCTGACTTTGAATAACATAAAGTCTTACGATGAAGACAAGCCAAATAATGCGGAGCCGGAGATACTCCGCCTCCGGTCTTAATCTTGTATTTTCCCCTTCAACCCGCGTCATATAAGTTTTCTTGACAATATGGTCTCCATCATCAATAAAACATGGGTAAACTGGGTAACCATCCGTGACATAAAAGTAACTTTTCCAGCATCTTATAATTTTCCATAGTTTTTCGAATGTTTTAGCACTACGGTCTCCTAAAATCCAGGCTAAAATCCCTGAACAGCTTTTATTTACTGCTGTCCACAGCCATATTTTGTTTTTTTTTAGCAACAAAAGTTTCTAGTTCATCAACTTGGGTTATTTCGGGAATTTCAGAATGTTCAGGTGCATCTGCTAATGGTTGAACCGCTTTTTTAACCCACTGTATGATCGTATTATGGTTAACTCCCGTTTGCCGTTCTATAGCACGAAATCCAGTACCATTAACGTACATTGTTAAACATCGTTTTTTAATTTCATCTGAATAACCACGCGAGTGAATGTGATTCTATAAATTGGCGTTAGCGAAGCGGGGCGGAACGCACGTCGCATGATACACAAATGTAATTTTGTTTACCACGCCGATGCCCGTTCTTACGAATATGGGTTGATGCACAATCAGGACAGTTCATCCCTTAATTATGCAACGCCACTTAGTGACATTGCCATGCCCAATGAAGATGGTTATTCGCTGCTACATCAGATCAGGCAAATCGAAGATAGGCTTGACAAATCCACTCCCGTTATCGCAGTCACAGCACTCGGAGAGTTAGAAGCTCGATTTCCAAAGTCGCAAGCAAGGTTTGACCAATGGTTATTAAAACCTGTGGACATAGATGAGTTGATTAAGGCGATCGCTCACCTAACAGGGCGCTCAATATTGCTCGGTGAATTAACTTCCTCATATTGATAAAGCTTTTCACCCCAAGTTTGTGTATTTAGGGTGAATACTTATTCCGCTCTATGCGTTGCAATAGAAATAGCAAACTATAGCAGGCAATAAAAGGACGGCATGGCAACGGATCAGAAAACCAATCAAGAAACTGAGTTAAATTCGCTCCAGCACCTGATTGGAACCACTATCTTACTGGTAGAAGATGAGCCAGATATTGCAGATTTGCTCACCTTCATTTTGGAAACAGCAGGTGCAGAGGTAATGTCTTTAAGCGACGCAGAAACAGCCCTTGATTTGGTCGAATCGCTTCATCCCGATCTTCTGCTATGCAATGTGAAGTTGCCCGATCGTGATGGAAATTGGTTAATTGAGCAAATTCGAGTGCATTCTTCCCCATCTATAAGAGAATTGCCTGCGATCGCTATCACTTCTTATACACGGGAAGTCTCAAGCTATAAAGCTTTGAATGCTGGTTTTAATCGATTTCTAGTCAAGCTTGAGAGTCCAGAAGAAATTGTAGATGAGATTGTTCATCTGTTATTTACCGATCTTTAAATATAACTAGCTAGCTTGATCTCGTTTTTCATATTGATTTTACGCAATACGCTGTGGGAGCGCACAGCTAACTATACACTCCTACAAACGACTTTAAGAAAGAAAACGATAAACCCTAAGTGAGTAGGGTAAAATGTCGGATATATTTATTAACCTCGTTGAAAACCCTTTGCTGGCTTTTGTTGCCCCTTACCCTTGGGCTTAGATTTGTTAACTTCTCCTAAAGCTTCCTGAAATAAGTTATGCAAATGTATGGGTACACTGGCAATGTCTGGCAAGTCTGGCTCGATAGGTTTGTAAAATTCTTGCAAAAGTGCATCCAAGTCACTTTCAAGCCTAAACTCTGGACGTTGTAAAAATGTTTGCAACACATTTTCTGATTGAGTTGGATACTGTTGCGCTAATCTATGCCAAATAAAAGCATTAATACTTTTATCTTCGAGGTAGTAGCGAATTAGTTTTTCTGCCCCTTGCACACTTTGCCAGTCCTCTGCCGATAAAATTGCTTGTACTTTACTATATGTTGGTAAAAACATTTGTCCCCAACGGGGATGAGAAAGAGCCGTCACCTGTTCTGCTTTCTTGAGTTCAGCAGGCAAATCAACCTTTGGCATCACCATTTTGCTCTTACTGCTTTTGCTGTTAAACATCTCAGAGACTACGTTGGAATCTGCACCAAATTCTTGTGCGGCTGCTTTTATTTCTTCGTCGCCAATTCCAGCTGCTTGTGCTACTTCCGCAAGAGACTTAGAAGTATCAATTCCTGCGGCTGCAAAGGTTTTTTCAGTAATTACTTCTTGAAATTCCGCTATTTTTTTATTAAGCTGGTATCCAGGTAGTGTGATTTCATCAGTGCCAAAAAAGTCCACAAACTGCTGATGATATTTTTCTACTGACTGCCAAGCTTCTTCTAGCAAGTCTGGAGCATCGCTGTAAAGATTACTTTTATAGTTTTCTTTGAAATTGCCAATTGCTACGGCAAGTTTTGGTTTACCTAATTTACCCATTATTGTGTAAGGGCCAGAAAACATCCAGTAACTATCGGTAATGGGAGAAATGCGAGTTAGTAAGATTTCTCCGACTTTCAACCGAGATATTTCCTGTAATGTTTGAGTATTGTTTGGCTTGACAATGTAGCGTTTATCTGTCAACCAATTCGTCAATTCAAAGCCATCAGGTAAAATATTAGTGATAGCAAATAAGCCAATAAAACTATGATGCCAACTATTTATCAGACTGCGATCGCTTTCTGCTAAATCTGGATGGCTTTCGATAAACAACTCTAATGGAGACTTATCACCGACTTTCCCGGCTGTCAAAAAGCTATCGATGGTTAAGTCCTGCTGTGTACTATCACCACTTCCACGACGCAACTGTTCTGCGGCATAAGTTTCCAGTGCTTGTGCCAGTTCGCCTTCAGCATCAAGGACAAAATCAACTAAAGCTTGTTTTAATTCGTGCGATCGTTCTAATATGACATCCACAAGTTAATCTCTCGGTGCAACAGATGTAAATTATAGCCTTTAAGAGAATTTCAGCATCTAGCTATTGCTAGATTTATGGAAATGCACACTTAGCAGAATAGGTTTTATCATGCAGGCATACTACAGCCAACATCTGGCACAGCCAGGTTATTGGGATTAAACCCTTGGTAAAATCGGCGCGAACAAGCGTACCAGATTGGTGTGGTGTTTAGACAGCGATCGCAGTTATGGTATCGTCTACTTCCCCACGATACCTTAGAGATTCAATTTCTTGGGGTAAGAGTTTTTTGAAAGTTATAAATATAGGGAAAAACGGGAATATAGAAGTTTGATTTCCAGACTTTTTTCAAAACCTACTATGCAAACTTAGTTCGTTTGTACTATTTTGTAGTTGTAGATTTTATTACAGGCATATTATGAAAAGCGATCCTAATCAGAGTAAGGAAACAAATTATAACACTGGGCTGAGTGTTATTTTCTCTGAAAAAGCTCTCATTGCATTATTCCATATCATACTTGCCTTAGGCATTGCTCATCTACAATTTAGCAGTTCACCTAATCAAGAACACCCTGCAAAAGTTTTGCAAGACAAACACAATTAGTAAGGTTTTTACTAGGGAAATATGAGAAATTGCGAAAACTTGCACAAAGGATGATTACTTATGCCAAGAGGCGGTTCCAGAAAAGGGTCAGGTCGGAAATATAAATTTGGCGAGCCACTTACAGACATTGGTGTCCCTTCATCAATCAGTAATGACTTGATTGTGGCAATAGAAAACCTCTGGGAAAAGGGAATAAAAGGAGAAGAACTGATAGATATTTTACATTCAGCAAAGTTTCGCAAGGTCAGAAAGTATGATTATCCAGTATCAGCAGGTATACATAGCACATCTAGTGTTGGAGGGGATTCAATGAACATTGATTATGAAGAAATTGATCTCTGTGAGGAACTGATCAATGAATCAAATAAAACGATCATCTTACCTGTAATGGGAGACTCAATGATAGGTATTGGTATATATCCTGGTGATTGGTTAATTGTTGAACTGATTGATCCTCTATACCAAAAGCCTAAGGAGGAAGAGATTGTTATAGTTTCTGTGGATGATGAGACTTTAGAGCTGATTCGTAAAGAAAATCTTGAGGGTACTCAACTCATTACTAGGTCTGAGTTTCAGCGAATAAGTGCTTTATTGACTTAAATTCCTGAAACCCTTACTAGACAAGTACTTTACTTTAGTTTACGAATTAGCTCTTAGTTAAACGTTATAGGAGGGAAAAAGGAGAAGTAGTCTTAGTATCGGAGAACAAGAACCACGAGCCAATCAGACGCGCTGAAGGAGCAATTTATATTTCAGGAATTGTGAAAAGTGCTCTTAGTCGCAATTTATCAAAAAGGTTGCCGAATGGATAACCTTTGTACAGGACTCATTGATAAATTACTTAGCAGCCTTTTTGATACCTTGCCATCTTTGTCGCAATCGCTGCAAGTTAGGTGTATGACCGCCATAACGCCAGCCAACATAAGCTTGACAAATTTCATCTATAACCTCAGCAGTTGCTATAGCATGATGGTGGTATGAGACCCTGGCATACTCTAAAGGTGTTTGTGCTGGATGTTTACCTAAACCTTTTTGGGTTGTCCATTGCAGCATTTGTTGATAAAGGCTCTCCATCGCTGGCAATTTCTTTAACCATCGGCGGTTGCGCCACTCTCGCCACTGACCCCAACCCAGCCAACTTAAGAAAGCTGCTGTAGTCCCCACAATTAAGCCAGTTAACACGCCAAACCAACCTTGAGAGAATAAAGCTAAAAACCAAGCGATCGCTCTAATCACCCACTTAAATATTGTCTCAAATAGATTATTCAACAAGCCTGTCACCGGAGAAGGTAGCCAACCAGCAACCCAATGCCACAATTGGCGCAACACACTAAAAGTCTGAGTATCTTCAATGGATGGCGGAATCAGAGGATGATTGGGAATAGGGTCAAAGGTAAACCAACCATATTTCGGAAAATACACTTCCGTCATCGCATAAGCATCAGTATTACGGACAACATACAGCCCTGTAAATGGATTAAATTCTCCGGCACTAAACCCTGCTACTAACCGCGCGGGAATACCAATGGAACGCAACATCACCGTGAGAACTGTCGAGAAGTGGTCTGGATAGCCTCCCTTTTGCTTAAACAAAAAAGTTTCTACCAAATCTTCTTTTTCACTCAAATAAGGCAGTTCTAAGGGATTTTGGGGAATTGAGTAGCGTTGCTTTAAATATTGAGCTAAGTAAAGAGCCTTCTCATAAGGTGAATCCAGGCTTTTAGCAGACTTTGCGACTTTTTCTTGATTGTAGTTAGCAAGAATTTCTTCGGTACGTTGTCGGACTTTTTCAGCAATTTCGGGAGGAATTTGCAGATAATACTTTTTAATTTGTGGTGGATATTTAGTAGAAGCTTCACTTAACAAAGTGCGATCGCGGTATGGCACTTCAGAAACTATTGTGTAGGTGAGACCTTGTGATAATTCTACAGGCGATCGCAATCCATCTTCTTTATCAACAGCGATCACTGGTGCTGGAAAGTAAACTTCTTTGGGATAAGTCATCGCTGGAATCAGGTTAGGCAAATCTGACACCACTGTATAAGTTTGTACTACCTGTTGGGTTTTACCAGTAAGCACAGATGGAGAAAGAAAAATTTGGTAAGACCAAGGCGATCGCTTAACAGTCGTCACATCTTCATTGCGAGAAACTTCCCATCCCTTACCTGTATAACGATCAAATCCTAATACTCGCCAAAAACCCTCAGCTTGCGATCGCACCCGCATCACAACCTTGGGTTTCATCTCGCCCCGCAAGTTTTGGTTTATTTGGCTATTAAAACCGTAATAAAAATTATTATCTATTTTACCTGGTTGACCAGTTTGATTTTGTCCCGTACCACCGCTACCACTGCCTTGATTATCAGCTTTACCTTGGCGGATATAACCGGGATTAATGATACTACGTCCGGTGAAATTATTTTTTACTTGAATAGCGGAACTTACAGGAAAATTTCGTAATTGATAGCCGGGAAATCTCGGTAAAACAGCAAAAATTGCCAGCCCCAGACCAACAATTAGTAAAAAAGTTAGAATTAAAAATTTGAAATTAAGACTTGAGGAATTCTGCTGATTTAATTTTTCATTTTTTATCTTTAATGGCTGCAAACCCAAGCGTGAGCGGTAATCTAGTACTAAAGTTGGCAGAGCGATCGCTAAAAATAACAGCAACACAGGTGCAAATGCAAAAGTCTGACTTAGGGTTGCCGCCACACCTAATAAAATCAGTCCGATAACAATCGAATAGCCCAAATTTTTCCGGCGGGGTGTATCAAAGCTATGCAACACCTGGAGTTGAATTAATAACTCTGCCAAACCCAACCGGGTATCATTTAACTCTCCCACTAATCGCCCAAAGAAAGCACCCAGTGCTACTAACATTCCGATGGCGATACAGAACTTAATTGCAACATTGCGATCGCGGCGACGATAGTAACTCCAAATCGCACCTACTAGACTTAGGGGTAACGCCCAAAAACTAAATGAAGTTTCAGCAGCAATATCCGTCGCCACAATTCCCAAAATAACCAACGCTAGCACCAGCACCCGCAAAGAAATAGAATCTTCTACTTCAATCAAAGGCGACCCCTGCGAATTTTGCCGCCAGAAATTACTTACAGGGATACGCCAAAACCGATTCATCCTGGATAAGTTAAACATTTGAGTCTAATAGAAGCAATGATGTAGATGCAACAAACACAATGCAGGGCACATAATTACTTACCCTACTACTGTGTTAAAAAATCATAGATAAGGGGTAATGGAGATACACGAGAAATGGGTGACGCGGTAAATCGAGAAATCAAATACTTTCTCAATATCCCTATGTCCCCATATCCCTGTGTCCCTGTGTCTTTGTAATAATTGCTTCTCGTAGACACCCTAATGACCGTTTATTGAAAAATGGGATAAGCTTCAAAACCAGGAAAATCCTCTTAATATATATCGGTGTTGATTGACATAGTGTGCTAGCGGTGGAAATTTAAACTAAATCGTGGGATTAATCACAAACAACAACGACTGTTCGTCTATTTCTGGAAATTCAACTTCCAGGGTATAAGTTGGGTTAAGTTGCTCGCAGCCTAACTCTACATTTAAGTATCCCGAAGTCGAAGATGTTGTCATTGCTAAAGTGCCGCTTCCCCGCAGCGTCAAAGTTCCTTTAACAGGTAACTCAGCTTGAACAAGTAACTTCGTAAGTTTACCTAGAGACTGGTATTCTACTCTGATATTTAAAGTACCAACGCTGGTTAGCCATTCTCTTTCTACTACCGGACTGGTTGCTGAAAGTGGTAGAGTCAGATTTTCCAGCAATTGTTTAGCTGCTAGCAACGACAAAGCCATTTGTTGACGTGGCTGTAAATCTGAGTAATCGCTCTGAATAGCGGGCATTGCTTCCAGAGTACTTACAGACCTATAAGTGCTTCTTAGCACCAATCCAGCGATGTCATTTAGTGCTTGAGACTCATTGGGAAAAAAGTTCTCCACCACTTGAACTAATTTTGCCCCCAACGGCGCTGAAGATGTCACTAAAGCCTGACATTGTTCTAACAATTGCTGGAAAACTTTTTCCGGTAGGCGAGTCGGCAAGGTCAACTTTGACTGTTGTACCATCCATCCCCAGCTAGGAACGAGTGTCATTGACGGCTCATCAACAAAATCAGGATATTCAATTAATTCTGTTTCCCAGGGAAACAACGGTGGATGTTCTTGGGCTTGAATTTGTAACCGACGCTTAAGGATAGCTTGAAAACGATCTTGCACAGTAGGAATTTCTCCCAGTTGAAACGTCTGGGGTGTTCCTCCCAATTTTGGCTGACTGCTTTTTGAAGCAGTAGCTTCCTTGAGGAGGTTTTTTACCCCGTCATTTTCCTCACATTCTACCGAGTGCTCGTTATTTTTGACATTATCTGTCAATAACAAATCGAGACACTGGTGTTGTAAAGATTCTGAGTCACTATTCATGAGTAGATGCACCCGATCCGGAAACTAATGAGTTACGAATTTCCCAAGCTTGCTCAAGAATTTTAAACCATCGTTTTTGCAGTTGTGCCATTGACAGCCCTAAAGTTTTTGCTATTTTTTCATCAGATTGTCCTTGTTGCTTTAACTCTAATAAAGACCGTTGCTTATTGTCCAGGTGTGCTGTGTATGCTTGCCATTGCTGAGGAGTTAAGCCCAAATTGGTGTTCAAAGATGCTTCCAGCCACTCGTGAACTAATTCCCAACGGTGCAACAGGGCGAACCGAATCAAATGATACTTAAAGCGCTGCTGCAAATAATCTCTCTGACGAGGAGTTAAACCTAAAATCGACTCAATTTCCTGTGCTGATAAATCCTGGAGGCGGAGAGAAAAGTAATCAGCGCAGTCAGGTTGTTGTCGTTGTTCGAGATAATTCATTAATTCTGTAACGACAACAGAGCGCAAGGTGTCTTCTTCAAGTTCGGGTTCGGCTTGGGTTGCCATTGTGGAGCGCAATTGGTGAATTGCTGGTTCTTCCCAAGAACCGTCACCTTCATTATTGCTACCTTCTGCGGCTTGTTCTATATCTACGCTGGTTTCTGGGGGCTGCTGTTGGGAAAAAGTTTGTGCCCGCAGGATAATTAGCTGTTGCTGGCGACCTGGTAAGGGAATGCGTCGCTTGCCGTAGCGCTCGGTAAATGCCATATACTCGGACAATTCTAAGAGCGTCTGAGGGCGATAAGTAGCACCAAGTTGATTTTCTCGCCGGAAAGCGTTCAACGCCTCTAAATAAAAACTCTGGAGGAAATCTTCAATTATCGTCAGCCGCCCTTGATAGCTCAATTGTCTCTGAGGAGGATTAATATACCGATAAATAATTGCACTCAAAGTACTGTGTAATTCGACTCTGCCCCGATTTGAACCCAACTGATAGTACCTGAGACATTGTTGCAGGCGATGCCGAGCTAAGGTCATCGCCGAGCTTTCTACAGATCCAGAAGCTTGGATACGTTTACTCTCATGACAAATCCGGTAGACTTCGGTGGTAATACGTGTTGCGACGTCATGGCAATTCTGTTCCGAAGCTTTGGTTGACTGCTGAAACTCCTTGGACAGGAGTTGAAAGATCGCCTCCACGCCTGTAGAATTTTCTCCCAGAATAGTTGCAGATGGAATAGTTGCGGTTGCGGCTGAATTCATAGTCTCGGTTTTCAAAAGACCCTAACTTACTTAAATACAACCTGTAAGACTGTGGGTATTGGCTAGTTTGGTTTTACGTATAAGCTAAACGCAGGCCAATCCTATATTAAGGATATGGCTGATTTTATTATTCCCAATTCTGATGGAATTGTTCACATTTGATAGATGTTATTGCCATTACCCAAGAGCCGTATACAAGTCATTATGGATTTAGAAACACAAATTCAATTGCTGATTGACAATGCACCTCGCGATGGGATGACACCACATCTTGTTGCAGCAATTGCTCCTGCCCTGAGAGCGATTGCTCAAAAATTACGCTACTCCCAGTACTATATTCTCCAAAATTCGGAGTCAAGCTGGGTTTTAACTACATTGAGCAATCGTGCTAACCCAGGATTGGAAAAACGTGTGATTTACGCTTTCCCTACCATACAGGATGTCTCTCTAATTTCCCCTGATGGGCTTGACCCTCAAATGCTAGCTAAAATTACTCCTGTCACCCATATTTTGTTCCAATTGGTGGCATTAGAACCCGTAGATAGTATCGTTTTTTTGGAGACGCCGGGTAAGACCACTCATACCGTTGAAATTCGGCGCACTGAACTAGAAAAACTCATGCAGAAACAGTTACGACAAAAGCGATCGCCTAAACAGATACCCCCTGATATTGCATAGAAAAAATTTGGATGTGGAGTTTTTTAGATACAATCCCACATCCAAATTTTTAAATTTCAAATTCCTTTAAAAAAGTTTTCTAAATCAGTGAAAAAAGAAATTTTTTCTTTCCGTTACACTATACGACTGGCTCAACTTCTCGTGAAACCTAAAATTGATTAAAAAACAGTTATCAGTGAACATTTTTCCGTTTTCAAGTTTTAGTTTCCCAGTGAAGCAGAGTCTCATACTTAAGAACTTTCACATCAAAAAATATCCCATTCTTTATTGTCAAGTTCCCAGCAGCCATAAGAAGGCAAGTCTTAAGAGTGAGCGCTCAGTCACACGCTTTCCATCCCATAAGTAGTAATTTATTTTTTAGAAATCACTAAAAACTTCCAAATCAAAACTCCACTTTATACTTGCTGAATAAGTGGATTAAATTAAACATAAAGCTGCCTGAGTGTGTTAAAGCGTTGCATAACACAAAATTTCAGGTTTTCCGTGGGTTACAGAAGCCACAACACACTTACATCAAAATCCCCACTTTTTACCTAAGAACTAATAACTGATTTAATAGAGGCGACTCAGTGTGTACTCAGCAATGTTAATCAATGCCTGATGAGATTCTGAGGGTGGGAGAACTGCAAGATGTTCAATTGCTAACTTAGCATGATGAGCAGCTAACTCTCGCGCCTGCTGTATACCTTGACTATCTTGAATCAGTGCTAGTGCTTGCTCTAAATCTCCTTCTTGAGCAAACTCTCGTTCAATCAGCACTTCTAAAGATGGTTTTTGGGCTAAAGCAAATAAAACGGGTGCAGTCAGATTACCACTTTTGAGATCAGACCCCACTGGTTTACCCAAGGTATCTGTTGTACTGGTGAAATCTAAAATGTCATCAACAATTTGAAATGCTATACCAAAATGACGACCGTAGCTATACAGATGCTCAACAGTTTCTCGCGAGACTTCACTGAGTAAACCAGCAGCTTTAGAACTGTTGGCGATTAACGAAGCTGTTTTGTAATAACTCTTCTCAATGTACGTTTCAATAGAGATACCAGCATCAAAACGATTTAGTCCCTGCTTAATTTCCCCAGTAGCCAAATCCATAATGACTTCTGAGAGCAGTTTCACTACTTCCAAATTGTCCAAGTTAGCTAAATACCAGGATGATTGGGCAAAGAGAAAATCTCCTGCTAAGATGGCAATGCGGTTCCCGAACAAACTATGAACGGTGGGAACACCTCGCCGCACGTCTGATTCATCTATCACATCGTCATGTACTAAGCTTGCTGTGTGAATCATTTCTGTAATCTCAGCAAGGCGACGATGACGCGGCGTAATATCTTGTTCTAACATTGTTGCCCGCGATATTAGCAGGACAATTGCTGGTCTGATACGCTTTCCCCCAGCTCCGAATAAATGTTCGGCTGCTGCAAACAGAATGGGGTGGCGATTTCCAACTAGCTGTTTTAGATTATCTGCTAGTAGTCGCAGGTCTGCTTCCACAGGGGTAAACAGGGAGGTGGCTGGGGTCATGGATGGGCGGACTCTGACTTAGGTTACGAAAGTTTACATATCCTATACTCATTTTAAGATAACCCTGTGCCAGCGCAAAGTTTTCATCAGGTAATCCCATTTTTATGAGTCTATGGGTGATAATTAAGGTTACTGGTGTATTTGTCAATAAGTAATTATGCTTTATACGTAGCTACTTAGACTTTAAACCGACTTAAAATATAAATTCTCAGTACACGGAATAAATATTAGATGAAATTGTGTTAATTAGTTTCTCATCTCACCTTTCCGCCCACAGTTTCCCAGATACTTTAAGCAATATTACTTATTGACAAAAAGACGCAGTTTGAAGATATGCCAAGAGATAAGACTAAATTTCCTCAGATTGAGGTGTAGCTCTTCAAAAAATTTGAAATTTAGCAGCCAAATAAGCTCAAAATTTAGTGTCGTTGTGTTACGCTAAAATATAGGAATTTTAAATTTTGTAAGATGTTCGCACTCTAAAATTAAAATTAGCTACTAGTTGATTTTACTGATTTGGGGTTGTGAGTATAAAATAAATATTCGTCGGTGAGGTTAAAGGAATAAATTCTTTAATTTTTCCTACGATACGCAAAACTCCTGGTTTGGAGCTGTGTAATATCCCTATGGGAAGCCGCTACACGTCCTCAGCGCACGTTGAGCGCAAGCATTGCTATTTATCACAGCAGTTTGAGCAAAAATAAAGCAGATCGAGTAGACCGCAGAGAATCGTAGTTTAGATTGTTAAACGGCAAGCTAACTGTTGTGGAATCTATGGTCTGCTAGAAGTCGCGTTAAATTATAAATTCTTTGTCCGTAGAGGATTTTATCTCTATAGGTAGTTTTACCATAGGAAACTCCAGCCATTGAGAATGCACTTGCTTGGCTGAGGTTCTACTAATTTTATATTCGTTTAGAAGGGTGCTAGTAGAACAATGATTTACGGAAGTATACTATGATGATTTTTATTTTAGCCTCTGGATATTTGTTCACAGTCTACCTATTATTAGCACTGGCGAAGCGAACGGGTACAAAAACTGTTCCTACAAGTTTCCCTTCATCATCTGAAGGAAAACGCAAGCAGGAGATATCAGTTAATAGTCAATAGTCATTTGTCATTTGTCCTTCATCCTTGGTCATTTGTTTTGATTAAATGACTAAGGACTAAGGACTAATTAGTTTTATTGGAGTTGGGAAATAGCGGTATCAGTGAAGGAAACCTCTTCAACCATTGGGGTATAGCCTAGCCATTGCACTCCTGACTGGGAAAACTGTTGCGGAGAACCGCTGACGGCGAAGCGAGTTGGTAATGGTAGATGAGTATTTCTTAAACCTAGTAAGTCTAGCTCTTGGGCACAAGCTGCCACAACATGAACAGCTGGATCGACCAACTGGACTTGAGAGGGGAGGAGCGATCGCAGTACTGGTGTCAGGTGGGGATAATGAGTACAGCCGTGAACTAGGGTGTCAATTTCCTGCTCTAATAAAGGCTCTAAGTAGGCTCTTGCAACTTCCGCAGTGTAAGGATCGTGAATGCGGTTTTGCTCAATCAGTGGCACAAACTCTGGACATCCAACTTGCCAGACTTGGACATCGGGAGCAATTTCGAGAATAGCGTGCTTATAAGCATTACTCTTAGCTGTAGCTGGAGTAGCAATTACACCAATCCGCTTTCCTTGCTGCACCGCAGCTTTTGCACCCGGTAGGATTACTCCCAAAATGGGTATGCTAAATTCTTGACGCACGGTTTCTAGAGCTAAGGCGGAACTGGTGTTACAAGCCATAATTACCATTTTTACCTGCTGCTGTTGTAGCCAGGTAATGATTTCACGTGTAAATCGTAAAATTTCTGCTTGTGAACGAATTCCGTAAGGAAGTCTAGCTGTATCCCCAAAGTAAACAATTGATTCATTGGGAAGTTGCCGATATATTTGTCGCAGTACTGTCAGCCCACCTACACCACTATCAAAGATGCCAATTGGGGCACGTTGGGGTTCTCGATTGGAAAAATCGTCAAGATTCCCTTCAAAAATGGAAGATGAATACACAGGCAGATATATATTTAGGTTTTGGGATTTAAAATACAGAATTTAGCAGACAATCTCTAATTTAACCACTAAATTCTGCGCGTTAAAGAAGTTTAAATATCACCTCTTTAATTAGTAATTTGTACTATATTACCTCTGCTGTAAGTATTTTAGAATGCCACGAGCGATCGCTTCTGCCATCCGATTTTGATATTCTGGTGTTCCTAATCTGGGATTATCCTCGTAACCAGTCATATAGCCTGTTTCTACCAAAATCGAAGGCATGGAGCTTTTCCTGAGAACGTAGAATCTGGCTTTGCGGGTTCCCCGGTCTTTGATAGTACCGATGTCCTGGAGAATGGTTTTACGAACTACTTCAGCCAGATTGTAACCACTATCGAAATAATATACTTCTAACCCATTGACATCAGGGCGATTATCAACAGAATTAGCGTGAATACTGACAAACAAAGTCGCATTAACCCGCTTGGCAATATCTACCCGTCCCTGAAGTTCTACGAAAAAGTCGGCATCCCGCGTTAGCACTGCTTGTACGCCATTTTGCTCTAAAATTGCTCCTACCCTTTTTCCAATAGGCAGAATTACATTCTTTTCTAAAAGTCCCCCCAAACCAGGGGCACCTGAGTCTTTTCCCCCATGTCCTGGGTCAATAACTACTAGCAATTTCCCTTTGGGAACTGATGAGGGGCGTGGTGATGGCTGAGAGATTGGACGGGGATTATCTATGGGATTTGGTAATTGACCTTGGTCTGGCGATGGCAGAGGAGGTAAAACAGTGGGTGGTGTAATGCTGCTAACAGAGCGTCGTAATTCTAAAGCTAAAAGCTGGTCGCCAACCTGGTTGAGTTCCCCAATTTGTACTCCGGCTGCTGGTTGAACTAAGACGACAACAGTATTGGATTCTTGTGGTTGCAGGCGTACCCGCAAAATCGGGCTATTAGAATTGAAAGTCGGTCCTGTGACTTTGGGAGCTAACTTAGCATTGTTGATAGTGATGCGGAATAGACCAGAGGTTCTATCCCAACCTCCTGTAGCAGATAAAGTTTGGTCGGCTCGAATCAGCAGTTGTGTGCCATTATTAGCCAGTTGCACAGACTGAATACTAGCAGTTGTATTACTTGGTGTTATGGGACGTGGATTGTTATTTCCAGGCAGCTGGGCAACCCCACGACTAGGTAGAACCACAAAACCACCAGCGCTACTAGTGGTTGCTCGCCAATTTGGACTATTTTCATCTACTTGTAAAGTCAGGCGAACAACTGATGGGCTGGTTTGCAGTTGAGTAAATTGAATACGGCTGACACCATAGCGATTAATCGACAAATTCCGTGGCTCTAAACTTGGTGATAAAGTTGCGCCAGCAATGTCGATGTTAATTGCTTTTTGATCGTTGCTACGATTTACCTGAATCTGAGGATTGCCACCACTTGTAGCAATGAAAAAACCATCACCTGTGACTTGTAAGTTCTTAATTTGAGTAACCCTGGCAACAAGCGTTCCGTTGTTAAGTGGATTTACAGAGCCGTTTGTTACCACATTGTAAATATCCCTTGGGGGGAATGTTGGTGTAGATGTTCTGGGTGAAGTATCACTGGCTATAGCTTGTTCTGGTTGTCCCTCAGTGTTTCTTGCGGGTACATTGTCGGCTTGTGGCGTCGGTAATTGCACTGTCCAGCGATCACCAGTTCTGCCCACAAATTGCACTCGTTTGGGGTCTAAACTATAACCAGGAGTTAGTTCAACAACTATACGTGTTGTTTGTTCGTCAAACTGCCCAATACGGATCGAACGAATTGCACCGCCCACTTGTTGGGTTAGCTGCGGGCGACCAAATGAGGTTCCTGGTAAATCAATTACTAGGCGAGTTGGGTTAAAAATTAATTGTGCTTGGGGTTGAACATCCCCTTGAATATTAAATTCCAGCCTGTTTTGATTAGCATCAAAACGCCAAGATTCAAGTCTCGCGGCCATTGCCGGCGACGATAGCATGAAGATGGTTCCAATAGTACTGGATAGTAACCAGCGTAATTTCACAGTCTTTTCTCCTGATTCACATTTATGGGAGCCGTCAACATCTCAACATATTGGCTAATCCTCACACCGTCACCGCGCACACTTGAGTTCTGCGCTGTTATTTCAGACACAGCTAATGGCGTAAAATATAGCACGCTCCTCTGATTTTGCCATGTCATTAGCCTATATAAATTTGACTGCTAATTTGAAATTTTAGATTCCCAATTTTAGTTTCTTGCCAGACTAGTACCGCAAAGCGGAATTCAAAATTCAAAATTCAAAATTCAAAGTTAGTACAGCGTAAGCGTTTCATTGATTTGGAAAGGGTGGTTTATTTACGCCGTGTTGTACTAGAGTTTTGCTACACTAACACCTGTTGTCGGTGATACAAATCCAAAATCCAAAATCTCAAATCCAAAATTTGTTGACTTGCAAAGTATCAAATGACAATAACAAAGAAGCTACTCTTATTCCGCCGCAAGAATACTTAAACTGTTTTACTACTAAATTGGATAAAAATGGTAAAGATTAGATGTATGTACTTACTTAACAATTTAGAAATTTAGACTAAATTACTTATCTTCTCTTGAGATACTGAAGAACACCACGAGCGATCGCTTCTGCCATTTGATTTTGGTAAGCTGAAGTTCTGAGCCTAGCCATATCCTGTCGACCAGTCATATAACCTGTTTCCACGAGAATCGAGGGCATAGAACTTTTTCTAAGGACATAAAATCTGGCTCGCCGCACTCCCCTGTCTTTGATAGTACTAATACTTTGAAGAATGCTACTGCGGACAATACGAGCTAGATCCAGACCGCTATCGTAATAATAGACTTCCAAGCCATTAACATCGGGACGACTTGCACCTGCGGAATTAGCGTGAATGCTAACAAACACATCAGCGTTAGCTCGCTCTGCTAATTGCACCCGTCCCGGAAGAGTAACAAAATAGTCAGAATCCCTGGTCAGAATCACTTGTACACCATGTTGCTGCAAAATCTCACCCAGCCTTTTACCAATAGGCAAGATAACATCTTTTTCGCGCGCCCCTCCGATGCCAAGCGCTCCTGAGTCTTTACCACCATGTCCTGGGTCAATAATGACTATGACTCGCCCATTGGTAACTCGGCGCTGTGGTTGTATTATGGGTCGAGGATTTGGATTGTTAGGGTCTGGGAATGGCCCCCGGTTTGGCGGTGGTAGCCCAGGTAAAGCATAGGGGGGTCTTCCGGGGAGGGTGACAACTCGCCGAGAACCTTGTATTGGTACCAAAAGCTGGTCGCCGATTTGCTGGGGTTGCCCAAGTTGCACTCCGCCTGCTGGTTGAACTAAAACAACCACTGTATTAGATGCTTGAGGTTGCAGACGTACTCGAAGAATGGGGCTATTGGCAGTAAAAGTAGGCCCTGTTACTCTGGTGGCTAACTTGGCATTGGTAATCGTAACGCGAAAGATACCTGAGGATCTATCCCAGCTTCCCGTAGCAGATAAAGGTTGGTTGCCTCGAATTAGCAGTTGTTTGCCATTATTGGCAAGTTGCACAGACTCAATTGTTGCTGGCAAGTTATTGACAGATGCTCTACTGGGAAAGGAGACGGCATTTGACTGATTGTCTAAATTATTACTTCTGGGCAATCTGACAACGCGACTAGGTAGAACTATCAAACCACCATCGTTACTATTAGTTGCTCCCCAATCTGGGCTATTTTTATCTACCCGCAAAGTTAGACGGACACCAGGAGGTTGGGTTTGCAATGAGGTAAATTCGACGCGGCTAATACCATGTTTGTTAACGGGTATATTCCTCTGCTGCGTCAGACGTGGTGATAAAGATGCACCAGAGATATCTACGAAGATGGTAGCGCGATCGCGGCTGCGAATTAGCTGAATCGGAGGATTACCACCACTGGTACGAATGAATAACCCATCGCCTGTTACTTGTAAGTTTTCGATTTGAGTTGCCCCTCGTGTAGTAGTAGCAACCCTTGAAATATTAAGTTGAGGTTTGGATGGAGTAACTACACTGTAAGCACTTCTTGGAGATGAAGCTACTTTTTCGACTGTTGGCTTCGGTAATTGCACCGTCCAGCGATCGCCAGTTCTACCAACAAATTGCACTCGTTTGGGGTCTAAAGTGTAACCAGGAGTCAGTTCAACAACTATGCGTGTTGTATCTACATCAAACTGTCCAACACGGATTGAGCGAATTCCACCACCCACCTGTTGGGTTAACTGCGGACGACCAAATGTAGTTCCCGGCAAATCAATTACCAGCCGAGTCGGGTTGAAAATTAGTTGTGCTTGGGGTTGAACTGCTCCTACAGTATTAATTTCCAGCCTGTTTTGATTGGCATCAAAGCGCCAAGATTCAAGTCTCGCGGCCATTGCTGGCGACGAGAGCATGAAGATAGTTCCAATAGTGCTGGGTAGTAACCAGTGTAATTTCACAGTCCTTTCTCCTAATTCACATTCATGGGAGCCGTCAATATCTCAACTCATTGGTAAATCATCACACCATCACCACCTAAACTTGACTTTGAATCCCCTTTTTGATTTTTAAGCTGGAATTTAGACATACTTAAATCAGTTATCAGGTTTCAAATTCGGTTTAAATACCCATGCGAAACCTTCCACCTGTAGCAGTAGAGAACTCTGACTCCCAATAAAGCTAGAAAACTGATAATTGATAGCTGTTTACTGATAAGTGTTTGTTCTTTGTTGCCATCGATGCACTGAGTAAATAATTCCCATTACTGTCAAACGATCTAGCAAAATTTATGGATGTTACTCCCCAATTATCTGAAAAATATTTAGATAAAGGCTCACAAGCCAAGGGAGACTAGAAATTAAGTAACATTCTGAATGTTGGTAGAAATTATAAACAAATGATTATTTTACAATCACACGGGACGGAGATTTGAGAATAGAAGTTTCCACTGCACAATTGGGAGCAGAGGAGGAGAGAGCAGGGAAGCAGGGGAGCAGAGGAGAGAAAGAGCAATGTCCAATGCCCAATGCCCCATTCCCCATGCCCAATAATTTAACGATCACCAGAATCTGGAGTTACTCCCAAATTGCTGCTGTCATTTGATGCTGGCACCCTCGATTGAGGTGGTTCAATTACCAACGAAGTCCCAGAGGAACTGTCTAAAATTAGTTGCTCTGAACTTCCGTCCACGGTTTTTGGATCTGGAAATACAAATCGTAACAAGGGAGGAGCTAAAAAGGTTGTCAAGATAACCATCATGATAATTGCTGCCCCTAATGGTTTCGAGAGAGCGCCACTGGCAGCGCCGACACCAGCAAACACTAACCCAACCTCGCCTCTAGGAATCATCCCCACACCGATCGCTAAACGGTTAATTTCCGGTTGACCAAACACGCTTAAACCTGTCATTACTTTACCGAGAATGGCTACTGTAATCAGGAAAGTTGCCATAATTAGACCTTCACGATTGTCGGGAATTGCTGGGTTTAATACTCCCAAATCAGTTTTTGCGCCAACAGTTACAAAGAAAATTGGGACTAATATATCGGCAATGGGAGATACTTGCCTTTGCAGTTCTTTACGCTTATCTGTTTCTTCTAGAACTAAACCAGCTGCAAAAGCTCCTAGAATTGCTTCTAACTGGATGACGGCGGCCAAGTATGCCATAGCAAAGGCGAAAATGAATGCTGGGATTACTAGTCCACCACGTGTTTTGAGTTGATCGGCGATCGCTACAAAGGACTTATTAAAAACATTACCTAGTAGGATTGCTCCCAAAATAAAACCAGTGGCGCTGATAATCAAGTAAATGACTTTGTTGACATCCACCACGCCGTCTTTAGCTAAACTGGCAACTACCGCTAAAACGATGATTCCTAGTACATCGTCAATTACAGCAGCACCCAAAATAATCTGCCCTTCTTTAGAATTGAGTCGCCCCAGTTCTGACAGCACTTTGGATGTCATCCCAATACTAGTAGCAGTCAAAGCCGCCCCGGCAAAAATTGCAGGTATAGCGCTAATACCAAACAGAGTCATCAGTCCCGCAGTCCCAGCAGCAAAGGGTACTGCTACCCCGACGACTGCGACGACGGTGGCTTGGATACCAACTGCCATTAAATCTTTTAAATTCGACTCCAAGCCGATTTCAAACAGCAGAATGATTACACCCAATTCTGCCAAAACTGAAATGACCTCGGACTGGGCTGCAAAAACTGCTGGAGCAGCTTCAGGCGTTAAACCAGCAGTGGTTTGAAGGAAGGACACGATCAAAGAGTTAGAACTGTCTGTGCCGCCTTCTGGAAAGACTAAAAGATGAAAAACAGAGATGCCAACTACCACACCGCCAACGAGTTCGCCTAAGACAGGTGGCAAACCTACTTGGTTTGATAACTCTCCACCAACTTTACTGGCGAGATAAATGACTACTAAGCTTAGTAGCACTGCTTCGACTACCATTGAACTGTCTGCGGCTTGTGTTGCGCTGGCCAGCAGAGGAAAAGAGAAGTTGATTGGTTCTAACAAATGCATTAGGTTCTCTGAAAATCCTTCTCTTTGATTTTGACGCGTTTCTGAAAAACATCATATAAAGACATAATCTGAATTCAAAATGAATACAGTGTAAACGTTTCATTTACGCTGTGCAGTATTAGTACATTTTTTTAGTATCCAAAAATGTAACCATTTCTGCTTTTGACGATCGCTATGTCAAAGTAAGAACATACAAATCGTATTTGGCGATCGCACTTGAGTTGTGAAAAACTTGTGGTGGCTGTTGACTCTCAACAACCACCAGAAGATTGCTACATACGGTTATTCAAAACATCTGTGGATACTTTGAGGAGTGCAAATATTATGACTAGAGCCGCTTTACCCGGTTCTCAGTTTCCGTCTGGAAACCTGTGGAAAATACTGCCTTTAGCAATGCTTTTATGTACAACCTTTGTACTACCTGCATTTGCACAAGAAAAAGATAAATTGTCGCGAACCCTTAGTGTCAGTGGTCGCGGAGTCGAAACAATTCCGACAACTCTGGCACAAGTCAGTTTAGGAGTGGAGATTCAGGGGAAAACAGCCCAAGAAGTACAACAAGAAGCCGCTCAGAGGTCATCGGCGGTGGTTGCGTTTCTCAAGAGCAAAAATGTTGAAAAATTACAAACGACTGGTATCCGGCTCAATCCAGTTTACAGTTATACCAATAATGTACAGCGGATTACAGGCTATGCTGCCAGTAACACTGTAAGTTTTAGAACTGCTGTTGAGCAAGCTGGGACATTATTGGATGATGCAGTCAAAGCCGGTGCGACACAAATTAACGGTATTAGTTTTGTTGCCAATGATCAAGCGATCGCTGCTGCTCAAAAGCAAGCATTAAAAGAAGCTACTCAAGACGCACGGCAGCAAGCTGATGCCGTTTTCAGTGCTTTGGGTTTTAAATCTAAAGAAATAGTGAGCATTCAAGTTAATAATGCTAGTGCGCCTCCACCACCACCAATGTTTTTGCGGGCTGAGGCTGCAAAATCAGCTGATGCTTCCACCCCTATTGTTGGTGGTGAACAAGAAGTAGAAGCATCGGTGACGTTGCAAATTAGTTATTAGTCATTTGTCATTAGTCCTTTGTCATTTGTAAAGGCAAAGGACTAATAATCAATGCCCAATTAAAAATGTTCTGGAGACATATCTCCCGTTCCTCCGTCTCCATCTTGCTTAGAACCCAATAAGTCCACTTGATCTACTAGAATAACTGGTTTAGAGCGGCTAACTCCTGTTTGGCGATCGCTCCAAGCGTCGAACTTCAACGAACCTTTAACGGCAATTTGTTTACCTTTTTGCACATAATTCTTTGCAAATTCTGCTGTCTTTCCCCATAGTTCCAACTCGAACCAGTCAGGTTGATCGCTGTTACGCGATCGCCTTTTTACTGCTAGTGTTAATCTACACTTCACACTACCAGACTCAAAATACTTAATCTCTGGGTCGCCGCCTACACGACCAATGAGGTTGACAACATTGATACTCATCGCGTTACCTTTCAGTACAAACGTACTTAGCAATTTCGACTTTCATCATAGCGAATTGTGAAAGACTTGAAAATAATGTGTTAAACAGTTAACAATATAATTGACTTGAAAATTTAATACACACTATTTGGAGTAAACACATAAAAGTATACGGATATACGAAGTCAACCAGAGAATATCAAAAGTACGGCGCTTGAGACATACTAAATATTCCTGGGAATCATATAAAAATATTGTCTAGTTTACTCAACTCAGGATACAAACATAATCGAATCAAGCACGATTAACTCTTACCGTTGTAGTCAAAAAGTATCGCATATAGGGGGCTTACAAACGCGTGGGTATTTTTAGGAACTTTCGCACTTCATGGGATATGGGTATCGACCTTGGTACCGCAAACACCCTGGTTTATGTATCTGGTAAAGGTATTGTACTACAAGAGCCTTCTGTAGTTGCGATCGATGTCAACGAAAAGGTAGCACTAGCAGTAGGAGAAGAAGCCAAAAAAATGCTCGGTCGCACGCCGGGAAATGTGATTGCTCTGCGTCCTTTGCGGGATGGTGTAATCGCTGACTTTGATATAGCCGAGTTGATGCTCAAAAGCTTTATTCAGCGTGTAAATGAAGGTAAATCTCTAATCTTACCCCGGATTGTTATTGGTATTCCCAGTGGCGTCACAGGAGTAGAAAGGCGAGCAGTGATGGATGCAGCTCACCAAGCAGGAGCAAGAAAAGTTTATTTAATCGATGAACCTGTAGCTGCGGCTATTGGTGCAGGATTACCTGTTGCGGAAGCAACTGGCAACATGATCATCGATATTGGTGGTGGGACAACAGAAGTTGCAGTGCTGAGTCTTCAAGGTACGGTAATCAGCGAATCAGTACGCATTGCTGGAGATGAACTAACTGATGCGATCGTTCAGTATATTAAGAAAGTTCATAATTTAGTCATTGGTGAACGTACTGCCGAGGAAATCAAGATTCGGATGGGTTCTGCCTATCCGACTAATGATGATAATGACGCCATGATGGAAGTCCGAGGCTTACACCTGCTTTCTGGTCTACCGCGAACTGTCACAATCAAAGGGCCGGAAATCCGTGAAAGTATGTTGGAACCGCTATCAGTAATTATAGAAGCTGTGAAGCGGACCCTGGAACGCACACCGCCAGAACTGGCAGCAGACATTATTGACAGAGGTATTATGTTAGCTGGTGGCGGTGCTTTGCTCAAAGGCATAGATACCCTCGTTAGCCATGAAACAGGGATTATTACCCACATTGCTGCCGATCCTTTAAGCTGTGTTGTGCTGGGAACAGGTCGTGTGTTAGAAAACTTTAAACAGTTGGAACGAGTTGTCATCGAAAGCTCTCGCAATATCTAACTAAAAAAATATCAGACTTGAGTTCTATTTGAGTTCTATTTGGGTTTTATATATAAAGAATCCAAGTAGAACTTAATTTATATAAGTACATACAGGTATATATGGTGACAATACGGCGTTGGTGGGATCGTAAAGGGTTGCAAATTGGCTTGTTAGCTTTAGTAGTTGGTAGTGCTTGGATATTGCGACAGACTCAAGGTGAACTAGTGCTTGAGACATACCAGGCAATTACCCGTCCATTAGAGATGTTGCAGTCAGGGCCAACTTCAGAAGAACGTCTTAGAGATGCCCGGATAATGGAATTGCAAACCCGTATAGTAGATTTGGAAAGTCAAAAGACAAAGTTACAAGATTTATTAGGCTATGTGGAAAAAGAGCCGCTGGCATCACGCCCAATTCCAGCACGGGTGGTAGGACGTAGTGCTGACCAGTGGTGGCAACAAGTTACGCTGAATCGCGGTGCAAATACGGGGATTCAGGAAGGCTTCATAGTCAAGGCAGAAGGCGGATTAGTGGGTTTGGTAGAGAGTGTAACTCCCAATACTAGCCGCGTGTTATTAATCAGTGACCTCAAGAGTCAAGTGGGTGTATCAGTTAGCCGCACAGCAGCTAAAGGCGTTTTGCGAGGAGATTCTTCTGCTGAAGCTGTATTGGAGTTTTATGAAAAAGTTCCAAATGTCAAAGTAGGAGATTTAGTTTCCACATCTACTTATAGTCAGAAATTTCCCTCCGGTTTGGCGGTAGGACGAATTAAGTCGCTGGATTTAAAGAAACTTCCGGCATCAGTGGCAAAAATTGAGCTTTTTCCGCCAATCCGTTCTCTCGATTGGGTAGCTGTTTATCCCAAACCAGAAAACCAATCGGCAAATCAAGTGCCGCAAAAGTCTAAGTAAATTCTTTGAAAAAATCCATAGAAAAATGAAGATTCCTGCATTTGGTGGTAGCAGGCAGAAAAAGCCAAAATCGTCAGAGCGAAAATCGAAATTCCGAATCCAGCCACTTGCTCGTTGGCATCCCGGTATACGTCAGTTGTTTGGTTGGATAGTGACGGCTAGTTCTGTACTGTTATGTTTACTATTATTACCAACCCGATTCCCAGGTATGGAATTGTTAGGAATTGGTCCTAACTGGCTGTTAATTTGGGTAGTAGCTTGGAGTGTGAAGCGCACGGTGTTTGCCGGAGCATTGGCAGGTATAGTTCTGGGGCTACTTCAAGATTCAATGACATCACCTAATCCTACTCATGCCATCAGTTTAGGTATAGTGGGGGCTTTAACTGGTCTGCTTCAGAAACAGCGTTTTATCGAAGAAGATTTTATTTCGATTGCTGTAATTGTCTTTGTGATGGCAGTTTTGGCAGAAACTATCTTTGGGTTGCAATTAACTTTGCTGGGCAATGAGCGCAAGGTGACAGATATTTGGACATATTATCAGCGTGTCGCTCTTGCCTCTGCCATTCTAAGTAGTCTGTGGGCACCTGTGGTTTATTATCCCCTGAATCGTTGGTGGCAGCGGATGAAATTATTGGAGCAATCTTAAAATTGCTTCGCCAATTAGTTTTCAGGTATAGCCGGGATTAGGAAAAACACCACTTTGCAATTCAATAAACCAAGGTAAGGGCATAACTTTGTTGTGCCCTTATGATTATTCAGCAACATTCAAGCTTTTAGTGCAAACGTTCTCGTTTTGAGTGGGAACGTTTTCGTTTTGAGGTAAAACGTTCTCGTTTTAAGGTAAAACGTTCTGGTTTTGAGCAGGAACGTTCTTGTTTTGAGTGGGAACGTTTTCGTTTTGAAGTGGAACGTTCTTATTTTGAGCAAGAACGTTCTCGTTTTGAAGTGCAACGTTCTCGTTTTGAGGTGCAACTTTCACCTTCTGAACTCGAATCATGCTCCTTTAAAGAATATTAATTACAAAAATACACAGATTGTATAGGCACGGCATCCAAAAATTGGCGCTAAAACAGAAATGCGATCGCTGCTGTGCCCCAACAGACTCGATAATTGATGTTTTAATATTCACTTATACCCGGAATACCACGCCTAAAAGCATTTTCATTTAATAATGATGTAAATACGTTGGTGAAGATACAACAATGTTGTGACCACACGAGAAATTTATATGTATCAGGGTTTTTGGGAATTGCTATAAACCCTCACTGTAGGCGAGGAGGACAATAACAGGTAATCTATTTTGATACATGGGCAGACAATATTATTGTGCCATTATCTCATTATGCTGAATCATGCCTAATTTTTGCCCATAAATTCCCATCTCAAACCGTCTTCAATTACGAATTACAAATTACGAATTACGAATTATTTAACCTTGCTCCTCTAATAACTCGTTTAGCGTGTCAGGGTCAGCAATACCCCGCAGGATAGCATTGATAATAGGAGCCTCATTAAAATTCAAAGATTCACACAGCACATCTTCATCCCTCTCACCGTCTAATATCACGCGAATGGTAGCTACGAGATTACCCCAACCATTTTTCACATCATTTTCCAGCACAGGTTCTAGCTGTTGCCTCACTTCTGCATCATTCACCGCCGCAACTACCCCTGCAATAAACTGCCCATACTGCCGTAACTCATAGTGCGTCCCAGCAAATGCTGCCTTTGCCTGCCGCGACAGGCGACGATATACTTTAGCTTCGGTTATATCGCCCAGTTTGTCAGTAATATCTGCCAAAATATTGTAAATTTTCCAAATCTCAGCCGCAGCAGGGTCTAAGGTTTGCTTGATAGCCAATGCTTCTTCTGCTAATTGCCGCGCTTCTAACAGGCGATGGGGTTGGTCTTGCAGGAGGTTGGCGAGGTTGTTGAGTGAACTTAATGCTTTTAACCTATCTCCTGCAGTTTTTGCACCTGCGATCGCCTTGCGATACCAAGCTTCTGCGTCTTTCAGTTTGCCAGTGTATTCATTAACTAGAGCTAATTGATTCCAAGTTTTTACAGCACCTCTGAGATCGCCTTGAGATTCATTAATTAGTGCTGATTTTCGGTAAGCATCTTCGGCTGTGTTCCATTGCTTGGCTTCTTCGTACACTCTACCCAGTTGATGCCAAGAAACAGCTTCCGCTGCGAGTTCATTCAGTTGTTGGAAAGTAGTTAGGGCTTCAAGGTAGCGTTTTTCAGCTTCTGGAAGGTTGCCTTGCAACAAGGCGAGGGTGCCGAGTTGCCCATTCACTACTGCTGTACTATGAAAGTCGTCAAGTTCTTTATTAATAGCCAATGAAGTCTCATAAGCTTTTCGCGCCTGATCGTAATCCCCGATATCCCTCAGTACATCCGCCAATTCAGTCTGCAAATTTCCTATCTGCCACTTCACACTGTCAGACTGTTCTAACTGCGTTGCCACTGTCAAAGCCTGATAGTAATATTTTGCTGCCTGTGCTGCTTGTCCTAGAAGTCGCAAGCATCTCCCTAGCTGATTTAAAGTTTGACAGCGTTCATAACTTGGTTGCTCAGCCAAACCAGCAAGTATCTCACCAAACACTTGCGCCGCTTCTTGATTGCGTCCGGTGTCGTGTAATTGCTCACCCAGAT
The DNA here is from genome assembly GCF_036917515.1 of Nostoc sp. Taxonomy (GTDB): domain Bacteria; phylum Cyanobacteriota; class Cyanobacteriia; order Cyanobacteriales; family Nostocaceae; genus Nostoc. The sequence continues at coordinate 28,100 of NZ_JBALDE010000192.1, read as the reverse complement.
TCATTTGGACAAAATACCATGTCTGAGAACCCACTTCACCCTGTAGCTGTTCAACTCGTTGCGTGAGTGCATCCCTATCTCTGTTGAGTCCGAAGACTTTGAGAAACCTGTTTACACAATTAACAAACTTCAATGCCCATGCTTCCGCTGTATCTATAGCGCCGTGGACTGCATACAGCAAATTCGCTAGTTCTCTCTGGACAATGGCACGGACTTCATAGGGCTTTTTGCTATCTTGAGCATACAAATACTCAGATAATTCGTAATATTCCAGGCGATGACGAGCAACGAGTTCTCCCTGTGTTTCTGGTGACAAGCACGACCACAGCGCAGGGGCTAAGGTAGGGTGAAATTTCAAAAAAGGATCGCGGACACCTGGGAGATTTTCCACTTGTATCAAGCCTGTGTTTTCCAGCGCTGGGCGTAACTGTTGCCACTGTGACTTAGAAAATTCAGTAATTTCCAATAATAAATTCTCTAACGCCCCTCCCTGAAACACGCCCAACTTCGGCAATAACTCCCGCGCCTCATCATCCAAGCGTTCCAAGGACAAATTCAAGGACGCTAACAAAGGATTATCAGGTGTTTCCTCAATCAACGCTGCCAACCGTTCCCCCAACTCTGCTACTGGGCGAATTTTCAACTGTCGCGCCAATAAGCCGAGAGAAAGCGGATGAAAATCTATTAATCTAAATAATCGCCACAACTCATGTTGTTCTGGCAGTTTATATACAGGTGATGGCGGTAACTTCCACAAACTTTGGATATACGCCAAAGCATCTTGTCGCTCTAACCCCGACAATGGTAATGACCGATGTTTCAAACTGCCTTCAATGGCATAATCTGAATGATGAAAATTAGGTGTACGGCTGGTGAGTAATAGGCGACATTGCCCCACCTCAGACCATTGTTTCGCCACAGTTAACAATTCTTGCAACGATTGGAGCTGCAAGGTTTCCAAGTTATCCAAAATTACTAACGTCAGTGTTTGCCCTAAAGCAACAGTCGCCGCCGCTACATCAATTAAATTCTGCCCTAACACTGTGGCTAAGGTACTCACCGCCAACCCTACAGCATCCACTCCCTGAAAGGCGGCATAATCCACAAAACACACTTTCTCAAACATCCCCGTGCGGGACAACCACCGCCCCGCCTCGGCTGCTAAATAGGTTTTTCCCTGTCCACCAAAACCCGATATGGTGATGCGCCGCGTTCCTTGAACAAACCAGCGTTCAATGTTCCATAATTCCCGACTGCGACCAAAAAAACCAGCTTCTTGGAGTTCAGGGAGGTTGGTTGAAGAGGAGGGGGGGACAAGGGGAAGGGGGGACAAGGGGAGGGAAGAGGTTAATAGGGCGGTGTCTCCGGCGGCTTGATACAAAGCGGGGAGAAACCAGTCTTGTAATTTGAAAGTAATTTGCTTATCTCCCCGTCGCCTTTCGCCTCGTTCTTTGTTGAGGTACAAATCTCGTCGCCCATTATCTAAGGCTGCGCCGATACCTTCAGCCCGCACTAAGCGTTGATAAAATTTGGCAAACAATTGATGGGCTGTGACTACCAATACCGAATAGGTCATTGCCAATACCGCCGGAATCCCTGCATGGATTAACCTAGCGGCGACACAACCCATAGCGTCCTCACCCGCCACCATCGCTGACTGACAAGCAGACAGAACAATTAACCCGACTTTTTGACGATGCAGCATTTCTCCCAAGGTTTCGGCGGTAATCAGGGTCATCTTGCCTTCTGGATTCTCAAACAACAGATAACCCATATTGCTGCCATTGCCATTTTCTCCTTTGGTCGCTCCCGCCGGGTCGCTAGATTTCGCCCGTTCGTGGAATCGCCCATCGGGGTCATACACGCCATGCCCATCAAAGTGGACAATATCAATCGGTGGTAGGCGTGAGTCTTCTAAACGGGCGACTAAATTATCCAAAGTCGCGGGACGCAAAAATTCTACCTCAATTCTTCCTGCTGCTTCTTGGGCGATCGCATCCAATACCGCTTTAGCTTCCCCACGGGGGTCAATAAACCCCGCATCACTAGGACGACTCACTACAAACAGCAACCGCAAACGGTCTTTTGGCTGAACTTTAAACGGTCTGCGTCCACCCCCCGCCCCCGCCAAGCGACGACGCACAGAAATCCGGGGATTTTCGTTAAATAAATAGATATCTGATGCTGGGTCGCGTAACAATTCCCAAGGTAAAGATAAAATTGCCGGATGACTGGCGCTGATGGTTAATAAGCGTCCTGGTTCATCTGCATCTTGAAATTCATTAAATATCCTCTGGGCGGGGCGTTGCTGAAAAACAGACTCAAATAAGCTTTCGCCCCAGCGTTGAAAGTTCTCTTCAATCCGCTTTGCCCGTTTATCATCTACATCAGCAGTATAATTTGTGGCATAGACTTCAAAATACCAGCGAATATCTTCTAAATCTTCTGCTGCTAAGGGGGATGTAAAATTTAGTCTGTCGGTTTCTAGGTCGTCAAGTCTGACAATAACTTGATTAATTTCTGGAAAGCGTAAATTTAATTCCATATTCAGGGGAATTGCGGCTTGAGTGTAGGGATAATTCGATTGTAGATAAGCACTTTCAATCAGCAATACCAAAATTGCTGTAAGTTAAGATCACCAAAAGTAAAACCTAAATATTACTGTAAAAAAATCGCCCAAAAGAGCAGCTAGCGTGGAAAATATTGAGAATGTTACCCAAAATTATGGATAATTCCCCTGCGATCGCTCAAGCAGATGCATCTCTACCTAACTACACTCTGGAAAATACGCTTCCAGTGGATTCGACTGACAAAAGGGTAGGGAGTGACTTTGATTCCCGCATGATGCTGCGGTGTTTAGAACTGGCTCGCCGTGCTTTAGGGCGGACTTCGCCAAATCCGTTAGTGGGAGCGGTGATTGTCAAGGATGGCGAGATTGTCGGCGAAGGATTTCATCCTCGCGCAGGTGAGCCTCATGCAGAAGTGTTTGCTTTAAAAGCAGCAGGCGATCGCTCTCGTGGTGCAACAATCTATGTCAGTCTCGAACCTTGCAACCACTACGGACGTACTCCCCCTTGTTCGGAAGGATTGATCCAAGCTGGAGTGGCAAAAGTAGTAGTAGGTATGGTTGATCCCAATCCACTGGTGGCTGGAGGTGGCATCGCCCGTTTACGGGCGGCGGGGATCGAAGTTTTGGTAGGAGTAGAAGAGGCAGCTTGTCGTCAGCTAAATGAAGCTTTTGTGCATCGCATTCTCTACAAGCGACCTTTGGGAATTTTAAAATATGCCATGACTTTAGATGGCAAAATTGCTACTACCTCTGGTCATAGCGCTTGGGTGACAAGTCAAGAAGCCCGCACTGAAGTACATCTAATGCGGGCGGCTTGTGATGCGATAATTGTCGGCGGTAATACAGTCCGACAAGATAATCCTTACTTAACCAGTCATCAGGCGGAGGCACATAATCCCCTGCGGGTGGTCATGAGTCGCCATCTCAACTTACCGGAAAGTGCCCATCTATGGCAAACTGCCGATGCTCCAACTTTGGTGTTAACCCAGAAGGGTGCTAATCCCGACTTCCAAGAACTGTTGCTCAAGCAGGGAGTGGAGGTAGTGGAATTAACATCACTTACACCAGATAAGGCAATGGCGTACTTATATGAACGGGGTTTTTGTAGCGTGTTGTGGGAATGTGGTGGTACTTTAGCTGCTATTGCGATCGCTCAAGGAGCAGTGCAAAAAGTTTTGGCATTTATTGCCCCAAAAATCATTGGTGGTAATATTGCTCCCACACCAGTGGGCGATTTAGGTTTTACTACCATGACTGAGGCGTTGTCTTTAGAACGCGTTCGTTGGCGTGTAGTAGGCTCCGACTGCTTAGTGGAAGGTTATTTTGCCCCAAAAGCTAATAGTCAACAGTAATAACACTTGACGATCAATCTATTTATCTTGATTTTGCGTTGGCGTAGCCTGCCGTAGGCATCATGAACACTGGCGTTCATGGGCAATATCACGTATAAGGGCTAGCCGAGATTGAATGTAGTGGCATAGAAAGTCAGTTTCGTTAGAATTTAACAACACTTGCGTTTCGGTTTGTTTTACTAACCACTGCACCAAGCTAGCATCATCCAGTTGTAAGAGGAGCTTGGCTTGCGCGGTTTCAACCACTGACCAAAGCTGACGCATGATTGTAGGAGTCATTAGACCTCGATTGAATAATGAGCTATTAGCTGTCTTTAGATTACACAATTCTGAGCGCAATTTACGACATGAATGTAGAAGCTGAGACAAGTATTATTAAAAACTTAATAATGGTATTTATAACTTTATGAAGATTAAGAATTTTAAATTCATACCATTTCTTTGTGAAGCTGCGCCAAATTTTCTTTCTTCCTTTGTGTCCTTCTCTAATCAGATGCTACGCGTAGCTTGCTTTTCCATAGGAGTATGCGCCCTACCCTGCCTTAAGCCGCTTTGCGTCTATACAATTCGTTTTTTATATAATTTGGTACATCTTTATACAGAATTGGTATCAGTTTGAAAATGGACATAAGGCATTAGGTATAGGTAAATACAGATTCTCGAGAATTAGAGGATACTTTAAAACAGAAGTGTCATAACTTAGTGAATTTATCATAAAGCTCATAAATTTGTGACAGTTTTTGAGTCTGCTGTAAAAATCAATGGTTCTTCAGCACTTAATTTTGGCAAATTATTAACAATATTTAGTAAAGGAAATGTTAAAAATATATCATTAAGACATTAACACTTCTTGGCCGTAGATGGACTCACAAAATCATGTAAATCTGCATCCCAAATACTAATATAAATAAAATCACATTGTTGACGGATAATTTGGCCTTTGACTGAGCCATTCGTAAAACTAAAATTATCAGATTGACGCTGTTGTACCTGTTTGAGTCCCTGCTTAATTTCTCCAGTGGTTTGTCCTGCTAACATTCCATTTAAGGTAGTCTCCATTACCTGTGGTTCTACCGATTGGGCAAAAGATACCTCAGTTTGGCGTAGCACTTTAGAATTACGATCAAATAAGTAGCCAAGGTCAATTTTGTTGGGCACTAATTTATAAACGACAGCACGAGTCTTGCCCCATGCACCCCTTAAATCTTGATTTGGTTTGCCGAGGGTCGCTTCTACGTCACTTCTTGATGTACCTGTAGGAAATGCGGGAACGCTTTGGCTAGTGGTAGCTAATTTGCTAGGCGACCGATCGCTGTTTTGTGGTGTGGAACGAACTTCTGGTTTGGGAACTGCGCTCACCTTATTCTTTGGTTCTAGCTGTGGTGTGGATACTGCTATCGGTGCTGGAGTATCTGAAGTGACAGGCTCTTTTTCTGGCTGTGGTATGGATACAGCTGGGAGATTAGAGGTTGGTCGCTGTCGTGGTGGTGAACTAGGGATAACTGGAACTGGAGAAGTTTGGGAAGAAACGGGCGGTTCGCTAGATGCAGAAGTCGGAAAAGATTCTGGCGAAGGCGTGGGACTTGTGCCAATCGTTGTTTCTGGTTGTTGCTGACGAATGATGCTAGGAATTGCTACTGCACCAATCAAGCCACCAATAAGTAAACTACCAACAATCACAGCAGATTTTTGCCAGTTTCCAGAAGTGGAAGACCCTGGAATCGCAGAATTTTTTTGCGGGGAATATAATGGCTGGGTTTGTTGAGTCGATGTAGCAGTAGGAGAAAAACTGACTGTGTAAGTATTTGTAGCTGACTGCAAGGCGTGTAGCATTTTACTGGCAGTGCTGTAGCGATCGCCAGCATGAGGCTTAATTGCCTGATTGAGTACCGCCGCCAATTGGGAAGAGACATTAGGGGCGTGTTGCTGCCAAAGTATTTCCCCAGTTTTCAGATCGGTTAGTAATTCTTGTGGGTGTTTACCAGTCAGCAGATAAATTGCCGTTAAACCCAAGCTGTAGATATCAGTGGCATAAACTGGGCGGCCAACGGCTTGTTCGCTAGGCATATATCCTGGCGTACCAATGACAAGCGATCGCGTGGGGTATCCTGGAGAATTCACCACAGAACGGATTGTTTCTTTGACTGCACCAAAATCAATTAAAACAGGCTTGTCATCAACAGAACGCAGAATGATGTTCTCAGGTTTGATATCCCGGTGGATAATGCCTTTGCTGTGGACATAATCTAAAACTGAAAGCAGACTCAAGAGAATTTGCCGAACAGCAGTTTCACTCTCAAATCCTTTGGCTTCGACAATTTTCGTCAAGGTTTGGCCGTGAATCCATTCTTGGACGAGGTAAAATTGCCCGTTCTCAGAAAAGTAGGCGTAGAGTTTGGGAATTTGGTGACTACTTTCACCCAAATACTCTAAAGTTGCTGCTTCCCGTTCAAACCGTTGTTGGATAAGTTGGTAGGTTTGCGGATCATTATTGGTTATCGGTTTTAGTTGCTTGATCACACAGCGACGGCGAGAAGGCATGTGAACATCTTCTGCTAGAAAGGTTTCGCCAAACCCACCAGCGCCGATTACTTGGATAATTTGATAGCGATTGTTCAGCAGGGTTATTGTCATGAAAAATTACAAGTGTATACACCCAGTGCGGAGCCGGAGACTTCCTCTCTTCTCCAGGCTTGTCGTCAGACATCGCCCTTTCCAAATGTACATCAGATGAGTTGATGAGTTATGGACACTGAATTTAGAACAGGCGTAGCTAATGGGGGAATATAAGGATGCTCAAGTCAACTGTCTGAGTCGAAAGTGCCACAAGCCTAATTTTCTGTCTCCCAGTAAGGCGGATTGCCAAATTGCTGAATCAGGAAATCCATAAACACTTGAACGCGTCGCGAGTGCTTACGATTGGGTAAATACAATGCATAAATGCCTGTATCTTGATCAGTTTGTGGAGAAATTTGAAAATCAGACAACACTGACTGCAATCGTCCAGCTTTAACATCTTCACCGATTAACCAGGTTGGCATCAAGATTAAACCACTGCCATCTAAACAAACTTGACGCAGCACCTCCGAATGGTTTGCCACTAGAGATCCACTCACTTTCACTTCACACACTTCTGTCTCACGCTGGAAGCGCCAGATTTGATGATTTGTGGAATAAGCAAATAGCAAACAATTGTGCTGAGTTAAATCGTTGGGATGACTCGGTTTACCATGTTGCTTAAAATAGGCTGGGCTACCGCAGACTAGCCGATGGTAGGTCGCGAGTTTACGAACCATTAGATTGGCATTGGAACGATCAAGGTTGCCGATGCGGATGACCATATCTAGATCGGCTTCTACCAGGTTTGCCAGTCCATCGCTCAGTTGCAGGTCGAGTTTCACTTCTGGGTACTGAATCAGAAAATTGCTCAGAATTGGAGCAATGTGGAGCCGCCCAAACGTCACAGGCAGACTGATTCGCAAAGTGCCGTGCGGAATATCACTCTGTTCTATAACACAAATGTTGGCTTCTTCCACATCTTGCAGAATTTGCACGGCTTTGTTGTAGTACTTCTGCCCCTGTAGTGTGAGCGTGATGCTGCGCGTGGAGCGGTTGAGTAATTGAGTGTTCAGCATCGCTTCCAGGGAATTGATTTGACGCGTTACCGAGGAGACGGCTAAACCTAATTGCCGTGCAGTTTCCGAAAAGCCACCAGTTTCTACGACTTTGACAAACGATCGCATCGCTGCCAGTTGATCCATCGCATTTCCTTCAACTACTTATTGCAAAAAACGCAAAGGTATTTAGCGTATTTAGTAGATTAACATTCTTTTCAAATGAGATTAAAGTGAAACTATCAACAGTTGCAGAACAGTCCTAAAGGAGGCAACGATGACGCTGACGATCGCAATTACTTCTGATTTCATTTGTCCTTGGTGTTTGGTGGCAGAAACGCGGTTGAATCAAGCGATCGCGCAACTAAATTCTGCTGTTGAGATTGAGTACCTCTGGTTTCCCTTTGAGCTAAATCCGCAAATGCCAGAAGCCGGAATGGATCGCAAAGCCTATCGCACTGGCAAATTTGGCAGTTGGGAATACTCGCAAGGGTTGGATGCCAAAACGGTGCAGGCAACACAAGCTGATAATATTAACTTCCGCTACGACTTGATGACCGTCACACCCAACACCCTGAAAGCACATCGATTGACCTGGTTTGCAGGCAATCAAGGCAAAGCGACTAAGATGGCTGTCCGCATTCTCAATGCCTATTTCACAGAAGGTCGAAACATTGGTGATGTTGAGACTCTAGCAACTTTGGCAGCAGAGATCGGCATTGATGCTGCTCAAGTGAAGGCGTTTTTAAAGTCAGAAGCAGGAATTCAAGAAGTCAAAGACTTGGAACAACAAGCGCTCGCCCAAGGAGTTCGTGGTGTGCCGGCGATTCGCATTGGTCGAGAAATCATATCTGGAGCACAATCAGTTGAAGTCTTTCGGGCAGCTTTGCAACAAGCAACGAATGAATTAGCACCCGCTTAATCACGCCCATTGCGATCGCAACTCAAATCAATAATCACAAAACAATAACGAATGATACAACTGCACTGCGTGTCGCTTTTGCTGTCGAAGAAGGGGCGATGGCGGTCACGTTTGTGCATCAATATCTGGAGGAAAATAGATGAACGCTATTGATCGTCGTGCGATTGTGATCGGTGGATCGCTGGCGGGGCTATTTACGGGAACCCTACTGCGATCAATTGGTTGGCAGGTCGATATTTATGAGCGATCAACTCATACGCTCGACAGTCGCGGCGGCGGCATTGTACTCCAGGTTGATGTGATTGAAGCGTTTCAACGCGCAAGCATTCCCCAGGACAAACTGGGTGTCGTGGCGCAGGAGCGTTATTACTTGAAGCAGAATGGCAGCATTCAACGAATGCCGATGCGTCAAACCTTGACCTCCTGGAACTTGCTCTACGCTTCGATGCGGCGGCAGTTTCCAGATGAGCATTACCATCAAGGGAAATGCTTGAGCGAGATTGAGCAAAACGGCAATCAGGTGACAGCCATTTTTGGGGATGGTACGCGTGAGACGGGCGATTTATTGGTAGGAGCCGATGGGCCGAATTCCACCATCCGCCAATTGCTGCTGCCTCGCTACACGCCCCAGTATGCAGGCTATGTCGGTTATCGCGGCTTAGTCGATGAGTGGGAACTAGACTCAGAAACGGCTGCCATTTTTACCGAGCGCTTTGTTTTCTATCAGTTTCCCAATTCACACATCCTGCAATACGTGATTCCAGGGGAGAATGAGTCGCTTGTGCCAGGAGAACGTCGGTTTAATTGGGTGTGGTATGTCAATTACAATCAAACAACTGAATTGCCGCACATTTTGACTGATAAGCACGGCAAGCGTCGAGATTTTTCAATTCCACCCGGTCTGATGGCGCCATCTGTAGAACAAGAGATGCGATCGTATGCGAATCGAGTCTTAGTTACTCCGTTTCAAAAGCTAGTGGCAGCAACAAAAGAACCGTTTGTGCAAGCCATTTTGGATCTGGGTGTGCCGCAAATGACTTTTGATCGCATTGCTTTAGTAGGGGATGCAGCGTTCATCCCCCGCCCGCACACCGCAGCGAGTACCTCAAAAGCAGCAGCAAACGCGATCGCGCTCGTCGATGCCCTCATGGCTCATCAGGATGTTTCAAAAGCACTCTCCGCTTGGGAAGGCGATCAGCTGGCGCTGGGAATGCGGCTATGGAAACATGGTCAAGCATTGGGAGAGCAATCCCAGTTTCTCTATGGTACAGAGCGCTGGGAGGGAGAGGAATGAGAATACGCTTGGGTTAAGGAAATTTATTCGTTGAGCAGGGGAAGCAGGAGGAGCAGGGGAAGCAGGGGGAGAAAAAAAGACTTATCCCAAGCGTATTGAGAGCAATGAAGTCATTAATGAGCATGAATCGATTTGAGACATTTAGCAATGGCGTGTTTGCATATTGCACTGCATCTGTAATTTGTAGAGAATTAAATTTTGCAATCCTCTGCAATCCTAATGCATTGGTTTGCATTGTGAATGCGTTGGTTTGCATTGTTAATGCATTGGCTTACATTGTGAATGCATTGGCTTGCATTGTGAATGCGTCGGCTTGCATTGTGAATGCGTTGGTTTGCATTGTGAATGCATCGGCTTGCATTAATAAACGCTACGCTTTTACGCAAAGCTGTACTAAGTGAACTCTATAGTCTCAACAAACTCTAAAATACTCTCCTTGATATCTTCAGCTTCTTCTTCAAGGGATTCGGGAGTTTCGCCGTCAAGAAAGCTGTGCTGACTACTAACTATATATAAAAATTCACCACTGATAAAGGTGAGCAACCCCCGGTACGCATCTAATCTGATCGCAGTTCCATTATTTTCCTGCTTAGAAATTGTTGATCCTTTGGGCATATCAATTAGCACGTAGTAAGCGCCTCGTAAAGTATCTTTTAGATATTCGGTATACTCTACAGAAGCTTCTGGTACATTGGCAAAAATCGCTTGGGGTACATACTTGTCTACTAAAATTGTTTGTAAATATTCTTCTTGACCAACAGACTCCAGTTCCTCTAACTGTTCTAGGGGGAAAGGATAATAATCGATTCTCAGCAAAGTACCGATGTCATCAGAAAAGCCAACTACTCCTTCTTGACTTTGAATTCTACCGCCCTGCTGCGGCTCGACCGGAATCGGCACAGTAAAATTACCTAATGGGGATTGATATGCCTGTTCGCTAAAATCTTCGATGACCACTGTTTCATCATCATCATCGTCTGCATATTCTTCATCTTCTGCTTCTTTAAAAGCTGCAATTACCTCCTTGATGATTTCCTCTGCTTCTTCATCCTCCAGTTCTAAGGCTGCTTGTAACTTTTTGAGGTAAGCTTGCTTCGATTTCGGGATGGCAAGGTCATCGTCTAAAAGTACTATTACCCCAGTAGCAAAACCATCTAACACTAATTCATCTGAGAGAGATACTTTGGCGGTATTAAACAGGGGCCCAATTCCCTCTTCTTCTGCAATGGAGATGAGTCTATCAACAATTTCTACAATTTCATCTTCTGAGTATTCCTCGAAAACCTCAAATTCCCAGAGGATACCCGCTAAACTTTCTGCATCTACATCTTCAATCAATGAATCTGCGATCGCAGTCACAGTTGCGATCGCCGCTACTGCTTCCTCTGGACTTAGTGATTCCTCTGATGTCTTTGGTGAGTTAAAAACCTTGTCATATTTGGTCATAAATGCTACCTAAATTAATTCCTTGATAGTAATAACAGATTGAAAGTGACAATGGTCAGTTTACCAATGGAGCGAATCTTCTAGAGAAATTGGCTTATAGGTGGTTGACTTAGTATCGAACGGGTGTAACAAAAGCTTGTTGACAACTAATCTTCCAGGAGTTGAGTATTCTCAAATCTGTTCTCGAATATACACTTCTAACATGAGCTAGGCTCAATATTTACCGCAAGTCAATTTAATTAAATATTGTAAATTTTTATGACTGAGCAATTATTCTAAATAACTGCTATATCCCTTTATTTTTATCCTCCAGCAGATGAATTATATCTATCGATAGAATTATAAACTAGCTAGCGGTAGATACATACACCATAGGCAGGATGTCACAATACCGAGGTTTGTAGTAACGCACAATACTCAAAACGTTGTACTGTTGGTTCTACAAGTGTGAATTACATGAAATTTTGAGTTTTTTATGGTACAAACCCCACCATCCCAGTTTTCACCAGATCAATATAAAGTAGATCCGGCAAAGGAAAATGTAGAAGCTCTTATACAAGAACCGCAGTTAGATATTGAGATTGCTCTAGAGTTCCTTTACACCAGGGATATTGAATTTCGTCAGGAAACAATTTATTTTCTCGTAGTTGATCGCTTTTATGATGGCGATCCAGAAAACAGCGAAGGTGCAAACTCAGAACTATACGATCCAGACAGACAAGATTGGGGAAAGTATTGGGGTGGCGACTTACAAGGTGTCATCGATAAATTAGATTATCTCAAAAATATGGGAGTGACTGCCATTTGGCTAACTCCACTGTTCGAGCAGGTGGAAGAGTTATTTGTTGGCAATGCAGCAATACATGGCTATTGGACAAAAGACTTTAAACGGCTCAATCCTCGATACATTGCTGACGGAGAAAACCCTTCTTTAAACGCTACTCAAGAAGAAAAAAATACAACCTTTGATCGGTTAATTACAGAACTGCACAAACGCAATATGAAGCTAGTGCTGGATATTGTCTGCAACCATAGCACACCTGATACTAGCGGTAGTAAAGGTGAATTGTATGATGATGGCGTCAAAATTGCTGACTTCAATGATGATGCTAATCATTGGTATCACCACTATGGTGAAGTGCAAAACTGGGAAGACGATTGGCAAGTACAAAACTGTGAATTATCTGGTCTAGCAACCTTCAATGAAAACAATACTGAATATCGGCAGTATATCAAGTCAGCCATTAAGCAATGGCTAGACCGGGGTGTAGATGCACTGCGGGTGGATACTGTCAAGCACATGCCGATTTGGTTTTGGCAAGAGTTCACTGGCGAGATGACGAATCACAAACCAGATGTATTTATTTTTGGTGAATGGATTTACAGTAATCCTAATGACGAGCGCTCGGTGGAATTTGTTAACCACTCAGGCATGACACTTCTAGACTTTGGGTTGTGTGTGGCAATTCGCGCCGCACTAGGGCAAGGTTCAGAAATGGGCTTCCAAACAATTCAATATATTTTTGATCAAGATTATCGCTACAAGGGGGCAACAGAGCTAATTACCTTCATCGATAACCATGACATGTCCCGCTTCCAATCGCTGAACCCCAATCCAGCGATGTTGAAGGTGGCGATCGCCTTAATTATGACCTGTCGCGGTATTCCTTGCATTTACTACGGTACAGAACAATATCTGCATAACGATACTGATGGCGGTAACGACCCGTATAACCGCCCAATGATGGAAAATTGGGATACTGAGAGTGAGATTTATCGTTGCATCAGGCTGCTGTCTGGCTTACGGCGACTGAATCCAGCCGTATCAATGGGTAGCCATTGGCAAAAATACTTAACAGCTGATATTTACTGCTATGTACGCCGTTATCGTGACTCTGTGTGTTTTGTAGCTTTAAACCGGGGAGGAGAAGTTACTTTACCAGAAGTAGAAACAGAATTGCCCGATGGAGAACATACCTGCGTGGTGACTCGCAACAAGTATGAGGTGAAAGATGGCAAGATTTATGACCTAGTACTAGAAGAAAGGGGAGTGATTGTTTTCAGCCACGTTGGCGAACGGATAAAAGCACAAACAATTGTCCGCGTCCAACTCAATGGCGTAGAAACCCAACCAGGTGAAATTATTGTAGTCACAGGAGATTGCCCAGAGTTAGGTAACTGGGATATTGGCAAAGCCTATCCTTTAGAATACATCAACACCAATACTTGGTTTGCTGAAATTCCCTTTAATGAAAGTGCCGGAAATCTCATAGCTTACAAATATGCCATGTGGCGGGAAGGGCGATCGCCTCTGCGCGAAAATCTCGTAAATCGCCGTTGGCTAATTGCCAAAGAAGGTACTGTTAAATGGCGTGATACCTGGGCATCGGGAAGAGAATCTTAGAAATATAAAATGATGTATGAAGAGTGAAGGATTCAAATTTTAATTCTTCACTCTTCATTATTTATGAATTTTAAGTAACAAAAAATACATAACTAAGGGTATTGAACCGCACTGTGCGCCATAGTGTAGTAGTTAGATACTTTAGTAATTTTGTACTTATGAGACTCTTCTCCTACTGCCTAACTTGTGATAGCGGTGCTGCTCCTAACCCATTCAGGGAACTTTGCACTCTTGCAATTTGCAAGTCTAAAATCCGACGAGTAGCAAACATTGGAGATTGGGTTTTAGGATTTGGTTCTACACAGTCACCAATTGGAGATAGAGATATCGGCGACTGCGTTGTATATGCGATGAAGGTAACAGATAAGATGACATTGCAAGAGTACGACAAGTTTTGCCGAGTTCATTGTCCTGATAAAATTCCAAAGTGGAACAGCGAAATATTCGAGTATCGTGTCGGCGATTGCATCTACGATTACAGCCAAGGAGAACAACCAGTATTGCGACCAAGTGTTCATGACAACACGAATCGAAAAGGAGATTTAGACGGTGTGAGTGTTTTGATGTCACGGCACTTCTACTACTTCGGTGACAAACCGATTGATTTACCTGCTGAACTCGATGGACTTAAACTATCGTCATCACGAAATGGACACAAATCGACAGCAAATGACCCATACAAAGATGCATTTGTAAAATGGATCAATAATTTAGGTTACACGCCTAACCAATTACATGGTGAACCCCAAGACAAAAAGAAATTTACCTTAGAACGAGATATCAGCAGTTGCCGTCCCCCATGCAAACGACAAAATAAAAAAATTAATGAAAGGAGTAATTGCTAGATTCCTTTTGGAGGATTAAATAGGACAGCATCAATAATTAAAGGTATGTAGTCCAGCGTTTTAGCCCTACTTTGTTTGTAAAATGTTTAGTAAAGCACTGCATTGAGCAAAAATAGGCAAAATGTTGCTGAAAACAAAGGGGTAGCTGTTGATGAGTAAAACTACACTCTACAATCAGGACTTTCTGGTGTGGACGCAGCAACAAGCTGAATGCCTGAAGAAAGGACGCTGGGCTGAGTTAGATGTTGAACATTTGGTAGAGGAACTAGAGGCTTTGGGTCGAAGCGAACGAAAGGAACTTGGAAGTTATTTACAGGTGCTTTTAATCCACTTACTCAAATGCCAATATCAACCAGAACGAAAAACCAAAAGTTGGGTTAACACAATTTCAAACTGCCGAAACCAAATTCAAGATTGCTTGGAAGATACTCCCAGTTTGCAGCGCCTTCTAGAAGACTGGGAGTGGATACAGAAATATTATCGCCGCGCCCGTAGAGACGCCGCAAATGAGACTCAAAAGCCAATAGAAATTTTTCCTCTTGAGTGTCCTTTCACTATAGAACAACTTCTCGATCCTGAATTTCTCTAAATACAATTTTGCGTAAAAGCGTAGCGTTTTTAATGCAAGGGGATGCAATGGCATTGTAGGGGCACGCATTAACACTGTATCGGGATGCAATGGCATTGCAGAGGGACGCATTAACACTGTATCGGGACGCAATGGCATTGCAGAGAGACGCGTTAACATTGTATCGGGACGCAATGGCATTGTAGAGGGACGCGTTAACATTGTATTGGGATGCATTGGCATTGCAAGGTATTGTCAAATTTAATTCGCTACGAATTCATGAAATGCTGTACTAAGTTAGACTGCTGAGACTCAGTAACTAGGCATAATTAAATATAAAATATAAATCCTATTTCGTAGTGAGTGATTCATCGCTCAAAACAAAGATATCAGCTTCCTCAAGGTGGGAGAACACTACTGTAATTTAACATCGTGGGTGCATAGGCGAGCATTTACCGCAGGCATCGCAAACTTATAATGATGATATCTATCCACCTCTGACTTTTTATTGCGATAATTCCCAAGGGGGACGCGCTCTCCACTGCTCAGTTAAAGGGGGATAGATGACACTCAAGCGGTTGGTTTTATTTTTTGTGATGACGCCGATAGCAGTTCTGTTAGCAGTTTCGGCTTTATTCGGTAGTTGGCAAGAACCTCAATTTCAAAGTCGTTTGGAACTATACCAAACAAATATTGCTTTACAAGCCCAAGCTTGGCAATCAGAAGATAGCGGTGATGACAAACTCCAAGGAATTCGGGAAGCAATACTTGGTGAGCAACCCCTAGAAAGCGCTACAAAGCAGTATCAGGAGGCGCGTCAATCAGTTCAAGCTAATTTAAACAAAGTTAATAACAAACTTGCACAATTACGCTCTCAAGCTGAAATAACTCCCACGCCTCCGAAACCTCTACCGGATGCTCCTCCCACTATTGAAACGTCTAAACAGGGACAGCAACAGTTACAACAGTCTTTTAAACAATTACAAAAACTACTGGCTGAATTAGACCTGCGCTTGGGAATTTTACAAGCACAGCAAGGACAGACGGATACAGCCTTCATTACTTGGAGCGAATTACAACAACGCTCAGATATTAATCCATTTGGGGAAACCGCTGCTGTATTGACTGGACTGTGGAGCAATCCTCCCCGTATCCTCCAAAATGCTCAAGAACCACTTCAAAAGAATTTAGAAGGTTGGTTTCGCTCTACTGCTTTGGTTAAGTTATACCAACTCCAGCAACGACAAGACGCGTTATCAGCAGTAAAAGCGGCACAACAAGAATCTTCTGCTCAAGCAGTGTTGAAATTGGCGGTTATTGGCACTATTCCCACTTTGGCAGCTTTAATTGGTCTAATACTGCTGATTTTATTATTTGCTCAACGGTTGTTGAAAGGAAAAGCCTCTTTATTAGCTCAAAATGCTGATATCCCTTGGTCAACGCCTTGGGGTGGTGAAACGGTTTTGCAGGTTTTTATCATCGGCTTTTTCTTTATGGGGCAAATTTTTGTGCCCTTAGTAATATCGCTGCTACCCATCCCGCGTCCCATTGTGGATGTGCGACTTCAGGCGTTTTCTGTGTTAGTTAGTTACTTTTTGGTAGCATTAGGTGCGCTGTTAGTGCTGTATTTCTCTCTCAAGCGCTTTTTTCCACTACCGGAATTCTGGTTTCGCTTCCGTTTTCAAGATAACTGGTTTTTGTGGGGACTGGGAGGCTATTGCACGGCTTTACCTGTAGTTGTGCTGGTATCTTTGATTAATCAACAGCTGTGGCAAGGACAGGGTGGGAGTAATCCTTTGTTGCAACTAGCGCTGGAAAGCCAAGATGGTGTTGCACTTGGCATATTTTTCTCCACAGCTGCAATCGCCGCTCCATTTTTTGAAGAAATCCTATTTCGCGGTTTTTTATTACCCTCTCTAACTCGTTACTTACCCGTGTGGGGAGCAATTCTGATCAGCAGTTTGTTGTTTGCGATCGCTCACCTCAGCTTATCGGAAATTCTCCCCCTAACCGCATTGGGCATTGTGTTGGGAGTAGTCTACACGCGATCGCGCAATCTCCTCGCTCCTATGCTCCTTCATAGCCTCTGGAATAGTGGTACACTATTAAGTCTGTTTGTTTTAGGTAGTAATTAATGCAATTTTAATACTGTTGCCAAAAAATAAAATATCTGATTTATCTCCATAAATACAGAAAATATACCAATGAATAATTAGTTACAAGCACAAATACTAGCTGAAAATCCAATTAAGAAAATGGCAAAAGCAAATTAAAGAATGCTATTAACATAGACAACAAACTATCTAGTTAAGCATTTATTCTCATTCGGGTAGATATTTAGCCATTTTCGAGATGTTAATTGTCTTCTTGAACCATTTTTAGCTGTCATAAATTGGAATGCAATTCCGGTTTGCGCTCATAGAAGTGGGGATCGGTAACTAAAGGTTAGACAGATATGGAAGATGCCTTTTGCGCTTCTAAATTCCCACTAGCCATACAGTTGTCTTGTCATTGGTGCGACGGCGTTTCACTTCTGCTGAAAGCGATTTCTACGACGGGCTACGCCTACGCAAAAGAATCCGGAAACAATACTGATGGACTTGTAAAAAGTGGTGTAGCAACTTTTGCTGATTATTAAGATTCATTCTGCTCAAGATAAGCGTCTGGGCTAAAAATCTGCAAAACTGCTGGCTGCATCAGGGTTTGCGATCGTCAAATCCACCAAAACTCATCAAGGAGCGCCAGATCGGCTTATACTGCAAGACATCTTGGCCTCTCCTCTGGAATAGAAGCACCTGATTTTAATTATTCATCTTGGGACTTACTCATACTGAAAAATTAAAAATTTATTAAGCAAATACATTTACTTGCTTTCATTACAATCAAGACTTTATTTTTATACTCACTTATCAAGGAGCAGCACTTATATGGCAAATCTCAACCCCAGTCACCCTACAAAACAACTTCTAGCTGGTTACTGTGGAATTATCCTGGGAGCGTTTGGAGTTCATAAGTTTATTCTCGGATACGCTTCGGAAGGCTTTATCATGTTAGTGATTTCTGTAGTTGGGGGTTCTTTCACCTACGGCGTTGCCTTGTTAATTATGCAACTTGTAGGTCTAATTGAAGGCATGATCTACTTAAATAAATCCCCTGAAGGATTTGTAAATACCTATTTTGAAAATAAGCAAGGCTGGTTTTAGTATAAGAATAGCCTTCTTACTGGAAACAGAGGGTAATACCAATTCAAAATTCAAAATTCAAAACTAAGAAAGCTAGACAGAATAAAGGTATGTCCGTATGTATCTGTTGTATCCTTTTTTCAAATTGATATAACACAGGCTTCCAAGTTTAGGATTGCAGCAAAAGCGCAAGGATAAAGGGCAGCGAGCGACAAAAGCAACATCTTTTTTCCCTTGTGCTTCACCCTTTAGCTTTAGTAGAAGTTATACAGCACTTCTACCTCCTATATTTATTTTTATTGATATGTTCATTTTCAAACCTAAACAGCTTAATTGGGCAATGTTCTTCTTGTTAGGCTTAGGATATTTTAGTGTTATGTCTCATTTGGAAATCAACTATTTCTTAAAAAACCTGATTGTGATCGCGCCAATACAAGTGGCAGCTATTATTTATGTCACCTATCGACGTTGGAACTGTCAACCCCCTGTAGGGGAATTAAAAATTCCAAATTTAAAATTCAAAATTCAAAACTCTAGAGATAAATCTGGGAACTTGGAACATTGAATTAAAGTGTAGCGATAGTCTTGATGCTCAACGAAGTACGATAAAAAGCAGCCATAATTCAGAATTTTGAATACTTTACCGATGTTAGTGCAGCGTCCCGTAGGTATGGGATAGAGTTTTAAGGCGATAAGCTGTGAATTCGCTTTCACTTACAAGGGGCAAGATTTAAACCAATATTCATTATCCAGTCATACTGAATTCTTCTTATAAATTAATAATTTTAATATGATTGACATTGAGTCATAGTTGCATATTTCGCCTACGCTCGAATTAGAGACGTTTTTAGTCAGGCGTTGAATTTCTGTAGCGAATCTAAACACAAGCCATGCAACTTGTCCCGAAAACTAAGCCAGCCCTAGAACTTGACCCAATCCTAGAGAAGATTATTCTAGATGTTGGGGGTATGAAATGTGCTGGGTGTGTGAACGCAGTAGAGCGACAGCTGACCCAACATCCAGGAGTCAAGAGTGCCTGTGTGAACCTGGCCACAGAGGTAGCAGTTGTAGAGTCAGAAGTTGGTGCAATAGATGCAGATGCACTGGCACAGCGATTAACAGCCGTTGGATTTCCGACTCAACCCCGAAAAGCTAATGGCACAGTAGCAGGCGAAATATCGACCTTACCAGACCCAGCAGAACGACAACGCCGAGAAATGCGTTCTTCTCTATGGCAGTTGGCGATCGCTGTGGTGTTGCTGGTATTGTCGGGAAGTGGGCATTTTGGTAATCTTGGTAGCTCAGTGCTGCCAGTGCTAAATAACATCTGGTTTCACTGTGGACTGGCGACAGTAGCGCTGTTAATACCCGGTCGCCCGATTTTAGTAGATGGCTGGCTGGGCTGGCGGCGAAATGCGCCTAACATGAACACCCTAGTGGGATTGGGAACGCTGACAGCCTACATTGCTAGTTTAGTAGCGCTGCTTTTTCCCCAATTGGGTTGGGAATGCTTCTTTGACGAACCAGTAATGATGTTGGGCTTCATTCTCTTAGGAAGGACATTAGAGCAACAAGCTAGAGGTCGCGCGGCGGCTGCATTTAGGAAATTACTAGCACTCCAGCCACTCTTAGCGCGATTGATTGCCAACCCAGAGAAAGCCGAAATGGGTTCTTCTAGTGTTGAGATTCCTGCTGAACAGGTGCGTGTCGGTGAATGCTTACAAGTGCTGCCAGGTGATAAAATCCCCGTTGATGGTGAAGTAGTGGTTGGTCAAACAACGGTTGATGAATCAATGCTAACTGGGGAAGCAGTGCCAGTAATCAAGAAACCAGGAGATATGGTGACAGGAGGGACGCTAAACCAGTCAGGAGCGATTGCTATTCAGGCAACCCGGATTGGAAGTGATACAACTCTAGCTCAAATTGTTGCCCTAGTAGAAGCTGCCCAAACTCGGAAAGCACCAGTACAGAAATTAGCAGATACAGTAGCTGGTTATTTTACATACGGGGTGCTGACAGCATCTGTCTTAACATTTGTCTTTTGGTACTTTTTCGGCACTCATATTTGGACTGATATCACCATGTCTGGTGGCATGGAAATGATCGGGCACGCTCATCACTCCCCACTCCCAACTGCCCACTCCCCTTTATTAATTAGTTTAAAACTAGCGATCGCAGTTATGGTAGTCGCCTGTCCCTGTGCTTTGGGACTTGCTACACCAACAGCCATTCTTGTTGGAACTGCTATGGGCGCAGAACAAGGTTTATTAATCAAAGGTGGCGATGTTTTAGAAAGAGTACACCAGTTAGACACCGTAGTATTTGATAAAACTGGCACTCTCACCACAGGTAATCCCATCGTCACAGATTGTGTGTTAGTTGAGGGATCGGGGAATGGGGAACTCGGGGCCCCCTCTGGGGATAAGGGGCAATGGGGACTAGGGAAGAATAACAATGCTCAATCCCTAATCCAACTAGCGGCAGCCGTAGAAAGCGGTACTCATCATCCCTTAGCAAAAGCGATTCAGCAAGAAACACAGCGGCAACAGTTATCTATTCCAAAGGCTGTAGACTTTCACACGGAACCAGGGCTAGGGGTATCTGCTGTAGTAGAGGACAAAGTTGTATTGTTGGGTAACTGGGAATGGTTAAGTTGGCACGGCATTGCTATTAACGAAACTGCACAACAGGTAGCACAGGATTTGGCAACAGATGGTAAAACAGTCGTTTGCGTCGCAATTGGGGGAACTTTAGCCGGACTAATTGGTGTTTCTGATACCCTCAGATCGGATGCCCGATCCACTGTAGACAAGTTGCGTCAGATGGGCTTACGGGTGATGTTGCTCAGTGGCGATCGCCAAGAAGCAGCTAGCGCCATAGCCAAACAATTAGGATTAGATAGCGTTGATGTAATCGCAGGTGTTCCCCCAGCTAAAAAAGCAGCGGCAATACAGTCTCTCCAGTTAGAAGGGACAAGGGGACAAGGAGGACAAGGAGACAAGGGGGACAAGGGGGACAAGGAGATAAAGAAAACTCCTAACTTTTCACTCCTAACTCCTAACTCCCTACTCCCCACTCCCCACTCAGTTGTGGCAATGGTAGGAGATGGAATCAATGATGCTCCAGCTTTATCCCAAGCAGATGTCGGAATTGCTTTACACTCCGGGACAGATGCGGCGATGGAAACTGCTGAAATTATCCTAATGCGCGATCGCCTAAACGATGTCGTCGAATCTATTCAGCTTAGTCGCGCCACTTTCAACAAAATCCGCCAAAATTTATTCTGGGCTTTTGCATATAATACACTTGGCATTCCTTTAGCAGCAGGTGTTTTATTTCCTAGTCTGGGTTTTGTGCTTAACCCATCTGGTGCTGCTGCATTAATGGCTTTTAGCTCTGTTAGCGTCGTCACCAACTCAATATTATTACGGCGATTCGCTCATCGCCTGTAGAATATTGCTTTACACGCTATAACCAGCTTTAATATCCCCACCAAATTTTTAATTTGGTGGTCAAGTTTCGTAGTGGCAAGTCTAAATCCTCTACTGACTCATTCAAAATTCTGAATTCTTCTTCAATCCCATATAAAGTTAAACTGAGTCGGTATCCAAGTTTTATCAGTTCACAAAGCTTTTTAAGACACTTACTAAAGCTATCATAGCTACTGGAGTAGAACGATCATGTTCTACTCTTTCAAGGTATTATGCAATTTTAAAGCTTATTTAGATTAGCACCACAGACTTATGGTGCGCGAAAATGGCAAGATCCGATACTAAACAAATCTTAATCAATTACAGTTCCACCGATTTGTCAATGGCAGCAGAAACCAATGAAAACCATCTACTAATTATTGAAGACGATCAAGGTCGCAAAGAATTTTCCCTGGAGCACCCCGTCTATTCTATTGGTAGAGACCGCGAATGTAATATCCGTTTGATGTCGCAGTTTGTCTCCCGCCGCCATGCCACATTAGTGAGATTGCCACGAGAGCATAATAGTCATAGCTACTATTACCGGATTGTAGATGGCGATGCCAAAGGTAAGCCTAGTTCCAACGGTTTGATGATTAATGGACGCAAAATACCAGCCCACGATCTCAGAAATGAAGACGAGATCGTTTTTGGACCTCAAGTACGTGCCATTTATTACCTTTTAAGAAATACTCAGCGTTTAGGACAAACGGATTCGAGTGAGTACGACATTACACTAATAAACCCCGGTATGGCCGAAGATTTAGAGGAGTAGGAAAGTGAATTATAACTACCAATTACAGTCTGACACTTCCACGGCTTCAAACCGTGGGAGTATCAATTCAATCACCAAAGCTATCCTGCAATACTTTCAATCAAATGCCAATGGCGGCTACTTTCAATAGATTGCTTGATTAACTCAAACATTTGTCGGCAGTAATTATCTAGGTGAATTGGTAGTTCTTCATTTTTAATTACAATACTCATCCGAGTTTCCGTTTCAGTCGATTTTGATTTATCAATCAGTACTTCTACTGTTATTAATTTAGGAAAAGGAACATTTCCAGGAACTTCACGACCGATAATATATTCGGGCGTGTGATATTGAATATCCAACTGACAGTCCTGTAGAAGTTCTACAAGTAACGGCAACAGATGATCACTAGCAACAGAAATAATAAATGAACAGGTATAGCGAGCCATAATAGCCCCACGCCTTGCAACACTGCGTCCATCCTATAATACCGAAGTATCTAAACATAAAGTCATTAAAAAATCAAAGTTTTTAAGACCCGGTACTACCATATACAGTCAACCAAGAGGCAGAAGGCAGGAGGTACCCCATAAATAAATTTAGGCGTTCCGTGAGCGTCAGCTAAACAGGGTTTCAATTCAATAAGGATGCAGTATTTTTTGTGGCACTTTCCGCTCGAAATACATATTTTATTCTTTCTTGTCTAATACACGCTCTACGAACATAAATAATATAAATTTACTTGATCTAGAAGAAAGTGGCAGAGGGTAAAAAATATGTTTTCTTGCTGCTGCCTCCTGCCCTCTGCCTTCTTTGGTAAGCTGAAAGTTTGATCAAAAACTTTACAATAAAGGTTTGGCTGAGGTAGAAAATGAAAGTCGCAATTACTGGAGCAACAGGATTTGTTGGTAGTCGTTTAATACAACGATTACACGGTGAAGGTCATAAAATAGTAGTATTAACTCGGAATACCACCTTTGCTCAAAAGGTTTTTCCATCTGAGTCTTTTCCCAATGTAGAAATTGTTGTCTATACACCAAATGCATCTGGTTCTTGGCAAAGTATCATCGCTAGTTGTGATGGCGTAGTTAATTTGGCAGGAGAACCTATTGGTGAAGGACGCTGGACACCAGAACGGAAACAACAAATCTTCAATAGCCGGAAGTTAGGTACACAAAAAATAGTTGAAGCAATAGCCAATGCTAACTCCAAAACGGCAGTCGCTACAACGGAGGGAACCTCCGCAACGCGCTGCCTCCCATCTGTGTTAATTAACGCTTCAGCGATTGGCTACTACGGCACCAGTGAAACGGCAACCTTTGATGAAACAAGTCTATCTGGTAACGATTTTCTCGCTCAAGTCTGCCAAGCCTGGGAAGCTGAAGCGAGAAAAGTAAAAGATGCTGGTGTACGACTAGTAATTCTGCGTTTTGGGATTGTTCTAGGCAATGGTGGTGCTTTAGGTAAAATGATTCCGCCTTTCAAACTCTTTGCTGGTGGTCCTATTGGCAGTGGTCGGCAGTGGTTCTCATGGATTCATGTAGACGATTTAGTTAACCTGATTTTGCAAGCTTTAACTAAACCGGAAATAGAAGGTGTATATAATGCCACTGCCCCTAACCCAGTCCGAATGGCAGATTTAAGCCAAACTTTGGGACAAGTGATGAATCGGCCTTCTTGGCTGCCTGTTCCTGCTTTTGCGATCGAAGCTCTTTTAGGAGACGGAGCTATAGTAGTTTTAGAAGGTCAGCAAGTTATTCCAAAACGCACCGTGCAAACAGGCTTTGAGTACAAATATCCTAATTTGCAATCGGCGTTAACACAAATTCTTACATAGATTAAAAGGGCTGGGTACTGGGGATTGGGCACAACAGGCAGAGACGTGCACAAGAGAGGAATTTTACCCCTTAACCTGCTTCTTTCCCAGTCCCCAGTCCCTAATACCCAGTACCCAGTCTATTGACTAGAAATAAATTTTTTGGAAACCCAACTGATAATACCGCTGAGAATGGCACCACCCATGAGAATGCCAATTGCTGGGTTAAACAAGGGTTGCCACAGTTGATGCCACAAATTCAAACCCAGGTTTACTCCAGCGGCATCACCGAGCACAGCGATCGCTAACCAGCCAAAGCCAAACAAAACTAAAAAAACATCGGCGACTAAAATCATGTTTAGCCAATTTAACAATTTATCTTTCATGATTGGATTGGGTACTGGGGATTGGATACTAGGCATTGGGCATTGGGCATTGGGCATTGGGCATTGGCAAGAGACAACTTAGAGAGTTACTTCAATAAATTCTTCCTTCTCTTCGTTGTCCCTAACCTCCAGTTCCCAGTTCCCAATTCCCATCCTCTACTTTTCAAACAGCCAATTTTTGACTTTTGTTAAACTTTGCCAATCTGGTTTTCTACTTAAACCGTCCTCAATACTATTTTTTATTTCATCACTCCATTCTTCGTTGACAAAAATTAACTGCTGTGCAATATCAATATGTTCGCGCAAACCTTTTTGCTTTGTTTCCAGCATTGCTAAGGCGAGATTGATTCTAGCTTGGGGATCTTGTGGATTTAACTTGACTGCCTTCTGTCCAGCTTTGTAAGCCAAATTGGGTTTGTTATCGAGTAGATACAGCCACGCTAAACAAACCCAAGCTGCACTAGTTTTAGGAGCGCGATCGCACACTTCTTTAAATACAGGGATTAAAGATTCTGCTGATTCTCCTGCTTTATAGCGTTCTAAACCTGTATCAAACAGGGATTCAACTGTTTGAGTCATAGTAAATTAATCATGAGTCATTGGTCAATTGTCATTTGTCTTTCGTCTAATAACCAGGGACAAATGACAACTGACAATATTACACCCCAAATGACTTGCCACAACCACAAGTTTGATTAGCATTGGGGTTAGTAAATTGGAAACCACCGCCAATCATAGCATCACTGTAATCGAGCATTAAACCGTAGAGATATAACAGACTCTTGCGATCGCTGACAATTTTGAAGCCATCGTAGTCAAAAACTTCATCATGAGGGGTGATCTTGCTAGTGTCTTCAAAGTCCATCATGTAAGACATCCCAGAACACCCACCCTGACGCACTCCTACCCGTAAGCACAAGTCTGTGCCTTGCTTGTCCCGGAGGGATTTTACCTGGTGCAATGCGGCTTCGCTCAACAGAATTCCGCGTTGTTGAGCTTCAATTGCTTGTGTCATCTGCTTTTCAACTCCTTAATTAATATAAGCGTTACCCTATATCGGCTTGTTAATGCTTTTGGGTTGCTCGTTGGGTGTTTTTGTATTCATTCTAGCGGCTTAGATGTTGCTAGATGCCAAATTGTAAACACTCCGTCAAAAGTACCCAAAGATTTTTATTCTAGAATTGAGAGACTCAATGTGTTTATACATTCGGTATTCTTAAAATTCAAGCCTTGCGGCAGCAACAGAAGCAACCACCCTTCAGGTGCAGCCATAAAAATTTAATCCGAGGCTAACTAGCCCCAAAGTTTACTTCCAAATTGCTTCTTTTGATCTCTATGACAAGTTTTAATCGCTCTACCAGTCGTCGGTTGAAGAAATTAACTCAAATTCCTTCTGTATGGGAGGGCGATCGCCGTCCGTTGTCATCACCAAACCAGCAGTCAGATTCAGAGGCAAAGGGAGAATGCATTCTTTGGGTAGATTACTCCCAAGGTATTGTTCGAGGAATGGACGTAGTAGCTTCAGATATCGGTCCAGAAGCAATAGTTCGCACTTTAATGCAAGCAATGGAGCATCCTCAAAGTCCAGCAAGACCTGCTAGACCTCAAAGAATTGTAGTCAAAGACCGCGAGATCCAATTTTACCTGCGGGGAGTGCTACAAGATTTGGATATCGCCATTGACTACGCACCAGAACTGCCTTTAATTGACGAACTATTTCGTGGCTTTGCCGATATCCTCGATAGTCAAACCCCCGACTTACCCCCACAGTATGCGCAAATCTTGCGAGAGAAAGCATTTGCAATTTGGCAAGCAGCACCTTGGGAATTTTTAGAAGAACAGCAAATTTTGTCAATCGAGATTAATAAGTGGGATGTTGGCACACTCTACGCCTCAGTCATGGGAATGCTGGGAATGGAGTATGGGATTTTGTTTTATCGCTCAGAAGAGTCTTTAAAACAGTTTCGTGCCGCAGTTCTAACAGATGAAGAATCAACAGAGCATCTAGAAGAAGCGTTCCTCAAGCAAGATTGCTTGTTTCTCACTTTTGAGAGCGTTGACGAAACTGATGAAGATGACGATGAAGAAGATGATTTAGCGGATCTACCATTATCAGAAATTGACCCTACTTTTGGTAATATCCACCCCTTAGAAGGACTCCGGTCTGTTTTGTATGACGAAGAAGCATTGGTAATCTTGGTTGCGATCGAAAGCCTGAGTCGCTTTATTCGCGATCACCGTCGCCAACTTCATGAGGACATCTTCCCTACCCTCAGCCGTCGCTATCGCATTTCTCTACCGCAGTCAGAAGAATCAACTAAATCTGTAGCTGTAACAGTCTCTACCATACCGCAGTTAGCAGCAGAATTAGAGGAAATGACAGGCTTTGGTATTGACGATCGCGAGATTAACAATCTTGATTTCCAATCATTGCGAGATGACTTGATACCAGAAGATTCCTTCCTCAGCTTAGGTGTAGTGTCCTGGGAAATGTTAGATTCTCTACGAAAGGGGGTCAGCTACCACCAGGCTAGTGAAATCAAACAAGTGGGTGATGGTTTGCCGGTGATTTTAATTCAAACCTCCCGACCCAAAGCGAAGACCGTAATTGAAAGAATTGAAGCAGCAGGTGGACTAAAAGCAATTTGCTTTAATCCAGGTACCGATCCTTTTGATGGCGAGCGCTACGACCTGGGTTTATTGCAAACTCAAAATGGCGAATTGTTCCTATTTGGTGAATTTTTAGATGAAGATCCGATTCATGTCGAAGCCCGAAAAAAATGGAATCAGCGGTGTAAAAATACTAAGGGCTACTGTGGCTTAATCATTGCCAAAGGACTAACGGGAGCCTCCCGTGGCAATCCTCAGTTACGAGATATGATGGCTTTGTTTGAAGGGCGATCGCTTTCACCAAAAAATTTAGGTATTGGCACTCTCCAACTTATGCCCCAACTTAAATTTGATTAATTGCATGAATTACTGCAATCCTGAATCTAAAATTATCGGTATGAGAAATTAAGTTGATGTGTATTTGATTGGCATATTGACTGAACCTGCATTTAAGAGAGGAAAAGGGCAAGGCTTTGTCTGTATGTTAACGTTTACCTCTCCCATCCCTCCTATGTAGTCTTTTAACCGGAGGCAGAGCGTTTCTGGTTCCACTCAATCTTCGTCATCCGCGTACCTATCAGGGCGTGGCACTTTGTAATGAATATTTATGTATATGTCAATACTAATAGGCGTACCAATCTTGAAAGCTAACTTTATCTAAATTTCATGAAGTACCTGTGTTTTTATAGTTTTCTAGTCTTTTTAGGTGAATACTTATCAGTATAAATAACTACAAAACTCTCAAATATTGTTTACAAAGACGACTTGAATCAAACTTAGAGGATGTTTTAAAAGTCCAAGAAAGTAAAAACTCATGCGAGTCGTCGAAGCATAATACGTATCATCGCAATATAAATAAAAGTCTCGG
>NZ_JBALDE010000191.1:0-35128 GCF_036917515.1 Nostoc sp. | reverse complement strand
CACCGGAAATTGGCCAACTCACCAACTTGCAATCTCTCAACCTCTTCAGTAATCAACTGAGCAGTCTGCCACCGGAAATTGGCCAACTCACCAACTTGCAATCTCTCAACCTCTTCAGTAATCAACTGAGCAGTCTGCCACCGGAAATTGGCCAACTCACCAACCTGCGATCACTCGACCTCTTGATTAATCAACTGAGCAGTCTGCCACCGGAAATTGTCCAACTCACCAACCTGCAATCCCTCAACCTCAGCTACAATCAACTGAGCAGTCTGCCACCGGAAATTGGCCAACTTACCAACCTGCAATCCCTCGACCTCTACAGAAATCAACTGAGCAGTCTGCCACCGGAAATCAGGCAACTGTCAAACCTGAAAAAGCTGGATCTTCGTAGAAATCCAGTCCCCATTCCACCAGAGATTTTGGAGACGAAGAATTTATCCGAAGATCCGGGTGATGTGAATGAAATTCTCGATTTCTATTTTCGGGTGCAAGATCCAGCCGAAACTGAACCATTCTACGAAGCAAAATTCTTGATTGTTGGCGAAGGAGAAGCCGGTAAAACCTCTTTAGCCAAGAAAATAAAAGACGAAAACTATAAACTCCAGGCGAATGAAAAATCAACTGAAGGCATTGAGGTGATCCGGTGGCACTTTACACTGCCAAATGGCAAAGATTTTCAGGTCAACATCTGGGATTTTGGCGGTCAAGAAATCTACCATCAAACCCATCAATTTTTCCTCAGCAAGCGTTCTCTATATGCCTTAGTTGCCGACACTCGCAAAGAAAACACTGGTTTTTACTGGTGGCTGAAGGTTGTTGAACTCTTGAGCGACAAAAGCCCAGTTATCATCATCAAAAACGAAAAACAAGACCGTCAGTGTGAAGTCGATGGGGGGCAGTTACGAGGAGAATTTGACAATCTCAAGGAAATTCTGGCAACCAATTTAGATACTAATCGCGGTTTAGCAGAGATTAAAAAAGCTATTCAGCTTTACATTAGCAATCTTGACCACGTTGCTACACCTCTACCAAAACTCTGGGTAAGAGTCAGAAACGCCTTAGAGAACGATTCCCGAAATTACATCAGCGTTGAAGAATACTTTACCCTTTGCCGAGTCAATAATTTAATTGACAAGAAAGATATGCTGCGCTTAAGCAGCTATCTCCACGACCTCGGCGTTTGTCTGCACTTTCAAGACGATTCTACACTCAAACATTACGTCATCCTCAAACCAGAATGGGGGACAACTGCCGTCTACAAAGTTTTGGATAATCAGACTGTTAACCAAAATCTCGGTTGTTTTACCAAAGACGACCTCAAAGATATTTGGAAAAGCGGCGAATATGCTGATATGCACGATGAACTCCTGCAATTAATGATGCGGTTCAAGCTTTGCTACAAAATTCCTGGTCGCCGTGACATTTATATTGCACCGCAATTACTTTCCATTGAAAAAGCTGATTATACCTGGGACGATCGCCACAACCTCATCCTGCGCTACACCTATACATTCATGCCCAAAGGTATCCTCACCCGCTTTATTGTTGAGACGCATCCTTGGATTGAACAGCAAAAAGTAGTTTGGAAAAACGGTATTGTTCTCAACAAAAACCAAACTCGTGCTGAAATCATTGAAAACTACAATCAACGAGAAATTAAAATCCGTGTAGCCGGAAACCGTACAAAAGAATTGATGGCAGTCATCACCCATGAACTCGAAAAAATCCACAATTCTTACGAACGTTTGCAATATGAAACCCTAGTTCCTTGTAACTGCGAAAAATGTGAAGGAAGCCAAACTCCTTATAGTTATCCTCTGAACGAACTGCGCGAGTTCCTAGATGATAATGCTCAACTGATTCAATGCAGGAAAAGCCGTCAAATGGTAAATGTCCGCAGGTTAATTGATGATGTCATATTCCAACCCGATAGACCAGAAAAGGAACTCAACCCCCAAGTTGCACAGTTGCAAAACGAACTGGAACGAAAGCGAGATGAATCATTGACGCATCGGCTACGAGATAGCAATCAAGAAGAAAAACCCATCATGAATAGTCAATCTCTAATGGAATTCGAGAAGGAAATTTTCATTTCTTATGCTTGGGGTGGAGAAAGTGAGCAATTTGTCAATAAACTGGATGAGACTTTTCAAGCTAAAGGAATCAAAATCATCCGTGATAAACGCGATTTGGGCTACAAAGGACTAATCAAAGCTTTCATGGAACGGATTGGACGCGGTAAATGTGCGATCGCTGTTATCAGTGACAAGTATTTAAAGTCTCCCAATTGCATGTTTGAGCTAGTGCAAATTGCTAAAAATGGTGAATTTTATAATCGAATTTTCCCGATTGTATTAGCAGATGCCCAAATTTATAAACCCGTTGCCAGACTTAAATATATCAAGCATTGGGAAGACGAAATTAAAGAATTAGACGAAGGGATGAGAGAAGTTGGTGCAGCTAACTTGCAGGGATTTCGTGAAGAAATTGACCAATACACCGAGATTCGCAACACGATCGCAGAACTCACCAACCTGCTAAAAGATATGAACACGCTCACCCCTGATATTCACAGCAAATCAGAGTTTGAGTCATTGCTGAATGCGATCACACAGCGTTTATATGAGTAAAAATAACCTATTGATTAAGCTTAGAGGTTGAGCAATGTCTCCGACAAGCTAGACTTACGCTCTTTTTACTAAACAATTTATGTTCTAAGGTGCAAGCTTTAAGTTCAAAAGTAGAATGATCAGGATAAAAGGTGCAATTTCGAGGATAAAAGGCGCAACTTTGAGGATAAAAGGTGCAACTTTGAGGATAAAAGGCGTAACTTCGAGGGTAAAAGGTGCAACTTCGAGGGTAAAAGGTGCAACTTCGAGGATAAAAGGCGCAACTTCGAGGGTAAAAGGTTGAGCGATCGCCTTTTTTACTCGACAATTGGTGTTAAAAGGTGCAACTTCCGAGTTCACAGGTAGAATGATGAAGCTTTGAGGTGGAGCGATGTCTAAGGGCGGGCTACGCTACGCTCTTTTTGCTCGACAACTCGTGTTCAAAGGTGCAAGCTTCGAGTTCAGAGGTAGAGCGATCGGATAGCTAGTTCTTGAATTAAAAACTGCATGACCTTGAGTTTATCTGCACGAGATAGCTTGTGCAAGGTTGGGAATAAATCTGCTGCGCTCATATCAAGTTGAAGATTACGACTAAATACTTTTGATATTTTTACAACTACTATAAGGTGGTTACAAAGTTTGTGGCGTTGGCGTAGCCCACCGCCGGCATCGCATCGTCAACAACAGGCGATCGCACATTGTTGAGATGAATAAGACTGAGAATATTTTACCCACCAAATAAACGCCCCCAAAAACCCTTCTTCTTATTTCTATAAATCTCTAAGTTGTTACGAATCACAGTGTTACTAGGATCGAGGTGAATAGCTATTTCTAGTTCTGCGATCGCTTCTTCTAACTTCCCTTGATCGGACAGCGCACTCCCCAGGTAATTGTGAGCAATTGCGTCGTTTGGGTCGATTTGCAGAGCTTCTTGCCCAGCGACAATTTTGCGATCGTTCCAACTTGTAATAATGTTTTCCCGACACAAAGACGCTAAATGCTTCTCTAACTCAATCTATTTTGTTCTGTTTGGGCTTCCTGAATTTGCACTTCTAGTTTCCACTTTGTAGATACATCGGTTTCAATGGCGTAAGCTTGGCGCAGGCGACCTAATTTTGTGCTAGCCAGGTCATACTATTGTTGTAGTGAATCCCGTTCTTGCTCTAATCTGCGACGCTGGCGTGAAGATTTACCACTCCCGGAAGATGAAGAGAAAGAATCTTAGGGCTTTTGGGAAGATGCATTTGTCAAGATTGAGGAAGTTCACCATCAAATTCGAGCTTATACCAAATATGCCATTGGCGCTTTTAAAAATTTAGGTGCTGCCGAAGTTGAAGAGGTAACTCTGAAGTTTGGCTTGAAGATAGGCGGAAAAACTCGTATCCCCTTCGTAACTGAAGGCTCGGCGGAGAGTAATTTTGAAATTGAGGTGAAGTGTAAGTTTCCTGAAAACAAGCAAAATTCCAGCACTTAAGGTTTTGTTTAAGTAGCGATAAGCTTTATACCTTCAGCTATACAAAACATTATGGAAGCGATCGCCTTTTGTAATTGGATGAAATACAGTTCTTCGTTGGGACACGGTATTGCCGTACCCCCAACCCATCTGGCATCTCAACGAGAAACAATATTATTTTGCACAGTGCGTATTCCATTTGAATGGTACTAATTACTCTACGAGAAATTACAAATAAAATATTGGCTAGGATGAACGGTTGTATCAGGGCACAACAATGTTGTACCCCTACGCAAGATATTGGTGATAAGTTTAGTAGGAAATTTGTGTTTTTTAAGGTTGCAGGTTTGTGAAGATGGGATGATAACGAAAGCGATCGCTCCTGACTCACTATCATTCATTCTTGGATCTCGGATGTTGCTGTTCAAAGCACGAAGTTCCGATTGCGCTAGTGTTGCACTAATTGGGGCTGTAGACATAGAAATTAATCTCCAGTATGTTGCTTAATTTTAGAGTGCCCACATATACAAGTTTAATTTCAATAACACTAATAAAAATTCCAAGGTCAAAGGGTGAGCTTTGTCAAAGTGCGGGTTACGCCTAAGCTTTTCACTCACCATAATTTACCCTTGGATCTTGGCTGTTGCAGTTGCGAACATAAAGTTCCGAGTTTTGAGCATCAACTTCCAAGTTTTGAAGATGAAAACTGGAGTTCTGAGCCTAAATGGAGAATAAGTCTCTTTTTTGTATTTTCCTTTCTTTACTTACTGCTTTAATAGCCGTTTGCAATTGAGTCGAGTACAAACTTTCTTAGAGGCACGGCAATACTGTGTTTTTACCCGCTTACTTGACTCCAAACATATTTTTGGCACGTTTCGCAGGCGGCTTTTGCTTCCTCTGTTTGCGGATTGGTGAAGATGGGATGGTAACGTAACCTATCACAACAGACTTGCAACCATGCACGCCAGTCACCACGCCACAAACGCACAGTGCCATCTTCACCGCCGCTAACAATTGTCTGCCCATCGGCGCTAATGGCAACGGAATAAACCCAACCCTGATGACCACGTAAAGGTTCAGCTAAAGCAAGACCTTCCAGGTTCCACAACCTTACTGTACCGTCATCACCGCCGCTAACAATCGTCTGCCCATCGGTGCTAATGGCAACAGAATAGACCCAACCTTTATGACCACGCAAAGGTTCAGCTAAAGCAAGACCTTGGTAATTCCATAAACGCACAGTGCCGTCAGTACCGCCACTAACAATCGTCTGTCCATCAGCGCTAATGGCAACAGAATTGACGAAACCCTGATGACCACGCAAAGGTTCAGCTAAGGCAAGACCTTGACGATTCCATAACCGCACAGTGCCGTCATCACCACCACTAACAATCGTCTGCCCATTGGCGCTAATGGCAACAGAATTGACATAACCCTGATGACCACGCAAAGGTTCGACTAAGGTCAGACCTTGCAGATTCCACAAACGCACCGTGCCGTCACTACCACCACTGACAATTGTCTGCCCATCGGTACTGATAGCAACAGAATACACCCAACCCTCATGACCACACAAAGGTTCAGCTAAGGTCAGACCTTGTAGGTTCCACAACCGCACCGTGCCGTCAGTACCGCCACTGACAATCGTCTGACCATCGGCACTGATGGTAACAGAATAGACCCAACCTTTATGATCGCGCAAAGGTTCTGCTGAGGGAAGACCTTGGTGGTTCCAAAACCGCACTGTATTATCAGTACTACCACTGATAACTATCTGTTTATCAGTGCTAATGGCGACAGACCTAACATTACCCTCATGACCACGCAAAGGTTCAGCCAAGGGAAGACCTTGACGATTCCACAACCGCACCATACCATTGGCACTGCCACTGACAATTATCTGCCCATCGGTGCTGATGGCGACAGAAGAGACATTACCCTCATGACCGCGCAAAGGTTCAGCTAAGGAAAAACCTTGGCGATTCCACAACCGCACCGTACCGTCAGTATCAGCACTAACAATGTTCTGCCCATTGGCGCTGATGGCGACAGAAGAGACATTACTCTCATGACCATACAAAGGTTCAGCCAACAGAAGACCTTGGTGATTCCACAACCGCACCAGACCGTCGGCACCGCCACTGACAATCGTCTGCCCATCGGCACTGATGGCCACAGAATAGACCCAACCCTTATGTCCACGCAATGGTTTAGCTAAGGGAAGACCTTGGCAGTTCCATAACCGCACCGTACCATCAGCACCGCCACTGACAATCGTCTGCCCATCAGCACTGATGGCGGCAGAAAAGACATTACCCTGATGACCGCGCAAAGGTTCAACTAAGGAAAGACCTTGATGGTTCCATAACCGCACCGTACCATCAGCACCGCCACTGACAATCGTCTGTCCATCAACACTGATGGCGACAGAATAGACATTACCCTGATGACCACGCAAAGGTTCAGCTGAGGAAAGACCTTGGTGGTTCCACACCCGCACTGTACCATCAGCACCGCCACTGACAATCGTCTGTCCATCAGCACTGATGGCGACAGAATAGACATTACCCTGATGACCACGCAAAGGTTCAGCTAAGGAAAGACCTTGATGGTTCCACACCCACACCGTACCATCAGCACCGCCACTGACAATCGTCTGCCCATCAGCACTGATAGCGACGGAAGAGACATTACCCTCATGACCACAAAAGGGAATAGAGACTCTTGCTTTATTCACCACCCGATTCAAACTGTTCTGAACTGATGCAAGAATCTGCTGAGGTAGTTTATCTTGATTCTCCCCCATAGTTTGAATTGCTAAAACTAGACTATCTAGCGGTTGTAAGGGCAATAAATCGTCTACTCTAGCCGCTTTCTCTCGCAACTGGGATTCAGTAAGCGCCCTTTCCATCTCGACAATCTGGTCTTTTTCATCAGTATTGCTGTACTGGTAAAAATCCTCATCTTGTTGGGGTGATTGCAATTGTTGCCAGCTATCCCTCACTTTCGCTAGTAATCCCTTTTTGTCATCCGGCCTTTCGTTCAACCATTCCCGTCGGGTATTTTCTAATGTATCGCTCAACGGTCGCAAGTCTCGGTCTTGTTGTCGCCACTGGGCAAACTGCTGCCAACTTTCTATTAAAGCTTCATGGGCTAAATCAATCCAGACTTCTCCTTTTTCATCTTTTCCAGTAACTAATAAGCGTCCCTTAACCAATCCCGCTTCACCATCTAGCAACTCACTAAGTTGTTGCTGTTGATTGGCTTCATTACCTGCAATATTTAATAATGTGGCTTTTGGTTGGCGCTGTCGGGTATTCTTTTCTCCCTCTCCCGTTCGCACTAACCGCAGAAAAATCTGCTTAATCCATTCTTTTTCTTGCTGACTACGTTCTTGAGTTGGATATTCTTTCTCATAATCTTGGTAGTGATAAAGATTTTCCGCATAGAGATTTAACACCGCAGTTAATCCTCCCAACTTCTCGTACTCTGCTTGGGTGAGTTGACGTTTCTTTTGTTCGCGTTTTTCCCAGAGTTTAGTTAAGGCAAACTCTAACAATGGCAAACTCCCTGGTTCTTGTTGAAGATTTGGGAGAATTTTTAATACTCCTGCTTCTTCAACACTATGAACCTGAAGCTTGGCAGGCTTGGCGATCGCCTCCTTTAAATCAACTCCAGTTAAAGGCAGCATAACTGCTGCCTGGGTTGGAATCAGATGAGTTAGAGAAGGATTATCTAAACAAGATTCAAGAAAATCGCCTCGTATAGTAATTACAACTGCTAACCGCGAATCATGAATCTCTACTACCCCAGTAAGTAGTTCAATAAATCTCTGCTGTTCTTCCTGATCTATACAAACTGTAGATACTTCCTCAAACTCATCTACCACCAGCAAAAATTTTTCTGTGTTAGCCACAGCCTCTGCATCATTAATAGGTTTAGTCAAGCTGCCGAAACTGTTGTCATTCTGAGCAATTTCAACCACAAGGGCGTATTGTGTCATCTTCTTTTGTTAAAACTATTGAGAAATTCCCTCTGTGCTTTAAAATACCCAAATTTACTAGTAATTTACCCATTAGAGTTAAAAACTCTAGATTTAAAATTCAAGTATTAGTTGAGCAATACACGGTAGAACCACAATATTAAAGTTTTGGTAAATGAGATAAGCTCTATACCTTATGGTTTGGTAGTAATTACGTAAGCAATATCTCAGGGCGGGCTACGACTAGTTAGAAAATTTCAGCTAAAATCGACACCAATAGCCATTACCGTGCTACTACCTTGAGAAAAATCTCACATCGCGCTAGTCTTCATTGACGTAACTGCACGCTGTAACATTAGGCGATGACAAATCAACTCTCTCCAGAAATTCCCTCTTGCACTTGGAGCCGTCCTATCGGCTTAGGCTGGGATAAACCTTATACTGTTCGCTATGCAAGTAATATTGATGATGGGCCTTGGCATGGTATGCCTTTAGGCGGCTTTGGTGCAGGTTGCATCGGTCGTTCTTCACGGGGAGACTTTAACCTGTGGCACATCGACGGCGGTGAGCATACCTTCAAAAATGTTCCCGCTTGTCAATTCAGTGTGTTTGAATCCAATAGTACATCTTCCCAAGCCTATGCTTTATCTACCCAAGAGCCTGATAATGGCACTCTCAAGGCTTGGCAGTGGTATCCAACACTTTTGGCTACTGAGGGGACGGGTAATTATCACGCGCTATATCCACGTAGCTGGTTTGTGTATGAAAATATATTTCAAGCACAGTTGACTTGTGAGCAATTTTCTCCAGTCTGGGCAGGCAATTACCAAGAAACTAGCTACCCTGTGGCAATATTCCTCTGGAATACCCACAACCCGACAGATACACCGATTACTCTCAGTATTATGCTCACTTGGCAAAATATGGTGGGCTGGTTTACAAATGCTCTCAAATCTCCCGAAGTGCGGGTGCGCGATGATGGTAGTCCGGTTTATGAATACCAACCGCGCTGGGGCGAAAGTCAAGGAAACTACAATCAGATAGTTGAAAATACACAACAGTTTGGCTGTCTTTTAGGTCGGATTGGTAGTGAGCAACCTTTGCAAGAAGGCGATGGAACTTGGTGTATTGCAACGCTGAAACATCCCCAAGTAGAAGTATTTCACCACACTCACTGGAATCCTGAAGGTACAGGTGATGAAGTGTGGCAAAGCTTTGCCCAAGATGGCTCTTTGCCCAATTATGTTGATACTACTCCAGCAGCAGAGAATATACAATTAGGGGCTGCGATCGCAATCCGTTTCACTCTCCAACCAGGCGAAACTCTGGAAATTCCCTTTGTCCTCGCTTGGGATTTGCCGATCACAGAATTTACTGCTGGAGTCAACTATTATCGCAGATATACAGACTTTTTTGGTAAAAGTGGAAATAATGCTTGGGCGATCGCATCGACTGCATTACAAGAATACCAAACCTGGCGATCGCAAATTCAAAGTTGGCAAAAACCCATTCTCGACCGGGAAGATTTACCTAACTGGTTTAAAATGGCTTTATTTAATGAGCTTTATGACCTCACTAGCGGCGGTACTCTCTGGAGTGCAGCATCAAAACTTGACCCCATCGGTCAGTTTGCGGTGTTAGAGTGCTTAGATTACCGTTGGTATGAAAGTCTAGATGTACGGTTGTATGGCTCTTTTGCCCTGCTGATGCTATTTCCAGAATTAGAAAAGTCGGTAATTCGGGCATTTGCACGGGCGATTCCTCAAGGTGATAATACTCCCCGAATCATTGGCTATTACATGACAATTAAGGCAGAAAGCCCGATTGCCGTTCGCAAAGTTGCAGGTGCAACACCCCACGATTTAGGTGCACCGAACGAACACGTCTGGGAGAAAACCAACTACACCAGCTATCAAGACTGTAATTTATGGAAGGATTTAGGTAGTGATTTTGTTTTGCAAGTATACCGTGATTTTTTACTCACGGGTGCTGACGATGTGGAATTTCTAGCAGATTGCTGGAATGCGATCGTTCAAACCCTCGACTACCTGAAAACTTTTGACCTCGACGGCGATGGGATTCCGGAAAATTCTGGCGCACCCGATCAAACCTTTGATGATTGGCGATTACAGGGTGTCAGCGCCTATTGTGGGGGGTTGTGGTTGGCGGCGTTAGAAGCTGCGATCGCCATCAGCGATATTTTATTAATTTACCAGACAGGTAACACAACAGAGTTGACGGCGCAAAAATCCACTTATGAAACTTGGTTACAACAATCTCTTCCTATTTACCAAGAAAAACTCTGGAATGGGGAATATTACCGACTTGATAGTAAAAGTGGTTCCGATGTGGTGATGGCAGATCAATTGTGCGGACAATTCTACGCCCGTCTGCTGGATTTACCTGATATTATAGCGAGCGATCGCGCCCTTTCTGCCTTGAAAACTGTTTATGATGCTTGCTTTTTGAAATTCTGCAATGGTGAGTTTGGTGCTGCTAATGGTGTTCGTCGTGATGGTTCACCAGAAAATCCCAAAGCTACTCATCCTTTAGAAGTTTGGACGGGGATAAACTTTGGGCTGGCGGCTTTTCTCGTGCAGATGGGAATGAAGGATGAAGCGTTGAGGTTGACGCAAGCTGTAGTGCAGCAAATTTATAACAATGGTTTGCAATTTCGCACACCGGAAGCTATCACCGCAGCTGGTACTTTTCGCGCTAGCACTTACCTGCGGCCAATGGCGATTTGGGGAATTTATTTAGTTATTAATTGATTGACTATCAAAGCGGTTCTCGTTTTGATGCAACACATGTAGATGTCATTGGTGTCAACTTAAGCTGAAATCTTCTGATTCTATGAGTTTTGCCTTCTCTCCAAAATTGGCAGAGGGGATCAAATTCTCCAGCTCCCTTTCTCCTAATATGGGAGAAGGGGTTAGGGGATGAGGGCATAGCAACCCTTACTCTTACCTAATACCATTTCACGAAATACTTAATACAAATGATTTGTCTGTAACTTTTTCTCCCTGCTTCCTACTACCTATTTGCATCAACCTTAAAGTGAAATAGTATAATTTCTACTTTAAGTTGATACCTATGAAAGATGTGCGCCCCTACGAATGATCGTATTCCACGCTACCAAATTTAACCTGTCTTCATCTGGAAAAGCAAAGTTTAGATTTGCGATTTTATTTTCCGAGTATTTCCGGAAGCGAAGGAAAATTTCAGTAATGGTAAGAGTTGAAGCATTGAGAATTTAAGACTAATGTTTTAAAAAATGCAGATATTACTAGCTTTAGCTATAAATATTGCTGATAGTTCCCAGACTACGTTCACAATCAAAAGCTAGGTTATGACGTGCCTATTCCTTTACTCAACAGCAAAGTTCATCAGATTATGGGGCTGCGTGTTTAGCAATGATTAGCCAACACTGGGGCATACGCTTAAACCCCTACAGCTTGCGTAACTTAACGCCAGTAAATCTTACAGGTGCATTTCACCAGACTTTGTTAGAAGCAGCCCAAACTTGCAGGATGTGAAGCGGTATCAGTGAGGACTAATCTAAGTAAGGTGGACTCATACTATAACCCTTAAATAGCTCATTGTCAAGTAATTCATTGTGTAATTGTCTTGAGAGATAAAGGCGATCGCATATTGATTTTTGATCTTGTACAACCATTTCGCCCAATTACTACTACATTTGTAATCTCAATTTTATAAATTTGTTAGATATTCATACATATAGAAATTTTTGCTGAATTAACTTAATAATATTCTGTATTAATTAGCTTTCTATCTATTTTTAAATTTTATAATATTGTACAGACTTAGCTTGCTACATTTTTTGAGCAAAGTTATCCATTTGCAGCTCTTTTTCTTGACTCAGCTAAGGCTCGTTATAACTATCTATATTATCATTAACCAGTAATTTTATTTTTCAACTAATATATTTTATGATTCCTGGCTGATCATTATGAAATATTTACGGGCGGTTGATAGCGATTCTATTTAGTTAGATATGCTAAAGCTGTAGTTTTTGTAAACCACTCAAAACAAGTCTAATAGGTATTATTATCTAATCGAACTTATGGGAAAATAGGTTCAATACTATTGCGGCAAAAAGTTTTATTCTCTATAACCTAATATTTTTACAAGTTGTTTTACATTTTATTTAATGGTATTGTTTTCTAGTTACTCGACAATAATAAAGGTTTTAAAATGATATCGGGTGAGGGGTAACACCCCTCAAGAATTATAAAGGAGGACAAAACTAAAAGCTGCACAATACATAAGTAAATATCGGAATATATTCAGTAAATTTGACCTATAAATATACTAGATTAGTAGATGACGCTAACGACAAAAAAGAGTATAAATGCGAATGATGTTGTTAATGCTCAAAGATAAATATATTTTCTCTATTAGTCTAAAAAAATATGCAAACTTCCCGGAAATTGCTTAATTCAACAGTAGTAAGAAATATAAGCATGTGAACCAACAAAATTTATTTACTTATGGTTTCTTATACCTTGTAAACATCAAATACCGCTACATTGCTGATAATTTGCCATAAGCAATTCAAGATTTGCAAAAAGGCTAGTGCAGTCTGTACACCTCAATTCAAATATCAACAATCGCAGAGAAGAAAATAGTTTACTTCACCCAAAATAACTAAACACTATGATGAATCAAGACATTGCTGGTATTAGTAGTAACTTAGATAAGACAGTAAAAGCTCAACAATTTGACAAAGTAGTTGAAGCAATTCTTGCTGGAAAGTATTCCTGGGCATGTGTTTTAATGCTACGATTTGGTGGTTATAATCCTCTCCATTACATTCCATATCGCACCTACAATCGATTGCTCAAAGAGAACTCTCAAGCAGATAGGACAAAACAACAGCAAAGTGAAAATCTAAAAATGCTTAAACATGCTCATGATTCCCGGTCTGATAATAATGTGTCATCAAGCTGCTTAAGCAAAATTAAAGACCTGGCTTATCTAGAAGTAGTTAGAAAGCAAAAAGCATAAATCCTTGGTGGGAGTTTAGACCAAAGATTGACACAGCAAATAAACGAACATCAATCAAGCAAATCGCTATTCAAACCAGAAAATATTCAAGACGTTTCCTTGAAATCCTGTGGATTCAATTAAAAAGTATTTGGAATCAATAGATTCTCCTCTAAAGTTGATTGATTATCTGAAAGCCTGCGATGCTAATTTAAAATTTATAGCATGGCAGGTTTTGTATAGCACTCAGTAATTTGATAGTATTTTGCAAAAATCTGCCAAAATGGCAAATATATACTAATGATATTGGTAAACTAATAACAACTACAACTTAAACCAAAATAGAGGTGATTTGGCAGGCAAGTTAATTTAAAAAATAAAATCAACGATTAGTTCTGATGATGAAATAAATCAAACTGATTACAAAAGTAATCAGCATTTCATGGAGTAAATAACTCTTAGACCAAGACCAAGATGCAACCGTTGCTACTGGTGGTTCTTTTTCTAAGAAAGTCTGAGCAAAAAGAATTTGGGGAGGTGGATTCCCCCAATCCAAATTTTACACAGCTTTCACTGACTGCAGACGGTGCAAGTAATGCTTATAAAACTTTCTATCTTCTGGTTGGTGTTGCTTTAGTTAATAAAGCAAACGCTTAACATCAACTTCAGAAACGGAAATAGAAAAGTTACGGTGAAATTGTTGTTGTGGCTGTTATAACTAGTAGCTCATACACTTCTCTTTCGACTATTGTAATCCTAGTCCTCCCAACCTGGATTATCTGTGGTTTCTAAACTTTCAATTTATATAACAACTACTGGAAGTTCAAAACTTGAAAAGCTTCCAGTTTTTTATCTGTATATAAAAATAAATAAGGCGGGCAATTTGCCCACCTTATTTTTTGTGGAGAATAGACATCTGG
Source organism: Nostoc sp. (assembly GCF_036917515.1). GTDB lineage: Bacteria > Cyanobacteriota > Cyanobacteriia > Cyanobacteriales > Nostocaceae > Nostoc. Next base: position 21,154 of record NZ_JBALDE010000191.1, on the reverse strand, counting down.
TGAAATTAATCTAGAAGTCTTGTAGAGACGTAGCACTGCTACATTTCTTGTTTAATGGTTAATTCAGAAATGAATTAAACCTTAGCTAATTCTGGAGTAGGACTCTTGCTGTTGCGAATTGCTGTAATAGCCTCAGCATAATCTTTAGCGTTAAATACAGCTGAACCGGCGACGATCGCATTGGCTCCCGCTTCCAAAACTTGCCAGGTATTATTTGCCTTCAGTCCCCCATCTACTTCAATCCAAGGGTCAAGACCGCGTTCATCACACATTTGGCGCAGCTTGCGGATTTTGGGTAACACACCAGGGATAAAGCTTTGACCACCAAAACCAGGGTTGACGCTCATAATTAGTACTAAATCGCACAAATCTAAAACGTATTCAATTAGTTCTAGAGGGCTACCAGGATTAAGTACAACTCCAGCTTTCTTACCAAGCTCTTTAATTTGCCCCAAGGTGCGGTGCAGGTGTGGAGAAGCATTATGTTCGCAGTGTACGGTGATATGATCTGCACCCGCCTTAGCAAAATCCTCTACATATTTTTCTGGCTCCACAATCATCAAGTGGACATCAAGTGGCTTGGTCGTAATCGGACGAATCGCCTCCACAATCAGAGGGCCTATCGTAATATTAGGTACAAAACGACCATCCATTACATCAACATGAATCCAATCTGCTCCAGCCGCGTCTATGGCGCGAATTTCATCACCCAGACGACTAAAATCGGCTGATAGGATAGATGGAGCAATTACAATGGGCTTTTGAGATAGGTTTTGGGTCATGGCTAGTGGATTTTTAAGCGTCCTCGTCTGTACGCATTGTAACAAAACATTGAGCAAGACTCATAATTTTGATCCCGGTTTTTTGGGGATGAGAACTGGGGAGGTAGGGGAGACAATGAGACAAAAGTTTAGAACTTGCAACAAGTCTTTTCCCTTGTACCCAATTCTCCTTATCTCCTTGTCCTCTTCACCATGCCCAATGCCCAATGCCTAATGACTAATGACTAATGACTAATAACTAATAACTAATGACTAAAAAATTAACCTGGATATTTTGGGGATTAACTGCTTCTTGTCTAAGTGTACCGGTAATTGCTTCAGCTTTAGAATCTGCACTAGGAACTAATGGCATTGATGCTCTAAAGCTACACAAACCTCCTTATAATTTAATCGGCCGTAAGATTGCTATTGGTCAAGTGGAAATTGGCCGACCGGGAATGTTTGGATGGGATAAGACAGTGTCTAAAAATCGTGCCATATCTTTAGCGGCAGTTTTCTTACGCAATGGCCCAGCTAAGTCTAATACTGGTGTTGACCCCCACGCCTACAATGTTGCTGGTGTGATGGTAAGTCAAGACAAAGCCTTGCCAGGAGTTGCTCCAGGAGCGCGATTGTATTCATCGGCTGTGGGTTCCACTAAAAACATGGGTCAACCAGAAGAGTGCTTATCGGCACAGCATATAGCACTACAAAATGGTGGCGATGTCCGTGCGATTAACTTTAGCTTTGGCGAACCTCTGAGCCGCGATCCTCGACCGGAAGCTACTTTAGACGGCAATGCTTTACTAACTTTGTGTGTTGACTGGTCTAGTCGCGCTCATGATGTTTTGTATGCGATCGCTGGCAACCAGGGCAAAGGCGGTATTCCTATTCCTACAGACAATTTTAACGGAATAAACGTGGCTTTTTCATCCCGCCGAGGGGGAGTTTTTAACAAAGTAGACGTGGCTAATCTGGCGGGTGTTAACCAAGGGGTGAATGGAAGACTAGCTGGAAGGGAATTTGACCTTGATGGGCGTCGCGCTATCAGTTTAGTTGCTCCTGGTAATAATATTCCTTTGCTCAATCCAGATGGCAAATTGAACAAGGTTACAGGTACAAGTTTTGCAGCACCTCAAGTTACAGCTACTGTTGCTCTGTTGCAGGAACTTGCAGACCGACAGATGCGGACAAAACAACCCCACTGGAGCATTGACTCTCGGCGTCATCAAGTGATGAAAGCTGTATTGCTCAATTCAGCAGACAAACTTCTAGATAGCGGCGATGGCTTACGGTTGGGAATGACTCGGACGCTAATTGATAAGCAAAATCAAAACTGGCTAGATTCTGATGCTTACAAAGATCCAAAGATTCCTTTGGATGCCCAAATGGGAGCGGGTCATTTGAATGTATTTCGCGCTTATCAGCAATTTAGTGCTGGTCAATGGCAAGCATCAGCTGCAGTGCCGGCTATTGGTTGGGATTATCGCACAGTTGATGTTGGAGCATCTGTTGACTATATATTAGCAAAACCGTTAAAGCAGGCAAGTTTTGTTGCTGTCACCCTGAGTTGGGATCGATTGGTAGAACTCAACGATAAAAATAAAAACCAGCAATATGACGTAGGCGAAAATTTTCGCGATCGCGGTTTGAATAATCTTGATCTCTACTTGGTAAAAGCTGATGCTCAAAATTCTGATGCTGGTTCTGTTTGCTCCTCAATCAGCCAAATTGATAATGTAGAACATATTTTCTGCCCCGTTACTGCTACTGGCAATTACAAAATCCGTGTCCAGTTTCGTCAAAAGCTCAATGAAGCGACTCAACCCTACAGTTTAGCTTGGTGGAGTGTACCTATTAATTAAATTATATAAATCTTACCTTTTAACTGTCCTGCTTTCAAGTCTTTTAGGCTTTTTAGCTTGTGGAACAAAGACTCTAATGTAGACCCATCGGCTATCCAGATTTATTCAAAATTACAGAGTGCAAACTTAACACTATCTGGCAATTGTCGCCTGAGTCTTTGTTGCCAATTAAATTGTAACTGAGGTAGTAAATCTTTAAAGACTCGCTCAAATAATTCAGAAGGGGAAACTAAAAATCTTTCTGATAGAGACTGTTGAGCAACTTTAGTACCAATACGATTCAGTAAGGCTAAAAAGCTGATCAGTAATGTGAAATTTGGGAGCTTCGACTCGTTGTCCAGTACCTCTGTGCTTTAGTCTTTTAGAACAAACAAAACTTTGATACAGGTTTTTTCACAACCTTAGGATTATTACGGTGAACTCGTTCGGGTAATAACGTATCCAAAATCTCCATAGTCAACCAATCGAAAAAAGGGGGAACTCTTCTGACTCTAAGCGTTGGAATTTAGGAATAGCAGGACGAATGACTCTTAATGTCCCTGTAAAGCTCAGGCGTAATGGTGGAACCCCAGCAGTGGTCGCAGCTTGAAACATTAATAGCCATGATATAGCAATCCGAATTGAATCGTGAGAAAATACGGAGATTAAAAGTACGTATTTATATGCTTTTCAGCCTTTTACTCTCTCACAAATGATTTAGGATTGCTATAGTTGCTATCAGTAACTATCCCAAACCCATTAGTGATAGCCTTTTTTAGTTTGCTCTCACTTTTTCGTATTGCTTCCAATAAAGCAAAAATCAAAAATAAAAATAAAAAATACTTAAACCGTGTCTACCTGGAAAATTGTAGTTTTTTTATAATGAAAGTAAAGCTCATAACTTAAGCCACAACCGAATAATATATTCTCCTTAAAAACTCCAGCTTTTCAAATAGATGAGGCTTATATACTAAGCTTTTTGTCTATTTCAGATGATAATTTTATTTCCGCCGTTGAGTACTAGTGTAACTAAAACTGCTTTTTACAAAACTGTTACAGAAACTGTAACAGTCCCATTTTTCTATTGGAGCAAATGCAATAGTTAATCATTGACACAGTATCTGCGTCAAATCTGAGCACAGAACGGGAATCTTTGGCAAGTGAGGTAGCAGAATGAATCGGCAGAAATTTAGTGATGCGAAAGAAAATTTCCTGCAAAGACGTTACGGTGTTAGCCTGGGCAGACGTTATGCGCTGGCTGCTGCAAGTGTTGTTCTATTCAGTGTATTAGGGTGTTCTCAAGTCGACAGTAATAAAAGTGCCCTTGCCCAATCTAGTTTACCTCAGCCAGAAACTCCATTGCAAAAAAAAACAGCCAAAACTGATACAAAAATCGTTGAGTCTAGCAATAAGTTTGGCTTTAAACTATTTTCAGAAGTTTTGAAAGACGATCAGGGTGAGAAGAATATTTTTATCTCACCTTCGAGTGTTGCGATCGCTCTTGCTATGACTTACAACGGCGCTAGCGGCTCGACTCAACAAGCAATGGCAAAAACCCTGGAATTACAGGGAATGAATCTACCAGAAATCAACTCTTCTTACGCAGCGGTATTAAAACAGCTTTTAGACAATTCGGATACGAAAGTGCAATTAAAAATTGCTAACTCTCTTTGGGCAAATCAAGATGTTAGCTTTGCGCCAGACTTTCTCAATAGAACCCAGGACTTCTACCAAGCCAAAGTCAGCAATTTAAACTTTAAAGATGCCGCTGCATCTAGTATTATCAATAACTGGGTAAAAGAAAATACTAACGATAAAATCACTAAAATAGTTGAAAAAATTGAACCAGATCAGGTGTTATTTCTGATTAATGCCATATACTTTAAAGGTAATTGGAGTAACGAGTTTGACAAGAAACAAACTGTTTCATACCCTTTTTACATCACATCTAGCAGGCAAAAACAACACCAAATGATGTCACAGGAGGGTAATTATAGATACTATGAAAGCGAAAATTTTCAAGCAGTTAGTTTACCTTATGGGAAAGATGGTAAGATAAGTTTTTATATATTCTTACCCAAAAAGAATTCTAACCTTAAAGCGTTTTATCAAAACTTGAATATTGAAAACTGGGAAAAATGGATGACTCAGTTCAACAATCAAAAAGGATTTATTCGCCTACCCCGCTTTAAAACAGATTACGATATTACACTCAATGATGCTTTAAAAACTTTAGGTATGGGAGAGGCTTTCAGCAACAAAGCCAATTTTTCTGGCATGGGTAAAAATTTTGCCATTAGCCAAGTTAAGCATAAAACTTTTGTTGAAGTGAATGAAGAAGGCACCGAAGCGGCTGCTGCTACTTCAGTGGGAATAGTAGCAACATCTTTGAGACAAGAACCAGAACCATTCCGAATGATTGTCAATCGTCCCTTCTTCTGTGCCATTAGAGATAATCAGACGGGAAACGTTTTGTTTATGGGTTCAATTATCGAACCACAGTGAGGAGGCAAAAAGGATTAAAGACTTAATCTTTTTAATCGGGAATTTCTAAAAAATAAAATCCTCAGTGAATATACAGCAGATTTCAATTTTGTGGGGTACACAAGCTAAGTCTGTTACCCAGGTATAAAGCGTGTTTTATTCCCGAATTCTGCTGTAAATGATTAATTTGCATTCACTATATGTACAGATAATAATTTTTAGAAGTTATTATCCGTAAAGGGAACTATGGATGGTGAAAATCTTTTTAGTGATGGGGAATATTCTAACCTCGCGGCATAATCATCTATCTGTGATAGTTCCAGTTCAATTGTTTGCTGCTCTTTTTCATCAAAAAGCAACTGAATTTGATAACTTGTCCAAAATTGTTCACCTAGTTCATCTTCTAAATCAAAAGGCTGTTCTTCATCACTCCATATATTCGACCAAAGGACTATTTGATTAGCCCAAAAATGGTTTTGACCTTTTGTATCTCCAACTACAAAATGTACTTCGACATTTAAATCAAATCTTAAATCATCGACTTCTGCCTCTGCTATTTGACAGCTAACGATAATTAAACTATCTGGGTTAATATCTACTACCTGCTGTTGGCGTTGTAATAATTCTTGAAATACAAAATTAGGTAATAACTTTGAACTCTCCTCAAGTATATTTTTTTGAGTTTCTGGAGAGTAGCGACTTTTTAATTATTGCGTGATTAAATTTAAAATATCTTCACTGGCTAAATTGACAACTATCTGTTTATTTGCGGGATTAAGGAAACATCCTTGATTAAGATTAATATGTTTTTTAATTGGCATAGTTTTATAAAATCCTTTTAATGCAAACGATAATTCACAAATAAAGCTCAAACAAAGGTAATGAATAAATATTACTTTAGCTTCTATTCTAGATTTTCAGCAAGACGTACTTAACAGCAATTACATCCTTTAAATAAAAAATCATAATTATAAATGACTATGATTGCAGAACTAGAAAATAATTTATCGGTTCATGAGAAAAAATGACACAGTGTTTTAGTAAGTAGCGATTAAAAAACAAATGTCTTGCTGCTGTCATCAATATTTTGGGCATCTTCAACTGGTTCAGACAAATCTTGGACTGTTGCAGTATCTCCAAAGTCATCTCTTTCTTCTAAAGAATTTTTCCTTGTATGAATCTAAAGTTAAACCAAAATTAATGATTAATACCGATTGGTAGGGATTTATAGCGGTTCTCGCACCCTCTTGACAAAAGTGTAATCACTCTAACCTCTCACCTATGGGATGACCAGTCCAGGGCTTGATAGCATGAGTGTCTGTAATATTTATAGAACATAGGTTACAGCTTTTCTTCGTACATTCAGCCCTGAGGATTTTATGGTTTAAATCGACGATTTGTATTATCATTAAACTGAATAAAAAACTTAAACTTATATATTGTAGCTATCCCTTCATCCGCCAGGAATTGAAGGATAAGGTTAGCAAATTTGGAAACATAACCCCCAGCGCCCTTCCTAGCTCCTATCTCTCCGATGCGGGGGCAGGGCAGAGGACAAAACCTTTTCTTCACAGAACAAAGGATTTAATCTCTCTCCTGCAAGGCTATGCATTACTCAGATATTTCTCAATACTTTTGTGAGCAATCGCTCCAATCCTTACTATGCTTGAATTTTTGAATATGCAATTCTCAGTAAGCATATCAAGAAGTATTGTTACAGTTTGTGAACTGAGGCTTTCAAGCCTCAGATTACAAGGCTTTCAAATGTTAAGAAAGATGCGACTAATGGATAGCCTGTAACGAAAGGGGTTAAATCCCTAATGGTTGAGAAGCTTAGTGCAAAATTTCAGTTATTCGAGCTTTTTTTCCTTCCCCTTTCTCTTTTCCTCCATCACGACCCGATGCCATGAAGGTGCAGTAAAGTTGTCAACTTCGAGGTTTCAACGATGAGTCAAGATTTACCAGAACAAGAGATGCTCAAAATACTTGTGGTGGATGACCACGAACTAATTCTGAGCGGAACGCTCGACTTGCTGAAATCGAACTACCCACAAGCCAAAATCCTCACCGCCAAAACAACCGAGAATGCTCTCCAGCAGGTCGAAGCATTTCAGCCCGACTTAGTTATTATGGATCTTTCCCTGCCAGAAACCTCCGGGGACATTGCTGAAATCAATCGAGGCATTAAAAGCTTGGGAACGTTAATGAAAAACAATCTTACCCTCAATTTGGTTGTGCAAAGCAGTTATGTCAAAGCACTGGTGCGGATTAAACAGGACATCGATGCTCATGAAGGAGGGTTCACTGTAGCGGACAAAGGACTTTCCAGCCAAGAGATGTTGAACCGGATTGACTTGGCACTCAAAGGAGTTACACATACTAAAGACCTTAAAATGCCATCAAAAGAAGTCAAGCTAGAGTGGCTTGAGGTACTCAATCTAGCCTTTGAAGAAGGATTGGAAGATAAAGTTATTGCCGAACGGATGCAAGTAGCACCGAGAACGGTACGCCACTACTGGGCTAAAGTTCAAGACGTTTTAGGCGTTTACCCGGAAGATGGCAAAAGTCTCCGCATTCAAACGGAGAAACGAGCTAGAGAAGAGGGGTTTATTGATTGACTAAATTTGTTAAGCAAGAAACTATTGTTATAGGACTCATATTTGATTCCTGAAAAACCAAATTGGTTAGAAGTTTGCCATACAAAGTTTGTTTCTCAGTATACTTAGCAAGATTCAAGTATGATTCCTATATCAGGTATTTGGAACAAATTTAAACAACGAATTACCATCTGGTTTGTAGCAGCACTGCCAGGAATTGCTGTTTTGGGACTGATTATCCTCCTTCGCCTGAATGGGTCACTGCAATTGATAGAATGGCTAACTCTTGACTCCTTTCTCCGCTTGCGCCCTCCCGAACCTATCGACGAACGAGTTGTGATTGTCGGAATTGATGACGAGGATATCCAACGTATAAGGAATTACCCCATACCCGATCGCGAGATTGCCAAACTGCTGAGAACATTGCAGAAGTACCAGCCCAGAGTGATTGGTCTTGATATTGTTAGAGATATACCCGTTGAACCTGGTCATGCCGAACTAGTTGCAGCCTTTAAAGACATCAAAAATCTGATTGCGGTTGAAAAAGTCATACCCGTTGCCATTAAGCCACCCCCTAACTTACCCTCAGAACAAATCGGTTTTGTAGATATTTTTTCTGATGATGACGGCAAAGTTAGGCGTGCAATACTTGGAGCGAAGAGACCTGAAGACGAAAAAAAATATGCATTTTCCCTGCCTTTACGGTTGGCAGAAACATATCTCAAGGTTGAAGGCATTGAATTGAACGAGGGCATTCGCGATCGCTATGCGATGCGGTTTGGTTCCACTGAACTCCCTCGCTTTTTGCCCAATTCTGGGGGCTACGTGCGAACTGATGAGTTTGGAGTTCAGCTACTTCTGAATTATCGCAACTGTTATCGCAACTGTTGGGAACGATTTCGCACGCTATCTCTTAAAGAAATTAACGATATTGAAGCAGGGAAAGATAATCCCAATGTGCTGCGCGATACCTTCGCTGGACGCATCGTTCTGATTGGGGTAACTACTCCTAGTATTAAAGACTCCATTAATACCTCTGCGATCGCTAATTTGCAACCGCCCGGGAAAATTTATGGGGTAGAATTTCATGCCTATGTGGTTAGCCAAATTGTCAGTGCAGTTCTCGACGGACGACCCGTTTTGAAAACCTGGTTACAGGGTTGGGAATATCTTTGGATTGTCGGTTGGGGCGTTTTAGCCATTTATCTCGGTCGGCTGACTCAATCTCCATTGAAAAACCTTGTGTATGTTGCTCTTGCCAGCCTTGGTTTAATTGGGATTGGTTATATCTTCATCGTCAAGGGATGGTGGATTCCAGTAGCGCCAGCTTTATTAGTTTTGGTTATCAATGGTACAGTATTGAGTACTTTTTATCAATACGACCGATTTTTGAGGTCTCAGATTGAGATCCGCCAACACACCATTGAGGGGACATTTGTTGTAATCCATAACGGGCCCCTGCAAACACTAGCCAAAATTTTGAGGCATGTTCAAGACCAAGATTTAGAACAAAATCAATTACTCGAATACTTGCAAAATCTGAACTACGAAATTCGAGAAGTTGGCGAATATTTGAAACTAGAAGCCCTAAACCGAAAAGAAAGTTTCCGTCTCGGCAGTGGTCTAATCTTAGACTTAAAGTTGCCAATTCACGACCTTTTATATGAAACCTACAGCCATACACTCCAGCGAAACTTTCCCTGCTTTAAAACACTCAAAGTTAAGGCTTATTCGTTCGCTCCGATTGAGGAGAAATACTTGAGCATTGAGCAAAAGCGAGAACTTTGCCAATATCTGGAAGAAGCACTATGTAATGTCGGGAAACATGCCAAAGGAGTGACCCGTCTCTGTGCTACTGGCAAACAAAACGAAGGCTGGTACACCCTAAGCATTAAAGATAATGGGACTGGCATTCACTCGTATTATCAAGGGCAAGGAACGAAGCAGTGTCTAAATATAGCGAGAAAATTAAGAGGAAAGTTTCAGCGAAAATCTCTTAAAGAGAAAGGAACTTTGTGTGAGTTAACTTGGCCTATTACCAGTAAAAGCTGGATTTTTGCCCGTATAAAACGTAATACCAATTTCATGTGAAGCTCCATCAAAAAGGGCTTCTAGAATAATACTTTTTTAGCCCCTGCTTGTTCGCTTACATCTGCGACAGTAGTGACGACAATGATTAGCAAATCTAATGTGTTAATCAGTATATATCTTTTATTAGTATATATCACTTACGCGTTCTTGTTTGGATATATTAATTTATCTTTCTTAATATAGTTGTATTTTTTTTCCCCAACTTACTTAAAATCAGTTTGGGCTTAATTTAGGCATAATTTTTGTTTAAGTCCTGTTAATTAAATTGATGTTTGCTTAACCAAAATTATATGATTCCAATTCAGTGGTTCCTAAATAAACGCATCAAACTAGTCATCAGTTTTACCCTGAGTTTAGTGCTGATTATGACTTCGGCAGTTCTTGCGAGTTATACACCCGGTGATCAGAAACCTGTTCCCAAAGACCGCAGATCGGATGGAGGAACGACCAGAGGGTGTTCTGGAGGAGATATACCGCTAACGGTTCTTGCCTCTGGCAATTATGTTGGACGCACGGTATCTCCACATCCTATGTTCGCTTGGTTTGTCTCTGGTGACTCCGCTTCTAAGCCAATGAAATTGATGATTTACGAGTGGATTCCAAGCGGTAAACCCAAAGAAGTTCGCAATATATCATTGCAGAGTTTACCGGGGATTATGAAGTCATACCCGTTTTCGGAGAACCAACTAGGGCTGCAACCGGGAAAAGAATATTTATTGCAGGTTGTCATTCATTGTGACTTAGATAATCCATCGGGTGATTTAGTAGACGAGGCAAGTATTGAGGTTGTAAAAATGCCAGCAGCTGTGCAAAGTAAATTGAACAGAGCAGTAAGTAGTGTTGAGAAAGCTAATATCTATGCTGAGGCAGGTTTATGGTACAACGCACTAGATGAAGCACTCAAACTGGCCCAAGCGTCGAAACTGGGAGAAGTAGGTTCAACTCTGTTAAAGGATTTGGCTAAGTGGGAAGCACCAAAAATCATATCAGAATTGCCACCAAAAGAACGAGAAGTGATCGAGAAACGGATTGATAACTTGAAGCAGATTGCAGAGAGCGCACGCTAATTACGCTTACCCTGCCCTAAAGCCAGTTACCGATGAGGATAAAAGGTGCCCATTGGGCGGGGTGAATTTTCTTGTTCTGATTAATCAGTGTTTTTTGCGCTTCTTTCAAGGCTTCTGCTTTGCTCATTTGCGATCGCAAGTTATTGTAAAACTTAACGACTAGTTCTTCTGTAAAAGCATCGTCAACGTACCAAAGGGAAGCCAAAGCGCTTTTAACGCCTGCTTGCACCGTGATGCCAGCTATACCCAGCGTAGCACGGTCATCTCCTACACCAGTTTGACAAGCTGTGAGCACAAGCAACTCCATTGGCTCCGAACCTCGTTTAAAGCGGCGGATGTCATTCTCTAGCTGAGTAATTGTAATCTTCTTATTATTACCCGTAACTAAAAAGCTATCTTCTGGAATAGTGCCAAACTGTCCGTGAGTGGAAATATGAATAATCGGGTAAATTGCTTGTTTAAGTTCTTTCTTTAAGCCTTCATCAGTAAATTGTTTATTCAAAAGTTTCTTGCTACCGGGAAATAGTTTTGTGACTTGATTAATTTCATTAGCGACATTTTCCAAAGGCTTAAATTTTTCACCATCAACAGTAGCTGCTTCGGTTAACCCCAAAGCTAACATCCACAAACCTTGAAAATTTTGGGGTTTAGGGAATGTCAAGTGTAGACCGGGAGTCGTAGCAATGGCGTATTTCTCAACTAGAAATTCCTGACCATTATGGAGTGCAGCCATCGGTATATTGCGTAAGAATCCGTCTTGGATAAAAATGATAGTTTTAATTTTTGCTCGCTCTAAATCGTCAGCGAAAGGGCGAATAATCCAGTTATATAGATTTTGTGCTGGTGTTAAAAAAGCGTCAGTAGGATCATAAAATTCCTGTATTTCTAGACGGAAATTTTTAATTTCTTCTTGAAATTTTTTACTATCGTTTATCCATGCCAGCTTCTTCAATCTTCTTTGAGAATTTGGTTTGACCTTTTCCTTCTTTTCCAGATTGGGTAGACTCACCACAATTGCCGTGCGGTCTTCTAGGATGATAGAACTAAAAATGGCAGTGTCTTCTCTCTCTAAGTCATCAACTCGTTCTTGATCAAAAACGGTAAAAACACAATCATTGCCGAAGTAATTTTGCAATTCTGCTAGTTTCAAAGAATCAATGGTGTTGAGTGCAGAATCCAGTTCTTTTTGGTACTCTAGACTTGCAATGGGTAATGATTCAGCACGCTTTAACTTTAACCGAGCAAACTCTCGGTAGAGAGGACTAATGGTATCCCGAAAACTAAATTGCAAGTCTCGCTCAACAATTAATAAATTATCTCGGATACCTCCCTCACCTTCTAAGATTGCGATCGCCCGTTCGTAAGCAGCAATTGCTTCGGATTCTTTCGCCTGTGCCTTAAAAATTCGTCCCGCCTGCCACTCCCACAAATAAAGACTATCTTTAGCACGCAGCTTTTGGTCAGCTGCCAAGCGTGCCTGTTTGGTAAAATCTAAGGCTTTATTGTAGTCCTTGTGGCACTCGTAGAGATGACCTAGTTTACCTAAAGCAAATGATTCGGAGCGAGAATCTTTAATACTTTGAGCAATCAAAACAGCTTTTTTAAGAAGTTCTTCAGCTTGTGAATCCTTTACTTTTCGCGGCAGACACTGAGCTTGAAAGGAAGTAGAATTTCTAGAAGAAATAATTTGTTGGAGTTCGGCTAAATCAATTGCTGCATAAACTTTATTGGAAGAATTGGGGAATCTTTCAAATAGAGCTAAAGCTTCTTGCAATACTTGCTCTGCCTGATTAGTATTGTCAGCTAACTTTAAATCTTTTGGACGGTAATAAAGTTGAATCAAATTAAGAAGTGTCCGCATTTGACTCGATACATTATTTTGAGTGCGGGTCAGTTCGAGACTGTTGTTAAAATAGCCTAAAGCTTTTTTATAATCAGAAGTAGCTTCTTTGATGAATTCACTAGCCTTAGTCTCTGCACCTCTTAACTTAGCGGAATCAACACGCTGTTCATTGAGTTGAGTTTTACTAAAGTAAGTATTACCGAGACTATTAAGCACCGAGGAGAGATAAACTGAGAGGTTATTCTCCTGGACAATCTTTAAGCTATACTCTAGAGTTTCAATAGCTTTATCATACTTTCCCTTGAGGCGATACGCTTCTCCCAAGCTTCCCAAAGCAGCCACTTCTCCTTGGCGATCACTAAATTTTCGGGCAATTTGTAAAGCACTTCCTTCAGTTTCAAGGCAATCCTCATCATTCTCAGAAATACCACATAAAAGCGCGATCGCTTCTCTATTTTGCCCTAAATGGCTGTTAGTTTGAGCAAGTTCGGTGAGTAACCATCCCACCTTCACAAATTCTCCTAAGGAGCGATAGTTAGCGATCGCTTCTTTCCAATAATTGATTGCTTCCTCGAATTGACCAGCTTGCTGATAAGCTATGGCTAGTTTTTCTCGAACAATTGCTGCGTTATCCTGGTTGTTGGTGTTTTTATAGCTACTTAAGGCAGTTTGCCAAGATGCGATCGCTTCTTGCAAATCTCCTGTGCGATATTGTTCAATTCCTTCTTGTACGAGTCGGCTTGGATTGGGAGGCTGTGCGGTTGCTAGTTCTCCCCATCTTGTCTGCAAAACAGTGAAAGTAACATCATTTAGCCACAGGCAAAATGTGAGGCTGCTAAGGAAGATAACTACCAGAAAGCGACGGACACGGAATTGGCGGTATCGGCTTGGCATAGAAGGATACCATAGGTTCCAAAGAAGATTTTGTCCGAGGTTTTAACTCTATTTTGATCTGAAGTTGCATATTTGGGCAATGGCAGCTGCCTAATTGTGCAATCAGTATTGCTTTGTTTTACCACTAACTTAGCACAACAGGTGAATGCCTAACTTCAGTTGAAGATTTATTGTATAAATTAAGCAACCAATTACTCAATGCTGTGGGGCTTTAAAGGAAGTTAAGAGTATACCAGTGATTGACAATATTAGCTCAAATAAATTTTGATTTTTGACTTAAAGGAAAGCGGCACTCAGTTTCCTTTTCCCGAAATACAAATCTTATATTAGTTTAGTAATCTCTAAAAGCTTTATCACTCAATCAATACAAGCTATCCTATTATAAAACTTGGTTATTGTATTTGTTATTAGGAAAAAATCTGGCGATACCTGTGGTGGGCGTAACCATCGCTTCTTATACAAAAGAGGGCTAAGTAAGTCGGCGTGAAAAAACCCAACTATGTTAAAGATAAGTAAATATGTAAAATACATCTACAGAGGTGATTGAGAGATGAGCGTGTAGAGATTTCCAAAAAAAAATTTTAAGAAAACCACCTTATGATTGTTAAAAGCTGCTTAGGTCGAGGTTGGGAGTGGAAGATTGGGGGTTGTATCGCTTTAGTGGTGGCACTTTCAATTGGAGGAAGCGAGGATGTCTTGGCTCAAATCGTGCCTGACAAGACACTGGGTGCTGAAGGTTCTGTTGTTAAACCCAATGTCAATATGCAGGGGATTCCTAGCGATCGCATTGATGGTGGCGCAACTCGCGGTACTAACCTCTTCCACAGTTTTCGAGACTTTAATGTGGGAAAAGGCAGGGGGGCTTATTTTGCCAATCCCATTGGAATTGAAAACATTTTAACTCGTGTCACGGGCAGCAATGCCTCTAACATTTTGGGCAGGTTAGGGGTTTTGGGTGGGGCGAATTTGTTTTTGCTCAATCCGAACGGGATTATATTTGGTGCAAATGCCAGTTTAGATATTAAGGGGTCATTTGTTGCGACGACAGCCAAGCGGATACAGTTGGGTGATAGTGGCTATTTCAGTGCCGTAGAACCCCAAACGAGTAGTTTACTTTCTGTCAGTCCGGGAGCGCTGTTTTTTAGTCAGGTTGCCAATCAACCGACTGCAATTATTAATCAAGGGAATTTATCAACTGGGAAACATTTAACTCTGTCGGCTGGCAATCTTGACTTGCAGGGGCAGCTATTCTCTGGGGGAGATTTAACGTTACAAGCAACTGATACAGTAAAAGTGCGCGATAGTGTGACATCTCCGTTTCTTGCTCGTTCAGATGGGAATCTCACGATTGTTGGAAATGGTGGTATCGACATCTTGGCGTTGAATCATCCAACGCAGACTCCGTTTGCAAGTGGGGGTAATCTCAGTTTAATCAGTGATGGGATTATTTCTGGGGATGCTCGCTTTAGTAGTGGTGGCAGTTTTTCCATCAAGAGTGTATCGGGGGGGTTGGCAAATTTTGTAAGCTTATATGACCCGATTATCAGTGCCAATGGCAATGTAGATGTAGCGGCTAACTACACAGGAGCATCCCTGTTAGTGGAAGCAACGGGTAATATTCGATTTCAGAGCAATATCAATATTACTAGACCAGATACTAGCACTTTGCCTGCCGATCCAGATACTGCAATCCTGAGTACAACCTCGGCATTAATTATGCGATCGGGACAGAGTAATCTGGCTTATGGGGGCGTCAATTCTGATACTGTACCTGCCTATAGTACTGAAACTGTGCCTGGGGGAATTACAATAGGTGGAAATGTGACATTAGAGCCGTTTAATGGGTCTGGGGGAATAGTTAACCTGTTGGCGGCATCAAGGAATGTGAGTACGCAAAGCATGACCACCAATGGAGGCACGATTCGACTGAAAGCCACTGACGGCAGCATTTCCACTGGCGATTTGTACTCTAACTCGTCTTCTAATTCTGGCAATGCAGAAGTGGGAGGCGCGATTAATTTGGAAGCTACCAACGGCAGCATTTCCACTGGCTTTTTAGGCTCTTTCTCGTCTTCTAATTCTGGCAACGCAGGAGAGGGGGGCGCGATTAATCTAAAAGCCACCAACGGCAGCATTTCCACTGGCTATTTGAACTCTAAATCGTCTTCTAATTCTGGCAATGCAGAAGTGGGAGGCGCGATTAATTTAGAAGCTATCGGCGGCAGGATTTCCACTGGCTATTTAGACTCTGGCTCGTCTTCTAATTCTGGCAACGCAAAAGAGGGGGGCAGGATTAATTTGGAAGCCACCAATGGCAGCATTTCCACTGGCTATTTGTACTCCAACTCATCCTCTTATGGCAATGCAGGAGAAGGGGGTGCGATTAATTTGGAAGCCACCAACGGTAGCATTTCCACTGACTTTTTAGGCTCTTTCTCGTCCTCTTATTCTGGCAATGCAGGAGAGGGGGGCACGATTAATTTGGAAGCCATTGGCGGCGGCATTTCCACTGGCTATTTGAACTCTAAATCATCTTCTAATTCTGGCAATGCAGAAGTGGGAGGCGCGATTAATTTAGAAGCCACTGACAGCATTTCCACTGGCTATTTGGACTCTGGCTCATCTTCTAATTATGGCAATGCAGGAGAGGGGGGTGCGATTAAGTTGGAAGCCACCAACAGCATTTCTACTGGCTATTTGTACTCCAACTCATCCTCTTATGGCAATGCAGGAGAGGGGGGCGCAATTAATTTGGAAGCCACCAACGGTAACATTTCCACTGGCTTTTTAGGCTCTTTCTCGTCCTCTTATTCTGGCAATGCAAAAGAGGGGGGCGCGATTAACCTAAAAGCCAGCAACGGCATTTCCACTGACTATTTGAACTCTAACTCGTACTCTAATTATGGCAATGCAGGAGTGGGGGGCGCGATTAAGTTGGAAGCCACCAACGGCAGCATTTCCACTGGCAATTTGTACTCTAACTCGTACTCTTCTAATTATGGCAATGCAGGAGTGGGGGGCGCAATTAATTTGGAAGCCACCAACGGCAGCATTTCCACTGGCGATTTGTACTCTTTCTCGTACTCTAATTATGGCAATGCAGGAGTAGGGGGCGCGATTAACCTGTTTGCCACAAACACCATCCAGCTTCTTCGATATCAATATAACCCTGATACCAACACATTCAAGCTAGTTCCAGGTAGTGGTTCAATTAACTCCACAGGAAAGCTGGGTTCAGGAAATATTACCATCACCAGTTATGCGCCTTTGGCTTATGACAATGGTATCATCACTAGTGATACCTTTGGCCCTGGCAAGGGGGGAGATATTCTGATCAGTGCTCCTGCCATTACTCTGAGTGGGGGCGCACAATTATCCGCCTCCACACATAGCAGTGGACTTGGCGGTAATATCAATCTGCGTACCTCCAATAAAGTAGAACTTACTGGAGCTACAACAGATGCTCCCGAAGGTATTTTTTCTAGTCCAAGTGGTTTTTCCGCAATTCCACCCGGTACATACCTGGGCGGTTATATTCCTAATGGCGATCTTAATAATTTTCCCAAGGATGACTATGGTAATCTTATACCACCTCCAGGAACCCAATTTCCTAGCGGCGTGTTTTCTCAGACTACAGTTGGTTCCACGGGCAGTGCAGGCAATCTGAGAATTGAAACAGGACAACTGAACATCAACAACGGGGCAGCCATTGCTACTACGACATTCGGGGAGGGTAATGCTGGTAATATCTGGGCGCAGGCTTATGACTCCATCTCGGTTGCCAATGGCTCTATATTAAGTGGCGTGGCAGGAGGCGCAATTGGCAATAGTAGCAATATTGACCTTTCCACTCGTTCCCTTTCAATCGCAACAGGAGGAACTGTGCAAACCCAAACCTTGGGACGGGGAAAGGCTGGAAATATTCAGGTAAATGCCAATGATGCTGTCAGAATCTCTGGCATCAACCCCACTTCTCACACTCCCAGTGGATTACGCTCAGGGAGTGGTGGCAGCAATACCCTGTTGGGTACTGCCAGTAACAATATTGGTCAGGGTGGCGACATCTACGTTACAACGGACAACCTCAGCGTACTAGATGGAGGGGTTTTAGATGCTCAAACCCTGACTAACTCTAGAGGAGGCGACATTACTCTCAATGCCAATACCTTGAGTGGCATTAACGGTGGCCGGATCTCTGCCACGGCGACGGAGAAAGCCACCAGCACGGCAAGGGGTGGCAATATTGAGGTGAATTCCTCTCTAGTCAACCTACAAGGCGACAACAGTGGCTTATTTGCCCAGACAGAAGGAGCTGCACCTGCTGGATCATTAATTTTGCATCCTAATAATGGGCAGAGTTTGAGGGTAAATCTCCAAGATAATGCTCAAATTTCCGCTTCTACCTTTGGCAGTGGTCAAGGGGGGAGCTTATCTATAGAGGCACCGCAGGCAGTCACAATTAGCGGCAATGGTCAACTCTCAGTCGAGACAAGTGGTACTGGAGTAGGGGGAAACCTAACCATTAAGACACAAGAGCTAACAATTCAGGATGGAACACAGGTGTCCGCTTCCACTTCCTCTACTAATCCTAACGGAGTAGGTGGCAACATTACAATAAACGCCACAGAATCTTTAGACCTGAGCAATGGGGTACGTTTGCTTGCCAAGTCAAATAGTGCGCCTCCATCTGGTAACGTCACGATTAACACCGGAAATTTAACAGCCAGAAATGGCACGATCGCAACTTCCTCCGAGAAATCTTCTGGAGGAGGTATCACCATCACAGCTTCTAAGATTCGCCTATTTGGCGACAGTGATATCACCACCAATGTTAACCAAGGTGCAGGAGGTGGCGGTAACATTTACCTCAAAGGTGACTCTATCCTCGCTTTCGATGACAGCGATATCCTGACTTATGCTCAAGATGGCAAAGGGGGAAATATCACCCTCGACACTCCTGCCTTCTTCGGCGAAAACTACCGTCTTGCAACTCGTAATACAGTCCTTAATACTCTTGATCGCAATAACCAAGTCGATATCAATGCCACTGGTGCTGTCAGTGGAGTCATCACCATCCGTGATGTCAGCTTTATCCCAAACAGCCTTACCGAGTTACCCGAAAATCAGATTAACACCGACAGCCTCCTGGCAAATAGCTGCATTGTCCGCCGCAATCAACCAACGAAGGGAACCTTTAGGATTACAGGTACTGGTGGCTTACCCCAGCGCCCCGGAGATGCTCAAATGTCTAGCTTTCCCACAGTAGATGTGAAAACTTTACCCAGTGACAGCACACTCTCAAAGACCAATCCAAATCCTTCTTGGCAAAAAAGTGACCCCATTGTAGAACCCCAAGGGGTATATCGACTACCGAATGGGAAACTCGTATTGAGTCGAGAATGTTCTTAATTCAATAGTATTGAGTATGTACCTAATCATTAGGTGGGTTGCCATTTTAAGCTCTTGCATGGCGACCTCAGCTTGCCTTGCGCTCAGTGCAGTGGCTCAGTCCACACTGCCACCAGGCGTCACCATTCCCCCAACCGCACCTGATGCGGTTGAGCAAACGATTCCCAAACCCTCTGAATCACCCCGTCCTCTCCCTGGTGAAACGCCTACATTACCACCAAAACTCAAACTGCAAACTCCCCCAACCCCAGATTCACCTGAAGTTAATTCTCCATCGAGCGATCGCTTTTTCATTAAAAAGGTGGAAGTGCTGGGAAATACCGTTTTGCATGACGAAATTACCGCTTTAACCCAGCCCTACAAAAACCGCTCAGTCACCTTTGAAGAGTTGCTCGAACTGCGTTCGGCAATTATTCAACTCTATATTAAAAACGGCTACATCACCTCTGGAGCCTTCTTGCCCAACAATCAAGACCTCAGCACTGGTATAGTCAAAATTCAAGTCGTAGAAGGCAAACTTGAGCAAATTGAAATCGGTGGCTTAAGGCGATTGCTATCGGGATATGTGCGATCGCGCCTCGAACGTGCCACGTCTACTCCCTTAAACCAGCGACGCCTAGAAGAAGCCTTACAACTGTTGCAACTCGATCCGCTCATTGAGCAGGTGAATGCCGAGTTAGCCGCAGGCAGCACTCCAGGGAGCAATATCTTACGAGTTAGTCTCAAAGAAGCACCCGCTTTTCACGCTGCGATCGCCGTAGAAAATAACCAGTCTCCCAGTATTGGTTCCATCCAAAGCAGCATAGAAGTCAGTCATGATAACGTCTTAGGATTTGGCGATCGCTTCAGTGCAAAATATGGTCGTACTGAGGGACTTAACCTTTACGATATCAATTATACCATCCCTATAAATGCTCGCAATGGTACTCTTAGCTTCCGCTATAACAATGATGATAGCCGGATTATTGAAAAAGATTTTCGGGATTTAGATATCAGAAGCGAGACTCAAACCTATTCCCTCGGTTTCCGTCAGCCAATCACAAGAACACCAACCAGTGAATTTGCACTCTTGCTATCCTTAGACCTGCGTCGCAGTCAAACATATATACTCAATAACATTCCCTATTCCTTCACAGAAGGTTCGGAAGATGGGGAAACCAAAGTTACGGTGATTCGGTTTTCTCAAGATTGGGTCAATCGCAGTACTAAAAGAGTCTTAGCCGCCCGCTCTCAATTCAGTCTAGGGATAGATGCGTTTGATGCAACTATCAACAGCATCGGTACTGACGGGCAATTCTTTTCCTGGTTAGGACAATTTCAGTTGGTGCAACAGTTGTCACCCAGAAATCTGCTAGTAGCCCGAATTGATGCCCAGCTAACCCCAGATTCTTTATTATCTTTGGAACGCTTCAGTATCGGTGGAGTCGATACAGCTCGAGGCTACCGACAAAACCAACTCGTTGCCGATAATGGCATTCTGGGTTCAGTGGAGGTTCGTGTTCCCCTGACATCAGACGCCAAAGTACTACAGTTAGCGCCTTTTTTTGATATCGGTACTGTTTGGAATAATCGAGAAATTGACCCTGATCCGGCGACAATTAGCAGTTTAGGATTGGGTTTGCGCTGGCTGATTATCCCCAATTTATTGTTGCACCTAGACTACGGCATTCCCTTAATTTCAGTTGGCGATCGGGGCAACTCGTTGCAAGAAAACGGTCTTTACTTTTCAATCCGCTATCAGCCTTTTTGAAATGTTGCAAACATCTTCTAACGGGACTTAGACAAAACAGATGAATAAAAAGTTTCTTAAGGAGATGTTTAGTTCAAATACAGGGCAAACACATCTAAATTTTGACAAAGTGGTAAGTAGAGGTGCAGTCAGAGTAGTACAAAAAAACTATATGAAGAATTAAGTGAGCGATCGCCTGTATCACACTAGGCGGGTTTTTTTGGGAAAACCCTCCCCCTGTGAAGATACAGGGCAATCCAACTCCGTTGGATTGGGGCGTAGGGCGCAGCGTAGCTGATCACGAACCGTTCCGCTTGCCTTCGGTAAACCCATAAGAATCTGGGCGTTGCATAAGTGCGGGATGAATCAGGTTAACACGGGTATTTTCCCGTACTTCAAGTAATGAAGTAATAATCGAATTGAATACTTCAGCAT
>NZ_JBALDE010000190.1:0-23386 GCF_036917515.1 Nostoc sp. | reverse complement strand
TCTTCTTTTTCCATTTTTTCTAATCTCCGTAGACTTACAGTATGGACAATGCACAGTATGAACCCTCTCCTCATCCCTTTATTATGCAACACCGATTTTCTAAATTTAGATAGAAGGAATCATTGCCATAGTCCCCAAAGAGGAAGTTATTTCCTGTTGAATCCTCAGCTCTCAAAGTATCGTCACCAGCACCACCGTTGAGAGTATTATTGCCTGAAGACAAGTCTATAAGATCGTAGTAAGTGGGAATACCAGAGATATCAAGATAATCATTGCCATCGCCACCAGATAGCAGGTTATTGCCGGATGTTGCCTCAGCCATCAAGTAATCGTTACCAGCGCCACCATTAAGGGTGTTATTGCCTGATGAGATAAAATTAGGAGCTGCTCTATAAGTAAAAACTCCAGAAGTAGAGAGAGTATCATTGCCATCGCCACCTGATAGCAGGTTATTGCCGGATGGAGACTTAGCATCCAAGTAATCGTCACCAGCGCCACCGTTGAGGGTGTTATTGCCTGATGAAGCTGTATAATCATTAGGGTTTTGAGAAACGTAAGAGGTGAAGAGAGTATCATTGCCATCGCCACCAAATAGCACGTTATTACCGGATGTTGCCCCAGCATTCAAGTAATCCTCACCAGTGCCACCGTTGAGAATGTTGTTGCCTGTTGAATATTTAACATCTAAGATATCATCGCCCACACCACCAATCAAAGTATTATTACCTGCGCTACCCCGCAGTAAATCATTGCCACTTTTGCCGTCAATAAGATCATCACCCCCCTGACCATTAATGACATCATCTGAGTTGTCAAAGCCGCTAACATTATTGTTCAGATCGTTAAGGAAGGTGACTGTGTTTAAGTTGAAGATTGTGCTTTGGGTGGAGTTAGCATTGAAAACATCAAAGCTGTCAGTAATGGTAGTTTGTTCATAAAACAGGATATTGCCCGAGTTGACAGTTGCTCCTGTTGATTTGCCGAGGTTATCCAGGTTTTCTAAAGCAAAGTTTTGCAGGATGAGTTTGGGACTATCGTCCGCATCAAAGGTGATTTCTAGATTGCTGCCATTCTGGGTCAGCACTAAATCTCGAGCAGTTAAGCCATAGTCGCTCCCAGCGAAATTTAGGATGTCTACTTCGGCAATGACTGCTGCTGAGGGGTTTACACCTTTACCTACTCCACCAAAATCGGTGATAGTATAAGTACTATCGTAGCTGGAGTCATAAATATCGTTGCCGCCTCCACCAGTTAAGGTGTTGCCGTTGCCATCGCCGAATAAAGTATCATTACCCTTTGTTCCAACAATGATATTTGCCATAATTTTTACCTACCTCAATCTATTTTTCAGTAATTTCAGTGTTTTTTGCCAGTGCCTAAATTCTACTAGAAGAGGAAATAGTCAATAGTTAATCTGCATTTGCAAATACACTTTTATACATTTTTGTAAACAATTATGCGTAAGTATTTAATTTAAGAATACAGAACATTTCAATAACCTACACTGACCATATACTACCGTATTTACTTAGATGTCTTTGCTTCCAGACACATCTTTGTATATTTTTCACATTATTTAGTAATAAATTTACGTAAAAATATTTTGATTTATGCACTATTAATGTGTCTTCTTTTCTCTTGCTAAAAGCTATTACCAATTGGTATAGCGCTTGTAACCAAGAAATTTGCAGCGCAGACATTACTGCTTCTGCCTTCAAAGCACATATCAATCACATGACCAAAGGCACTTTCTACAAAGTGGTACGCCAAATTCAGTGAGCATTGTAGCCATCGCTTATATTGTGCAAGTCCCAAATTAGATGTGTAGACGCTTCATCGGCTTGTAGTCAGACAATGATTGCGACTAAAGAAGGGAGGGAATGCGGTTATACCTATTGACATCCCTAATTTAATGCTGGCTATATCTCAACGAACTTAACTGCGATCGCATTGAATATTTAGATTAATGTCGCTGGTAGTGAGAAAGCGCCTTGTTTGTTTGCAATGTCTACGACAGGCTACGCCTACGCAATCTTAGGACTTTCCGTGCAGAGTGCGAACGCTCTGCTGCCATTGTTAAATATCCTTAACTTAGTGCTGGTATCTGGCAACGAACTTAACTGCGATCACACATAAACTCAACCAGATAATCCAACTTCCAAAGAGATGCGATTCGTTATAGCTTGCTAATGCCTAAAACAGCAAAAATTATTGACACCCTAAGTATATACGCAATAAAATTATTATAGTTTGACCTAACGATAGAGTTAATCAAAGTATTTTTCCTAGAGAATAAGAGACAAGCAATATTAAAAATAATTTGGATAAAACAAATGAACGCCAAAATTATTGCGTTCTTGGGGATTACGGCAGCCTTTGCAAGCTTAGGAAGCCAAGTCTACGCTCAGTCGCCAGTAACAAACTCAAATCTCGGACAATACAGATTGAGTGGTGATTCTCTAGTTGGAATCGATCGGAAAACAGCCCAAGATGACTTTAGAAGTTTTTTTGAGCAAAAGAATCCAGCAAGTATTTCCAACAATAATAGAAGAGACAATAAAGCTCCAACCCCAATTCGCTTTAACGAAACATTATCACAGTCAGACAATTCAGTTTTCTTAACACCGGCTCAGTCAGGGAATGATAATGATGGACTGCAAGTACAGTTAGATATAAGGAGAGAATAATCAGCTATAAAGGCTGACACTGTAGTTTTAACTAATTTTGCGTTTCCGAAAATCCTTACTAATAGTCTGTTAAGTTTAAATTAGTAAGGTCAACAAGTTCTTAGTAAGGACTTTAGTGTTTAATATTCTCAGCACTAAAGTGCTTACTATGAACTTTTCTTTACTAGGTTAGATATTGTACTAGGCACAATTTCGGAATTGTGCCTAGCTCATTTTCATTCTTACTATTTTTACTTAAATCAAAACAGCTTTATTAAAAAACATCGTTCAGACAACAGCAGTTTTTGCTGCTCCTCCTGCCTTCTCTAACAGGATAAAGTTTTACACTCAACTCAATCCGCCTTCCTGAGTCGATAATTATGCAATCGTTTTGCAGTAAAATTAATCGTCAAGATCAGAGGAGGGCTTTGAGATGACTCGTGTCATCATTGTGCGCCACGGTCAAAGTAGTTATAACACCGAGCGGCGTATTCAAGGACGCACTGATGCGTCAACATTAACCGAAAAAGGTCGTAAAGATGCCGGTAAATTAGGCAAAGCCCTTAGCAATATCTTATTTAATACGATTTACAGTAGTCCCTTGCAACGAGCGAAACACACAGCAGATATTATTTATAGTGAGTTAGCTACTCAGGCTAAACAATCTACTGTACTCCAAGTTTCTGATTTGCTGCTAGAAATCGACCTACCTTTATGGGAAGGACTGCTGACTAGTGAAGTCAAGCAAAAATTTGCCGAAGATTACCATACTTGGCATCAACACCCGGACGAACTGCGAATGCTGCTTAATGATGCACAAGGAACAAGAGAACATTTTCCCGTTCTTGCTTTATACGAACAAGCACGGCAGTTTTGGCAAGAAATTTTGTCCCAACATCAAGGTGAAACTATTCTCATCGTCGGACATAACGGAATTAATCGCGCCCTGATTAGCACAGCGCTAGGAATCCCTCCCAGTCGCTACCACTCAGTACAGCAATCTAACTGTGGCATCACCATATTAAATTTTGCTGAAAGATTGGGCGAACCAGTCCAGCTAGAATCCTTAAATCAGACGCAACACACTGGAGAAACTCTACCCTCATTTCGACCGGATCATCAAGGAGTACGATTGTTACTAGTGCGTCACGGTGAAACCGACTGGAACCGCCAAACTAGGTTTCAAGGACAAATTGATGTCCCCCTCAACGATAACGGTAGACAACAGTCGCAAAAAGCAGGCGAATTTCTCCAAGAAATAGCAATTGATTTTGCTGTCAGTAGCACAATGCTGCGCCCTAAAGAAACAGCAGAGATTATCTTAAAACAACATCCGAATGTAAATTTAGAATTGCAAGATGGTTTAAGAGAAATCAGTCATGGTCTGTGGGAAGGAAAATTAGAAATAGAGATAGAGCAAGAGTTTCCGGGAGAGTTGCAGCGATGGCGGACGATACCAACGCAAGTGCAAATGCCTGAAGGGGAGAATTTGCAACAAGTGTGGGAGCGCAGCGTTGTAGCTTGGCAATCAATTCTGCAAACAGCATCAAATAATCAATTCAAAACTGTATTAGTAGTAGCTCATGACGCTACTAATAAAACCTTGCTTTGTCACATTCTGGGTTTATCGCTGGAAAATTTCTGGAGTTTTCGTCAGGGTAATGGTGCAGTCAGTGTTATCGACTACCCTGCTGGCATCGATGGTTTACCAGTACTGCAAGCGATGAACATCACCACTCACTTGGGTGGAGGCGTACTAGATAAAACAGCAGCAGGGGCATTGTGAGTGCTGTTAGCGTCAGCGGGACGTTTAGCCCGTGCTAAGTGAGGAGTTAGGAGTGAGGAATAAAGTTAGAAGCAATACTGAAGAACAAATAACTCATAAGTAGCTAGACGTAAATAAATTAAAGTTTGTAGTGAGTTAGCGCAGTCTTCTCCTAAAGGGAGAGGCTAACCTTCCGGTTGGGTAAGGACTTTGGTCTTAATAATCCTTGCTTTGAGCGTGAATCGCTCGCTACGAACTAAGATTTTACTTTATGTTTAATTATGCCTACCTACTTAAATTCTTAACTCATAACTAAAAACTTTTATGACTGAACTGCTGCAAAAAGTACGAATGATTGACCCAGTTTCTGAAATCGATGAACTCTCTGATGTGCTGATTGCTGACGGTTATATTCGAGAAGTGGCTTCGCACATTTCTGATATCAGTTCTGATACTCAAATCAAAGATTGTCAGGGATTAGTTCTCGGCCCTGGATTAGTAGATTTGTACAGCCACTCTGGTGAACCTGGCTTTGAAGAACGGGAAACTCTCTTGTCTTTCTTACAGGCTGCTGCTGCTGGCGGCTTTACTAGAGTTAGCATTTTACCCGATACATCCCCAGTTATTGATAACCCTGCACTTGTGGCACAGTTGCAGCAGAAGAGAGGAGGACAAGGGGAACAAGGGGAACAAGGGGGCAATTTTTCTCCCTTATCTCCTCCCTCTCCCTTGTCTTCTCCTCTCCCCTTGCTTCATCTCTGGGGTGCTATCACCGTAGATATTGCTGGGAAGCAGATGACGGAATTAGCAGATTTAGCGTCTGCTGGAGTTGTTGGTTTTACTGATAGTAAGCCCTTAGAAAATTTGGCGCTGGTGCAGAGAGTGTTAGAGTATCTCCAGCCATTGGGTAAACCAGTAGCATTTTGGCCTAGCGATCACCAGTTAACAGCCAATGGTGTGATGAGAGAAGGAACAGATGCTCTGCGTTTTGGTTTACCCCCAATACCCACCAGCGCTGAAACTACCGCTATTGCAGCAATGCTTGAATTGGTTGCAGCCATCGGCACACCAGTCCATATCATGCGTGTCTCCACAGCTCGCAGCGTGGAATTAATTGCTTCAGGGAAAGCGACTGGTTTACCGATCACCGCCAGCACCACTTGGATGCACCTTTTACTTGATACCAAAGCAGTTAAGAGTTATCACACCAGCTTGCATTTAGATCCGCCTTTAGGTAATCCCAGTGATGTGGCGGCATTGCGTGCAGGGGTACGTGCAGGTGTAATCGATGCGATCGCTATCGATCACACACCCTACAGCTACGAAGAAAAAGTCCAAGCCTTTGCCGAAGCACCCGCCGGGGCAATTGGTTTAGAACTAGCATTACCTTTGCTGTGGCAATATCTCGTTGAAACTGAGGAATTTACAGCTTTAGAATTATGGCGAGCGTTGAGTAGCAATCCAGCCGAGTGTTTGGGACAAAAAGTAAGTGCGATCATACCTCATCAACCAGCAGAACTTACTTTATTCGATCCCCAGCAAACCTGGAAAGTCGAACGTAAAAGTCTCTATACACTTTCACAAAATACACCTTGGTTAGGACAACAGTTGAAGGGTCATGTTGTGCAAACTTGGTGTTGAAAAAGCATACTTAAAACTACGGAATATAACTAATCCTCTAAAAGATTCAGTAGACTCCTTTACTCCCTGAATTACTATTTTGTAAATTTCTATTTGACTGTAGTTATATTTGTAAGCATCCCCTAGCAAGGCAAACTAACACTTACAGTAGTTCCTTTTTCAGGAATACTAGCAATTGTAAATTTACCACCATATAATTTAACTATATGCTGAACAATAGCCAGCCCTAAGCCAGAGCCTTGTTGTTCCCATAACTTTCGATTAAATTGTACAAAGGCTCCAATTTTATTAATCTCTTCAATTGTCATTCCTTTGCCATTATCAATTACATATAAATTAAATTTATTACCTTCTATTTTACTCAGAACTTGAATTTCGCTGCTTGGTAAAGAAAATTTAAAAGAATTCTCAAGTAATTCTTCAATCAGAATACTTAAATTCTCTTGTGGTAATTGTATTGTAGATTCTTGGATATCTAGCTTTAAATCTTTTTGTCTACAGTTTTTTATAGCTTTTTTGAGAGCAACTTCACTAATAACTTTTTCAGCAAAACATCTATCATTTTTTCCTTTTATTTGACGAACTTTATCAGGGCTTTTAGCTATTAATTCCAGATTACTATATAATAAAAACTTTTGAGCTAATGCATTCAAGCGATTGGCGGATCTGTAAATTAATTCGGCAATTTCGACTTCTTCAGAGTCAGGTATGATGCCACAACTTTCTATTAACAATTGTGACATGCCGAGAATACCATTTAAAGGTGTATTCAGTTCGTGAGGTAATGAGTGAGCAATATTCATTCTGAGTTCGTCTAGTTTGGCTTGAGTTTGGCGTTCAACCAAGGCGTGTTTATCAAGACGAGAAGCGATCGCATTGAGTAGTTCTTCAGGAGTAAATGGTTTAGTCAAATAATCATCAGCCCCAAAATCCATTCCTTTACGAAAATCTGAACGCTCTGATTTAGCAGTAACAAATATTAAAGGAATATTGATGGTTGCTTCATTTTGACGTAAAGCAGACAGCACGCTATAGCCGTCTAATTCAGGCATCATAATGTCACAGATAATTAAATCTGGGAATTTTGCTTGAGCAATTTCTAATCCAATCTTACCGTTTGCAGCTATCAAAGTTTCAAAATCAGAAAGTTGTAAAATTTCCTGAATGTTTCCCCTTACTTGGGGCTCGTCTTCTATAATTAAAATTGTGTTCATCATTAGTAAAGATAAAAATATCAGTTTTATTTTATTGGTCTTGGATGATATGGTATTGCAATTTCTGACCTAGCTTGTTGTAGAATACTCAAGTAGCGATCACGCTTAACATTTGATTGAGCTTTTTTTAGCATTGTTCCCTAAAATTATTTACTAATAACATATTAGATATTTTTAATTAAGGAATTCACTTATAAGTAGTGGCAGTTCTATCCTAAATGTCGTACCGACTCCGACCTGGCTAGCGAAGGTAATTCTTCCTTGATGAAGGTTTATACAATTGTTGACTATTGCCAAACCTAATCCAGTTCCTGGCGTATTACCAACATTACTAGCTCGGTAGAATGGTTCAAATAAATTCTGTTGATCCTCTGGTAAAATACCAATACCCTCATCTTGAATTAGAAAAACTGCGCTTTCATCTTGAACTAATAAATCAATTTGAATATTGCTACCATCTGGTGAGTATTTGACAGCGTTTGAAAGCAAATTACTCAGTATTTGTCGCAAAAGTTTCTTGTCTATACAAGCTATAAAGCGATCATCTGTTGATGAGTTACCCAAGTACTGAGGAGAAAAGGCTAGAGTATGCTTGGAAGAACTAAGTTGAATTTCCTCTACCAAAGAACGACAGAAATTAATTAAATTAATACAAGTTGGTTCAAATGCCAATTTTCCAGCTTCAGCCTTATTAATTAGCAAAATATCATCTAATAGTTGAGTTGTGTGTTTAACATAAGTCTGAATGCACTGGAGATGTTTATGCTTTTGTTGTTCATCTAGTTTATGACTAAAACTTTTTAAGATTCCAGCAGAGGAAGCAATCACAGCTAAAGGAGTTCGGAACTCGTGGGAGGTCATAGAAATGAAACGAGATTTCAACTCACTGAGTTCTTTTTCTTTTACTAAAGCTTTACAAATATTTTCTTCAGCTTGTTTGCGTTCGCGTAGCGCAGCTTGCTGTTCGCGTATATCTTTAACTACACCGATCACGTAAATAGGTTTACCAATCGGATCTCGAATTAGAGAAACCGTTAAATTTATCCAAATTACATCAGCATTTTTATGTAAATAACGCTTATCAATGGAGAATGTTTCTAGCTTTCCTGCTATTAAATTTTGTAAATGATTTAGATGGATTTGTATATCCTCTGGATGTGTGATATCTTTGAAGTTTTTCTTTAGTATTTCTTCTTGGCTATAGCCTAAAATTTCACACAACTTTTGATTAGCTTTAAGAAAATGACCATCTAAAGTTTCTAGTTTAATTCCCACAGCTGCTTGATTAAAAATAGCTCTAAGTTCTGCCTCACTTTGTTGTAAGTCTAAAGTGCGTTGCTTAACCCTGACTTCTAAATCTTGATTGAGTTTTTGTAGAGCTTCTTGTGCTCGTTGCCTTTGCAGTTCAGCAGATGCTCTGGCTGCAAATACTTTGAGAATTCCTTCAAATTTATGTTGGTCAGGTATGGGTTTGTCATCCACTATGCATAGTGAGCCAATTGGTTGACCAAAATCATCACTCAAAATAACTCCCATAGAACTTTCAGCTTCCATAGCAGCTAATCTTTTAGCATTAGGAAAGAGTTGCTGAATTCTCGAACTACAGTAGTAAAATCCTTGCTTGAGCAAAATTTCACATGGAGTTGATTTTGGGTCATAGCAAATATTGGGTTGTAACTGCCCATCAGACCAAAATCCTAAAGTGTAAGCTTGCCCATCAATTAACTCAGTTACTAAGGTGTTACGGACATCTAAAGTAGAAGAAATATGCTCAACTAATGCTGGGAAAAAGTCACGTCCAGTCGTAGAAGCTGTACTTTCTATCAAACTTTGTAAGGCTATTTCAGCTTGTTTACGTTTTGTAATATCAATTCCAATTGCAACAGCAGCTGTGTTTTGTTGATATTTTTGAGCTACAAGCAAATAATTGCATATTTTACCATTGATTTGGGTATCAATAACCTTAGAATCTGCTAAATCTTGCCTAGCTAAAAATTCACGCATAAATTCTGTAAATTGCGGGCTATTCTCCATAAAGCCCAATTCTTGACCAACAAAAGCATCTGTAGTCAAGTTAAAACTTTCAGCTAAATGGTGATTAACCCCTAAATAATGTCCATCAGAATTTACCCAAGAAACAAACCCAGGTACTGCATCTAAAACCGTTTGTAATTGCTCTTTTGCTTGTTGCAGATTTTTTTCTGCTCGTTTGTATTCTGTAATATCCTCAGAAATACACAATAGATATTCGGGTTGTTGATCTTTATCATACAAAGGAATTTTAGTCGTGTGTAAAATTCTTTTACCAAAACTAGGGCTGTCAATAGGTTCTTCAGAGATATCTTGAGGTACACTGCTAGCAAAAGTTTCTAGGTCTTTTTGGCAGAAAGAGTCTGCTTGTTCTTTTGGGAATAATTCGTAATCTGTTTTACCAATAGTCTGCTCCGCTGTAATGCCAAAAATATTTTCGCAGGTATGATTCCAAAGCTTGAATGTCCCAAAACTTTCTGGTTTAGCATCTTTAACAAAGACGGCTACAGGCAGGTTATTAATCATCGACTGTAAAAAGTTGCGAGTCTGCTGGAGTTCCTCTTGTGCTTTTCGGCTTTCAGTAATGTCAATACCTGTACAAACAATATAATCAACTTGATTATCCCGATTAAGTAAAACTTTATTTGACCAAGAAATTAAGCGGCGATCGCTATCCTTACTAACTAAAGAAGTTTCGTAACGTTGGGGAAATTCTTTATTGGCTAAATTTTGAAAAATATCTTGGATACATTGTGTTGTTTCAGGTAACAGCAGCACATCCCAAACAAATCTTCCTTTAACTTCATCAAATGTGTAACCCGTAGCTTGTTCGCAAGTATAGTTAAAGCGAAGAACTTTTCCCTGAAAATCTAATACAATAACTAAAGCATCTGCTAGATTCAAAACAGCAGAAACAAAATTACGCTCTAATCGCAGTTCTGCCTCGATTTTCTGGCGTTCTACAAGTTTAACTCGTGTATGATTGTAAAGTTCGGCTTGTAGAATAGAAACTGCCAGCAGACTGGTAGGAGTAACTAATCCAATTAATTCTCCTTGATCCCCAACAATAGGCAAATGGCAAATCCGATTTTGCCTCAGCAAATGTAACGCAGTAAAAACATCTTTAAAATCTTTTAACCTCAATGTTATTAACTCTCTGGTCATCACTTGGGCAACACTGATACCCTCTATATTTTTATTTTGTGCTGTCAGCTTAATTAAATCTCGTTGCGTAATTATTCCCACTAACTGCGAGTTTTCTATAACTAAAACACAACTGGTGGCTTGAGATGTGTTGCTAGCTATATCTTTAGCTGAGTTGGTCAAACAATTACTATCTTTGATTGCCAAGCTATCATGATTACCTGATGTTTCATTGATTAGTGCAATCACATCTGGAAGCATAATCTCAGAGCTAACAACAAGCGGATGGCGAATGATTGTCTGTTGTAAATTATCAGAAATGAGAGAGTTAATAAACATTATGTATAGATGTCTGAAATAAAATTATTTCTAAAAAAGATGCAAGTAATATTTTTGCTTATAATAAATCAAAAAGCATCAGTATTTTCTATGATTATTTTCTTCTAATTTTTTATTAAAATTTTATATTATTTGTAATAAACTCCATACATTTTTAACATGAGTTCGACGGAACTAAAAAATCGCAGGAGGTAATGCAGGCGAATCTTTTGGGTAAATGTCAATTAAACGTTTTTTAGGCAAATAGTTATAAGCAACTAAACCAGCCATCAAGTTAACCAAAAAGTTAAATGGACTACGATGGCAAGAGTGTCCTATTTGACATATATTTTTCAGATGATCATTGACGGACTCAATCACGGCACGTTTACGTAACAAAATTTTATCAATTAGTTTTACCAAACGATTTTTAATTTTATTTTTAGATTTTGTAACTAATTGCAATCCTCTTTTACCATCTGTCGCATACCATTCTGATATCCCTAAATCACATAATTTTGTGCCCAGGTATTAAATTTTTCCGCCAGTTTATCGAAGTCTACTCCCATGATTACACGTCGGATAAGATGATACTCCATGTTTTTGGATGCCAAACTTCTCTATTAATACCCGACGATGCCGTTTAACAAAATCTCCCCATCCACGATATCCAACACATCCATTCATTGTGCCCATTATTACAAACATTAATACTAACCACAGTGGATGTCTTCGACCATCAGTTGTTCTCAAATCTTCCACTTGCTTCAATTGTTCAACCAGAGAAGCATCAATGATTTTTATCCCCTTAACCCTTGCAATTATTACCTGTTTTAGGGAATGAAACAGCCCTGGGGAAGTAGGGGAACAGAGGAGAGAGTTGCAGCAAGTTTTCCCCTCTGCCCCTCAGCACCTCTGCCTCTTGTGCCCAATGCCCAATGTCCCATGACTTATATTTGTTTGCTCATTGCCGCTAAATTCACCACACATTCAGGGAATTGGCGTTTTAATGCTGGAAAAACAGGACAAGGCACTTGTTCTTGTAAATTATCCGGTTTACTCCAAGTAAAGGGAGCTTTCTGCGCCGCAGACATCCATAGCAGAAGCTTTGCTCGTGTCATGGCAACATAGAGTAAACGATACTCTTCAGATGTTTTCAAATTCTTTGCCACCTCCCATGCCTGATTAACATCCGGTATGATAGCTTCTTCGTGGAGAGTAGCGCGAATTTGGGCGCGGGCTACTTCTGATAAGGTAAAATCGCCTAAAAATTGGCTTTGGGGAGGAACCCAAAATCTGCCAGGAATCAAGTTTTCGTGCAGAAAGGGAAGAAATACATAGTCCCAATCTAGCCCTTTAGCTTTATGCATAGTGATAATCGTCAGTTGACCGCGACGGGTATAACGTTCTTCCGAATCCTCGGTTTCCACTGGTTCAAATCGTTCGGAACTAACGATTTCACTTAAAGCTGAAAGCATTCCCCCCATCGAATTATTACTAGCTATCTGCTGGTTTACCCGTTCTGCGAGTTTATCAGCAGTTGCCAATTCTGCCTGGTCATAATTTAAAGTCAAGGCGAGAAAAGAAATTAGCTGGTATAAAGGTAGTTCTAAGCGAGCGCGAAGTAAACTGCGACATAAGCGGGCAGCTTTTTGTTCTGTTTCTGGCTGGGGTGTTGCTAGGGGGCCAGGATACAAAAACTCTTCTGGCAGACTAGCAAGGGCGTTGAGGTCTTGGGTAGGAATTAATTGGCGCTGTACTAATGCTTCTAGGGCGGCTTTGAGGTAATCGGGGGAGTGGGGGCGATCGCAAAATTGCAATAATGCCAAAATTTCTTGGGGGACATGGGAACGGCGATCGCGTTCTCCGACATCGTAAAGTGTAATTTTATGCTCTTTGCACAGAGGTGTTAGAGCCTCTGCTAACCATCGTCCTTGGCGATTTTCTCGGACTAAAATCGCGGCACTATTTTTTGTTGGGTCTTCACCAAATAACTCAATTACCCTTTGAGATAACAATTCAACGGTGTGATGAATATCGCGCGGTGTATAAAGTTCTAATCCTCGTCCTACGGGTGCGGGGTTGGCATTAGCTTGCGGATCGCCAACTTCCACAGGGCGAATTGTCTGCAAACGAAATGGTACTTGTCGATTGTCAGGAATCTGTTGTTTATTGTTGGTTTTAGTTGTTGCTAACCATTGATTATTGATCCATTTGAGGGCAAAGTTAGCAGCTTCAATAATAATTCTAGTACTGCGACCAGCTCGATCCATCGTTGCCAATCGTTCGATGCGCTCGCACTCTTCACAAAATTGCCGGAAATAAATCGGATCGGCTGGAGTAAAGGTAGAGTTAATTGCCTGGTTAGGGTCGCCAACTCGGACTAAATTTAGTGGGGAGTGCTGAGTGCTGTTAGCGTCAGCGGGGCGTTTAGCCCGTGCTGAGTTAGGAGTTAGGAGTAAAGAATTCTCTCGCTGATATTCCCGATTACTCGCCAAAATTTCTAATAGCTGCGTCTGAAGAGGGCTAGAATCTTGGGCTTCGTCTTCAAAGACAGCGAATATTTGGTTTTGCTCAATGTGACGGGCACTGTCGTTTTCTAAAACGCGCAGTGCGGCTAAAATCATATCGTCGTAATCTATAAAATCACGCGATCGCATTAAGTTTTGATATTGCTCGTACAATCCCGCCGCTACACTCAAAATTGCATATTCGTCTGTGGTTTGTTTACTCCACTCCCGCAATTTTTCTGGGGATATTCCAGAACTTTTTGCTTCATGAATTACCATATTAGCCAATTCCGGCAATACTTCTGTTCGCAGCACTGATTGACGACGCAACCTTTCTGTCTCTTCTCCGTCAAATTGATGACCTTCCAATAACCGCAAATATACATCAGGATGATTTACAATCCATTGTTCTACAGCCGTTCGGATAAAGCGGTGACTTTGAGTTGGTGTAATTAATATGACATTTTCTAACTGCAAACCCGACAAATTAGAATGGCGGTTGGCGATGTTCAACGCTAAACCATGTAGGGTATAGACAAAAAATCCCGTTTGAGGTAGAGATAAATCATCTCGTAAAAATTTCCGAATCTTCGCTTTAATATTGGCAGCAGCGGAGCGAGTAAAAGTAACGACTACCAACTGACGATAGGAGGATGAACGCTCATATTGACGTGCAATTGCGATCGCTGCTGCCGCCGCCATCCCAGTAGATTTGCCTGCACCAGGAACGGCTGAAATAGCCAAAGGACCAGATTGCCAATCAGCCATTTGCTGCTGTCCAGGGCGGAGACTATTGCGGATTGCGAGAATCTTCTCCTGCAAAGAAGGAATTAGCGATCGCTCAGACAATTCTGAGTCGAGTAATTCTTGAACAACAGGAGCAGTAAATTTAGAGTCGGACATATTAAACTATATATTTTAAATAGATATTGAATGTAATTACTAAACCGCAGATATGAATAACCTGCTGTGATTTTTAATCCCAAATTACTATAGCAATCCTAAATCATTCCTGAGAAACAAGCTCCCCGACAACTTTTACGAAGTCGGGGAGCTACTGATTGCAATTCTCACATATCAAATAGGATTGCTGATAGTAGTCTTGTTTACATGCTGATTTTAAATTTTTCCTTCAATCCAAAATTGAATTATTCATCAATCTGCCATGAATCCTTAGTTAGTTCTTCATCCAGAATTTTCTTAGGACGCACGATGATAATAATTTGTCCTAGTAGAGGAATTTCTGGCTCAGTTTCAAACCACTGAAAATCTAATTCACCACCATTTTCAACGACAAAGTAGCTAGAAACATCCCATTCTCGTTGGGCACGATCTACCACAACTAAGACCGGCTCCCTTTGGCTCTGGGTTTGGCTGGAGAAGCGATCGCTATTTGTTAAAATTACTACTGGATCTTCTGCCGCCAATAGCACTTGCCAACCTGGTAAAGGTACCCAAGCTTGCTCTCCAGAAAACTTCACCATCCGAAATGGTTCCATTTCTGTCAGTATGGGCACAGCTTGCAAGTCTTGCCGTGATAATGGCAACTCGCCTACCACAGGTAAAATACGCGGTAACTGTTCCTCAAATTCCAGACGGTAAAAGGGGAAAATTGGCGCTGGACGCTGGGGAACGGTAGTAAAATCAGTCAGCAGCTGTTCGATTTTTTGCCTTGCACCAGGCGTGTGAGCAAAACGCAAACCTTTGGCGATTAGGCGCGATCGCTGTTGTAAATCTGCATTTTGGCGTGCCAGTTTCCAAGCTTGGTGAGCAACAGCATCTCCAGGATGAGCAGAAAATCCTTCTGGTAGAGTGCGGAAATAGGAGAATTCTTTAATTGCTTTTGCCACTTCCTTTGCCTCATCGGCATCAAGTTTGTGGACAAAGATCAGTTCGGCAGCGGCGGCGCGTTCTTCTTGAGTAAGCAAACGCAACTCGTATAAAACATCGCTGCCGCGTGTGGCATAGTGTGATCGCGTTTCTGCCGATACTCCAAACTTTTCTAAAGAATTGTAAACTTGAGAACCAACAACCACCTGGTTTTGTTGAATCGGCTCAAATCCAGTCGCCTCAAAAATTTCTTGAGGGTTGTAACCGATTTTTAACAACGAGGCGATCGCGGTTCCCCATTCCACCCAGTTGCCTTGTTTTTGCCTCAGCCTTCGCAGTAACTCTTGTGCTACATCATTGGTAGTATTATCTTCGGGATTCTGAGTGTTGGGTGGTAAATCAGTCATAATCGGAGTGCGAGCTTCAACTTGAGAGGCTAATTAACACCTCATGAGCAAGTCTTATTCTAATCTATACCCAGACCTACACCTCATCGACGATCAAAACTGCCATAGAAACTGCCATAGTTTCGCTAATTTAGTTGGTTTTTATAGCGCAACATTTTTTAATTCAGATTTTTAGACAAATTTCCTCTGTAGCGATCGCTATTAGCGTTCTCAAATATGCAAAATAACTCCGTATAAAACCTTAGAAGTTTTCAGCTATTCTCAACTAAACTTGGTATGGAATATAACAAGAGAGTGAATATTTAAAGGAAATATCTTATGGATAAACCTAATCTCGAAATTGATAAAGTCCAATCTCAAGTTATGACTCTCGAACGACCAAAAAAGCTGAAAATCTTGGTAGTTGACGATGAGCCAGATAATCTCGATTTACTTTATCGCACATTTCGACGCGACTTTAATGTTCTCAAAGCTGATAGTGGGGTGAACGCGCTACAAGTTTTGGCAGCAGAAGGGGAGGTAGCAGTGATTATCTCTGATCAACGGATGCCAGAAATGAAAGGGACTGAGTTTCTCAGCAAGACTGTACCTCAGTTTCCCGATACAGTGAGAATTATTCTTACCGGATTTACTGATATAGAAGACTTGGTAGAAGCAATTAATGCCGGACAAGTTTACAAATATATCACCAAGCCTTGGGACCCAGGTGAACTGAAAGCAGTGGTGCAAAGAGCAGCAGAAACCTACGACTTGCTCAAGCAACGTACAGAAGAATTACGCCGTGCTCATGCTCAAATGGCGCTGCTGAGTGTTTTGGTACAGGTAACTCAAGCTGCTTCTAGCTTAGAAGAAACTCTCGCTCCCATTGCTAGGGCTGTGAGTGAAACTTTTGGGGCAGACGGCTGTATTTTACAACTGACAAATGGAAATACTCTGGTTGCAACTCAAGGAACTTACAGCGATACAGGTACAATAGAAAATTGGCTACCTCAAGACCCACTAACTAGGGAAGCGATCGCCACGGGGCAAATGCAAGTTTCCTTAAATGTACTGAAAGACACTAAATTAATTGATGCGATTCACTACAAAAATACGGGTGTACAAGCACATTTAGTGATCCCAATTAGCTACCGCAGTCAACTTTTGGGTGTATTGTCGCTCCAGTGGAAACAACCTTGCACTTTGCGAGAAGATGAATTAGTGCTAATTAATTTATCAGCACAATTAGTGGCGATCGCTCTGACTAGTAGTGGTTGCCATCAAACCACTGTATAGTTGTCATTTGTCCTTTGTCATTTGTCCTTTATCCTTGACAAATGACTAATGACTAATGACTAATGACTTATTGACCAATGACTAACGAAATTCAGTCCATTTTTAACCGTATTGCTCCAGTTTATGACCAGTTGAACGATTGGTTGAGTCTGGGACAGCATCGAATCTGGAAGGAAATGGCAGTAAAATGGAGTGCAGCTAAACCAGGAGATACTGCATTAGATTTGTGTTGCGGTAGTGGTGATTTAGCTTTACGTTTAGCACGACATATAGGAGCAACAGGACAGGTATACGGTGTAGATTTTTCCCCAAACCTCCTAGAAAACGCTAAAGAACGCTCTCAAAGGCAGTACCCCCAACCTACTATCAGCTGGATAGAAGCTGATGTCCTCAATTTACCCTTTGACGACAACCAATTTGATGCCGCAACAATGGGCTATGGTTTAAGAAATGTTAAAGATATTCCCCGGAGTCTCCAAGAGTTATACCGTGTTTTGAAGCCGGGAGCTAAAGCGGCAATTTTAGACTTTCATCGACCGAGTAATCCTCAGCTACGTGCCTTTCAACAGTTGTATCTAGACGGTTTCGTGGTACCAGTTGCCAATTATTTCGGCTTAAAAGAAGAATATGCTTACATCAGTCCTAGCTTAGATCGCTTTCCTATTGGCAAAGAGCAAATAAAGTTAGCTCATCAAGTTGGTTTTGCTGTTGCCAC
This sequence comes from Nostoc sp., assembly GCF_036917515.1. Classification (GTDB taxonomy): domain Bacteria; phylum Cyanobacteriota; class Cyanobacteriia; order Cyanobacteriales; family Nostocaceae; genus Nostoc. The sequence goes on along the minus strand of NZ_JBALDE010000190.1, from coordinate 5,871 downwards.
ACACTACCCCATTGCGAACGGTATGATGGGAGTGCTGGTAGTCAACAAAAATGAGTGAGGAGTTAGGAGTTATAACTCAGAAATTATGAATTATCAGTACTGATAAATTCTCGTTTTAAATTTATCATTCTTAACTCCTCACTCTTGTACAGACGCGATTAATCGCGTCTCTATTCCTAACTTTTTTAATTCTTCCCTTGGACTGGTCTCATCTTTGGCTTTATGTGTCTCCCCCGGTACTGGGTGGAATTATCGGCTATTTCACAAATGATATAGCCATCAAAATGTTGTTCCGTCCTTACCGAGCAATTTATATCGCTGGACAAAGAGTACCCTTCACGCCTGGATTGATCCCCCGCAATCAGGAGCGTCTGGCTAAAAACATTTCCAATACAATCATGGGGTCACTGTTGACACCACAAGAATTACAAAATCTGGCGCGGCGTTTGTTGCAAACAGAACGCGTGCAATCAGCAATTCTCTGGTTGTTGCGCTTGGCAATTGAACAAATCAAAACAGATAAAAACGAGAAAAGTGCCAAAATTGTAGCGGGAATTTTGCGGGATTTACTAGGAGAATCTTTGCCACGATTGCTCAAGGTTTTAGCGCGGCGTGAAGATTTTTTGGAAGTGCAGATTAATCAAATTTTTGACCAGATATTGCTGGAATTTAAACTGAGTGAAGAACAAGCTACGCGACTTGCTGATTGGTTGTTACAAGTAGTTTTACCGCCGGATATGCTGCGCCAAACGATAGTTGATTTTTTGACCGATCGCACAATTCAAATTATTGATGAAGGCTTCCGTGAAAAAACCAGTGGTACTTATTGGGTAGTAGCAAATTTATTTGGTTTACGTAATACTCTTACACGCCTACGAACTTTTTGTTTGGATGAAAAAGAGGCTGCTAATACTCGCTTGCAGGAATTGACTCAAGATTTGCAGATACGCGATCGCATTCGGAAATTACTACAAAATTTATCATTACAAAACTTGCCAATGGGGACGGTGCGTCAACTACGAAAGACCACCCGCGAAAGTGTCCGCCATTACTTGCAAAACAGTGGCAGCGATTTTTTACAAGGATTAACTGATTCTGTTGATTGGCAAAATATTGCTGTAGTGCTGCTGAATCGTCTTAGTACTTCACCCGTTGTCAATACTTCTTTAGAAGTTATGAGTCAAGAGTTGGCTTTAATTTTAGAGAAGTATTTGGAAAAAGATTTAGAAGCAATTGTGGCACAGGCTATTCCAATTTTGTCGATAGATGAAGTGATAGTTGACCGTGTGAAATCAACTTCACCGGCTGATTTAGAAGCTGCAATTGAGGGAATTGTCAAAAATGAATTGCAAGCGATTGTGACTTTAGGTGGTGTTTTGGGTTTTGTTGTGGGATTATTCCAAACAGTATTTTTAATATTAAGTCAATATTAATTTTTTGTTTTTCTTTGTAAAATTTAATCAAATTATAGTTGCAATTTCGTCAAACTATGAAATGACGGGAATTGAGCGATGTCTACGACGGGCTACGCCTACGCCTTTTGAGAAGAGATGTGAGTAAAAAGCGATCGCCTAACTCAAAATCTGCGCCAAATCAAGCACAAATCCAGGTAATACATTTTCTCCTGATAAGCTAGTAGGCGATTGCAAAACCTCAACATTCTGCCTTGGACGGTAAATTTCCACCTATTGGTTTTGCGGATCAATCAGCCATTCTAAACGCACACCGTTATTAATATACTCCTGCATTTTTTGTTGTACAGTCTTTAAGCTGTGTGAAGCAGAGCATAATTCTACTGCCAAATCTGGAGCGATCGGTAGAAATTTGTCGGGGTCTGGATTCAGGGCTTTTAATCGCTCTCGGCTGACCCAAGATGCATCTGGAGAGCGATTTGCACCATTGGGGAGTTTAAAACCCGTTGAAGAATCAAAAGCTAAACCTGGGCCATCAATATCAGCCCAATTACCTAAGCGTTGTGTAAGTCTACTATTTCGATTTCCGCTTTCCCATCCAGTTGGTGGCATGATAATTAATTCTCCCTCTGCCGTGCGCTCAAGTCGCAAATCTCAATTATTCTGACACAGTTGGAAGAACTGCTCATCTGTTAATTCAATGGTGGGGCTGAGGTTCAGAATCAGGGCAGTCATAATTGCCTCTTAATCTTGCTAACTGTAGCGTAGCATTGGGTTGACACACTAGGTTAACCATCTAATAATTGCCATGCTTACTAGAAAGCTATTTCCAATCATGTAGAAATTTGTTTCACTGTTATCTATCTGATAACAGCAGATGAGAGTTGATATTTTTTCTCTCAGCTTCTACTAGCAGAGTGGACTGTATCAAGTTGTTCTACAACGTCCGGTGGTGGAGATAGACGAAGGGTTAGGACAGCTAAATCTGGATCAGTTACCACCAGAGGAAGCTTTGAAACTACTAATAAAAGAAGCGATCGCCTATGAAGCTGCAAACTTAAAGTTGAGAACACCAAATTCCGAGTTCAAGACACTAAATTCTAAGAAGAGAACATCAAACTTCGAGTTGAGAACACCAAATTCCGAGTTCAAAACATCAAACTTCGAGTTCGGAACATTAAACTTCGAGAAGAGAACACCAAACTTCGAGTTCAGATTTGTACCACTGTGGCAACTCCCGTTTATTAGCTGTTCCATATAAAAGTTGTATATTTCATTGTGTTCACACTCAATAGTCATTCTGACTTTTTCAATTGTTTAAATTTTTAGTTATAGAAACAAAAGGACGCACTCATGGCAAATTCAGTTTTCAACTTATCTAACCTTAACGGCACAAATGGCTTTGCCATCAACGGCATCAATCCAGATGACCGTTCAGGCAACTCTGTTAGCAGTGCCGGAGACATCAATGGCGACGGTTTAGACGACCTGATTATCGGGGCAGATGGTGCCGACCCCAACGGCGACTCCTCAGGGCAAACCTACGTGGTGTTTGGCAGCAAGGAAAGTTTTCCTGCCCAATTCTACCTCTCCACCCTCAACGGCACCTCGGGCTTTGCCATCAACGGCATCAATCCAAATGACTTCTCAGGCAACTCTGTTAGCAGTGCCACAGACATCAACGGCGACGGTATAGACGACCTGATTATCGGGGCGGATAGTGCCTCCCCCAACGGCATCACCTCAGGGCAAACCTACGTGGTGTTTGGCAGCAAGAAAAGTTTTGCTACCCAATTTAACCTTTCCACTGTCAACGGCACTAATGGTTTCACCATCAACGGCATCAATACATATGACTCCTTAGGCAACTCTGTTAGCAGTGCCGGAGACATCAACGGCGACGGCATTGACGACCTGATTATCGGGGCAGCCTTTGCCGACCCCAATGGCACCAATTCAGGGCAAAGCTACGTGGTGTTTGGCAGCAAAGAGGGTTTTGATGACCAATTCAACCTCTCCACCCTCAACGGCACCTCGGGCTTTGCCATCAACGGCATCAATAAAGATGACTCCTTAGGCAACTCTGTTAGCAGTGCCGGAGACATCAACGGCGATGGTATTGACGACCTGATTATCGGAGCACCCATTGCCGACCCCAATGACATCAGCTTAGGGCAAAGCTACGTGGTGTTTGGCAGCAAAGAGGGTTTTGATGACCAATTCAACCTCTCCACCCTCAACGGCACCTCGGGCTTTGCCATCAACGGCATCAATCCAGAAGACCGTTCAGGCAACTCTGTTAGCAGTGCCGGAGACATCAACGGCGACGGTCTTGACGACCTGATTATCGGGGCACCCTTTGCCGACCCCAATGGCACCAGTTCAGGACAAAGCTACGTGGTGTTTGGCAGCGAGGAGGGTTTTGGTGCCAAACTCAACCTTTCCACCCTCAACGGCACAAATGGCTTTGCCATCAACGGCATCAATCCAGATGACCGTTCAGGCTACTCTGTTAGCAGTGCCGGAGATATCAACGGCGACGGTCTTGACGACCTAATTATCGGGGCAGAATATGCCGACCCCAACGGCACCAATTCAGGGCAAACCTACGTGGTGTTTGGCAGCAAAGAAAGTTTTGGTGCCCAACTCAACCTCTCCACGCTCAATGGTATAAATGGCTTTGCCATCAACGGCATCAATCCAGATGACCGTTCAGGCTATTCTGTTAGCAGTGCCGGAGATATCAACGGCGACGGTCTTGACGACCTGATTATCGGGGCAGAATATGCCGACCCCAACGACATCAGCTCAGGGCAAACCTACGTGGTGTTAGGCAACCGCGCTCCCGTCCTCGACCTCAACGGCAACTCACAGGGTATTGATTTTAGCACCACCTTTAGCGGCACTCCCGTCTCCATCATCGATAGCAACTTCACCCTCAGCGACAACGACACTACCCTAGCAGGTGCCACTATCACCATTATCAATCTCTTGAATGGTGCTGCCGAAACTCTCAATGCCACTGCCATCGGCAACATCACGGCTATTTACAACCCCACCACAGGTACTCTTACCCTTAGCGGCACGGATACCATTGCCAATTATCGACAAGTCCTCAGCAGCGTTACCTACAACAGTACAGCTACCAGTGCCAATACCACAATTGAGTTTGTTATCGATGACAGGCAAGGTTTCAGCAACACCAGTGCAGTGGCAACCACCACTTTGGGTTTTGTCCAGAAATTGATCACGGGCACAAGTAGTGCAGATATCCTCATCGGCACACCCAACAACAACATCATCGAGGGCAAAGCTGGTAACGACAAGCTCACTGGTAATGGTGGTCGAGACAAATTCATCTTCTCAAAAGGCGATGGTATCGACACCATAACCGACTTTGGTGGCATAGGTATTGATTCAAATCCATCAGCGGCGGTAATTGCTGAAGTTGATACCTTGGATTTTACTAGATTAGGATTGACTGCGAAAAATCTGCAATTAAATCAAAATGGCAATAATCTAGAATTCACTTTTGAAGATGTAAGCAATACCAAAGTCATTCTGGAAAACTTCAAATTAGAAAACTTGAATAATTTACCAGCATCTGATACCAGCCCAGCTATTGGCAATATCCTGTTTGATAACCAGAGGGGCATCGTTGACAGTTTTGATGTCTTCGATGCCAACTCCACTCAAACTAACCTGTTTAACCGGAACACCGTTACATTCCTCAATGACCTTAACAATAACATTACGGGTTTTATAGACTCCGACGATGTGATTAATGGTCAAGGAGGTGATGACATCATCGACGGCAAGGGTGGCAATGATTTCTTGCGGGGTGGAACTGGTAATGATACCCTCATCGGTGGTGCTGGCGATGATACTCTGGTTGGCGGTGCTGGCAATGACGTACTCACAGGTGGTGAAGGTGTTGACAGATTCCTTTACAACACCAATGCTGTTTTTAACAGCACTGATGTTGGTCTAGATAGTATTAATGGGTTCTACGGTGTATTTTTTGCAATCACTACACAAAGTGACAAGATTGTACTGGATAAGACTACCTTTAATACAATTACTTCTGTTCCAGGAATAGGTTTTAGTAACGAGAGTGATTTTGAAATCACTTCTTCAGCGGGGACTAGCACGGCGAAAATTGTCTACGATCCTGTGAGTGGGCAGTTGTTCTATAACGAAAATGGCAGTACGGCTGGTTTCGGCAGCGGTGGTCTATTTGTGACTCTAACTGGTGCGCCAATTCTCAAGGCATCTGATTTTATTATTCAAGCGTAGTTGGCTTAGAACAGCAAACTTTGAGTTCCAAACAGTAAACTTTGAGTTCGGAACATCAAATTTTGAGTTCTAATACCAATTCTCTAAAAGCTGGCTACAGATAGTGCCTCTAAAATATATTGCCTTCGGGCAATAGATGCAATAATTGGTTTGGTTAATTTGC
>NZ_JBALDE010000189.1:0-82531 GCF_036917515.1 Nostoc sp. | reverse complement strand
ATTTCTAGCTGATATATCCCTGACATTGTTCATCCTTCATCTGGTTTATTCTTATTCTCTCATCTGTAGTCCAATTTTAGAGAATTGGTATTACTCAACAACTCAAAACCATTCATTCGTGGCATCTCTAAATCGGAGACAACAACTTTAATTTCAGGATGTAACTGCAATTTTTCTAGAGCTTCTACACCATTTTGAGCTTGTATTACTTGATAACCAGATTTTTCTAGAGTTAGAGAGAGAGTTTGCCGGAGACTAATTGCATCATCTACTACTAAAACAACTTTTGGTGATTTATTATCTGGCTCTTGAAAATAACTGGATTGAGTTTCTATAGCTGTTGGGTAAGTCGATGCTGCAAGTAATGGTGCAGATGAAAAAGTATGTCCTGCTACTGGTAAGACATTTTTATTTGACGAAGAAGCTACTGGTAGCGTCTTAATATCAAATGTTGTTTGTTGGATTTCGCTAGATTTTACCAGCAACAAAGCATCAATTACTAAGATGAGATTACCATTGGCTAAACTACTACAACCATAAATGTATTTTGGCGGTGCGATCGCATTTCCTAAAGGTCTGATTACCAGTTCTTGTTCGCCAATTATTTGGTCAACTTCTAAAGCAACCTTTCTCTGATTTCGCTGTAGCAAAAGCACCGGATTTTTCGCTATGCTTGGGTCGTGAGTATTTGATGTGTTGTATGGAGTAGTACTGTTAAACAATGAATCATTATAATTAATCAATTTTGAAAGTTGATGAAGGCTAACCATAGTCTGATCATTGTCTATATTCAAATACAAGACTTTTTTACCTTCAATTTCTTTAATCTGTTGTTCAGAGGGAATCAATACTTTTTCGATACTGTCCAACATCAGACCATAAACAACACCTTTAGCTTGAACTAGCATTAACTTTTCTGTAGTCATAGAAAAAGGAACTTTGAGTATAAATATTGTTCCTTGATTGGGCAAGGATTGAACTGAAATAGAGCCGTTGAGTGCGTGCATCTGAGTACGCACAATATCTAAACCCATACCGCGCCCAGAAATTTCACTTATTTTATTTGCAGTAGAAAATCCAGGCAAAAATATCAAATCTAAAAGTTCAGGCTCAGGCAGATTAAAAGTATAGCTTCTAGTTTCTTCTTCAGTTTGTATGGCATAAAGTTCAGCAGCTTTTCTGCGAATTATATCTAAATTCAATCCCTGACCATCATCTCGAACTTCGATAACAGTTTGGCTACCCTGATGATAAGCGCAGATTTCGATTAAACCTTGTTCTGGTTTACCAAGCTCTCGGCGAACTTGCGGAGCTTCAATACCGTGGTCAAAAGCATTACGCACTAAGTGTAACAAGGGATCGTAGAGCTTTTGGGCGATCGCTTTATCTACCAGTACTTCACTACCAGTAAGTTTCAATTCTACAAGTTTGGCATGAACATTCCCCAACTTATTTACCATGTGGGGAAAACGATTCAGGATATTACCCAAAGGCGACATTTGTACTTCGACTAAGCTATCTATAATATTAAGAGTTAAATTCTCTTGTTTATCACTAATTTGAGTAGCTTGTGTCAGAAGTAAGTCAAGAGATTCTGTGGTTTCTTGTAGTTGCAGTGTCTCTTCTACTGCTTCATGCAATGTCATGTGAAATTCTGTATATACATCCATTTCTAGAGAGTCAAAATCCACTGCAAAACTTTGCGTTTGTTCTGAGGTAATATTTTGTATTTGTAATGGTAAATCGCGTAACTCATTTAAAGTTATTTGGTGTCTAGTGAGTTGCTGTATTAGTTGCTCAATTATTTCTTTGACTTGTTCATCTTGTAAACTGCACCGTTTTTGGTAAATCAGCAATTCTCCTGCTAGATAATTGAGGTGTTGTAGTTTTTCTGTATCTACCCGAATAAATGAAGGTTGGCGAAAGTTTTTAGTTTGAACATACTGTGATTTATCTTCTATTTTTTTGTTGATTTGTATAGCTATATCAGGTATAACTTCAATAACTGTTTCCGGAACATCTACAACTACCTGCTCGCTGACACTTAATGAATCAAGCTGTTCTGAATAATCATCAGTCTGGGTTGTTACAACTTCAACAGCAAGGTTTTGCCTAGCTTCTTCTCCCCATATTGCTTCTAGCAAGTTATCAGTTGATTGAGAAGATACAATCTCTTTAATCACTAATAGTGTTTGTAACTTGGGACTATCAAGCCAATTTTTCTCTTCACTAGTAACAGGAGGATAACCTTTATATTCTTTTGCTAATTTGTAAATTTGGTTTTGTAATATTTTAATTACTGAAAGGTAGCTATCAGATGCTTTCAGAGAATATTGAAATTTTGCAACTGCAAATAGGATGATCGAGATAATTCCACGTCGATAAATACAAAGACTTTCACTATCTTCTTCATCTTGAACAAAATTGAGAAAGTCTTGCAGCCAGGTTTCGATATAATTAAGCAGACTTTTTATTTCTAATCTAGGAACTAGTAAAGTCAAACTGAGTTTTGCCTCTGGTATTTGCATCTGGTAATTAAACCAGCCAAAAATGTAGCGAATCACTTTTAAATAAAACTTGGCAGTTACTGGCTTTACCGATTCGTTTTTATTGTTATCAGATGTAGTAAGAAACTGATAAAATTGTTCTTCATTGATGATAATTGTGCTAGCAGATGAATTATTTGGCAATTCTTCTGATAATTCCTTTTTTGCTACTATTGTAAGTTTTCGTAAGCCAGAAGAAGGTTCTCCACCAGATATGCGATCGCCTGCTAATACCAATTTTTTTGCTTGCTGTAAATCTCCCAGGGCAATTTCTGCGATTTGCTGCACTTGACTAGGATTTGCTTGCAACGCTGAGAGAATAGTTTGAGAAATATCTCCCAATCCAGGTAAATTTAGAGATTCTGCTAATCCAAAAAATACTTCAGCTTGAGAGTGTAAAAACTCGATAAATTCGTCACTATTTGGTGGATTGTTAACAATGTCAGCAATAGTGTTTAAACGTTGTTCTACTCCTACTTCAAAAACGGACTGTACAATATCAAAACCTAATTCTTCAGAAGTGGGAATATAAGATTCAGCACCAAATGCATCACCAAGTTTTTCTTGCAACTGTGCAAATACTGAAGTCGTTCGATGAAGCAATTCTTCATCATTAACAGTACTGCTTATTAATTCAGTATTTAATGCTATGCTTAAACACTCATAAGCTTGTAATAAAAGTGTTTGTAGTTCTGCATCAACTACTACTTTTGGGTTGTATAAAGCCTTAAATACATCTTCTAAAAAATGGGCTATTATCTTAATTAATTCTAGCCCAACGTTAGCTGCACCACCTTTAAGTGTATGAGTAGCTCGCATTAACTTGTGAACTTTGGCAATGTTATAATCTTCTGATAAACTAAATAGTTCTTGTTCAATAATTTGGATTAGTTCTGGAGCTTCAGCTAGAAAATAGATGTATCCTTGTTCACGAATTTCGTTATCTGTAATCATAATTAGGGAGTTGGAAGTTAGGAGTTAGGAGTTGATCGACCAATTGATTTTTCAGTTATCTTGACTATTGAACTCAAAATCCGAATGATTTTGTCTGCATAGATTAGTTCATTAGTTAAATCAATATTTACTAGTTTGGACTGTTGTAGTAGACGTAACTAATATTTAGTTTTCCTAGCTTCTTTGTATGCAATATACATTTTTGCCAAGAAATCTTTTCTAATCTGACCACCGCTAGCCTCTTTAACATTTACGCCAATACTTGTCCTACTTTGTAGTAATTGCTTCAAAAGCATATATACCTGTTGTTTTTGCAGTTTAATATATAGGTGAATAATTTCTAAAGCAAATTTCAAACTCTTTTGTTGAATAACACTCTCTAGCAATTACTCTTCTCCTCTCTTTAACTAAAAAGTTATAATTAGTTAAGGTTAAAGCCTTTTACATTTGCCAATAAAATAGTGCTTTATATAATTAATGCTTTAACCTAATAGCTCCTAACTCCTAACTATTTTTCATTTCACTTTAAACTTACTAGCAGTTGTTAATAGCTCTTGCGCCATTCCTGATAAATTTTGGAACACAATCGCAATTTCTTGAGATTCAGCAAAAGTTTTATCAGCAATCTCTGCAACATCTTGCATTGATTTAGTTACAGTTACAGATTGCGCCATTTGTTTTTGAGTCGCTGCGGTAATTCGCTCAATTAACTGACTAATTTCAGCAGTCGCAGAAACGATCGCATTTAAGTTTTGGCGAGTATCACTGACAAGATTTGTACCTTCTACTACCTGATGAATACCAGTTTCCATTGCTACTGCAACTTCTCCGGTTTCTGCTTGAATCTCCTGAACTAATTTTTCAATTTCGATGGTTGCTGCTGCTGACTGGCGAGATAAAGAACGGACTTCATCGGCTACAACTGCAAAGCCTTTGCCATATTCACCGGCACGAGTAGCTTCAATGGCTGCATTCAAAGCGAGTACGTTTGTCTGTGTGGCAAAATTACCAATCAGATTCACCACTTTGGAGATTTTTTGCGAGGATTCGCTGAGGCGTTTAATCTTTTTGCTGGTTTGAGCAACGGTTTCACGAATTCCTTGGATTGCTTTTACAGTCAGGTTCATGGCAGTATCGCCAGACTCTACAGTTTGATTAGCTTTTTGTACTGCTAGTTGTACTAACTCAGCATTCGTCACCACAGCTTGAGTAGAGTCCACCATCTGTTGAATGTCATCTAAGGCTGCGGTAATCTCCTCAGACTGTTGTTGTGCTAGATTGGTCAGTCCCGCTAAGGAAGCCTCGCTATTGCTAGAAGTTTGAGCAACTTGTTGAGCAGCCTCTTGTACGTGAATAACGATTTGCCGCAGCGCTTGCAGGGTATTATTATAGGCATCTGCGATCGTGCCTAGCTCGTCTTCTGTAATTGGTGCGCGTACTGTTAAGTCGCCGTTAAAAGCTGGTTTAAGAGCTTTTAAGAGTTGAATGGATCGTTGTTGCAGCAACTCCTTAGCTGTCTTTTCCCGTGTTGCTGCTTCTGCTAATTTTGCTGACTGCGCTTGTACTTGTTGCAAATATTCGGTGTGTTGTAATGCCAGTCCTAACTGGCTGCCAATGCGTGCTAACAAAGTGACTTCCGATTCTTCCCAATTACGAGTTTCCGAATTTTGATAAGCTGCCAGCAATCCCCACAATTGTTCCCCAGCAAATACAGGAACAATTACATAAGCTTTGGCTTCAAATTGCTCTAAAACTTCAATGTGACAAGGAGAATGACCTACTTGATAGATATCATTTACAACAAAATTTTCCCCTTGGGCATATCGACCTCCTTGAGTTTCTTGTAAGTGGGTATCTTCCCAGACAGTTTTGATATCAGGGCCTACCAGTTTTACCCAAAGATGACCTGCTGACTCTGCTATAAATTCCCCACTCCAGTTAGGATTGAACCGATACACAGCGACGCGATCGGATCGCAGTAATTGTCTTACTTCTTGAGTAGTTGTTTTGAAGATTTCTTCTACATCCAAAGATTGCCGGATGCGGTTACTGATCTTGGTGACAGCTTTCTCTTGTTCCGCTATTTGAGCTAGTTTCTCAGATTTAACTCGCACTAATTCTAAATAGTCTATCTGTGATTTAGCTAGACTAAATTGCAAGCTAGTCTGAACCAAAAAATTCACTTCCCAGCTTTGCCATTCACGGAAGCTAGAATTTTGATAAGCTGCCAGCAAGCCCCACAATTTATCCCCGAAAAATATCGGAACAATTATGTAAGCTTTGGCTTCAAACTGCTCTAAAATCTCAATATGACAGGGAGCAAGCCCTACTTCATATATATTATTAACGGTAAAGTTTTCACCCTTGATATACCTACCTCCCTTAGTTTCTTGCAAGTAAGTATCGTCTAAAACGGTTTTAATATTAGGGCCTACCAGCTTTGTCCAACCAGTACCCACAGACTCAGCCACAAATTCGCCACCCCAATCAGGGTTAAAACGATAGACAGCGACGCGATCGCATTGTAGTGATTGACGCACTTCTTGAGTGGTTGTTTTGAAAACGCTTTCTACATCTAAAGATTGTCTGATGCGGTTGACTATCTTAGTGAAAACTTTTTCTTGTTCAACTATTTTAGCTAGTTGATCAGATTTTTTCTGCACTTGTTCTAGATATTCACCTTGTGAGATAGTCACACCAAATTGCAGTCCAATTTGAGTCACAAAAGTTTCTTCCCAAGGTTGCCAATCACGAGGTCCAGAATTTTGGTAAGCTGCCAACAAACCCCATAATTTTTTTCCAGCAAATATGGGTGCAATGATGTAAGCCTTCATTTCATACTGCTCTAAAATGTCAATGTGACATTGAGTATGACCCATTTGATAAATGTCATTGACCACAAAGCTTTCACCCTTGGCATAACGTCCTCCTTGAGTGTCTTGTAAGTGGCTATCTTCCCAGACCATGTAAAAATCAGGGCCTACCATTTTTATCCAGCCACTACCCACTGACTCAGCGACAAACTCGCCACTCCAGTCGGGTTTGAAGCGATAGACACCAACGCGATCGCATTTTAATAATTGGCGTACTTCTTGAGTGGTTGTTTGAAAAAGCTTATCGACATTTGATACCTGCAGAGTTTTATCAATGACTTTAGCTACCGATTTTTTTGCTAGGATCCGCTGTTGCTGTTCTTTTTGGAATTCAAAGCTCTGCAACTTGTAAGTCAATTCTGTTGTAATTTGAGATAGTAGGTTAATTTCTCTTTCTTGCCACTGCCGCGTTGAGTAGCAATTATTTACTGCTATTAAGCCCCACACTTTACCTTCTACTACAATTGGTAAACTCAAACTAGCTTTAATTTGAAATTTATCTAGCAGCTGCTTTTGATAAGGGGTAAGTTGAATCTGATTGATATCGTCAATAACTACAGCTTCTACATAATCTTGATTGGTATATAAGCCAAAAATAATTCCGGGAATATTTTCGCCTAAAGTTGGAGTCCAACCTAGTGTTCTCGATTCTGCTAAAACATGACCTGATTCTCGCGAATTAAACTGATAAATTAAGGCGCGATCGCAGCCAACTTTTTCTCTAATTTGTGCTACAGTAATTTTGAATAGTGTATCAATATCTGGGGCTTGGCGCATGTGAGTTGCGATGTCTTTCAACTGTCGCCGCCAAGTTTTAAATTCTTGAGCGATCGCATTTAATAAAGATATTTCATTATTAGCAATATTTGCAATATGAGCGTTACCATTCTGATTTTCTAATTCAGAGATTAGGTGTTCGTTATCATGGCTATTGTTATACAAAAATGTCATTTGATTAACCTCAAAAATTGCGATGGATAAAAACTTGATATGTGGCAGGCAAGAATTATCTGGTATTTACTTGTTAAGAATTAGGACTTTTCAAAAAAATATACCTAATCACATTTTAATAAATATTCAATTATTAATCCTCCATGCTGGAGCTTGAATAATAGTTGTGGCATCCAAATTAAAAATTATCTCCTCTGAATCCTTAATAAAATATCCTTGTAAAAAAGGTGATATTTTTGGATAAAATAATTCTGCAGTTGCGGGTTTCATTTCTTTAGTATCTAGCCATTCGATATCGATAAGTTGTCGCACCAATAGTCCTAAATGCTTACCTTTGTCTTCCAAAACAATTGCCATCATTCTTGAAAATAAATTTGGCCCTTGCGAAATTGGAGGATAACCCAACATTGCCTCTAAATCAACTAACCAAAGCATCTCACCACGCCAGTTATAAATACCCAAAATGCTACTTGGCATCTGAGGAACGCCACATATTTCTGGTAATGATACTTGCAAAACTTCTGTGATGTGTTGTAAAGAAATGACAGCTGTATCACTTGCTCCTAAATTGAAACTTAAAAACTTTTCCTGGGTTTCTAAAGCTATTGATCCTTTGTATTGGATTATTTATCTTTAGCCACTATTTGCAATTATTATTTATTCTGGCAAAGATTCTATCTAAGAAATAGTGACTTATAATATTTGTTGATTTATGAAATTTTTATTAATTAAGCAATCGCTTTAAAACTATCACTAGTTCGTCTCGCTCAATCGGTTTTGATAGATAACCATCAGCGCCTAACATATTCCCCCAAATTTTATCTACATCACTATTTTTTGTAGAGCAAAAAACCACAGGTATATTACTAGTGTTGGGATTATTTTTCAGTTCTCGGCAAATTTCAAAGCCACTTTTACCAGGTAAAATTACATCGAGAAATATTAAGTCTGGCTTATTTTTATCTATTTTGTCTTGAGCTTCTTCACTACTAGTGGCGCTAATCACAGAATAACCTGCCTGTTGCAAGTAACGGCTGATTATTTCCATATCTGTTAAGCCATCTTCAACAACTAAAACAGTATTCATGGCAATTACTCGTTAACTTTTTTTCAAAATGTAAACAAAATATACAAATCCTAAATGATTCTTCAAAAAAAATATGGAAGGGATTAGAGACTAGCCCTAACCCCTTTGCTCTAACCAATATTTCACAAATCAAATAGGACTACTATAAATACAAAAATTTGTATTTGTCTAATTTTGATTCAATCTTTATGTATCAACCTCAGAAAAAGTACGTAATAAATATAACTTAATATAATATTTTGGAATATAAAATAGTTTAATAACCTAATTTTAGATTTTAAATTTTGGATTAAAGATTCAAAATTTAAACATAACTAAAAAAAAGGATTTAAAGATGAAAAAACTTTTTAAATCTCAAATTAATTAAAAAGTTGTTAATTTTAAAAATGAAATGAATTTAAAATTATTTAACCTCAATAATTCAATTTTTACTGAGGTGAAAAAATCTCTAAAAATTGAGGAAGAATTCAAAATCAAAAATTGCCTTGAATTCTTCCTAATTACAAACCTCTAAATTAGATTTACTTTTGTCAGTGGATATGCTCAGTGTAGGTAAATATTTGCGTATTATACCCATTATCTTATCAGGCATTACAGGTTTAGTGAGAAAATCTGTAGAACCAACTACTTTGGCACGAACTCTATCTAAAAGACCATCACTGCCTGTTAATATAATTATTGGTGTGTTAGAAAAGGTAGATATTCGTCGTAACTGAGTACAAATTTCATAACCACTAGCAACTGGCATAATTAAATCCAAGAAAATCAGGTCTGGTTTATCCTGAATGAGGGTTGGTAGAGCTTGTACAGCATCTTGAATTTTGACAAATCTCAATCCATTGGAAGTGACAACATCCTCTAGCATTTTGCATACCAGAGGGCTATCATCGACGCAAGCGACTAGTGGAGCTATCCGCTTCTTGGCTTGTGTGGTGGTAGAGTTATTGTTGATTTCAGTAACTCCTAAAGGCAAGTCAGGTACTTCTATCAATTCGATGATTCCTTTAAGGATATAAGGAAGCAATGAACGGGTGAGTGGTAGTACACTCTGCTTTATTTTCATGGCTAAATCTCGCAGAGTAAATTTGCCATTGATTAAATTCACAAAGTTTTTGTAGACAGATGGACTTACCATCTGCTCAAGCTGTTCTGGTCGCCGTAAAACTGGTGCCAAGTCAGGAGAAAAATTTGCTAAACCAGCTTCTGACCAAATTTTCCACGAATCTTGCATGTGCTTTACAGACATTTCTGCACTCGTAAAGTTCATTGGAGTTTCTAAGATAACATCTTGACTGCGATTACAACTTAGAGAAGTAAAGTTTCCTTCCAAAGCTAGGTCAAACAATAGTTCTGCTATCGTATTTTCCGCAATAGATTGAATCTGTTCTCTCTGAATTTTCTGTTTTTTATAAAATACTTCTATCAGTTGATAGTCCCAGTAATCAATTGATAGGTCTTGCCTACGTAACTGCAACTTATCAATATCAATTTGGGGACAATTTTGAGCTATATGTCTACGCCAACGCCGAAAGGGATGAGTTCCTCCTGTTGCCCAAACTATCCGTCCTAGCCGATAGTAAAAAGTCCATTGGCTGCCTTTTGAACTCTTAATATTTAATTTGCCATTGTATTGCAACTGAGTACAACTTTTAAATTCATTTACTAAATTATTTGAAATAAGTTCTTGATCGGGCATAGTTTGTTCTTTTTATTAAAAAGTTAGCCATTAAAAACCGATGCTAGCATAGCACAACGTAAATTCAGCTACCATCTCAATTAACCAGACAAATTTTTTAAGTCACTTGTTAAAGTTAGGCAACACTTCTATCACAATTTTCTAGCTGTATAGCGATTGGCAGATATGTTAATAAGTGCAAATACATTTGGTATATAGCAGTTTAAATCAAGATTATTAAAAGCAAGGCAGATGCTAAGATAGCAAAACTACTACTACTAGTAAATAATTTATCTAGTATAGAGTCTTTATTAACAGACTTTACTTTTCTGTTAATATTTTTGACTAAAGTAGGTTGCCATAGTCGACATCATAATATATGAAAATATCATTTTAGAAATTTTCATACTGAATCATATCCGTATAAGTTCTGAATTTTTGTTTAAAAAACATTAGCAGTCTCTAAAGAATCCTGTTTTAGTTATTCACATTGACAATATATATTACAAATATTTATTTAAATTTATTATTCTTAATTATGCTGTATTAGTCTCAGCTTTTTTAGGCAATATTAGTCTTAAAAAAAGGCGTGCTACTAAAACAAGTAGCAGCCAGATTATCAAGTATTTATTTAGAAAATTTCTTCAAGGTTGCTTGTGGTTTTGATAGCTGACAACAGCTGCCCTGAGATTACTTTGGTGTTCTGAAAGTAGCCGATCGCCTTCGTCTTTTTCTAAACCAGTCCAGTGCATTAATAGCGCCAGCTTAACCCATTTCCCACTACGTTCTAGTAAAAAACCAGCAGTTTCCCGACTTAAACCTGTAAGGTCTTGCAAAATTCGCAAAGCGCGATCGCGTAATTTTTGATTCGTTACTGCTACATCCACCATGCGATTGCCATAAACTTTGCCTAGCTTGACCATTACGCCACTAGAAAGGACATTTAAAGCTAATTTAGTGGCTGTACCAGCTTTCAGGCGAGTTGAACCAGCGATTATTTCTGGCCCTGTCAATAGGCGAATGTCAATATCGGCATCAAAGCTAACTTGTTCAGCAGGGACACAAGCGATAAAAATAGTTGTGGCTCCTCGCTGACGAGCAGCATGAAGCGCACCGTGGACATAAGGCGTTGTCCCACCAGCGGTAATACCAACTACGACATCTAATTGAGTAATGTGTCGCCCAGCGATCGCAGCCTCACCATCTTCGATGCTGTCTTCCAAATCTTCAGAACTGCGTACTAGTGCGCCAGCACCACCAGCAATAATTCCCTGTACCAACTCTGGGGGTGTACAAAAAGTAGGTGGACACTCCGCAGCATCTAACACGCCTAAACGACCACTTGTCCCTGCACCGATATAAAATAGGCGTCCTCCGTGGCGCAAACGCTCTGCGGTGCGCTCAATTGCCTCTGCTAACTGAATTTTCGCCGCTGCAACTGCTGCAACAGCCTTTTGATCTTCATCATTAAACAACTCCACTAATTCCAGAGAACTGAGCTGGTCTAAGTTCAGACTGTTAGGATTTACCAGCTCAGTTAAAAGATGCCCGCGTTCTTGCAAATTTGTCATTTGTCCTTTGTCCGTTGTCATTTGTCCTCTCTTACAAAGTTCTGAGCGAAGGAAACCTCCGCTCAACGCCAGTTCGCCCAAGTCGGGAAACCCTTCCTGTGCGACTGGCTCGACTTTGCGCTTTGTCATTTGTCAGTTAGCGACCAGTGACCAATGACCAATGATCAATGACTAATGACTACTTACAACAATCCTTCCAATTTGCGACGAATCTTTTCTAGTTCAGAATCAGATAATTCTGGTTCTTCTAGT
Organism: Nostoc sp.; assembly: GCF_036917515.1. Lineage (GTDB taxonomy): Bacteria > Cyanobacteriota > Cyanobacteriia > Cyanobacteriales > Nostocaceae > Nostoc. Next base: position 70,622 of record NZ_JBALDE010000189.1, on the reverse strand, counting down.
GGCTGTTGATTGAAAGGGAAAGTGTCTTCAACAGTATCCTCCTTCTGGGCATTTTCTTGCCAGTCAGTTTTTTCGACGTTAAGTTCTGGGGGAGTTACAACTAAATTGCTGTTTTCTGGAATGATTTCCCATTCATACCCAGCACTTTCGCAAAATTCCTTGATTTCTTCAGCATCGATCGGCTCCGGTGTGGGTGCGGGGAAATCCTGAGCTTCTAACATCAGGGCAAAGCGCGTGGCATCGTCTTCTGACTCGAACATCAGAATTTTATTGCGTTGCTTGCCGCCGTAGGCATCGCCTTCCCGAATCGTGTGAATCCCCTCATTTTCCGTTCGAGCATTAAAAATTAACACAAAAACACGCATTGGTGTAATCATCTGTCCTTTTTAAGGTTTATTCATATTAAAGTTCGAGATTGTGCCTCAAGGAAAGTCACAAGAATAATTTTCACTCTATTCAGATTTTCCTGAAAACGCCAATATTATTAAGCATAAATATTGGATCGAGCAAATACCGGAACTCAACCAATGGGTCTTGGATTTAGTTGACGTATCCTGGAAATGGCATACTGAATCAATGTGCCAGTTAATGCTTGTGTGTGCCAGCGATATCCGGCAATTAATACAGTGAAAGCAAATGACAAAATATCCCGATCGAGATCCTTACTACCTTTCCCCTAATCGCAAGCGTATGTGGTTGCTGGTGTTGAGTCGGGGTAGCATTGCTTTGAGTGGACTTTTACTGTTAGGAGTGATTGTCGGTATTTGGCGGTTGTGGACTTTTGTTCAAACAGAGCTAACACCATTAGCACAAAAAAGTCTCACTACTACACTCAACCGTCCGGTAGACCTGGGAAAAGTTAAACAATTTTCGTTGACGGGAGTGCAGTTTGGGGCTTCAGCTATCCCAGCCACACCCACAGATCCAGACCGAGCCACAGTCGAATCTGTAGAGGTGGGTTTTGATCTATTGCAACTAATATTTAACCACCATTTAAAGCTAGATGTTACCTTAGTCAACCCAGATATTTATATTGAACAAGATGACCAAGGACGCTGGGTTTCCACTACTATAGCGTCGCCAGGTGAAGGGGCCGCCATTAAAACTGATTTGGACAACCTGCGGTTTCGCAATGCCAAGCTGGCATTGATGCCGCAGAAGAGAGCAGGGGGAGGAATATCTTCTTCATCTTCCGCGTCTCTTTTATCTCCTGTGGGATTTTCTCAACTCAACGGATCTGCTCAACTTTTAGCAAACAATCAGTTGATACGGTTTGAAGTCGGGGGTCAAGCAGACAGTGGTGGCAATATTTCCATTCAGGGAGAGACACGTTCTAGGGTGCTAGCAGGGAACTTCCAAGTGCAAGCACAAGATTTCCTGGCTGAGAATATTACTCGCTTGATTAAGTTACCAGTGAACTTACAAGCGGGTCGAGCCAATGGCAACTTGTTAGTTCGGTTGACACCAGGACAGCAGACTTTATTGTTTGGTAACGCTACTGTGCAAGGGGTAACGCTGCAAATACCCAAAGTCCCGCAACTGTTGAGCAATAGCCAAGGAAACCTTCACTTCCAAGGAACGGAGTTGCAGTTAAATAATGTTACTAGCAACTACGGCAAAATTCCTTTAGTAGCTACGGGAATCGTCGATACGAAAGCAGGCTTGAAGTTGGCAGCACGTGTAAATGCGGTGAGTTTAGCGAATGCCCAAGAGACTCTCAAGGTAAAATTACCTGTACCGATCGCTGGACAAGTAAAAGCAGATTTGCAAATTACTGGATCGACAAAAGAGCCAATTCTTTCCGGCTCAGTTGCCACGATCCAAACTGCCCGAATTGATAAAGTTGATTTTAATAGTATCAGTAGTAAGTTTGAGCTTGTTACTAGTTCCTCTTTAATTACCCTAAAAGATATTCAAGGGTTCGCCAAAGTCGGTGGTGATATCACGGGTGCTGGTACAATTCAACTCGGTAAAAACCCGCAACTAGATTTAAATTTTGCTGCCAAGAGTGTTTCAGGAGATGCGATCGCCAAAGTCTATGATATAACACCCGATTTTCAAATCGGCAATGTCTCAGGTACCGCTCAACTAACTGGCGCTCCTACCAATGTCCAAACGGTCGTACAGTTTCAAGCTCCTAACGGAACTTACCCCGGTACAGGCGAAGTTGCAATCGCTCCAAATCGCACTGTCTCTTTCCGTAATGTGGCTTTGAATATAAGTGGTGGTACTGTCAGGGCAACTGGTAGTTATGCCAATCAGCGTTGGCAAGCTGTGGCTGTTGCCTCTGGGGTAAAATTGGAACCCTTTGTAGACAAAAGTCAACTGCAAAATGTCTCTTTAACTGAGGCACAGTTCAATGGTCGTCTGATTCTCTCAGGCAGCACAGCACCATTTAAAATTGCCACAATTCGCAGTGATGGTGCAGGAGTTCAAATTGGTGGCGGCACAGTTGCAGTTTCTAATATCCAATTGCAAGACCAAAGCTTCTCGGCTCAACTTGTAGCTAATAATGTACGGTTGGGACAAATATTAAAACAGTCTCCTCCAGCTTTAAATAATCCATTGGGGGGTACGTTGCAAATTGCAGGTAACAATAATTTCAGCTTGAAAACCTTCCGTGGTAGTGGTGAGGGTCGCCTGGCTATTGGCGATGGTACGGTTACAGCTTCTAATATTCAAGTGGCTAATGGTGTTTATCAAGCACAAGTTCAGGCTAAGAATGTGCCTGTGCAGCAATTGGCAACAGTACCAAAGCAGTTTCAGGGAGCATTAACTGGTCAATTCAATGTAGCGGGTTCTGTTGAATCCTTCCAACCGCAAACTATTCAAGCCAACGGTCAAGCGCAGGTAAATGTTGCGGGTGGAACTATTGCAGCCTCTAATATTCAAGTGGGTAATGGTGTATATCAGGCGCAAGTTCAGGCAACTAATGTACCTGTACGCCAGTTGGCAGCAGTACCACCACAGTTTGCAGGGAAGTTAACTGGTCAATTCAATGTAGCGGGTTCTGTTGAATCCTTCCAACCGCAAACTATTCAAGCCAACGGTCAGGCGCGGGTAAATGTTGCGGGTGGAACTATTACAGCCTCTAATATCCAAGTGGGTAATGGTGTATATCAGGCGCAAGTTCAGGCAACTAATTTACCTTTACAGCAGTTAGCAGCAGTACCACCGCAGTTTAGAGGGACGTTAACTGGTCAAGCAAACGTGGCAGGTTCTGTAGAGTCCTTCCAACCACAAACGATCCAAGCCACTGGTCAGGGACGGCTAGATGTTGCAGATGGAAATATTACAGCCTCTAATATCCAAGTAGCTAATGGTCGCTATCAAGCTGTAGTTGATGCCGCTGGTGTGGAATTAAATCGGTTAAATCAGCAATTGCGGGGACAGTTTGGCGGTCAGTTGCAATTAGCTGGCACGCTAGGATCGTCCAAATTAGCTGATGTGCGTGCTGCTGGACAGGTGCAATTATCCCAAGGTATTCCTGGTCTTGAGCGACCTCTGATAGCTGCGATCGCTTGGAGTGGTCAAAGGCTGACTATTGAGCGAGCAACTGCTCCCGGTTTAAGTGTCACTGGTAACATATTAGCTAATGCAACCAAAGCAGGTATACCGGAAATTACTGCCCTAAATCTCAACGTCCAGGCGCAGAATTACAACTTAAAACAGTTACCGATTAATCTTCCTAATCAGGTTGCTGTGGCGGGAAGAGTAGATTTTAATGGACAAATCACAGGTAAACTGCCCTTACCAAATGTAGTAGGACAAATCAACTTACGAGACTTAGTTGTTCAAGATATTGCTTTTGAGCCATTATTAGCTGGAAACATCGATTCCGCACAGGGACGCGGTTTGAGTTTGAACTTAGCAGGAAATAGCGATCGCTTATCCTTCAATTTAGATGCCAATAATCGCCCGAAATCTTTCTTAGTCAAATGGCAGCAAGCATCAGCTACGGGTAACGTTCAAGGAAATGATTGGGCGCTGAAAGTTGCTAATTTCCCCTTACAAATATTGAATTTGACTCCGCCACCAATTACTCGACTGGGTGCTGCTAAGATAGCTGGGTTGTTAACTGGAGATTTGCTGTTTAATCAGCAGACATTGGCAGCAACGGGGAATTTAGCGATCGCCAATCCCCAAATTGGCCGGATTCAAGGCGATCGTTTAGCCGCTCAATTTCGCTACAGTGACGGTAAAGCCACACTCGCAAGTAGCGAATTTGTTAAGGGGAAAAGTCGCTATGCCCTTGTCGGTACTTTTGCTCAAAGCGTCAAAGGCCCCCAACTACAAGGTAAACTGAACGTCAACCAAGGTGAAATCCAAGATGTTCTAACTGTAGCACAGGTATTTGATTTACAAAATTTGCCGGGTGGTTCAGCAGAAATCTACGGCACAGCAGCGGATCTGACAACTAACCCCCAAGGAACGCCAAATGAACCCTTATTCACCCAAATCCAACGGTTTTCTGAAATTGAAGCTTTGGTGGCAGAACAGGAAGAACAGCGACTTAATTCAACTCCCATACCGGATTTAGCAGACTTGAAGGGGACTTTCAATGGGGAAGTGGCTGTAAATACAGCTACAGCCAATGGATTATCAGTGGATTTTAATTTGAATGGACAAAACTTTGCTTGGGGTAAGAAGGAAGAACGAAATCGTTTTTATACTGCCGATCAAGTGATTGCCGAAGGTAACTTTGAAAACGGTGTTTTGAGTTTGCGACCATTACGAATTCAGTCTCAAAACAGGCTAATTGCCTTTACAGGTAACGTTGGCGGTGATGAACAATCTGGTCAGCTGCGGGTGAATAATTTTCCAGTAAAACTATTGAATAATGTTGTCAAACTACCAGTTGGAATCACGGGTAATCTTAACGCTACAGCAGCTTTAGCAGGTAGTATTGCTAATCCCCAAGCAAGAGGAGAATTGCAAATCACAGAAGGAATACTAAATCAGAACAAAATAGAGTCAGCAATAGCAAGTTTCAGCTATGCCAATGGACGCTTAAACTTTGGTAGTACTGTAGCAGTTGCTGGGCCAAAACCCATTGATATTACTGGTAGCATACCTTATAAATTGCCTTTTGCCTCGGTTGCACCAGACAGCGATCAAATCAGTTTGGATATGAAGTTGGAAAATGAGGGATTAGCACTGTTAAACGCATTGACTAATCAAGTAGTATTTGAAAAAGGTGAAGGAGAAGTAGACCTCAAGGTGCGGGGAACATTACAAAAACCCCAAGTAGATGGAATTGCTACTATTAATAATGCTACTTTTTCAGCCCAAGCTTTGCCACGTAAGCTGAGAGGTGTCAGAGGTAGAGTACTATTTAATTTTGACAATATCTTAGTAGAAAATCTTCAAGGTAGATTCAGCCGTGGGACGGTAGAAGCTGCTGGAGAAATTCCCATTTTCAACAATGAGAACGTAACTATTAAAAATCCCCTGACTGTTAATCTTGAGCAGCTAGCGTTAAATATTAAAGGACTTTACCAGGGAGGCGCTAGTGGCAATTTGCAGATTACTGGTTCTGCTCTTAACCCCATAATTGGCGGTAGAGTAAATTTATTTGATGGTAAAGTATTGTTGGCAGAATCTCCCAACGCAACGACATCTGAAAATGGTAGTATTGGCGTATCACCGGCAAAAGCCAATAAGCAGAGCAAATCTAAAATTGGAAATGGGACGGGAAATACTAACGCTAGATTTAATAATTTAGATTTGGAACTAGGTAAAAACGTCCAAATTACGCGTGACCCTATTCTCAATTTCCGCGCCACTGGTAATCTCATAGTTAACGGCTCAATCAATCAGCCTATACCCGATGGTACTATCCAGTTAGAAAAAGGCGGAGTAAATTTATTTACTACCCAATTTAACCTTACTCGTGGCTATAAACATACAGCAACTTTTAGCCCTTCTCAACCCCGCGACCCCAACTTAGATATTCGGCTATTTGCCAAAGTACTGGATGTAACTCAAAATAATGACTTCAGCCGAGTGAATTCCACAGGTTTATCAGCGTTAGAGAGTGTTCGAGTCGAAGCCACTATCAACGGTCTAGCTAGCAAATTGAATGAAAATTTAGAATTAACAAGTAGTCCATCACGTAGTCAAACCGAAATTGTTGCTCTTTTAGGAGGTGGATTTGTAGACACGCAAGGACGTGCAGACAGTACTTTAGGTCTGATTAACATCGCAGGTTCGGCTGTGTTTAACAATTTCCAGTCAGCTTTTAATCAGATTGGCAGTACCTTTGGCTTAAGCGAACTGCGAATATTTCCTACTGTTATTTCTGAGAATCCCGAAGCTGGAAGAAGCAGTTCATCTTTAGAATTAGCAGCGGAAGCTGGGGTTGACATTTCTTCCAAAATATCCGTTTCTAGTATCAAAATTTTGACAACAAATGATCCTTTCCAATGGGGTATTAATTATCGGATAAACAATGAATATCGTGTGCGTGCTTCTACTAACTTAACTGATGACAGTCGTGCAGTAGTGGAATATCAAACACGGTTTTAAAAAAATATCTTAAATTACGAATTACTTTTTGTTCCTTCTTTTCCTTGCTTATCAATAGCTTGTTGTACCTATTTAGCATCCAATTCTAATGCTTCAGCAATTTGCTTTATACTTCAACCCAACTTAAGTACTGGCTCCTTTTTTTCCGTTGTCTTTACTGATTGAGAATCAGCGAGCGCAACGGTAGAATCTTCATCTTGCCCTAAATCTTGTCGTAGTTGATGGCGCGCGCACTTGGTCGTGAATCTGCTGCCAAATACCTTTACGTTGCCATTTTTGAAAGTAGCCATACACCGTTGTATAAGCAGGAAGATCATGAGGCAGCATTTCCCACTGACACCCAGTACGTTGCACGTAGAAAATCCCATTCAGAATTTCTCGTAAATCTACTTCTACCGGATGCCCAAATCCCTTGGGTGTGGGTAAAAGAGGCTTAAGAATTAACCATTCGGCATCGCTTAAATCACTTGGATAAGGTTTGCGCTCTTGGTTCTCAATTACGGGTAGACAGCTCATCGACAACAACACAAGTGTTATTGATTTAGCCTATAACCTAAGTCAAACGAGGCTCTGTTCTCTTTAGATTTTCTTTACGAATCAGCTCTTAGTAGACGGGGTGCTGAAACTGTACCTCAACAAAATAGATTGTGTCTTTTGGAAATTCAGGTTTGGGTAAGAATAAGCCATCGATACGACGTGCTAGTTCTTTGATTTATACTGAGGTAAATTGGTAGTGTAACGCTAAGGCTTACGACTGTTCCAAAAGTTCAAATAACACACCTGGAAGAGTTTGGAATAAAGTGTAAAAAATCGTGTCTGTTTTCATGCACTCTCGATATTTAAATATTTTCAGATTATCAGAGCTGAGAAAAGATAATTTTTCTAAATTTAATATATTTAATTAAGGCAATATTAAATTGTGATATCATTACCTTGCTGATTAATAGCTAATCGCAAAATTGACAAGCCTAAAATTATTAAAAATAGTACTAATCCAATCGTGCAAGCATAGCTAATTTCCAAATTATTGAAGGCTTGCTCATATAAATAATAAACAATTGTTTTCGAGCTACTGAGTGGTCCTCCTTGAGTCATAATGTAGACTTCTTCAAATACTTTGGTCGCAGAAATAGCCGAAATTACCGCCACTAATGCTAGATATGGTTTCATTAAAGGTATGGTAATATCCCAATGTTTGCTGATACCATCAGAGCCATCAATTGCTGCGGCTTCATATATATCAGCGGGAATTGATTGCAACCCCGCTAAATAAATCACCATGTAGTAGCCTAATCCTTTCCACACAGTGACAGCCATGACGCTGGCAAGAGAAATTGGTACAATGCCAAGAATTTTTACTGGGCTAGTTAGCCAGGGAATACCTTCTGGAAAAAGACCTAAAGCTTTAAATAACTGATTAAGTAATCCATTTTCTGCATACAGCCATTTCCAAGCTATTCCCGCAACCACCATTGAAATTACCACAGGAGTGTAGTACGCTGCTCTAAACCAATTCATTCCCCGCAGTTTCTGATTTACTAAAATTGCCAGTACTAAGGGAGCAATTACTAAAATTGGTACTACACCTACAAGATATAAAAAAGTGTTTTCCAAGGTTTTCCAAAAAACTGCATCCTTCCAAAGCTTAAGAAAGTTGGCGAAACCTATCCATTGTGGCGGCTGGGCAATGTCTTCATAGTTAGTAAAGCTGAGGTAAAACGCTTGCAGTGCAGGCCAAAAGACAGTTAAGCCTAAAAGAACTAAGGCGGGTAGTAAAAATAAATAAGGAGTAAGCCGCTGTTTGATGAACATCCAATTTTTAGGTATCAATTGATTCATAAGAAGTTTAATAGTTATTTTTGCTTTTTCAGAACAAAGATTTGGAGATGTGAGTAGATTTAAGCTTCAATATTTTAAGGGCATATATTTGCTTGCGTAAATATTGGTGTAGCCTCTTGTAAAAAAGCTCATCATAGACATCGCTAATTAATAACTCGGAGATCAACTGCAATGGAAACTCAGCACAATCCGCCAATTGAACATCAAAATGTCCCCATAAACCACCGTGGACTGCATGAATTTTTGTATAGTTCTGACAACGAACATGCTGCCATTGAGGTGAGTATAACTCCTGAACTGGTAAACAATGGTACTGAAATTATTGACCTTGAAGCTTGGAATGTGGCTGCTCAGAGCGCTAAAATTGCAGGAGTTTACGCAGTATTAGATGCAGAACAGCGTACACAGTACATTGGCTATTCTCGGAATGTGTTGCTTTCTCTAAACAGCCATCTTCGCCAAAATGGTGAGCAAAAGTGTGCTTTTGTACGCGTGCAAGCATTCAAGTTTCCCAAACGTCAAGAAATGGAAGATTTACGAGATGCGTGGATAGCAGAACTCGAAAGTACGCCACCTGGTAATGCTTCCGAAAACGGAATGTGGGCTAGTACAGTAGGCGAAGCGACTAAAGCGGTAATGTCAGAAGTCCAACTTCAAGCTTACGAAGAGAAAAAGCTAAAACTGCGGAAAGCAATGGCTGATACAACCCTTTCTAAAGAGTCAGAAATAATAGATGCAAGTGAAGCCGAACGGCAGCGTCAACTTGAAGCTGCTGTGAAAAACGATGACTGGAGTGTAATTATCAATGCACAGACACAGGAAACTAAGTATTGATTTTTGTCAGCTTGAGTGCTTTATCTGACTTTATATTAAGTAAGTGGCATGAAAGTGCTGTGAAACATGAGAGTTAAGATTTTAAAACGCAGAGGGGCGCACAGGGAAGCGCAAAGGTTCGTAGAAAAGTTAATTCTCTGTGTTCCTTTGCGTTTCTCTGCGTTAAAAAAAGGAATAAGTTATGACGACAAAATTAGATGCCCTAATTAATTCTCTAGAAGGTATAGAAACTATTACCGACTCTACCCAAGTCGCAAAATTATCCCAGGATTATCACACTTTTAGCCCCGTATTAGTGTCGAAACTAGAGGGAAAAGTTGGGGATATCGTAGTGCGTCCTGCTAATGAAGCAGAGGTTTTAAAAGTTGCAGCCGCCTGTGCAAAACATCGTATACCTGTAACTGTGCGAGGTGCGGGAACTGGGAATTATGGGCAATGTGTGCCGTTGCACGGTGGTGTAATTTTAGATATGACGCGGTTGCAAGAGATTCTTTGGGTAAAACCGGGAGTAGCGCGGGTAGAAGCTGGGGTGAAGTTGGCGGCTTTAGATAAAAAAACACAAGAAATCGGCTGGGAAATCCGCATGGCACCCTCTACGTACCGCACAGCCACAATTGGCGGATTTATTGCTGGGGGAAGTGGGGGCATTGGCTCGATCCAATATGGGTTATTAGCTGATCGCGGTAATATCTTAGCACTGCGAGTGATAACTGTAGAAGAAGAACCCTGGGCGATCGAATTACGCGGCGATGATGTCCAAAAGGTGAATCATACTTGGGGAATTAATGGGATTATCACTGAAGTCGAAATTCCTTTAGGGCCAGCATATCCTTGGGCAGAAGTCATTGTCACCTTTGACGACTTTATGACAGCAGCAAAGTTTGGTCAGGCAATTGGCAATGCTGATGGCATGATTAAAAAGTTGATTTCTGTCTTTGCATCCCAAATTTCCCAGTACTTTCACGCCCTACAAGAGTATATTCCTGAAGAAACTCACTCAGTATTTTTGATCATTTCCGAGCCTAGTTTGGAATTTTTACCAGCTTTGGTGCAGCAATACGGCGGACAAATTACATATAAAAAACCAGCCGAGGAAGCAGACAAAGGTACACATTTAGCAGAATTTAGCTGGAACCACACAACCTTACTTGCCCGGAGTGTAGATACCGCAATTACCTACTTACAAAGTATGTTTCCTCACCATCGCAGTTTGCAACTAGTAGAGCAGATGTATGATTATTTCGGCGATGAGGTAATGATGCATTTAGAATTTTTTCGGGTGAATGGTGTCGTAGTTCCTGGTGCATTACAACTTGTGCGCTACACCACAGAAGAACGCCTTAATGAAATTATCTGCTATCACGAAGAACAAGGTGTGAGTATTGCCAATCCTCATACGTATATTATTGAAGACAGCGGCAGAAAAGTTATTGCTCCTGAGCAGTTAAAATTTAAAGAAATAGTCGATCCTTATGGGTTGATGAACCCAGGTAAAAGCAAGGTTATTCAAGGGAGCATCCCATTTTTGCAAAAACATTAGATAGCAAGTTGACCATTGAGGTAGGCACAGCGAAGTTGTAGTATGGAGGGCACATTGGTAGGATTCCACTGAGCACCAGAAAGTTTCAACCTCAGACCGATTTGTTTAATAGCAGACTCCACAGATCCACAACCAATAGAGCAAATCTGTTTTGCCTAACGGGACTTAAACATTTTTTAGCAATAAATAAGCCTCAAACCCTTGCAGGGTTAGGGAAATACACCAAATGCCTGAAAACGCCTGAAACCCAGATATATCAACAAACCAAGCAAAATGAGGTCAAAACCCTTTGGAATATACGTTTGAGGTCATTTTATCGGTGTTTTTTGCCTAAGTCCCACTAATAGTAACCATAATTGATAATCCGACTTCGATGCTTGTTCAAATATGCACAAAAATTCTTTGCTTGTTTTTTGCGCTTATCAACAAACAAAGCATTCACACATCACGCGCTTTGAAAAAATTATAGATAGCAAGGCCAATGGCTATAAGCAACACTGCGTGAATTAGATTTCCGGCAATATGAAGTGTTAGTCCTAATGCCCAAAAGGCAACCAGTATAACAACAATACCCCAAAGTATACTAAACATATATTTGTTCTGAATCAAATCAGTTTTAATTTGTTCAAATATTTTACTCCCTATCTTTACTTTTATTCTATTTGCCCTAATAAATATTACTTTACCCCATCACTTAAAGTGACTTGGTATGCTTAATCTTTCGTTACTATTTAATTAGATAAAGGTAGTATCTCTAAATTCTTCCTCCCCTGCTTCCCCTGCTCACCAAAGCGATGGATATTTTTTTAGTTGGAAGTCCCTAACTGCTCCCATGATTACGTAATATCCATGAGTAAAATTTTCGGTCTACTGATACTAAAATAAATGTTAGTAGTTTTAAGCAAAGCCTTACCTCAAGCGACAGGATTGCTCTATAGTCGGAGTTTCCTCAAGTTGCACCATTATCATAACAGCAGGTGCATCGCCTACTGTTCCAGATAAGTGACCTTTATGACCTTGCACGTCTGCTTTTGTATTCTGATCTTCTCCAAATGAAATTTCGCCAGGACCCATCTCGACTCGCTGTCCATCTATAGTTTCCACAAACCAGCGTCCCGACAATGGAATTAGCCACTGAGGCTTCGGGTTCTCATGCCAGTTGCCAACCCATCCTACAGGTAGCACAGTAAAGGTGATTGTAGCACCGGGCTGTTTCAACTTAGAAAGCCACTGCGGTGAAGTATCTGGGGCTATACCTTTTTCAATGAAGTCTTCAATTTGACAACGGGATTGGTGACTTATACCGTCGCGATCTGTCCAGACGTGCCAGTAGTCAATTATTGGTTTATTTGATGAGTTGTTCTGCATAAAAATGGCTCTTTTTTCTTGTGTGAGTAAGGACTTTAATCCTTGTTTTCTAAGCACTAAAATGCTTACTACAAACTATGAAAACTTGCAATAATTACTACTAATCAACTGCAACTGTATAATTGCGTTCTTCCCATTTACTGCTTTCAATCCAGAAAAAGGTAAAGCTGATTGGCTGTTGCTGGTTATCAGAAACAGAAATATCTACAAAATTCACTCCTAACTTTGTGGAAGTGGAAAGCGTATCTTGTGTGGTTTGCCAATTATTATCTGACCAGTGCAATTGAAAAGATACTAAAGCATCAATTCGCAATGTCTGACCTTTTTTTACTTGGCTGATTTGTCGGTTAAACTTCCAAATTTCCAATGATTTACACTGCTTTCTTTCGCCTAAATAGCGATTTGCCACCTCTGGAATAAAATCAAACACCTGTCCGTCATCAGTTGACCGTAGCAGCTTGATATACTCTGCGTGTGCCCACATTAAAGGCATCGCTGAACCTGTTGGTTTTCCTAAAAACATATAGATATCAGGTATATCTGCCTCATCCCAAACCTGTTCTGGTAGCAAACAAGTATCTGAAGCAAATCCTTCCATCGCCTTAATATATGTTTTGACATTCCCGCCAGCAGCTAGTTCATAATGTCCTCGTTCTCCTGCCAACAGAGGCCAAGCACGTCCTTTACCTGAACCGACATAAGGACTTCCGTCTTTTTGCTGACCGTAGCCGTCGTGGTTGTAACGATGCCAACAAGGTCCAACGGGTGTATCTACTTTTAAAACTGCATCAATTACTTTGACAGAATCAACAATAATCGGGTCATCTGGTTTACGAATTCCATAGCGTACTAATTGGAGAAATCCGCCATCGACAATTTCCTTGGCTGGAAATTCTGCTGGTTCACCAGCTGGTTGACTGGTGATGAAAACAGTTCCTTGGTTAGGATTGTCGTCGGCTTGAGGATTATTAATATCTGAGGGAGTAATTCGGATATAATGCCGTTTGATCCCAGGAACTAAAGTTCCTTCAGTAGTTACTGTCCAAGCTTCGATGTGAGATTCTAAAAAATCTGCGTATTCTTCTATAAACTTTGCTGTTGCTTCATCTCCATGTTGACAAACAAATTGAGCAGCACAGATTAAGGCGGCAATATTGGATGCTAGTGTTGATGGTGAATAACCACTGTTTTCTTCCCAGCGTTCTTGTTGAGTAACCGGGCCGTTACGAATTAAATAACCCGCTGCCCGCAGAACCATCGGATAAATATCGAATTTTAAACAAGTCTTCTGTTGGTGCAATAGCCATGCTAAAAGAATCGGAAATGCCACCTCATCTAGTTGGATACCTTTCCAGTAAGGTTCACCATCAACCCAGAAATTTTGGGCAAAACCGCCATCTTCCTGCTGACTAGTGGCGAGATAAATTAACGATCGCACTGCTGTTTCTGTTTGACCAGCAGCCACTAAACCTGATGCACTACTTACCATATCCCGCGTCCAGACAAGGTGATATCCTCCTTCGTCTTGGTCGTTTTTGGCTTCACCCCAAGGGATGGCAAGGGATGCAATCAACGCACCTGGATAAAGTTTGTCTTCATGTGCTAATAACAAACTAATGCTGTTGTGATACAACTTTCCATCGTTATATGAAACATCTTCTAGCGGTCGGATATTACGGCGCGATCGCTCCCACTGTTGGTTGTATTGCTGCTTCTGCTGTTCAAAAGGAATATCGAGCGATTGAAATAGTGTAGAAATTGCATTGTGCTGGTTTGTACCAAATGCCAGCCCTAAAGTAAACTCTTTAGTGCAATCTAGATTTAGTTTTCCAGTTAGAGCAAGGTTGCCATCTACAGCACGATCAAATTCCCAATCCATCTGGAAGTTATCAGCTAAATCTGTCCAGCCATCACTTTTACCGACGTAACCACAGGAAAGGCGGGTAAAGGGAACTGTTGCACCCAGCGCCAGCCATGTTCCTTGTTTCTCGGCTATCAGAATTCGATGCCCAGCAACTTCTACAGCGTAACCATTATTACCCATACCTCCAACTTCTAGATGCGGCGCACAAAAAGCATATAAATGAAGTTGGGAGATAAAATCACCCTCTCCTGTTAATTTTGTATGCTGTAAAATACAGGATAAATGCGGGTCGGCAATCACTTCTTTGATTACAGCATAACGTCCTTGGGGATCAGAATTAGTGATACGGTATCCTAAACCATGAGTCCACATCGGTTCCACTTTGGATTCGAGATGGCGTTTCTCTTCGTGGAAAAAGCTTTTATCATCAGAAATTAGATACTGCAAATCCCGAATTTGAGGTCTATCTACTGTGGGATAGTAGACTTCAGTAACAACACCATTCCAGATAGTAAACCAAACGCGACTAGAGGTAGAGTAAGCTGTTCCGACTCCATCTTTATTCGCTTGAGTCCATCGAGGTTCAATACCTGGCGAGCCAAAAGCTTCTGCTTGACCAATAATTTTTACCATATTTTCTTGTGTAGATAAGTTTTGAATATTTTTGGAAAATTTTGTATTTGATATTTATGTGATTAAAATTTTATTGATTTGGTGGAAATTTGCGAGCAGCAGTTAATGATTTTGCTTCTATAAAAATTTGTTTTATTTCAGGATGCTTTTGACTAATTTTTACTTCTAAACTTTCTACTGTTAATGCTATTTCCTCACCTGTCAAATTTTTAGAAAATTGAATTTCTAAGTTGAGTAATACTTCCTGGGGAGCAAGCTGCATTGTTAATATACGTATAACTTCTTGCACTCCAGGTTCAGTTTTTGACAAAGAACGGATATTTGCTATAGTTTGAGGATTAGCACTTTCACCAAGTAATAATCCTTTACTTTCTCTTGCTAGTATCACTGCTACTATAGCCAAGATAATGCCAATAATAATCGAGGCAATGCCATCAAAATAAACATTATTAAATAAATGTCCTAAAAATATTCCGATTAAGGCAACGAATAAACCTAAAATTGCAGCAGAATCTTCAAATAATATTGTAAATACTGTGGGGTCTTTACTATTTTTGATTGCTTGCCAGAAATTTTGTCTACCCTTGGTCGGCAAAAATTCTTTTAAAGCTACAGTCCAAGAAAAACCCTCTAATAATATTGCAATACCTAACACAATATAATTCCACTTTGGATTTTCTAAAGGGCTAGGATGAATTAAATGAGCGATTCCTTCATAAATTGACATGCCGCCGCCAATGGCAAAGATCAGGATAGCAACGATGAAAGTCCAGAAATAAAGTTCTTGACCGTAACCAAAGGGATGGCTATCATCTGCTGGCTTTTGGCTCCTGCGAATTCCTAGCAAAAGCACCAGTTGATCCCCAGTATCTACTATCGAATGAATCCCTTCAGATATCATGGCGGAACTGCCAGTAATAGAGGCAGCAATAAATTTAGTAATAGCGATCGCTAAGTTAGCGCCCATCGCTGCAAATATAGTTTTATGAGATGAATTAGATGCCATGAGAGTAAATAATAATTATGCAGAAACTTCTAATTCACCATCCAGATGGGTAACTTCCCACTGGGTTAGTGCGCCATCACCCCAAAACGTTTCTACAGCCAAATTTAATCGTTGATGGTTATTAAACCAGGATTGACAGTAACTTTTTTAAGCATTGTCAATTAACCATTATCCGTAAAACCTGGATACAAGGTCATACCACCGTCTACAAATAGTGTCGTACCATAGACATAATCAGAGTCATCAGAAGCTAACCAAACTGATGCTTTGGCTATGTCTTCCACTTCTCCGACACGCTTGGCTGGAATCAGTTTTAGTAACTTCGCTTCGGCCTCTGGAGTATCCCAAGCTGATTTATTAATTGGAGTTTTGATTGCACCAGGAGCAATACTATTGACGCGAATTTTATGGGGTGCAAGTTCTTGAGCAATACTTTGCATCATCATATTTATGCCACCCTTACTCGCGGCATAATTAACATGACCCGCCCAAGGAATTACCTGATGCACTGAACTGATACAAATAATCTTACCTGCGGCAGATGAAATATCGGGTTGTACACCTCGGCGCAAAAATTCTTTTGCAGCTTCCCTTGCACATAAGAATTGTCCTGTCAGGTTCACCCCAATAACTCTATTCCATTGGTCAAGGGTCATATCTATTAACGGTGAATCTTTTTGAAGACCAGCATTGTTTATTAAAATGTCAATAGTGCCGAATTGCTCGATTGTCTGGCTGAACATCGCCTTTATTTCGTCTTCTTTGCTGACATCAGCTTGAATAGCAAATGCTTCACCATCAGCCGCTTTGATCTCATCAACAAGTTTTTGCGCTGAATCAGCTTCTGAATGATAATTGACGGCTACTGCTGCACCTGAGAAAGCTAAATAGCGAGCGATCGCTTCACCAATGCCAGAACTAGCACCTGTCACAAGTGCTTTTTGACCTTTGAGCAGGTAAGGGGAATAGCTCATAATGCTTTCGATATTTTTAAAGCTTGTATTGGTTGTGAGTTCTTGAATATTTGGAAGGCTTTCATGATACTTTTGCTTTCTCGGCGTAGTATTGTAATATTACTTTGGCTATTTAAATTTTAAGATTCAGTTAATTCTGTAATTAAGAAAGCAAAACCTCTTTATAATTTTAAGAATCTATAGTATTTTTCTAATCTATCTAGAGAAAGATAAATAGCATATTGTTGGACTAAAAAATATTTCAATCATTTGTCATTTCTGTGACAACAGTATGTTTATTCTTTATTAAGATTTGCAAAATTGCAAGATTCAAGCTGATATTAATCTTAATAATAAAGATTTATGGTATATTCAAAGCAAGTTAGGCTATTGGTCAAAGTGAAATATTTTAGTTAATCAATCAATTGAAAATATAAAATGACCTAAATAAAAGAACCATAAAAAACGTTAAAAGCTTATTATCAGCCTCTCCAATGTCTGATAAGATTGGCTCTTTTCAAAGATTGCATTTAATCAAAAATAAGGTAGTTGTTTGAGCCAGTTATAACATTTGTTTGTGAAAAATAATTGCTGAAAAATAGGAAATATGGAAAAAGTTTTTTTTCAAAATTTACTTAAAGAATTTCAGTGCATCGGAAATTTTCAATATTTTTTAATTGGTTGATCTGTGGCGTTAGCACAGTATTCTTAAAAATATGAATGGTGCGTTAGGCGGATGAAAATTCCATGCAACGCATCTAAATAATATTTAGACCTATGAAGGAGAAAGCGATGCCTGCTCTGTCTCTGAATAACCAAAATTTACTGTACCCCGATCCTCTGCACCCGATCGTTGTCCATTTTGTAATCGCGATGGTGCTTTTTTCTTTCGTGTGCGATGTGCTGGGCTATTTCACACGCAACGTGCGTTTATTTGAGGTGAGTTTCTGGAATATGTTTGTGGCCTCAGCAGCTATCTTTATAGCGGTGATTCTTGGTCAGTTTGAAGCAGGTCTGGCGAACATCTACCCAGCAGTCCAACCAACACTGAATTTTCATACGTTGATGGGTTGGTCACTGGCGGCTATTGTCGTTGGCATTACAGCTTGGCGTTTCGTGATTCGCAAACGCACTCCACGGAAAGTACCACCTGCTTACTTAGGTGCTGCAACCTTTTTAGTCTGCCTAGTATGCTTGCAAGTCTATTTAGGGAGTAAGCTAATTTGGGTGTACGGGTTACATATCGAGCCAGTTGTGCAAGCGATGAAGCAGGGAGTTTCGCCATGAACTGGCAACTGATTGACCAGTTGAGATTGAGGTTGAATGCTAACGGATTACCTTATGAGATTCCGATACATCCGCAACTGGTGCATCTAACATTGGGTTTATTCATTCTTGCGATCATTTTTGATATTGCCGGAGCACTTTTTGCTTTAGAAAAACCAATCTTCAAATTTTTGGGTCTGCCTACCCTGCGTTCTGGTTTTTTTGATGTCGGCTGGTATAACCTTATAGGAGCAGCTTTTATCACTTTTTTCACGGTTGCAGCTGGTTTTTTCGAGCTACTGCTAGCAAATCCACCAATCGATCAAAAGAGCGCTTGGGGGTTAACTGCTGGTTGGACGATGCTTTTGCATGGTTTGGGTGGCGTTTCGCTGTTGGGAGCGATCGCAGCCATGACAGTATGGAGAGGTTTACAACGCTATCGCTGGCGCAAGGATGCTTCTAGGCAGGTGCAGTGGAGTTACTTATTAGCAGGTATTGCAATATTGGGCATCTTGTTTGTCCACGGAACTTTAGGAGCGCAATTGGGAGAAGAGTTTGGAATTCACGTTACTGCTGCGAAGTTACTCCAAGAAGGTAAAAATCCAAATTTACTACTCAAATAATCAAGCGGGAAGTACTCTTATATGAAATTATTATGTTTAGTTCTTTTGAATATGTACTAATAGCGTTTTATATAGCAGTACTGCTAATTGTCAGTCGATGGATTGGACAACAGGCGTTTTCTTGGATGCCTCCCCAGGCGACAGCAGAAGCACAACGCGTAGATGATTTATTTAGCTTTTTAGTCTCAATTGGAGCATTCATCTTGCTGGGGTTGGTTGGTGTTATTGTGTATGCCATAGTTTTCCATCGCGCCCCTCCGGAAGACTACACTGAGGGACACCCTTCTAGAGGTAATGGGAAGCTAGAAATATTGTGGACAGCGACACCAAGTTTGTTAGTAATATGGATTGCCTTCCAAAGCTTCAATATTTATCAGCAATTAAATATTCTCGGTCTAAGCCAAATTGTGCATTTGCACGCGCCCTTAGAATCTGCACCCGCCTACGCTGCAACCGTTAGCGATGCCCCCAAACCTGCATCTGAAACAATAGATGTTTTCGTTAAGCAGTCAGATTGGTCTTTTCGCTATCCAAATAATGTTACTAGTAAGGAATTACATTTGCCGATCAATCGCAGCACTCGCTTAAATCTGCAAGCACAGGATGTAATTCACGGTTTCTACGTTCCTGAGTTTCGCTTAAAACAGGATATTGTTCCAGGGCGCAAGATTGACATTGTGCTAACACCCATTCGCCCAGGCAAATATCGACTGAAAGATTCTCAATTTAGTGGTACTTACTTTGCCTTGATGGAGACAGATGTATACGTTGAATCTCTTGATAAGTATAATCAGTGGCTCGCGCAAACGGTGTCTAGCGAAAGTGGGAATGCTCCAAAGGCAGTTGCTGAAAATATCCAACCACCAAAGACATTATTCAAAAGCGGCTGGCATACTGTCACACCTGCTCAAAGAGCTATAGCCAATCAAAGGAAGATAAATAATGACACATGATTTGAGTGAAGCTATAGCCAAAAATAGAGAACCTGAGAATGGCTGGCGGGAATATTTCAGCTTCAGCACCGACCATAAGGTAATCGGTGTTCAGTACATGGTAATGACCTTCATTTTCTTTCTTCTCGGTGGACTGTTGGCGATGATCATCCGGGCTGAGTTGCTCACCCCGGAAGCAAATTTAGTTGACCGTCCCCTCTATAACGGTTTATTCACCATGCACGGGACAATCATGATTTTCCTGTGGGTTATTCCCTTCAATGCAGGTCTTTCTAACTACCTAGTGCCACTGATGATTGGAGCGCGGGACATGGCTTTTCCCCTGCTCAATGCCATCTCTTTTTGGATTTTGCCACCAGCCGGTCTTTTACTACTGTCTAGCTTTTTGCTACCTAACGGGACTGCACAAGCTGGTTGGTGGTCTTATCCACCAGTTAGTCTGCAAGTTCCAGGGGATCAGTTGATTAACGGTCAATTTATTTGGATAGTTAGCCTAGTACTAATCGGCATCTCCTCAATTATGGGGGCTGTCAACTTTGTTACCACAATCTTTTGGATGCGATCGCCAGGGATGACATTTTTTAGAATGCCCGTCTTTGTATGGTCAGTTTTTAGTGCCCAGTTGTTGCAGCTGATTAATTTGCCTTCCTTGACGGGTGCATTGATACTGCTGTTGTTTGACCTCTCCTTCGGTACACAGTTTTTTAAACCGGAAGGAAGTGGCGATCCGATTATCTACCAACATTTATTCTGGTTCTATTCTCACCCCGCAGTGTATATCATGGCGCTACCAGCTTTCGGTATTATTGCGGAAGTCCTGCCAGCCTTTTCTCGCAATCCTCTATTTGGCTATCGGTCAGTTGCTCTTGCTTCTTTAGGTATTGCTGTAGTCAGCATCTTCGTTTGGGTGCATCACATGTTCACCAGTGCTACCCCCGACTGGATGCGGATGACCTTCATGGCCACCTCGATGTTAGTTGCCATACCCACTGGTGTTAAGGCATTCGCTTGGACTGCTACTATCTGGAGGAGCAAATTGCACCTAGAGACACCAATGCTATTTGCAATGGGAGGTGCAGTGATGTTTATTTTTGGCGGTGTCACTGGTGTGATGCTTGCCGCCACCCCATTTGATATCCACGTCAATAATACTTACTTTGTAGTAGGTCACTTTCACTACATCGTTTTTAATACAATCACAATGGCAATCTTTGCCGGAATTTACTTTTGGTTTCCCAAAATAACTGGCAGGATGTACGCCGAGGGTTGGGGTAAGCTGCATTTCTGGTTAACCTTTATTCCTGCCAATATCACCTTTTTCTCCATGCACCCATTAGGTTTGCAAGGGATGTTACGCCGAATTTCCTCCTACGATCCCCAGTATCAGGGTTGGAACGTGATCGCTAGCCTGGGATCGTTCTTACTGGGAGCATCGACACTGCCTTTTATTGCTAACATTGTCGGTTCCTGGCTATATGGAGTCAGAGCAGTTGGTAATCCCTGGCACGCTACAGGATTAGAATGGACAACTTCCTCACCACCTCCGCGAGACAATTTTGAAGAGATTCCTGTGGTCAACAGACCTCCTTACGACTATGGCGATCCAAAATATTCGTTCGTGGAAGATTCTAATGATAGTGATCACTAGGAAATGGGAGCAGGGGAGAAATCAATTCAAAATTCAAAATTCAAAATTCAAAATTGAAGATTCAATCCCAATGCCCAATTCTTAATTCCCAATGCCCAAAATTATGCAACGTGGCAACATTCATATAGATGAAAGTCCGATCCGTTTTGACCAATGGCGGCGACGCTTACCGAATTGGTTACAGCGCTTTCTACCAAGTGGTGGCGGAAGTCATGAAGATCATCATGGCAAAGGAATGTTTGGATTTACTGTATTCCTGTTGTCAGAAAGTATCATTTTTTTGAGTTTGATCTTTACTTATATTGCTCTACGACTGAATACTACCAACTGGCTACCACCGGGTATTTCTGGACCAGAATTATCTAAACCCGTGATTATTAATACGGTAGTTTTACTTTCTAGTAGCTTTGTGATTCAACCAGCAGAAAATACCCTCAAGCGAAATCAACTGAGTAAATTTCGCGGGCTATGGCTGATAACGATCGCAATGGGAACCTACTTTTTAATTGGTCTATTAGTTGAGTGGAAAAATCTTGATTTCAAGATTACTACAGGATTAGTTGGTTCCACATTCTATTTGCTGACAGGTTTCCACGGTTTACACGTTCTAGCTGGTGTAGTGCTTCAGATAATCATGCTGATTCGCTCATTCATTCCAGGCAATTATAATAAGACTCACTTCGGTACAAGTGCGACAACTTTATTTTGGCACTTTGTTGATGTAGTTTGGGTCTTCCTTTTCTCGCTTATTTATCTTTGGCGAGCATAAAAATGTTCATGATTTCTAAGTATTTTCAGGAGTAATTTGATGAAGTTATTATTGCAAGAACTACCAGCATCAGAACTTGCCCCAAAAGCAGTTCAAGAAACACCAGCACCAGATAAAGATCCACTCATTGCACAAGGTTTACAAAAAGAGCAATATGTTGGCATTGTTGGGATAGCGATCGCTCTCATTGCTGCTGTAGGATTTTTTAGTCGTAGAGTTGAATACGCTATTGCTTTCGCTTTATTCCTCAGCGTCATTTTAATTGCGTTATTTATATTCATATAGTAGATTTGTCATTGGTCATTTGTCATTTGTACTTTTGCAAAAGTCTTAATTTTGACTGTTTCTTTGCACCTGTGCGTCATCAAACAAAAAAATCTGATTTCAATGCTTAACATCCTGGCGAAATCATAATTTGACAATACTTTGGAGATATTTTATGAACAGCCCAGTTTACCAAACTGTGATTGTCGGTGGTGGTTTCACCGGCTTATTTACAGCCTTACACCTAGCTCACGAACATTATCCTCGTTCTGTAATTTTGATTGATAAAAATGAACGTTTTTGCTTTAAGCCATTACTTTATGAGTATTTTGATGGTGAGATGGATACTTTTCAAGTAGTACCGCGTTTTTCGGAATTGCTTAAAGGTAGCGGTGTCATTTTTGTGCAAGATACAGTGCAATCGGTAGACTTGCATCAACGAGAAATAAAATTAGCTTCGGGAAACTCCTACAACTACAGTAATTTAGTCTTAGGTTTAGGCAATGTTACTGCTTATCATCATCTTGAAGGTGCCCAAGAACACGCTTTCCCTTTTTGGACACAAGAAGATGCGATCGCTCTTGACCGTCATTTACGCGACTGTTTACAAAAAGCAGTCAAAACAGAAGATATAGAACAACGCCGGAAACTACTAACAATAGTCATAGTTGGTGGTGGTGCTTCTGGTGTCGAAATGGCAGCTACTTTAGCAGATTTACTTCCACATTGGTATAGCGCTATGGGAGGAAATTCTCATGAAATCCGGGTAGTACTGCTTAATCATGGTCAAAAAATTCTTGATGCCGATATTAACGATCCACTACGCCCAATTGCTGAGAAAGAATTACAAAAGCGCACTGTACCAGTTGAAATTCTTATGGGAGCGGAAGCTACTGCTGTTCGCTCTAATGCAATTGAATATAAGAGCAATAATCAAGTTAATACACTGGCAACGTACACCACTGTCTGGACAGCTGGTACTTCTATTCATCCACTGATTAAAGATTTACCAATTTCCCAAGAACATCGCGATCGTCGCGATCGCCCCTTAGTTACTCCCACAATGCAACTACTTGACTTTCCAGAAGTCTTTGCAGGCGGGGATTGTGCAGCCGTTGAGAATAAATCACTGCCGCTAACAGCTCAAGTTGCTTATCAGCAAGGAGCCAATATTGCCCGAAATTTGAAAGCATTAGCGTTAGGCGAAGACCTCAAATCAGCAAGGGTAAATATACGCGGAACTCTCTTAAAATTAGGGTTAAATGATGCTGCTGCTAATATTTTTAATGTTTTGGAAATTACAGGCGAATCTGGGCATTTAATCCGTCAAGGCACTTATTTAACGCTATTACCAACTCCAATTCATGATTTCAAAGCTGCTAGTGATTGGCTGGATGAAGAGATTTTTCACCATCACCTTGATCCTAATAATGTAGGCAAAAAAGTTGTTCAAGCAGTAGAAGTGGTTGGTGCAGGAGTTCTAGGCGTTTTAGCTGCAAGAAAATTATTGAAAATGTTGGGTGAAGAGAAAAAAGATTAGAGACTGAAGGATAAAAGGGGCTTTTATTGATGATGCCTACTCATAGTAAGGAACAGGTGCGAAAAATTCGAGCTATTGGGTTAACAGTGACAAATTGCGATCGCTCTTTAAGTTTCTATCAAGAAGCACTGAATTTTAAACTAGTTTCTGACATTACTGTTGAAGGGCACAATTTCAGCACAGAAGATGTAACTCAAGCAAAAGTTCGCATTGTTACCTTACAACTTGGAGATGAATTTATCGAGTTGATCGAATATGTCAATATTCAGGGTAAACCAATTCCCAGCGATTCACAAAGTAATGATCTGTGGTTTCAACATCTGGCGATTGTAGTGAGTAATATGGATCGCGCTTATACTCACTTGCGTTCATTTCCCATTGAATCAATTTCAGTTGCCCCCCAGACAATACTACCTGATAATCAAGCATCTGATGGTGTCCGCGCTTTTAAGTTTAAAGATCCTGATGGTCATGATTTAGAGTTAATTTGGTTTCCGCCTGATAAAGGTAAAGATAAATGGCATCAAAATAGTGATAGCTTGTTTCTGGGAATCGATCATAGTGCGATCGCAGTTTCTCACACTGAGCAAAGTTTACACTTTTACTGCGACCTTCTGGGAATGCAAATTGATAGTCGCAGTCTTAACTGGCGTGCAACTCAAACTCGCTTGGATAACTTATCAGGAGCGAAAGTGAGAATTACAGCACTGCAACCAGTTGAAAATGGTGTAGGAATTGAACTGTTAGACTACATTTTGCCTGGAAAGGGCCGTCCGATACCAAGTGACTGGAAAAGTTACGATATTGCAAGTGTGCAAATTGAGCTTGTTGCCAATGATATTGAGCAGCTAATAGATAAGCTACGGCAGAATCAAATACCGATTGTAGATAGCTCTTTTTCTCATAAGCAAGGTTATTTAATAAAAGATCCTGATGGACATACAATTTGGCTGATTGCAGAATGATATTAGGGAAATTCTCATAAATCAGAGCGCAATTTTGGGCGACATAAATTTTAATACATTTAGTCATGCTTTTGTCACAATTTTGCAATAGCTTTGTCAATACAACGTGTGATGCTATAGCTCTGGCTTGGGAAATAGTCTTAGACTAAACCCACATACCAGAATCTACAGAGGAGAATCACTTAAGGCACAGTCCCTTATGAAGATGATTCAAATAGAAATTGCAAAATCTCATACAGTTGGAAGGAACAAGAAGATGAATTGGAAAATACTTGCTTTGCTCCCTGCTTTGACTCTAGCTACTGCTTTGCCTGCTTACTCTTTAACTAATAATAAAAGCCAAAATACAACGGCTACCGCTACCCACATTGCCCAAAGTACTCAGCAAGGCAACACTATGAAAAAGCCTAATGCTGTACCAAAGGTTAGTGCCAAGTACAAGTCCAATAATGTGGCAAAGCGTAGTACTGGTACTGTATTAAGGGTAGGCAGCAGGGGAGAGACAGTGAAAACTGTTCAGAATTCTTTAAAGCAACAAGGATTTTATACAGCAAGTGTGAATGGTGTCTTTGATAATAAGACTCGTGCAGCGGTAATGAAATTTCAGAAGTCTAAAGGATTAAGAGCAGACGGAATAATTGGACGCCGAACTTTAGCCGCTCTTAAATAAAATTGTTTACTAATATCCTCATTGCAAATATGTCTTAAAGACAAAAGGCTAGGAAATAAATTCTAGCCTTCAATTTTTCACAATGCCAAGCATATTGATAAATAATTAGGACTTGCGCAAAAACCGTCTTAAAGTCTCATTTCTCCGTGACCTCTGCGTACTCTGTGGTTCGTTTTCCGTTACCTGTGCGTAAGTCCTAATAATGTATGTATCAGCGTCCAAAAATTAAAGCATCAAGTGAATAAGCACCAGGGACTAAAATAGCGATCGCAATCAGCATAACGCAGTACATAAAAGCTTTTTCGCAACTTGGCGGTTCACCTTTTCCTAAAGGGCCTTTATACTGTTGTTCTAGGAATTAAGTATGGATCTTGGGCTACAAAAGGCTTACTTCCAGAAATGTCTAAATATGTCGCAAAAATCATTGAACAGAGAATTGGCAAGGTTGATAAGAGTGTCAGGAATCCAATCATTAGAAAAATTCCGCCACCTAACATCGATGCACCCTCTATTAATTTTCTCAGAAAATTTTCCAGTCTACTTTACACAATTGATTAGTATTACTAATTTCAGCTTGAGCCGATCACTTAAACTCACTTTTAAAATACAAATGTACTATTAAATAGCGCTCGCCTTGTACCAGTTACGTCACTCATGCCAATACTCATGTACTAAAATTTAGCGCTCGCCTGTGCCAGTTGCGTAAGTCCTGTCTAAGTAGCAAAAGTGCCAATCCTGGAAATCCGTCGGGATACACAAAAGAGAGTGAACTTAACAAGTGTGGGCCTAGTTGGGGTAAACTAAATGCAGCCAGAAAAAAGGCGATCGCTACACCCAGCCCAAATTGATAAATCATAGTTGTACACCACGGGTATTAAGGCCGATAGCATATAAAGAATGACCAGCTGTGATAAATAAGCGATCACGTTCCTTACCACCGAAAGTTACGTTAGTACTTGTCTCCGGGATAAGAATTTTTCCTAGCTTAGTTCCGTCTGGGGCGTATACCTGCACGCTGTCTTGAGAACTAGTAAAAATATTGCCATGTTCGTCAACCCGAAATCCATCCGGTTGTCCTAGATCGATGACTGCAAACACACGGCCATTTTTTACATGGCGATTATCTACAACTTCGTAAACGCGAAATTGATAAATTGACGACCACAATTAACACAAATGTGATTCTGTTTACCTCTTCACTTTCCGTTTTTTCTAATCTCAGTAGACTCACAGTATGGACAATGCACAGTAGAACACCTCAATTCCTCCCTATATTATGCAACGCCTAGATTTTTTGAGTCCATCCATTTCAATGGCCTTGATCACTTTTGCACGTAGATCGTAACTATAGGGTTGAGCCATTCTGAAAACCAGGAGACAGGGCTATGATTACTCTATCTTACGTCTTGATGGATCTGGCGGTTGCTATACTTCTAATTATCAATTAGAGGTCGTAGTAATTGATGTGACAGAAAGTCCAATAGAACGTCCTAAAAAAACAAAAAAAGTTTTACAGGGTTACGGAGGGGTAAAACCCTAGTTAATCAGCTATTTTAGACTTGTGTGTACACCGTAGCCAATACATCAAGGAGGGTTAGGGAGGGGTATTTTTGTACTTCATTAACTTGCAATCTGCTATGAAGGTAAAATATCCTTGAGCGATCGCCATTCAACTTTCACATCACGTTATCATCGGATCTTGGGGAATTTCCGTGCATAACTCGATAGCATCTATGACTGCCTCTCACTCCGAAACTCCATCTACCAAGCCCGATGCAAGTACTTTTATTTCTGACCATCAACAGGTGGATCGCAGTAAGCTAAGTCAAATGTACTTGCATTATGTCGAGACAAAGGATAAATATCCTCACGCGGTATTGCTGTATCGGGTAGGAGATTTCTTTGAATGCTATTTCCAAGATGCTGTAAAAATAGCGCAAGAATTAGAATTAGTTCTCACTAGCAAGCAAGCTGGGGAACAGGGGCGAGTGGCGATGTCTGGTGTTCCGCATCACGCTTGGGAACGCTACGCGACGATGCTGGTAGAAAAAGGCTACGCAGTGGTAATTTGCGACCAAGTAGAAGATGCTTCTGAAGCTGCTGGGAGATTGGTGCGACGGGAAGTAACGCGCATCCTGACTCCTGGGACTTTGCTGGAAGAAGGAATGCTCAAATCCAGTCGCAATAATTATCTTGCAGCAGTAGTAATTGCTGCAAATCATTGGGGTTTAGCTTATGCAGATATCTCTACAGGCGAATTTCTTACCACTCAAGGTAGCGATTTAGAACATTTGACACAAGAATTAATGCGCTTGCAACCTTCAGAAGTGTTAGTTCCGACAAATGCGCCCGATTTGGGGAGTTTGCTGCGTCCGGGAGAAACTTCGCCACATTTACCGGAGTGTTTGCCACCATCATTTTGTTATAGTTTGCGATCGCAACTTCCCTTTTCTCAAGGTGAAGCTAGACCGAGATTATTGCAGAAATTTAAAGTGCGATCGCTCGAAGGACTCGGTTGCGATCGTCTTCCCCTCGCCGTTCGTGCGGCTGGTGGTCTTCTAGAATACCTAGAAGATACTCAAAAAGAAAACCCTGTCACCCTCCAGAGACTCCGCAGCTATACTGTCACCGACTACCTAATTGTTGACAATCAAACCCGCCGTAACTTGGAAATTACCCAAACCGTTCGAGATGGTACTTTTCACGGTTCCCTACTTTGGGCGTTAGATAAAACTAGTACAGCAATGGGTGGGCGCGCTTTGCGGCGGTGGTTGTTGCAACCTCTAGTCGATATTAAAGGCATTCGGGCGCGACAAGATACCATCCAAGAATTAATCGAAAATACGCCCCTGCGTCAAGATTTACGCCAGTTATTAAGGCAAATTTATGATTTGGAACGACTCACAGGAAGGGCGGGTTCTGGTACAGCTAATGCTAGAGATTTAGTAGCTTTAGCAGATTCCCTCTCACGCTTACCAGAATTAGCCAACTTAGTAATTGAGACGCGTTCTCCTTTTTTGAAAGCTTTGCAGAAAGTCCCAAGTATATTGGAAGAATTAGCACAAAAGTTACACGCACATCTTGTAGAGTCGCCACCCATACTAATTAAAGAAGGCGGATTGATTCGCCCCAGTGTAAATCCTTTGTTGGATGAAAGAAAAGCGACCGTAGAAGCAGACCAGCAATGGATTGCCAACTTGGAAGTTGATGAGAGAGCTAAGACAGGAATTTCCACACTGAAGGTAGGATTTAACAAAACCTTTGGTTATTATATCAGTATTTCCCGCACCAAAGCCGACCAAGTACCTGCTAATTATATCCGCAAGCAAACCTTGACCAATGAGGAGCGTTACATCACCCCTGATTTAAAAGAACGAGAAGCTAGAATTCTCACAGCGCGAGATGATTTAAATCAGTTGGAATATGAGATTTTTACGGCGTTGCGGGAAGAAGTAGCACAAGAAGCGGAAGTAATTCGCAATTTATCTCGTGCAGTGGCGGCAGCAGATGTATTGTGTGGTTTGGCTGAGTTGGCGGTACATCAAGGTTACTGTCGTCCCGAAATGTTGCCAGGAAGGGAGATAAATATTGTTGATGGTCGTCATCCAGTGGTGGAACAATCTTTACCTGCGGGGTTCTTTGTGCCGAATTCAACGCAATTGGGTCAAGAGTCATTAGCAGATGACGAAGAACAAAAGACAAATGACAGTCCCGATTTGATTATTCTTACCGGGCCAAATGCCAGTGGCAAAAGTTGTTATTTGCGTCAGGTGGGATTAATTCAGTTAATGGCACAGATTGGTAGTTTTGTACCAGCTAGGTTTGCCAGATTGGGAATATGCGATCGCATTTTCACTCGTGTCGGTGCAGTAGATGATTTAGCAACTGGTCAATCTACCTTCATGGTGGAGATGAATGAAACCGCAAATATTCTCAACCATGCCACATCTAGGTCGTTGGTACTATTAGATGAAATTGGTCGTGGGACAGCAACATTTGATGGACTTTCCATAGCTTGGGCGGTGGCAGAATATATAGCAGTGGATATTCGGTCACGGACGATTTTTGCCACCCATTACCACGAATTAAATGAACTGGCTAGCATTATACCGAGTGTGGCTAACTATCAAGTGACAGTGAAAGAATTACCCGACCAAATTATCTTTTTGCACCAAGTCCAACCAGGAGGTGCTGATAAGTCTTATGGAATTGAAGCGGGAAGATTAGCAGGTTTACCAGCCGTAGTTATTCAACGTGCAAAACAAGTCATGGGGCAAATTGAAAAACATAGTAAGATTGCGATGGGACTGCAAAATCTCGATGGGTAAGCAAGTTTGTAGTAATATCATGTCCGCATGATTAGTTATGATTCCCCTAGTCATTACACTCCACCCCTTAATCCCCTCCCCACAAGCGGGGAAGACGAAGCGTAGCTTTGGCTATTTAGGGTTCTTCGGGTTTAATAAGTAATCAAGCGGACATGATATAGCCGTAGTCACATAGGTTAGGACATAATGACAAGCGTGAATGCGAAGAAAAGTAATAGTTTTACCTCCTGCCTCCTGCCTCCTGCTATATAAGCACTAAAATGTTTACTACAAACCGAAGTGTTAATTACTTCCGAAAAATTTCTACTTTTTCTAACACCACTTCTTGATTCGGACGATCTCTAGTTGTAGGCACATTTGCAATCTTGCTAACTACATCTAAACCTTCGACAACTTCACCAAAAACACTGTGATTATTGTCAAGGTGAGGCGTTGGTGCTTCTGTAATGAACCATTGCGAACCATTAGTACCGCGTCCCGCATTAGCCATCGACAGGATACCTGCACGAGTGTGTCTCAATTGAGGATGAAACTCATCCTGAAATTGGTATCCCGGGCCGCCAGTACCCCAGCGACTGGCTGTATCTAGATAACGACTCAGAGGATCGCCACACTGAATCATAAAATCAGGGATGACTCGGTGAAAGCGAACGCCATCATAAGCTGGAGTTCCCTTACCAGATTGACCAGTTTTCGGGTCTTTCCAGTCGATTGTTCCGGTTGCTAGGCCGACAAAATTTTTGACAGTGTTGGGGGTTCGCTCTTCTTCCAAACGAACTACAATTTCACCCAAGGAAGTAGTTAAACGAGCGTACAGTGTTCCATCACCGGGAATATTAATTTCTGGAAAATTCATGAGGTATCCTATTGTGAAAATTGCCAGTGTTTGACCTACGATAAGCTTATCAGCATTCAAGTTACAGGTTTACAGATTACAAAAAAACTGAACCAAGGGAAACTTTAGAAAACGAATATTTTACTCTGGCAAATTTATCGCTGGATTCCGGCTAAAGAATCCTCTAGGGACTAACTTAAAGCCAACTCGGTGAACAGGCATCACAGGCCAATCTTCCGATCGCGGAATATGAGTTACGCCCATTGTGTACCACAGTACGATATCTTCACCCAGCAAAGACTCATCATCTGAGATATATTTTGGTAAACCCTGTCCGGGTTTCGTTTGGTTGGGATAATCGCCCCCAGCATAAAGTTCAGTAGGTTTATATTTTGTTACCCAGAGGTGATGAGTTGCAAATTCTGCCCGTTGACGGATTTTTGAGCCTTCCACAGGGAAAAATATGGAGTTTCCTTCAGGCATCAGCATATATCCAGGTGCAGCCCCTAAAACATTCTTTTTGTCTGCACTAACAATCATCCATTCCCGACTGCTTTTCATATCTAAATCACGCACAGCAGCCGTTTCTTTGGCTAGCGGAGTTTCTGCAACTGCGATCGCATTTCCTAAAGGATTTTTCTCATCCATCCGCAAAGCATTCACATTCATTTCCATCACAGAATTCGCCTGACCATCAACATCGAAATCTAGGCGATAGTTGAAAAAATGCTGGTGATTTACTCCAAAGATATTTTTAGCAATTAACCGACCATAAGAATCATCATCAGATTGCTTTTGGGCAGCCGTTCCTTGCGCCAGTATAATACCCGTTAATTCATTTTGGACTTCCAAAGTCCCATCCTGGTGAAAGATCCAATTGATGCTGTAATCATAGTTGTCAATGGCTACCGTCATCTTCATCACTAATTCTCGACTGCGACGGACATCATTACGCTGAGTATTATACTCATAGTGTTTCCACAGCATTCCGTTATCGCGCTCGTAGATGCCGATAACCCCTGGTATTTGATAAGGTTCTCCCTGTTCATTAGCAAATACAGCATTTAGCAACAAGCCATTTTCAGGAATTTCTTTACCTAATTCCATCGTATTTGCTAGTAGACCTAAGTTGTATTCTCCAACATCAAAGGCATTTCTAAACGACCAAGTAGGTTCAGGATTGCCATAAGGTACTACCATTTCTGAGAGACTAGCGCGGTATAAAACTGGTCGAATCTTTTCTCCGTCATTGTGCGTCACTTGGTAAAGCATTAATCCATTACGAGGATGCATTGAATAGCGAAACTTCCAACCTTGCCAGTTAATTTCATTGTCTTTAATCTGGAAACTTATACCATTAGGTTGGAGGATTTTCAATGTTTTAAGTGGTGACAGTAATTTTCCCAAGGGTTTGATATCATAATTCCAGTTTTCTTGAGAAAAAGGTACGTTTTGTCTATCAACAAAACTAGCAATTTTACCCGTATTCAAATTTACTGTTGCTAAGACTCCTTCAATCGGACTACCGTAATAGTTCCAGCTTTTGCCTTTGTAGTAAAATAAGCCGCGACAAAGACGATTACCTGTTGCTTCTTCCTGTTGACTGAGAATTCCTGGTGCCCACCAACTAATTTTGACTTGCTCAAAATCAGTAATTCCCCGCCTTTGCATTGCTTTTTGCCATCGAGGATCGGCTTTAACTATCTGAGTTGCTAATTCATATTCTGAATTCACGATCGCAGGTTGAACAAACGCTATTTCTTTCCAAAAACTTAAGGTTTTGCTTCTGATGTCAACAATTCCTTCAAAGGTTTGGTTTTCTGAACGTTCATAGATTACCAAAAAAACTTTTCGCCCAAAGACTTTACCATGTGTAAAATTTAGAACTTCTTCTTTATCTGGTTCTTGTAAAGCAATAAGTGGAAAAGCTGCCATTTCACTCAAAGTTTTTTCTCTTTTGATAATCGAAACAGCTGTGCTAATTTCTGCCTCGGTTAATGAAGTGAGAGGATGGGAAATCGAAGCTTGTTGATCTGTCAATGTTTCCATTAATCCCAGTGAGATAAAAATGACGATAGTAATAGTAATAACTATCCCCAAAAAACGTAGCCTCTTAATCATCTTTTTACATTCTTTCAAAAAACCTATAGTTATTTATTTCTAAGCAATCGCTCAGAAACCGATAGATTAAAAAATTAATTTGCTAACGGTATCTGTAATTATCAAATCTATCAGTCTAATCAATTGTTGGTTTTACATTCAAACCTGGGAATACTGTATACAAGTAATCATGGTAGTAAATTGGAGTACACTGTCATGCAGCAAGCAAATTCAGGCATCGCATACATTCTTTGGTGTTTGTGCTTCTTTGGTATTTGTGGTGGGCAAAGATTCTACACCGGACAGATTGGTAGTGGTTTGATATATTTCTTCACTATTGGTTTTTTTGGGATTGGTCAACTAATTGATTTGGCTCTTATTCCTGGTATGGTTGACAAGCGAAATATTTATCTGCGTGGGTTACATGGTAATGGAACCCCTAGTGTCAATCAATCAATTACGTTGAACATTAGTGAGATTCCCCAACTTCAACAGTTACAAACCATACAGCCACCAATATCTACAGGTAGTCCAATGCAGAAACTGCTCAAAGCTGCAAAGGAACATAATGGGCAACTTTCCATTGCCCAAGCGGCTATATATACTGAACTAGAATCAGAGCATCTCAAAGAGTTGCTTCAAGAAGCAACGAAGATGGGGTACGCTGAGGTCAACAACGATCCAAATACTGGAGCTATCCGTTATCACTTTGATGTGTAAGGTTTAAGAATAAATATTTATATATTTTTATATTTAGGACTTACGTATCAAGTATGAAATGCAGGGGCAATTTATGAATTGCCCCTACAGAAAATCAAGACTATAATTCAATACAAGTTTAGTTAAGCATTTCTTCCTTCTCTTTGCGTCCTCTGCGTCCTTTGCGGTAGCCTGCGGCAATCCCTTTGGGTGACGCTCCTACGTCGCTAACGCTGCGCTAACAGCAGTCGCTCATGGGGGAAACCCCCAAGACCGCGCTGCTTCACCGCTTTGCGTCTACGTTAAAAAAATTGACTTTGACAAAAAGTTTTAGCCTTGACTGAACAGTATTAGGCTATAATCCTCTGTTCATAACTGATCAATTATGATCCGTTAGCAATTAAGCAGAAACCAAACGGCGTAAAGATTCAGCACGACGTTTAGCAATAGAGTTATTTGGAGCAAATTTAAGTGCTTCTTCGTAACTTTGTAATGCCTGAGTATTTAATTTTTTCTTCTCGTAGGCATGACCGAGATTATTCAATCCTGTTACGTAGTCTGGTTTAGCTTTTAGGGCTTCTTTATATTGACGAATTGCTAGGTCATATTGCTCTTGAGTAAAATAAACATAACCCAATCCGTTGTAAATGGGGGCGATATTTTCTTCTCCGTCTTCTTGGGCAGCTTTGAGAGCTTTTTGAAACAGCGCGATCGCTGGAGAATACATTTTTTTTTCTGAATAAATACTGGCTAACTCATAATATTCTTGAGTCGTACCCTTTTCTTTCTCTAACTTCTTTCGCAACCTTGCAAAAGAGCCTTCAATCTTGCGAGTTTTGAAAATCTGGCGAAAAACACCCACGGCTGCAAGTGTGAGTAGAACCACCAAAATGGAGAGATAAACAACGGCTAGACTGTTATCCATTGCTACAAATACAAATATTATAAAGTTTGTTATTTGTCATTTGTCATTTGTCCTTTGTTATTCGTTAATGACTAATGACCAATTTACGGTAAACCCCAATATTCAGAGCGTTGCTGGAGCCAACCTGTTTCTAAATAACGAACGATCGCTTGATTCACGTTTCGTCTAAATTCATCGTACTGTAATCCCTTGGGCATTACTATAGCTAAAGGTTCAGTTGATAACTTAATTGGCAGTAGCCGATACTGAGGATATTGTTGCACCCAGCCGCTTAGAACACTAGCATCTGCGGCAAAGGCTACGGCAGCATTATTTTCTATTTTCTCTCGCGCTTCTTGATAAGAATTCACTCCTACTAACTCGGCTTTTGGCAGATAGTATCGCACTTTAGGAATGGTGCTAGAGTTGTTGAGTACGGCAATTTTTTGTTTTGACAAATTACTCAACTGCTGCACAGATAGATATTTTGTAACTAATACAGTGCCATCCAAATAGTAGGGAACACTGAAATTAACTATGCGGGCGCGTGACTCGGTTGCTGTGACTCTAGCGATCGCAAAATCAACTTTCTTGTCTAAGACTACAGACAGGCGATCGCGATTTGCTACAGGTTGAAATTTTACAGCTTCGGCTTTACCAACCAAGTCAACTGCTAAACGCTTGGCCAAGTCAATTTCTAAGCCTTGCAAATTACCGTTAGCATCTTTAAATCCCAAGGGACGCAAGTTATCTTTCACGGCAACATTTAAATGGCCTCGCTGCTGAATTGCTGACATTTCGGCAGCAGATGCAGTTAATCCCGTCCCCACTAGAGAAAAGCAAAAAATCCAAAAAATAGTGGCGGATAATACCAGATGTAACCAAGTAATTGCTTGCCGTCTGTTACATCTGTTATACATCCCTTACCACCTTTATCCTTTAGCTTGAATTGCCAATTCAGCAACTTTGCCGAAGCTAGCTGGATCGAGGACTGCCAATTGCGCCAACATCTTGCGATTTAGTTGGATATCAGCTTTTTTCAAGTTACCGATCAACTGGCTGTAACTCAAGCCGTGTTGCCTGGAAGCAGCATTGATGCGGGTGATCCAAAGGCGACGAAAATCGCGCTTTTTCTTTTTGCGATCGCGATAGGCACTTCGTAGCGCCTTCATCACTTGTTGGTTGGCAGTTCTAAACAGAGTTGAATGGGAACCGCGAAAACCTTTAGCTAGTTTGAGAATTTTATTGCGGCGTTTGCGAGCTACATTACCGCGTTTTACCCGAGTCATAATTTATTTCCTAAAATACTTACAAATATGGCATCATTAACCGCACGTTAGGTTCATCGCGTTCGTGTACAAGGGTACTCTTACGCATATTACGCTTTTTGTCAGAAGATTTGTGCTCTAAAAGGTGGTTTTTGAACGCTTTACGACGGACGATTTTGCCGGTACCGGTGGCACGGAATCGTTTTGCCGCAGCTTTGCGAGTCTTTAGTTTAGGCATAGTCTAGCTTTGATTCGACACGATCCACTATTATATACTATTAAAATTGCTATAACTGCAATTAAATAAAGGATTTAAGCAACCGCGATCGCTCTAAATCAAATTAATTTCACCTATGGATGAGGTCAATATAGTCGAATATGACCCATGCTGGCAGACTTTGTTTACAGAAGAAGCCGAGCGGATTTGGCAGGCACTTGGCAATGACTTCGTTGTAGAAATTGAACATATTGGAAGTACCGCAGTACCAGGAATGGCAGCCAAACCAGTTATTGACATTATGGTGGGAGTGCGTTCCTTAGAAGATGAAAAATCTGCTATTTTAGCTTTAGAATCTTTGGGATACGTTTATTGGCGTGAAAACCCAGATCCAAGACGGATGTTTTTTGTCAAAGGAATGCCACCATACGGAAAGCAACGTACTCATAATATTCACATAGTCGAGATTAACAGCGAATTTTGGGAACGCAAGCTATTTTGTGACTATTTGAGAAAGCATCCTGAAGAGGCGAAACGTTACGAAGTTCTAAAACGCGATTTGGCGGCAAGTTTTCGGAGCGATCGCGAAGCTTATACCAATGGAAAAAATGAGTATATCCGTGCTGTGATGGTCAAAGCACGGAATGAGGAGATAGGAAAAAGCCAAAGCCAGTGATTCATTTAACTTTTTTCAGTGGTGTTGACTTTGGGATCTAAAATTATTTGCGAAGTGGATTTATTCACATGGTAAGTCCAAGATTGCTCTTTAACCTTGACAATCACTTCCCAACCTTTCACGGGGTCATACTGCTCGGTGCAGACTTCGCCAAAGTTGAATTGACAGAGATTACCAAAGGTTTTTGGTGTAGTTTTAGTAATTTTTAAATTAGCAATTTCTACCCCAGAACGGCTTGAGGCATCGCTCAAAATTGCATCTGTGATCGCCTTGGGCAATGTTTGTAAAGTACTCACTTTCGGATCTAAAAGGATTTGCTTTCTAGATTTATCTACATGGTAAGTCCACGAATCTTGGCGGACTTTGACAACTACTTCCCAGCCTTCAATCGGGTTGTATTCCCTGGTACAAACTTCTCCAAATTTAAACTCACAGGGATTACCAAAGGTTTTCGATGTGACTTGGGTAATCTCTAATTCCCGTTTACCTAGACCGGAACGAAAGGATGCATCTCCTAAAATTTTATTAGCGATCACTTTCGGCAACTCATTTGCTTGTGATTTGGATAATTGAGTGCCGTCTGGGTAAGGAATAGCCCCAGCAGAATTGTTTTCAATGAGTCCGAATCCATAAAATAGCAAGCTTGTCAACACCAGCGTCAAGAAAATTCCTCTAGGTGACTCGAAGGTGCTTTGAATTACAGCAGATGCTTGGATGATTGATTTTTTCATATATTATATGTATTGATTGTTAAAAATTGAACGGATAATATCGCAATTCCAATCATAATTTGTTTGACGTTGCACTCTCAATTCAGTTTCAGGTAACTGATGGCACAGCGCGATCGCATTTATATAGTATATATATACTATATAAAACTGGTATACTCAGAGGTAATTGATAAAATTAGTAACAGTAATCGGCTGTATTAAGTATTCTTCAAATCATGAGAAAATTAGTTGAGGATGGATCAAATAAATTCTGTAGTTTATGAGATTTACTAAACTTATGCCACCTTCCAAACCGTGGAAGTAGCTTAATCTAAATCGGTATCACCAAGCATTGTTTTCTTGGTAGACTACTAGTGTAATTTAGCGTAATTACCACGTTAGTTTTTTGGGGTAAGTGGGTAGTATAAATTACCTAAAAACTAATTTGGTATATAGCGATGTTCAAGACTAAATTATCAGAATCCCGTACTTGGGGGGAACTTAATACCTCAAAGTTGATGGATCGCCATATTGGGGCGATCGCAGCTTTAATTTTAATTAGCTTACTGAGTTCATTGAGTGGAACACCATTTGACCATAGCATCTCTAACGGCTGGGAAGCCCTTCTCTGGGGATTGGCAGATCCAGTAATTAGCTTGAATTGTTTAATTGGTATTGTTGCCATTGGCTTACTCTCATCTGTGTTTGTTCGTGGCGCTGCGATCGCTGGATGTTTTGTCTTCGCAACAATTTTGGGTATTGTAATTCATTTATTCCAGCTAAATTTAGCAGGCACAGAAATAGCGTTCGCTGAAAGCGTTGGCGCAGCCATCGCCATCTCCACCATTGTTTTTGGTGCTATGCTGATGATGCCAAATCAACTAAACTTTTTGGTGCTTGCTCTGCTGGGCATCAGTGCTGGTGTATTTCAGGGTTACGCTAATGCTGAATCTATTGTTACGGCAGGAATGATATCAGTAGTTGCCTATATACTAGGTATTAGCTTAACTCTGTTTGCCGTTGCCATAAGTGCCAGAAAAATTGGTGTTGCGATGGGTATGGGAGAAATAAACCGGATTTTACCTTGGAAAATCAGCCTTGCTGGCTTCGCTTTTTGTGCGATCGGCATCGTGTTTTTGAGCAATTCGCTTATTTAAATCAGATATTTCAATTCAGTGGAATACATTCATTCGTGGGGACGTACATTTAGCTGTGCGCCCCCACTGCGTTTTCAGACTGGACAAGCAAGCGTTCTAGTGAATAAGTTGATGCACCTCTGCGGTAATCTAGAGACTATATCTAAATAAAAAGTTATGACACCTGAAGAAATTGCAGCTACGCTCACAGAATTATTTGACACATCGGCTGTTGCTACGACTGCTCCTGGATCGTGGCAAATAGACACTCCTACTTTTCGGCTGTTGGTGCTGCTTTCCGAAGATAATACTTGGCTGCGAGTTTTACTGCCTATTCTGCCCATCCAAGAAGCCCAACCATTTTTAGAACAGTTTCTAGAAGCTAACTTTGATGACACTCAAGAAGTACGTTACG
Source organism: Nostoc sp. (assembly GCF_036917515.1). Classification (GTDB taxonomy): domain Bacteria; phylum Cyanobacteriota; class Cyanobacteriia; order Cyanobacteriales; family Nostocaceae; genus Nostoc. Next base: position 32,071 of record NZ_JBALDE010000189.1, on the reverse strand, counting down.
CTTTATATGAAAGAGTAATTTGGGGAGTATTTCAACATCACAGTGGAACTTTAGTGAGTGCAGATTTATCCAATGCAATCAACCGACTTTTATCTCTCCATCGGGCTAGATTAGATAATGTCTTTAATCAACTAGTTGAAAGCCGCATCCGGCAAATTATTCAGGCAGCAAAACAGCAAGGACAATCTCTGCAAGCTACCATGCAAAGCTTAGAACGCTTTTATGCCGAAGGAATGATGGGTGAAATCGATCAAACTTCACAAGGGCAAGAAGAAGTCCTAACTGCTTGGCGGCGTCAGTTAGAACGTTTATGGAATGAGGGTTAATTTCCATTTTTCAGTTTTTATATTCAAGCAATTTACAGATATATTTATCTATCATGGATATCATTGAAATCCTCAAAGAAGACTATCAAAGATTCCCAGTCAATCAAACTTACAGTATTTACACTCCAGAAGTTTATTTTCAAGACCCACTGAATAAATTTCGTGGTGTTAAACTTTACAAAGCAATGATTAAGTTTATCGAAACTTGCTTTATAAATCCCAAGATGGACTTACATAATATTCAACGTTTAGGAGACACAATAAAAACTGAGTGGACACTTAGTTGGAATACTCCTCTCCCCTGGAAGCCACGGATCTCTATTCCTGGTTGGAGTGAATTAGGTCTTAACTCTGATGGTTTGATTGTCTCCCATATCGATTATTGGAACTGTTCACGCCTAGATGTGGTGAAACAGCATTTTTCCTCTTGAAAAAGTTAATAATTGATATGTCTGAAGAAATGATTGCTATTACACTAAACGTAACAACAAAAGCCATTAATCTTTATCAATGAGAAGTCAAAGGATACAAAGCAAGTAGAATAACTGAAGGCTAGATTGAAGGAATTGGGGGTTGAGCCAGAAGAGTTAGAGTAGCAAGCAATTTCGCTTAGTTTTACTTTGTACAAGCCAAGTAATTGATGGACATTATACTTTACCCTAGCAATTTTACTATTTTATGTTACATTTGACATATAAGTGTAACATAAAATTAATTATGGAAGTTAATGAAGTTAGAGATTTTGCTGATCGCATTAAAAAATCTTACTACTGTAGAGCGGATTTATGTGAGAAGTTAATAAGCGGAAATATAGGTCTTGAAGACCATAATATAGCTTTGCCACCCCAGGATTATAACCCTTTTCGCAATTTGTACATCGATTCTTACATTATAGGTTGTACAGCTTTAGATGGTTTATCATATATACATCAAGTACTTAATTCATCGGCAAAAACAAAAATCACTCACCAAGATAGGTTCGTCTCTTTTTTGCAGTACCTGAATGTACAGCAGTATTTAGAGCGAGTAAGTACACCTTTCCTAAATTACTCTTTAGAAAAAAAGGGAATAGAGGAACCTTTCAGGCAAGAAATTAAAAAGATATGGATAAACAATAAAGAAGATAAATGGAAGGGTGAATCCCATAGGATTTATTGTGATCCAACAATTGATGAGATAAAAATTGTATATGAGGATTGTCATGAACAAAACTCTATTCCACCTGAGATAACTCTCAAAGATATAAATAAGACGCTTAAGAAATTCACATACGCTGCGCTTATTTATAAGTTCTATCGATGCTCATTTGTTCATGAGTTTAGAGCTTCTGAGTACACTGCTATTTTTAATAAAGGGAAACAAATCTCTATAAGAGAGTTTGGAAGTTATATGCTACCTTCTGGGAAAATTGTAGTATTAGATGATGTTCAACCCCAGCTAGATGTAGGTATTGGTGTATTAACAGAAAGCATTAGAAAAGGTGCTAGTATAGCTCATGATCTAATAGTGCAAAAGCAATGCATTACTATTCCATACGACCCTAATGATGAAATTAAGATAGAGACAAAGGCAAAATAAATAGAGATATTGCCGCATCTATTTTATAGTAATCTGTTATGTACCTTGTCTATGCGGGAATTACTATAAGCCCTACTTATCTTTCTCTTCATCTAGTGCTTTTTGGATAGCACGACGGCAAAATTCTGGCGGGTCATCTTTAGCTTTTACTTCTTCCTTCATAGATTCGGTAACACGAAAGCTGAGATTCGCTATTAACTTTTCCTCTCTGTTTGATTCAATAGGGTTTAAATTTTCTGGTGTTCCTTTAGGATTAGGCATTTATATAGAAACGTAAATATAGCTTGAACGATATGCGCGCATAACAATAGATTGTATTTAAGGTAGGTGTTCACCCTGGAAAAGTTGACACCTACCAATATCCACTATCAAAAATGGACACTTCTATTTTATGTTTACGCGTTCCGAACTTGAAATCAAAACCATCCGAGAGTTACGTGACTTATGCCAACGCTACGGTATCAAGCCGACAGGAAACCCAGGATACAAAGTTTCTTACATCACTTCTCTGATGGTATTCCCGCAATTAGCACTACATCAGATGCAACAGGGAAGAGGGTTAAAGCCTCCCACTTTCACGACTTTTCAGTATATTGGCGCAGCGATAGATGAGATGAGTTCACCTACAGATGAGCAAATAGCGCTGATTCGGCTAACGCTCGAAGGTAGGAAAATGACTTACCCAGATAGATTTGAACAGGAAAAGCTGTTGAACTTGCACAAGGCTAAGATGCTTGTTGAGCAAGCTTTTACAATGTTGAGCTAGTAAACAGCCCTGATCGCAATTTTCAGGTAATGAAACTATAGTGCAAGTTAGCACAGTGCTGCTCTACGGGGGATTGAAACAAAATCCCCCAATACTTTAGAGTGAATAATAAACTCAACTCGAAAGCGCGATCGCAATGACTGATAAAGAACTCAAACATCTACTCGAGAGTAATGCTAAAACAGTCCAAGCTATGTTAGATGAAATGGCGGAAGCACGTCAGGAACGCCAAGAACTCCGAGAAGGAATGCTGCAAATTCAAAATGCAGTAGCACAATTAACAAATATACAAGAGAGAATAACCAATTTACTAATTTCTATTGATGGCGATCGCCCTACAATTCTCAAAAAACTCTCAGCACTGGAAACTAAGCTTGACCAGTTATTGCAGCAAAACCCAACGGATGAGTTAGGGTAAATACTCATAATAATGCCTATACGTGTTGAAACAACATTTATTTTCCTTAAACAGTCGATAATGTAAATAAATGTCAAAAATCCTCAGGCAGGACAGAAGCATCTATGCGTGTAATTTTGATGACGGGTAAAGGCGGTGTGGGCAAAACTTCCGTCGCTGCTGCAACTGGACTTCGTTGTGCAGAACTCGGCTATAATACATTGGTTTTAAGTACAGATCCCGCCCACTCCCTAGCAGACAGTTTTGATCTGGAAATGGGACATACACCTCGAAAAATTCGCCCAAATCTGTGGGGTGCAGAACTAGATGCGCTGCAAGAACTGGAGAGAAACTGGGGTGCTGTGAAACGTTATATTACCCAAGTTTTACAGGCAAGGGGTTTAGAGGGCGTACAGGCGGAAGAATTGGCAATTTTACCAGGCATGGATGAGATTTTTGGCTTGGTAAGGATGAAGCGCCATTACGATGAAAGTGAGTTCGATGTCTTAATTATCGACTCAGCCCCCACCGGCACAGCACTCCGCTTGTTGAGTTTACCTGAAGTCGGTGGCTGGTATATGCGCCGTTTTTACAAACCATTTCAAAACATCTCGGTGGCACTTCGACCTCTGGTTGAACCTTTGTTTAGACCAATTGCTGGTTTTTCGCTACCTGATAAAGAGGTAATGGATGCACCTTATGAGTTTTATGAACAAATTGAAGCTCTGGAAAAAGTATTAACAGATAATACTCAAACCTCAGTGCGTCTTGTCACCAATCCCGAAAAAATGGTGATTAAAGAGTCACTCCGCGCCCATGCTTATCTGAGTTTGTATAACGTTGCAACAGATTTAGTCGTGGCTAATCGGATTATCCCTAGTGAAGTCCAAGATCCATTTTTCCAACGTTGGAAGCAAAGTCAGGAGCAATATCGCCAAGAAATTCATGATGATTTTCACCCCTTGCCTGTGAAAGAAGTTCCCCTATTTCCTGAGGAAATGTGTGGATTAGCTTCATTAGAACGCCTGAAAGAAACTCTTTATAAAGATGAAGATCCAACTCAGGTTTATTACAAAGAAACAACTCTTAGAGTGGTACAAGAGGAAAACCAATATAGCTTAGAACTTTACTTACCTGGTATTCCTAAAGACCAAGTTCAACTCAGTAAAACCGGAGACGAATTAAACATTACTATTGGCAACCATCGTCGTAACTTAGTTTTGCCACAAGCTTTAGCAGCACTACAACCAGGCGGAGCAAAGATGGAAAATGACTATCTAAAAATCCGCTTTGCTGACAACACAAGAGCTTAATTTTGTTGAACGTTACTCTGTCAACAAAAAATTAAAACTAAAAAGCAAGAATTTTCTCTTGTACTTAGTACAGACGCAACTTTTTTAGCGTCTTTTTTTATAATTTTTTGGTAAACTTTTATAAAAGGCAAATAAATATTTTTACTAGTGATTTGACCGTAGTTTTACTGAAGACAAAATGATGAAATAAATTTCAAAATGTCTTTAGATTTAATTATGTCAATTTTCAAAATATTAATTTATTTTTCTATAACAATGACCTCCAATCCTGAACCAGATTTGTCCTTATGTCGCCATGAAGAAAGTTTACTACGCCGCATTACAAACCGTATCCGACGAAGCTTAGAGTTGGAAGAAATTATCACAGTGACAACGGCAGAGGTGCGATCGCTATTAAAAACTGACCGAGTGATGATTTACAAATTTCATCCTGATGGTAGTGGTCAAGTGATTGCTGAGTCAATTTACGAAAATCGTTTGCCATCACTACTAGGACTGAATTTCCCTGCTGATGATATTCCACCCACCGCTCGTGAACTATTTATCAAATCACGGGTGCGTTCTGTTGTAAACGTTGATACTAAAGAGATTGGTCAAATTCACCTGCATGACTTGGATAATGGAGAAACTATATCAGAGGAGATCCGTTACCGCCCTGTAGACCCCTGTCATGTTGAATATTTGACGGCAATGGGGGTAAAATCCTCTGTGGTAGTACCTATTCTCTATCAAGATCGGCTTTGGGGGCTGCTAGTGTCTCATAACTCTGAAGCGCGTTTGATTTCAGAATATGAACTAGAAGCAATACAAATGGTAGTCGAGCAGCTATCAATGGCGATCGCTCAAAGTACCCTTCTGACTCAAGTTCGCAAAACAGCCGAACGAGAAGCGATCGTTAATCGTATTGCGACTCTCCTACATTCACTGCCAACAATTGTATTACAGCCAGCCTTAGAAGAGGCTGTTGCTGCCTTTAATGGAGTTGGTGGCAGGCTTTGCCTTAGAAATGAAGCTTTTGATTTCCACAATGGCAACGCTATCAGCTTAATAGAATGCTTAATACCAGGAAATACTTGTATCAAGCTTTATATCTGTGGAGAGCAACCCGTAATGCCAGAACAAACTATATATCCACTTATAGAACAGTATAGTATCTGGCAAGAACACTACAAGTCTAATAAATACGATGTTTGGGCAATTTCAGATATATATAAAATTTCTGAGTTGCGAAGTTTGCAAGTTGCTTTTCAACCAACTAGAATTCGCAGTATGTTGATGATCCCGCTCCAATATCGTCAGCAATTACTGGGCTACTTAAGTATTTTCCGCAGCGAAATAGATACAGAAACTCTCTGGGCGGGGCAGTATGATAGCGATCAAAGGCAACAGTATCCCCGACAATCCTTTGAGGTTTGGCGCGAATTTAAAAAAGCACAAGCTCAAAAATGGACGGTTGAAGAGATTGAACTGGCTAGAAACCTCAGTAAACACTTTGCTTCCGCAATTCAGCAGTATGAATTATACCAACAAGTACAAGTCTTCAATGAAAATTTAGAAAAACAAGTTAAAAGACGCACTGCTGAGTTACAACGGACAGCCGAACAACAACAGGCTGTGTTTAAAGTTATTGCCGAAATTCGGGAATCTCTGGACACAAATACGATTTTTCAAACTACTACTAAAGAAGTTTGTCAATTAATCAAAGCCGATCGCGTTTCTGTTTATCGTTTCGATTCTAATTGGGGTGGTGAATTTGTCGGAGATTTCGAGGCTGCTAGTCCATATTGGTCGAATGAGTCCGAACTAGGTATTAATACAATTTGGAATGACACCTTCTTACAAGATACACAGGGAGGACGTTATCGCCACAATGAAACATTTGCGGTCGATGACATCTACAAGATGGAGTTTGCTCAGTGTCATATCGACAATTTAGAGCAGTTTCAAATTCATGCTTTTGTGCTTGCTCCAATTTTTGTTGGGCAAAAACTTTGGGGTTTACTAGCAACTTATCAACACACTGGCCCCCGGCAATGGAAAACTTCTGAAGTTAACTTTCTCAGTCAGATTGCAGCCCAAATGGGCGTAGCACTCCAGCAAGCTGATTTACTCTCTCAGACACAACAACAGACATTAGATTTGCAACAAGCAACAGAACAACAACGGGTATTGTTTGAAGTAGTGGCGAAAGTTAGAGAATCTCTCGATTTAGATGCGATTTTTCAGACAACCACCCAAGAAATTTGTAAATCATTACAAGCAGATCGAGTTGCAGTCTACCGCTTCCAGGCTGATTGGAGTGGTGAATATATAGCCGAGTTTGTGGGTGATAACTGGTTAAAGCTAGTAAGTTATGATACCAATACAATTTGGCAAGATAGCTATTTACAGGAAACCCAAGGTGGGCGATATCGTCACAATGAAACCTTTGTAGTTGATGACATCTATGAAGTTGGTCACTCTCAATGCCATATTACGGCTTTAGAGCAAATTCAAGCAAGAGCTTATACGATCGCACCTATATTTATCGGGCAACAGCTATGGGGCTTGTTAGCAGCTTACCAGAATTCTGCACCCCGCCATTGGGAAGCCTCGGAAATTAAGTTTATTACTCAAATTGCCAATCAGCTTGGGGTTGCACTTCAACAAGCTCAATTACATAATCAAACCAAAGAGCAGACCCAAAAGCTGGCTCAAGCTTTGCATGATTTAAAGCAAACTCAAACCCAACTGATCCAAACTGAGAAAATGTCCTCACTAGGTCAACTGGTAGCTGGTGTTGCTCACGAAATTAATAATCCGGTGAACTTTATTTATGGCAACATCAATCATGTCAATGATTACACCCAAGATTTACTTAGTATCCTAGAGCTCTATTTACAAAATACTCCCAACCCTAGCCCTGAGATTAGCGATCGCGCCTTCGAGATCGACTTAGAATTTATCATGGAGGATTTGCCTAAAACCCTATCTTCCATGAAAATTGGGGTTGATCGCATCCGTCAGATTGTTTTGGGTTTACGGAATTTCTCTCGCCTTGACGAAGCAGAAAAAAAACCAGTTGATATTCATGAGGGCATTAATAGCACCCTGCTAATTTTGCAGCATCGCTTGAAAGCAAAACCAGAAAGTCCGGCGATTAAATTAGTTAAAGAATATACTAACCTTCCTTTAGTAGAGTGCTATGCTGGACCGCTAAATCAGGTATTTATGAATGTTTTAAGCAATGCGATCGATGCTTTAGAAGATTACTCTCAATCAAAACCTCATAGCAATCAAATTACTATCCATACTGCTTTTGGAGAACTTGAAGATAATATCAAGAGTGTAGTTATTCGCATTGCAGACAATGGACCAGGAATACCTGAAGCTCTTAGAGCAAGAATCTGCGATCCCTTTTTTACAACTAAGCCAGTGGGAAAAGGCACTGGCTTGGGGTTGTCAATTAGTTACCAGATTGTCGTAGATAAACACGGTGGTGTGTTTAGATGTGATTCTCAGCCAGGGTTAGGTACAGAATTTTGGATTGAAATTCCGATTACACAAATTAGTCATTAGTCATTTGTCATTGGTCATTGGCAAAGACTTTTACCTTTAACTGAAACATATTGCCGATCTCCGACTTTTTGAAGAAGTTGGGAATCTAAATCAGGGTTAAATGACATTTCATCTTACAGTAATTGGATTTTTAGGTGATAAATCAGTTCTAACTTCTAAGTTGCACAGGCATAGCTAAATAGGTCATTTTCAAACCACCCAATGGTGTAAAAATTACTGGAGTTAGGCTTTGATTTAAATGCATTTGAATTTCTGTAGATGGTAATTCTTTTAAGCCTTCCATCAAATATTTAATGTTAAAAGCAATTTCAATATTTTCACCAGAAATTTGTGCTGGCATCGACTCTCTACCACTGCCTACATCTTGAGCTTCACAAGATAAGGTAATTTCTTGAGCTTCGCTATCAATACTGAGCTTGACAATATTATTTTTTTGATCCGCTAACACAGCAATCCGCTCCAAAGTGCTGACAAATTGTCGCCGTTCAATTGTTACTTGTCGCTCAAATTGGCGTGGAATTAATTGTCGATAAGCAGGATATTGCCCTTCTAATGTGCGACTAGTCAAGCGTTGATTTTGCCATGCATACACAACTTGACCTTGATCGAAATATAAAGCTACAGGTTCATCTGATGAGGCGCTATGAGCCAACATTCTTTGGAGTTCCCGTAATGCTCTAGCTGGTACTGTCACTTCTAGTTGACTAGTTCCGCCTAGAGGACGCTCGTTGCTAGTTTCTACGACTGCGAGGCGATGTCCGTCGGTAGCTGCAAATTCTAGAGTATCTTGTTTGACTGTTAAATGTACTCCTGTGAGTACTTGCTTGGTTTCATCAGCACTGGTAGCAAACAATGAACCGCGTAATCCTTCAATTAATGCGGTGGTGGTGAGATGGATTACTTCTGTATTTTCAATTATAGGGAGTTCGGGAAATTCTTCTGGCTCCATTGCTCGGACTTGGTAATGTCCACTTTTGGGTGTGAGTGTGACTATTAAACCTTCTCCACCAGATGTTGCACCTGTGAGGGCTGATTCATCATCGAGAGTGATTTCGCCTTCTGGAAGACGGGAGGTGATGTCTACAAGTAATTTAGCAGGAAGTGCGATCGCACCACTTTCCCATACCTCTGCGTTAAAGCTGGTGCGGATTCCCAAGCTGAGATCGAAGGCTGTTAAGCTTACTTGGTTAGTTTCAGCATCCGCTTGCAACAGCACATTGGCAAGTACTGGATGAGTTGGTCGTGAAGGTACTGCACGACTAACGAGTGAGAGGTTTGTACTGAGATCGCTTTGTGAGCAAACTAATTTCATAAGTCAGATTCAGCTGGTGAAAAATATCCTAACACCCTTATTGTTCATAGGCGATCAATCCAACTATGCGGTTGACCGTGACTTCGGAAACGCCCAGCAGCAGGCATTATATAGACAATCCCTTCGGTTAATTCAGCTTTTTTCTAGGTTAGGAGTGGCATTATAGCGATGCTCAAATTCATAGCGGGTAAGTTTGTCGCCATTTTCTAAAGGAGGAATTGTCCAAAGCTGGGAAGGTGTTTTCACCATAATTGTTGTGAAAATGAGCTTGTGTACATCTTAGTGAATTAGGTAAAAACGCAACTGACTAGGGAATGAGAGATAAATAAACAAATTTACCGGAACATTAAGATTTTTTTACAAAACTAACAGGAATGTTGTTTAAATTGATAGCTGCATCCTAAGCACTAACTAGGTTTCAGCTATATTTCCTCCCCTAAAACCTGCAACAAACCTTATTTTTTTTCAGCCAGCAGGTTTGAGAAAATCAGAAACGATTTAATAATCAAGCACTTATAAGTAAATGAGCTGAATTAAAGATAATACCTCTCTCCAAACCTCTCCCCTTCCCTGCTAAGGGTACGCTGGGCGATGCCTACGGCGGTAAACTACGCACCGAAGGGGTTGGTGGTAAGCTCTATCTTATATTTTTTACGCCCATTTACTTAGTTATTTGAGTTTAAAAGGGAGACACAAACATGAAATTGGCTTACTGGATGTATGCTGGCCCAGCCCACATCGGCACTCTGCGAATCGCTAGTTCTTTTAAAAATGTTCATGCGATTATGCACGCCCCACTTGGCGATGACTACTTCAACGTCATGCGCTCCATGCTATCGCGGGAGAGGGATTTTACTCCGGTGACAACCAGTGTCGTTGATCGCAACGTTTTGGCCCGCGGCTCCCAAGAGAAGGTGGTAGATAACATTACTCGCAAGGATGCCGAGGAACACCCAGATTTGATTGTGTTAACTCCCACCTGTACCTCCAGCATTTTGCAAGAGGATCTGCACAATTTTGTTGAACGGGCGCAGTTGGAAGCAAAAGGAGACGTAATGCTGGCGGATGTAAACCACTACCGCTACAACGAACTGCAAGCTGCCGATCGCACTTTGGATCAAATCGTCCAATACTACATTGAAAAAGCTCAAAAGCGCGGCCAATTGCCTGAAGGCAAAACAGCAAAGCCCTCAGTTAACATTATCGGTACAACCACCCTCGGTTTCCATAACAATCACGATTGTACCGAACTCAAGCGGCTGATGGCTGACTTGGGAATTGAGGTAAATACTTTAATTCCTGAAGGTGCTTCGGTGAATGACTTGAAAAAGATGTCCCAAGCCTGGTTTAACTTGGTGCCTTACCGTGAACTCGGTTTGACCACAGCCCGTTACCTAGAAGAACAATTTGGCACACCTTATATAGACATTACTCCAATGGGTGTAGTGGAAACTGCCCGTTGTATTCGCAAGATTCAGCAGGTAATCAACGCTCAAGGTGCAGAAGTTGACTATGAAGACTTCATCAATGAGCAAACCCTCTATGTCTCTCAGGCTGCTTGGTTCTCCCGTTCGATTGACTGTCAAAACTTGACTGGCAAAAAAGCTGTGGTCTTTGGTGACAATACCCACGCCGCCGCCATTACTAAGATTCTGGCGCGAGAAATGGGGATTCATGTTGTTTGGGCTGGAACTTACTGTAAATATGATGCAGACTGGTTCCGCGAACAGGTTAGTGAGTATTGCGATGAAGTGATAATCTCTGAAGATCATGGTGCAATTGGGGATGCGATCGCTCGTGTCGAACCCTCTGCCATTTTTGGCACGCAAATGGAACGCCACGTTGGTAAGCGCTTAGATATTCCTTGCGGCGTAATTGCTGCACCAATCCACGTCCAAAACTTCCCCATTGGTTACAAACCATTTATGGGTTACGAAGGCACGAATCAGATTACAGATTTGATCTACAATTCCTTCACTTTGGGAATGGAAGATCACCTATTAGAAATCTTCGGTGGTCATGATACTAAAGAAGTTATTACTAGGGGAATTTCTGCTGATTCTGATTTGAATTGGACAAAAGATGGTCAAGCAGAATTGAATAAGATTCCGGGATTTGTTCGCGGCAAAGTGAAGCGTAATACTGAGAAATTTGCGCGCGATCGCGGTTTCAAAGAAATAAATGCTGAGGTGTTGTACGCTGCCAAGGAAGCTGTTGGAGCTTAGTTTAGAGTTTAATTTATAAGATTGAGGGGTGAGGAGTTATGTATACTCTTTACCCTCATTTTTTTGCTTTATTGGTAAAAATTAAATTATGAGATATCATAGATTTAATATTAATTTTTATATATTATTTCTCTCAATAACTATTTAAAATAACTAAATTAAATATGAACGATGACAAAGCAGCATTGTTTGCGGCACTGTGTCAGACTGGTATTAAGCACAGTCCAGAAAAGGTTGTGCAGATTGCCAAGCAAGCTGATGGCAAAATCGTATTTTTAGAAGAGGGCAAAGCTGGTACAGGAGGAAGGGGACTCGCACACATCTTAGAGAGACATCAAGAGGACTTTGCCAGACGTGGAATCTCCGAAAATGAAATCCTGGATGCTGTTATGGCTGCTGTGACAAGAGGAAAGTTTTTGGGTTATCAAGGAACGATAGAACCTCGTCGAAAAATCTATGAAGTAATTTTTAATGAACAAACACAATGCATAGCAGTGACGATAGGTGATAATGGTTATATAGTCGGAGCTAATCCCGCCTCACCATAATTTCATTTGAATAGCTATGGCAGTAAAGATAAAACTAATGGCTGATTATGGGTGCGATCCTTTATGGTGGGCAGATGCTGATAAAGTTGGTAATATCGATCCAGCAAGACTACCCCTCAGTCAAGAAACTATTAGCCATTTGAGAAAATGGGCATCTGCTTACAATGAAACATTAAATTGGCAAGATCCTGCTAATTCACCAGATTTGAGTGCAGAAGCTGAAGCGGCTTTTGAAGAACAAGGAATTAGTCTATGGAAGCAACTGCAAACAGAACTCGCGCCTAATTATCAAGTTGTTTATTTCAGTGAGCCATTAGGCAAGGTTTTAACTCATCCTAGTGAATTAGAAGTTTTACGTCCTATTTAGCAACGAGCTAGTGCAGCACCTAGAAAATTAATTGCGATCGGGGCATTAAAGAGATATACCAAACTGAGGTCTTATACGCCGAGAAGAAAGCTATCAGGACATAGTTTCAGGGCTTAACAATATCCAGCAGTCAGCCCTCCAAGTTGACTGCTAAATTATTATGTGAGTAGAGTCAGTAAACTACCTGGTCTTTTTATAGTGTTTTGATTAGTTCTAGATACTTAGAAGTTTAAAGCACTTATCAATACCTTCGCCAATTTACGAGGGTGAATTGATGTATTAACTCCCTTGTCTGTTAGGTTTGGCAAAAACAATAAGTCCTACAAATTCCTTCCAGGTTTTACGTAAGGTTTTTTTAACGTATTATCCGCAGTATCAAGGGTTTGAGCCTCCAACCTACCTTATATACCTGACGTTGATGTATGGGTCATTTTGCCATTTTTGCCAAAATTTTTCTAAGCTCTTATTTTGGCAATGGTATTGACTTATCAATACTGATTTTAGCTAAGACACAATTCTCAAAGATGAACTAGATAGTTTACTAAAAACATCTCATTTACTTCGTTCGCCTAAAAATACAGTTTGTCTGTTAACTGCTTTGGAAAGAGCAAAAGCTAAAACTTTAAAATCTCAAAGTATTGACGAACTACGTCAAGAGTTGGGAATTGACGAAAAAGAAGAAGAAAGATGAAACCCAACCCTAGGAAAATAAAGTTCGAGATGCTGTAACCGTCCACACTAATAAATTTAATAATGTTATTTCGATTTTGTAACCAGACTGAAAAGCAAAAATCTTTTCAGTCCGTGAGAATTTGTTGCACAGCTGCAGTAACTAAGGCTTAATTTCGTTTTTGTTTTTGGATTTGTTCCCATTCCCCTTGAATACTTTGTAATGCCTTCAAGGTGCGATTTAAACGAGCTTTCTTTAAATCAGGAGTCTCTTTTTGGAATAAACTCGGAGAATTTATTACTTTATGTAGTTCAGATTGAGTAGAATGCAAGCGATCGCTTAAACAGCGTTCAAAGATTTCACCATTACCACTGCTCACATTTTCTACTAATTGACTATATATATACTCTTTAGAACTGATTTGACCTTCGAGGTCAATATTAACAATTTCCTCAATTAACTTGTAGTAGCAGTCAGATAGTGCAGTTGGCATAGGTTCTGCTGCTAGATTATTTGTTTCAGAAGTAGAAGGATCGGATATTTCTTCTTTAGTTGGCGTTACGAAAGTTTCGTCAGAATTAGGGAATTCTTCTTTAGTTGGTGTTGGTAAAGTTTTCCGAGAATTTGTAGGTGAAGAATTTGCTTTAGAATTAGATAAGTAATAATCTGCTAAAGAGCCGCAGAGAAACTCTTCACGAAAGCGGTTTATTTTGGCACGTGACTGGATTTTGTGGTAACGACGTTTTTGATACCATAAACCAGAAATTAGTAAGCCTGCGATCGCTCCTATACCGACTCCTGTCATCACAACCTTGGCATCTTCTAAAGTTTGATTTTGTTGACCAGATTCAACAGTGGGATTGGAAGATGCACTTTCAGCAATAGCATAGTTACTCACTGAACTTAGCTGCACGCTACTGGCGATCGCCGCAGCCGATAGTATAAATCTAAATATTAACTTTGATTTCCACATAATGTTACAGTTCAAAAATATGTTGTCATTTCTGGAGACTAATTACCTCCCCAAAGAGTGAATAGTTAATAATCAAACTAATTAGATCCCTCTTTTACTAAAGAAGTTCCACTCTACTCATATAGAAAATTAACTTTCTCAACAGTAATTTGCGGAAGATGTTCTTATTTTTTAACATTATTTGTGCGTCTAGGAATTTTGACAAAGCCATATATTATTACCATTTCTCAAACTATTTGTATGAGGTATTTCGTCAAATGGTGATGATTTATAGTGATCGCATAATCAAGCAGCATTGAGTTCAGTAGGCAATAGTCGAAGATGTGTGATTGTCACGAGGCTTTGTTAGTATTACATATTACTAAGTATCAAGTCTATAATCACATGAAATTGTTATTGCAGAAGCAGAAGTTGGCATGGATATCATCAGTGCGTCATCGATTTAATTTCTCTGTGTGCAGTTTTGTTTATAGAATAGGTGCTGTTTATAAAGCAGATTGAACTCATTTGGAAAGTTGTTATTTATTTTACCTCTAATCAGCTTTTGGAGTTACCGTGCTACTTGAGTAAAAGTGTTACGTCAAGATATCTGTACTAGCTGCGATCGCAAAGAGAAGTTAACACTCAAGGCTATCTCAAACCTTTGGAGCGAGGTTAAAGGATTCTGTAGTGCAAGCGTTTTTGTCTTTATTCATTCAAAGAGATCATATTTTACAGATGAGGTAGGGTACAGGTGGAGGCTCAGTGTCAAGCCTTTTTGAACTTGATGAATATATTACCTCATAGTGATACATATAGCGATCGCATTCCTTAACGCAAAAATTTACTGATAAATAAAAATTAAAAGCGAACAAATATCACAATACAAAATTATTACTTTGGGAATCTAATAGGCAGAATAACCCACTACAGCTTTAACCGATGTGTCTCCAGCAACAAAGTAATAAAAGCATCATAAAAGCTCCGCAATTTGGCGTATTAAAAAAAAGCAAATGCATGTTACTGTTTTAATTTCATTGTCTTCCCTTCGGGACTTTCCCTATGCATCTGCACTATTTACACCCCCAACACCTTGAAGAATTAGTCAAGAGTAGTGGTATAGACTTACACTTAGTGCATCTCAATTTTAGGTCGCTCCAAGGTGTAACAGCTTATGAGTACCTGTTGATTTCTGGACTACTCCCTCGCACCAATAGCGGAATGGTGAAAAGTAGTTGGTTGCAGCGTTATGCTCACATCACAGAAGGTGGTTGGTGGTGTTCGGGACTAGACCCTCTGAATAATTGGCAAATGATGGAATGGGGATGCTTTAAGCCAAACCAACCCCGACAAAATCACAATGGCAAGTCCATCAAGTACGAGCATCCCCCAAGCACACCAACGCGAGTGTTTTGTTTGCGGGTAACGTTGCAAGTCTGGCAGCAAGTCGCTGGACGTTACAATCTAGTCATGCCCGATTATATCACCATTACTCCTGATGGCGAGGCTGGAGGCTTTTGGCAATGGGTGATGCAACAGAATATCCCCCTTGTCATCTGCGAGGGTGTAAAGAAAGCAGCCACGTTGTTGACGCAAGGATATGTAGCTATTGCCATTCCCGGAATTACCAGTGGTTATCGGGTTGTGAAAGATGAATTTGGTAAAGTTACCTGTCGTCAGCTAATTCTCGATTTAGCAGCGTTTGCAATTACAGAACGCAGCTTTTACATTTGCTTTGATTTTGAAACTCAACCCAAGACAATTACTGCTGTTAACAATGCTATTTCTCAACTTGGTTGTTTATTCCAGCAAAAAAATTGCCCTGTAAAAGTCATCGAACTTCCAGGAATAGAAAAAGGAGTTGATGAATTTATTGTTGCTAAGGGTGTGAGTAGTTTCGATAAAATTTATCACCAAAGTGTTGATTTAGAAATTTATCTTGCTCAAACCAAACCCCACACCGAGTTAAGCATTCCTGCTGCACTCACCTTCAACCGTCCTTATATAGGTGAAATACCTTTTCCTACCTCTGGATTAGTAGGAGTCAAATCAGCAAAAGGAACGGGGAAAACGACAGCACTACAAGACGTTGTTCGGCAAGCAAAAACTAAAAATCAACCTGTTTTATTAATTACTCACAGAATCTTACTTGGACGATTCTTGTGTGAAAAAATTGGTATTCAATGGGGAACATATAAAGAAGATGGGGAGAAAAAGATTAATAAAACACTTACCCCCGCTCCTCCTATCCTCCGCTCTCCCTTTCCTCAGCAATCCCTCGGCTTGTGCGTTGATTCGATTTGGAAACTTAACCCAGAAAATTGGCGCGGGGCAATAGTAATTTTAGATGAAGTAGAGCAATCTTTATGGCATCTGCTAAATAGTAATACTTGTAAGCATAAACGGGTAAAAATATTAAAGTTATTCCAGCAACTCATTGCGACAGTTTTAACAAGCGGGGGGTTAGTAATTGCCCAAGATGCTGATTTATCAGATGTTTCCCTTGAATATTTACAAGGATTGGCAGGAATTAAATTAACACCTTGGGTAATTCTCAATCAGTGGAAGCCTCAACAAGGTTGGGACGTGACTTTTTATGATTCGCCAAACCCAACACCGCTAATTCACCAACTAGAATTGGATTTACTTGCTGGACGTAAATGTTATGTTACTACCGATAGTCGGGCCGGGCGTTATAGTTGTGAAACAATTGAACGTTATCTGAAAGAGCGGCTACAAAAGTTACGGCAACAATTTCCTAAAACTCTGGTAGTTAGTAGTCACACTATAAATACACCTGGTCATGCAGCGGTTGATTTTATCGCTGCGATTAATCAAAAAATATCTGAATATGATGGCGTTTTTGTTACCCCTAGCCTTGGTACAGGAATTAGTATTGATGTCCAACATTTTGACCGAGTTTATGGAATTTTTCAAGGGGTAATTCCTGACTCGGAAGCAAGACAAGCGCTAGCAAGAGTCAGGGATGATGTACCGCGTGTTGTCTGGTGTGCTAAACGAGGTATTGGTCTAATTGGTAGTGGGAGTACAAATTATCGCTTGTTATCTGATTGGTATCAAGAAAATCAAAAAGAAAACTTAGCTTTGCTGAGTCCCCTACATAAAATAGATGTAGATTTACCCTTAGTTTACGATCCGATTCATTTGCGAACCTGGGCAAAGTTATCTGCAAGAGTAAATACTTCTATTCGCCTCTATCGGCAATCAATGCAAGATGGTTTAATTACTGATGGGCATCAAATTCAGATGCGGAGTAATGCGGTTCACAATAATATTATTCGGGATTTACGTTTAGCCTTTCTGGCAACTGATACTGATGATTTAATTACTCGTAGAAGATTAATTTTAGAAATTGTTAAAGTTCAAAAAGATTGGGTACAAAGTCGTCAAAAAGCTAAAGAAATTAAACGCAAAATTAAAGAAATTAAGCAACAAAATCAACTATCGATAGCAACTGCTGTAGCTAATGCTAAAGATATCAATTATATGGAATATGAGCAGATGTTAGTTAAGCATTCCCTAACGGATGGAGAACGCAACCAAATCAACAAATATATTCTTACACAAAGGTATGGTGTAGAAATTACTCCTTGGCTAAAATTGCAGGATGAACAAGGATATTATCGTCAACTGTTAATTCACTATTATTTAACTCACGAGAGCGAGTATTTTCACATAAGAGACGAGCAAGAATGGCATCAGCAATTATCTTGGGGTGAAGGGAAAGTTTTTTTACCAGATTTAAAAACTTACACGCTAAAAGTTGAAGTAATGAGAGCTTTAGGAATGCTTCAGTTTCTTGAATTAACACGAGAATTTACTGAAAATGATCAAGATTTGATATTGTTAAAAAATCTCACTTTCCAGCATAGTAAGCATATTAAAAGAGCACTTGGTATTAATTTAATTGGAGAGAAAAAGCAGATTTCGGCAATAAAAATACTCAGCCGACTATTAAATTTGTTGGGTTTGAAGCTAAAGCGAGTAAATGATATTTATCAAATTGACCTAGAAACGCTATATGATGGCAGGGAAAAAATATTTACTGTTTGGCATCAACGAGATGAACTAATGTTGGCTCATGTTAAGAGTGTTGGTTATGAGTTTCCTGATTATTCTTCAAAGTGGAAATTTGAAATTACACAAACTAAGTCTGTAAAGGCAAACTGTATAATGTCTATGCCTACTCTTCCGTTATCAAAGATATAGCAATCCTGAATTATTCTTGAGTATTACAAGCCGCAGATACCCGACTTTGTAAGAGTTGTCGGGAATCATTGGACATCAATCTCTGCAATTAAGGGACTTCCAGATTTTTGTGCATATTTGAACAAGCATCGAAGTCGGATTATCAACTATGGCTACTGTCAGGCAAAACAGATTTGCTCTATTAGTTCTGGATTTATGGAGTCTGCTATTAAACAAATCGGTCTAAGGTTGAAACTTTCTGGTGCTCAGTGAAATCCTGTCAATGTGCCGTCCATACTACAACTTCGCTGTGCTATGAAGCGGGCGTTGCATAATTGAAGTATGAATTAGAGCGTAGGCGTAGCCCGTCGTAGACATCGCTATGCAGTATCCAAGGTGTGCATCAACTCATATCCCCGATACGAAGTTAAAAGATATTTTGCCGTGGATCTTTAACGTTAGGGCGATCGCATCTCTGATAAACTGCAACGCCAAATACTGCAAATGCGTAGGCATCGCCGAAATGATGAAAACTCAATCATCTGATTGGTGATCGCTAATTTTTAAACTCAATTAAGTTGATTAACTGGCGATCGTATCTGGCTTTTTCCGGGAAGGACGCTTGCGGTCTGATTTTTTCTTCAATCCCACCGCTTGAGCTTGATCGCTATCTGAACCATATTGCCCGCGCACGACTTCTTTCATCGCTAATACAGCATTATGAAATTCCCATTCTGCTAATCGAGCAGCATCAGAAGCAGCACGGTATAAAGCTAGTTTTTCGGTTTCAGTTTGTTGAGAAATCAACATCGCCTGATAAACTTCCTGTAACTTTGCAACTGAGGCATCAGAACGAGTCGTGTTGTAGGTGCTGACAGTTTGTAAACCGTGGAATGAGCTAATATCTTGACTAATGGTTTGAGGGCGCAAACGGCGTGTTGTATCTTGGATACTCATAAATGTATCTACTAGTAAAATCTACATTTAATGTATCCATTGCAACTTAAAATCTATCAGTAATATAAAATTTTAAATCGGGCAAGCTTAAACAAAGGGTAAGCATTTTGAATGCATCGGCTTGCATTGTGAATGTATCAGCTTGCATTGTGAATGTATCGGCTTGCATTGTGAATGTATCAGCTTGCATTGTGAATGTATCGGCTTGCATTATGAATGTATCAACTTGCATTGCGAATACATCGACTTGCACTCACAGTTGAATCAGTTTTAAACCACAAGGAGCATTAAAATTTCTAACACTTCAAAGCTGAAGTGTCACTAATGGGAATACAATCACAAAATTATACAGTTTTGTTAAGTAAAGACTGCACTAGAAAATAGCGGAGGTTAAAGCAATGGATGAGCGTGATCGGTACTTACGAATCGCTCTGGTTCTTATTGGAATAGCTTTTCTACTTATCTATCCGCTAAGTCAGGTCTGGGCATCAGGCTGGTTATGGCAACCAGGTCAGTACGAATACGAACAGATGATCATTGGTGTTTATGCAACGCTTGGTGTCTTTTTGCTGTTAGCTTCAAGGCAACCAGAAGCTCACCTCAGTTTAATCTGGTTCACCGTCTGGTCAAGTTTAGTCCACGGGCTGATCATGGCGGTACATGCAGTAATTGACCCTGTTGAACATGGACATCTGTTTGGTGATGTTCCAGCATTGTTCTTGGTAGCAATTGTCCTTGGCTTTTTAGCGCCCCGCAAAGTAGTGTCAAGTACATAAACGGGCTACGCCTACGCTCTATAGGATAACAAGCGCGTTATAGCAGACGAACGCAAGCGCCCGGTATGAAGTTAAAAGATATTTTGCCGTGGATCTTTAACGTTAGGGCGATCGCATCTCTGATAAACTGCAACGCCAAATACTGCAAATGCGTAGGCATTGCCGAAACGATGAAACCTCAATCATATGATCGGCGATCGCTAATTTTCAATCTCAATCAAGTTGATTAACTTGCGATCCCTTCCAGCGGGCGGCAAGGAATTTTTTTTAAGTGTATCGTTTTACTGACTTTTTGCTTTGGTGACTATTGCTCTAACCAGTTAAGCAGCCCAAGTGAAGTAGCGCCTCCGACAAAGTGAGCGCCAATCAGATTGACATTGGCCAAAACCACAAAAATATCTAGAGACCGTATGACATTTTCAGGTCTATAGACTCCTATTGTTTGAGGCAGAGCTAGCGTTTTCGCTAATACAGCAATAACAGTCACTTCAGATGCTAAAAAAGCTAACAATAGCCCTATAAAACTGACAATTAACCCAATTTTTAATACTTGAATTACGTCCTGTTTACTTGGATGTAATTCCCGATTAGGCAACTGTAAAAGTTTATCTAAACGCCTATAGCGGTTCATCCAGTAGAGTCGGAAACACAGCACTAAAATTCCAATAATTCCCAGAAATACTCCAAAACCCATAACCGAATTCGTTGTTGTTTGGGCAGTGACGTTACGGCTAAATATAGCCAGTAACAAAGCCAAGATAGAAACAGTACCTAATGCTAACTGTACCCAAAAGCTAATTGGTCTTACTACACTGAAAGTGGCTGCAAATTTTCGTTTAGTTGGTACAGGTAAGTAGGAATTTAGGTCATTTGTCATCTTTGTTCTCCTGAAACTTACGCCAATTGATCGTTGCAATCGAAACCTCTAATACATGATTGGCGAAGCAGACTTAGCTTTGCGTGTATTTTCGCTCAGGGAGTCGCTGATGATCTGCGCTTCTGGAGCGTCCGCTCTGGTACGATCAATGTTACTAGGCTGACTGATGAGCGCGAGGATTTCCGACACACCGAAGAAATTCGCAACACCCGCAACCTTACTGCTCACTCCCTTATAAAAGCCGATTTTACCTTCGAGTTCTGGCACGTCGCCACTTACGCCAAGCATTAAGACCAATTAATAATATTAAAATATCCAGATAAATCTTGAACAAGTATCTAATTGCTGAGATGAAAAGAGTAAAGCATATTCATATATAAGTATATTGAAAGATATACTCTTACTAAACCTGCTCTTTTGATATAAGTAACACTGTTTACTGGAACTATATATTGCAAAACCGTAGCACTCGCTGTTTTCAAGACAGGATATGGCAACGGTAGCCGCCAAACGCGAGTGTAGAATTGCAGATGTTACACAAGCGCGATCGCAGTGTTTTTTTTGGGCAATACATTAGAGCTAGGACTTTCTGACCTAATTGAAGAAGCTGCAAGATATCAAAAATAATCAAAAATATGATTCGAGTTAGTATCTATACATCTATACTAGTCAGAGCATAGTTAGCGGATAATGCCCGCTAACTATTCTCTCACACATTTTTTCGTTCATCTTTGTAAATGCATTGGCTTGCATTGTGAATACATCAACTTGCATTGGGAATGCATTAACTTGCATTGGGAATACATCAACTTGCATTATGAATGCATCTTGCGAAGTACGTTTAAAAACACACCTTAGCTAGAGTCTCTGTGTCAGATAGCAGTGATATTATATGGCTCATTCCTGTTGTTGCTTGTAGGAGACAATTATGGAAATCAGTAGACGCAGCTTGTTAAAAACTGCTTCTGCTTCGGGATTAGTGGCAGCAGGACTTGCAGTTTCGGAAGGATTTTTGCAACCGATCCTCGCTCAAGCAGAACCTGTTGATGAAAATACTCAACTGCTAGCCCAAAGTTCACCCGCTTCAACTCGACGCGGCGAAATGTTGTATCGCAACCTCGGACGCACCAAAGAACAAGTATCTGTGATTGGCTTGGGGGGGTATCACATTGGAAAAATTGAAGAGGAACAAGAAAGTATCAAGCTGATCCGCAGTGCGATTGATCGCGGCATCAACTTTATGGATAACTCTTGGGACTATCACAATGGACGTAGCCATCGTTGGATGGGAAATGCTCTTAAGAATGGTTATCGCCAAAAAGTCTTCTTAATGACGAAAATCGACGGTCGCACCAAAGCTGCTGCCAAAATGCAAATTGATGAATCGCTCAAAGATTTGCAGGTCGATCATCTTGATTTAGTGCAGCATCATGAAATACTACGCTTTGAAGACCCCGATCGCGTCTTTGCTCCTGGCGGCTCAATGGAGGCAGTCGTCGAGGCGCAAAAAGCGGGCAAAATTCGCTATATTGGTTTCACAGGACATAAGAATCCCCAGATTCACCTTCAAATGTTGGAAACTGCTGCACAAAATGGTTTCCGCTTCGATACCGTGCAGATGCCCTTGAATGTCATGGATGCCCATTTTAGAAGTTTTGAACGTCAGGTTTTACCTGTGCTAGTGAAAAATAACATTGGTGTCTTGGCAATGAAAACCATCGGGGAGTCTTACATTCTTAGAAGCAATACAGTCAGTGCGATCGAGTGCCTGCACTACGCAATGAATTTGCCAACCTCAGTTGTAATTACAGGCATCGATAGTATGAAAATTTTAGACCAGGCATTTGAGGCAGTCCGCACGTTTGCACCAATGGATCAGGCACGAGTTACAGCATTGTTAGCGCGTACCCGTGAGGCAGCAGCTAAAGGGCAGTACGAACGATATAAGACCACAACCCAAAATGATAGTACAGCTATGAATCCAGCTTGGCTGGGGTAAATATTAATACTATTTTTAACCATTTTGTTTAGGGAAACAGCGATGCCTTTGGCGGGCTACGCCTACGCAAATTCTCAAGTGTGAGTTACACCGAGTTGATGTGAGTCGATGTATTTTCACGACAAGCCAGACAATTCACTGTCATCTCAGAATTTATTGCTGCTGAGTCTATCGATTGGAAGATGTATTTACCCTCAAAGCCTTGAGATGTTATGGGAAGGATGGAGGGAAGATAACGCATCGGCATTATCATGATTTCAGCATTAGCTATCGTACTCAACGGTGCGATCGCGCTTATTTTTCATTCGACGTTTGAAAATATAGCTTTATCCAAGGAGAACAATTATGTCCAACTTTAAAATATTTTCTACTGGTATAGTAGCGATCGCCTTATCTTTGGCAACTGGTTGCACACCAACTACTCCCCATGACCAAACTACATCGGAAGCTCCATCTGCTGTGCCTGTACAAGGTACTGAGAGTCCATCACCAACTGCGTCACCAACTGCATCACCAACTACACCAGGGCAAAATACCCCCAGTTCTTCAGACAAACAGTTTATGACTGAAGCCGCTCAAGGTGGTTTAGCAGAAGTCCAATTAGGAAAACTTGCATCAAAACGTGGAGCTAGCAATGCGGTAAAACAGTATGGACAACGTATGGTTGACGATCACACTCCGGTGAATAATCAACTTAAACAGTTGGCGGCTCAAAAAGGTGTAACGCTGCCAACTAAGCTCAATAGCACAAATAAGCAAGTCCAGCAACGCTTATCCAAACTTTCTGGTGCTGACTTTGATCGCCAATATTTGAATCAGATGCTTCAAGATCATGAAAAGGATGTCTCCGCATTTCAAACTGAAGCTCAACAGGGACAAGATGCAGATGTGAAAGCATTTGCGGCTGAAAAGCTACCAACCCTCCAATCTCACCTACAACAGGTTCGTTCCCTTGTTAATCCTGGAAATTCAACTAGTACCTCAACTCCAAGCAGTACCTCAACTCCAACGAGTACCCCATAAAGCAATACAGTTGAGTTAAACATTTCTTCTTTCTTTCCCTTTGCGTCCGCTACGCGTACTCCTGCAAAGCAAGCTACGCGTAGTGTTTCGTAAACAAGGCGATAGTCTGTGGCGAGTCGTGCATCTACGTTAAAGAGTTTTATTCAGAAAAATCTAATGTCTAGCGTTGCATGAAGGAATTAGATAATTTATTTCTTGAAATTCTCTAAGTAAAGTTTTGCGTAAGAGCGTAGATTTTTAATTGCAGAGGAATGCATTAGCTATTGTTAGACAACGCATTGGCATTGTTAAGCGACGCATTAGCATTGTTAGGCAACGCATTGGCATTGTTAAGCGACGCGTTAGCATTGTTAGACAACGCATTGGCATTGTTAAACGACGCATTAGCATTGTCAGGCGACGCATTGGCATTGTAAAGCGACGCATTGGCATTGCAGGGTATTTCCAAATTTAATTTGCTAAGAATTGTTGTACTAAATCTAAAATTTCATCATTAAGGAACCACGATGGCTGAAGTGTTTAAAGGAAAATTTTCTCGTCGTCAGATTCTCACTACTGCTGGGTTAGGAGCCATTTCAGCCACTGCAATTGGTAGTATGGGCGAAGAGGTTGTTGCCCAACAGCCAACTGGACAAGCCACCCCACGCGGAGGTTCCTTACCGCCTCAGATTGAGTTTCCGCCCATCTCGGAAAAGACTGAGGTTGATACAGGTGGTCCACCAACTGCATTACCTCCAGAGCGACGTTTGGGGTTTGCGATCGTCGGACTAGGGAGACTGACATTGGAAGAAATCATGCCTGCATTTGCAGAATGTAAACTAGCAAAGCCAACTGCGTTAGTTAGTGGCGATACTGCCAAAGCCAATCAAGTTGCCCAGCAGTATGGCATTAAACCGCAGAACATCTACAGCTATCAGAATTACGATAATCTCCGCAACAATCCAGACGTTGATGTGATTTATATTGTACTACCTAACAGCATGCACCGGGAATATACGGTGCGTGGTGCGAAAGCTGGAAAGCATATTCTGTGTGAAAAGCCAATGGCAACCACAGTCGAAGATGCTCAACTGATGATCGACGCGTGCAAACAAGCTGATCGCAAGCTGATGATTGCTTATCGCTGCCAATATGAGCCGCACCATCGCGCCATGATTGGGATGATCCGTAGCAAAGAATTGGGAACTGTGAAGGTGATTCAGGCAGATAACGGACAAAACCAAGGAGGTGACTTAAATCAATGGCGATTGAAACGTGCCTTAGCTGGAGGTGGCTCTTTACCGGATGTGGGAATTTATTGCTTGAATGCAACTCGCTATTTAACGGGAGAGGAACCGATCGCAATTAGCGCCCAAATCTTCAGCACTCCTGGTGATCCTCGTTTCAAAGAAGTTGAAGAAAGTGTCACCTTCCAGCTGCGGTTTCCCAGTGGGATACTAGGGATTTGCTCCACTAGCTACGGTTTCCACGAAGCACGCCGCTTTCGCGTCTTCGGTTCTGATGCTTGGGCGCAGCTTGATCCAGGATTCTCCTACAACGGTTTGCGAATGATGATTTCGCGCAAATCGCCAACCAATAGCATGGCAGAAAACATTAGCGAAGTGCGGATAGGTGAGAAGAATCAGTTTGCCTTAGAAATCGATCACATGGCGGATTGTGTGATTCAAAATAAACAACCTCATACGCCTGGTGAAGAAGGTTTGCAAGACCAAAAACTGATAGCGTTGATTTACCAGGCGGCACAAACAGGCAAGACGATTACCTTACCTCGTGTGTCAGGATTGGATACTACTCGTGGCCCTGCTCCTCGAATCTTGAAGTAAATACTTGCATACCGCAGTCATGACAATCTCTACTTGGAGTCCGCTCCGTAAATCTTTGTTTCGCAAGCGCTCAATTGCCTCAATTGTCTCCAACGTTGAGGGTCTAGCAGCGATGCACAATTGCAAAGGATGGCACGAGTCATCACATTGTTATCATTAGGACTGCTTGCTCAAACTGACAAACTGCTAGAAACAGAAAAATAAACAATCAAATGAACGAATTACAAGCAATTTTAGAAGGCTTCGAGTCAAGTCAAAAAAGTGGTGAAATGACTTTTCTTGCGACTGTAGTTAAAACTCAAGGTTCAACCTATCGTCGATCGGGTGCTAAAATGCTGATGACAAATACAGGTCGGATGATCGGAACAATCAGTGCTGGTTGCTTGGAGAACGATGTATTTGAGCATACTCAACAACGAATGTCAGATGGTGAACCAATTGTTGTTACTTACGATAGCACCGCCTCTGAGGATATTCTTTGGGGCTTTGGTTTGGGGTGCAATGGGATAGTACAAGTTCTCATCGAACGCCTTGAGGGAGAAAGCACACCAAATGCGATCGCTTTTATACAGGAGTGTTTTCATAAAAAACATTTGGGTATTATTGCTACAGTCTTTGCCTTTGAAGGCGCAGTCAAGGTCAAACTTGGGTCGCGCCTCCTGCTGTATCCAAATGGTAAAATTATCACTGACATCAAAGATCCAAATTTAATTCAATCTCTGGTTGCAGATAGTCAAGCAGCCTTTGCTAATCAAAAGTCAAGAGTAAACAACTATCAGTTACCTTTAGGCAGTGCCGAAGTTTTCATCGAAGTCATCCAACCACCCACATCTTTAATAATATTTGGTGCAGGTTATGATGCTGTACCCGTAGCCCAGTTTGCTCAAGCATTAGGTTGGGACGTTACTATAGTAGATTGTCGAGCTAATGAGGCAACTAGATCGCGATTTCCTATACTTTGTGATGTTATTCTTAGTCGGCGAGAAATTGTACATAAACAGGTGTTTATAAATGCCCACACAGTAACTGTAGTGATGACGCATAATTACCTTGACGACCTAGAAATTTTGAAAATGTTGCTGCCATCTCCTGCACCCTACATAGGGGTTTTAGGTCCAAAGCTGCGTACTGAAAGATTGCTTGAAGATTTACATCTGCAAGGAATAGATTATACTACCGAACAATTAAAAAGATTGCATGGCCCAATTGGGATTGACATTGGAGCAGATACACCTGAAGAAATAGCGATCGCGATTATTGCGGAAATTCAAGCAGTGCTAACAAACCGCAATGGTAATTTTTTAAGAAATCGCAATCAACCGATTCACCAATGTTATGAAAGTAACTCAAACTTGCTACTTACCATATAGTTTTTATGACTGCTATAGACAATGAGAAATCAACCATAGCCATTATGATTCTTGCAGCTGGTGCATCTACTAGGATGGGTACACCGAAACAACTATTGCTTTACCAAGGACGTAGTTTTTTAAAATATATTACAGAAATAGCGATCGCTTCAGTTTGTCAACCTGTGGTAGTAGTACTTGGAGCAAATGCAGAACAAATTTATCCCCAAATTAAGCAACTTCCCGTTACAGTAGTTAACAATCCAAATTGGGCTTGTGGAATGAGTACTTCAATCAAAAGCGGTATTGAATTGTTAAATAATCTTCTGCAAAAAATAGAAGCAGTAGTTATTACACTTTGTGACCAGCCATTTGTTTCTCACCAAGTTATTAATCAACTTGTTGATGCATACTATTCAACAAAAAAACCGATAATTGCTTGTGAATATGGAGGTACATTAGGTGTACCCGCTTTATTTAGTCAAATATTTTTTTCCGAACTTGCTGCTTTGAAAGAAACTTCAGGAGCAAAAAGAGTTATTAACGATAACCTCAATCAAGTGTTTTCTATTCCGTTTACGCTAGGGGACATCGACATTGATACACCAGAGGATTACGAGGAATTACAAGTTGTATTGCAAAAATCGATGCTTAAGTAAGTATTATATTCTTTCAAGAGACTAAAATGCGACTGGCTACGCCTACGCATTTGCAGTATTCGGCGTTGCAGTTGATGAGAGATGCGATCGCAAGTTATACCTAGTTGTATTCAAACATATTAGTTTTGGCACGCAGGGGAAGCAGAGAAGCTTTCTAGCAAGAGGAGAAATACCACAGATGATTGCAACTTGATATTAATCAACTTAATTGAACGCAAGTTCGACCAACACAACGGTAGTACAATTGCGCTTGCCTGTAGCTGCCATTAACCAGATATCCGACTGCTTGATGTGGATCGTCCCTAGAATCGGGGTTGCAACTCAGAAGTCAGATATCTCGTTTCACTGTTTACTCTGCGGCTTACTGTTTGCGCCGACGGATGTAGGCACAAGCGACACCTGCAAGCGCTAGACCTGCAATTGTGGTCGGTTCAGGAATAGCACGCGTGTTTGTTTCATTTGCGGTAGATAATCTCAAGGTAAAATCAACAGGCGATCCATCGCTGACTGTGCGCTGAATGCGGAACACTTGACTAGGGTTGACGCGCGCGCCTGTGAATGTTGCAACGGAGTTGTTTTCAGATAGCGTCACCTTGTAAAGGTTTGAAGTAACAGTGCCAAACTGAGCATCAGGGCTTAACAGACGATACACAATATCACCGACAGAGACATCCAAGTTATTTAGGTTATTATTAATTCTTAGTGCAGGTCCCGATCCTGTCGTCAGAGTAGGACTAATATATGGTAGGGACGTAGCTCCTAGCTGGGTGAAACTGAAAACAGGTTCACCCAAGGGAGGCGCTGGGAGAACGTCTAAGGCTTGATTGACAAGCGAGACTGCTCGTGCAGCCGTTGCAGTGCTAGCTAAGGTAGCTAATGCTATAATAGTCGAGAGTGCGAGCTTTTCAGTTTTCACGATTTTGAATAGTCTCCTAATTAGAACTACAATCATCAAAGCTAGCCAATTGAACTTGAAGATCCACAGGATGGAAAAGAGGGATTTAATTGGCAGTCATCAGCACAAAATTTTCTACTCAAGGCAACTTGAGTAAAAAATTTTGTAGAGATAACTAGATATCTATGGTCTTCCTACTAATTTACTCTCACTACAGCATCCTTAAAAATCACCAGTATAATAATAGATTCACTGAGCTTTTTGTTGTCTTCTTTACTGGCTTCACAAAAACTTTAAAGTAATTGATCGCCCTCTTAAGTCACCTTCAGTAGACCGAAAAAGGAGTGCGATCACTAATCGGATGATTGAGCTTTTATCGTTTCGGCGATGCAGTTGATCAGAGATGCGATCACGCTAACGTTAAAGATCCACGGCAACAAATATTTTTTAATTTCGTATCAGGCGCTTGCATTCGTTTACTACAACATGCTTGTTAGTCTGCAATCGCAATTGCGATCGCCTTTGCTTGCCCTCCATATTTCTCTAGCAAGTTGTCTTACAGCAATAATTAGAGCGAATCGATCCTGCTTCATACTCGCGCTTTAGCAATACTGTAACATTCCATTCACCTTGGCTCTAAGTTAACTATTTCTTTTTTTCCCTTGTTGGGCTTATCATCACAGGCACTAAAGTTTTAACTAGACGCGTAATCGCCACAATCACAGTAGCAATTCCCCCAATGGATAATGAAGTTAAAAATGCCGCCGCGAGGATGATTTCAGTAGGACTGTATCCATCTCGCATCCAAGTAGATGAATTCTCTACCGATGTTGGCAAGGCGGGGATTGATTGCGAAGTTTGGGTGGTTTGATTGGAGTTGACTGGAGTTGTTAAGGCAGTTTTCACGGCTCAAACTTATTTTAAATGTTTCTATGCAAATCGTATTTCTGCCAGAAGAAGAGGAGATTCCCTAGAAATGGAGACAAAGTAGAAATTAAGTAGAATCGAGAAGAAATCTCACAAGCTGTCTATGCAATGGGCTGATTTTTTAGCCAATGAAGCTGCTACTAATAGCTTATCCCCAGAACAAACAGCAGCTTTTGTGGAGCGTTTGAAGACTGAAAACTCAAGGAAGAGTGAAGCAAAACTTGCCAGCGAATTAAACATTGGTGCGGCTGCTTTCAAAAAGCGGATGACTGAGGTGTATGATAAGTTCGCCAAGAGCTATCCTGAATTAGCGACTTCTAATAGTCGCGGTAAGCTAGAAAAGTTACGGGCTTGCCTGACAGCGAAATATAATGGCGGGCAAGATACTCGTCCCATAATTAAAGAAATTCATCACAATATTCCGCCTGCTGTCCCATTTGAAAAATTTGTGGGACGTAAGGAGGAACTACAAAACCTGCACTCCTCATTACAAACATCTCGGCAAGTTGCCATTGTAGCTGTGGCGGGTATGGGTGGAGTAGGCAAAACTGAACTCGCTATCCAATACGCCAAACAGCATTTGCAGAATTATCAAGGTGGGGTTTGCTGGTTATCTGCACAGGGAATAAATGTCGGAATTCAGATTCTCAGATTTTTTGAATTAAAATTCAACAAAATTGTACCGGACGATTGGAAATTAGCAGATAGGCTGAGATACTGCTGGCAAAATTGGCAACAAGGTGAAGTATTGCTGGTGTTTGATGATGTCACCGACTACAAAAAACAGGTTCAGCCTTATCTACCCTTAGAATCACCCCGGTTTAAAGTATTACTAACAACGCGTCTGGGGTTTGATAGAACTTTGCCGCAATTACGTTTAGATGTTCTCAAACCATTGGAGGCAATGAAATTATTAAAGTCGCTGGTTGATAGAGAACGACTGAAAAGCGAACCTTGGATTGCGAGAGAAATTTGTAAATTCTTAGGATATTTGCCTTTGGTGTTAGAGTTAGTGGGGCGATATCTGGATACAATGCTAGATTTGTCTCTGGAAAAACTGCTGAAGCGGCTAGAGAAAAAGCGACTGGAACACGAAGCAATAGCCAAGGCTAACCCATTAATGCGTTATGAATATGGCGTTGCTGAAGCTTTTGCATTGAGTTGGGAACAGTTAGATGAGAAAGCACAAGGCTTAGGCTGTTGGCTGAGTTTGTATGCCTTGGCTAATATTCCTTTTTCTGTTGAGTGGATAGAAGATGACGAAGAACAAGAACTTTGGGAGAAAGCTATAGCGCAGTTGCGGAAACTGCATTTAATACAATGGCAAGGTAAAGGAATTTATCGTCTACATCCACTGATTCGGCAATTTTTCCAAATGAAGTTGGATGAGTCAAATGAGGCGGATAAGCTGAAAACTGCTTTTGTAGCGATAATGATAAACGTGGCAAAGCGAATTCCTCAACAGCCTAACCGTGAAGATATTTTCAATTTCACTCCATATATCCCTCACCTTGTAGAAGTTGCAACCCACCTATCCCAATATCTCAGCCACGAGGATTTAATTTGGCCTTTCAGAGGTTTAGGCTGGTTTTATTACGGTCAAGGACTTTATCAGCAAGCAGAACCTTGGTACAAACTATGTAAAGATATAGCTGAAAATCATCTTGGTTTAAAACATCCTGATGTCGCGGCTAGTCTGAACAATCTCGCAGAACTCTACCGTTCTACAGGACGCTACAGCGAAGCCGAACCGCTATATCAGCAAGCTTTGGAACTGACTAAACACTTACTGGGAGACGACCATCCCAATGTCGCCACTAGCCTGAATAATCTCGCATTACTCTACGAGTCTACAGGACGCTATAGCGAAGCCGAACCCCTATATCAGCAAGCTTTGGAACTGTACAAACGCTTACTGGGAGACAACCATCCCGATGTCGCTACTAGCCTGAACAATCTCGCATTACTTTACGACTCTACAGGACGTTACAGCGAAGCCGAACCGCTATATCAGCAAGCTTTGGAACTGTACAAACGCTTACTGGGAGACAACCATCCTCATGTCGCCAATAGCCTGGACAATCTTGCAGGACTCTATAAATCTAGAGGACGCTGTAGCGAGGCCGAACCGCTATATCAGCAAGCTTTGGAACTGAAAAAATACTTACTGGGAGACAACCATCCTGATGTTGCCACTAGCTTGAACAATCTCGGAGAACTCTACGCTTCTACAAAACGTTACAGCGAAGCCGAACCGCTATATCAGCAAGCTTTGGAACTGAAAAAACACTTACTAGGAGATAACCATCCCAATGTCGCTACTATCTTGAACAATCTCGCAGCACTCTACAGTTCTATAGGACGCTATAACGAAGCCGAACCCCTGTATCAGCAAGCTTTGGCAATTTGTGAGCAGACTTTGGGTGTAGGTCATCCCGATACGATAAGAGTTCGGGGAAATTATGCAATCTTGGTGTTGCATAATAAAGGGATGAGGAGAGGGTTCATACTGTGCATTGTCCATACTGTAAGTCTACGGAGATTAGAAAAAATGGAAAAAGAAGA
>NZ_JBALDE010000188.1:0-8154 GCF_036917515.1 Nostoc sp. | reverse complement strand
ACAAATGCTCTGAATGCGGTAACTAAAAAAGACATTATTGGATGGTTCACCCACTGCTGTTACTATATTGCACCCAACTGAGAACCGCTATAATAAAATTTCCTTGCCTTCTAAGTTTGCCTTGTGGTGAAGCAAAATTGCTTTTCCCAAATAGCAATATTTAATTGGAACCCATCTGTCGCAACTATAAAAGTAGACAGTTACTCGGCTCATTGCATACTCTTTCAACGGCAGTGGAAGAGACCAGGACGAGTCCACAGTTTGAACCTTACCTGTTGAGTCCATGCTTTGAACCTCAGTTGTTAAGTATATTTACTTTCACTGATCGGAATTATAAAAAGGAACTATCATAAGTAATAACAATCTGCCTTAAAAATACATCTTTAGATAAAAATTAGAATAATTAAAACTGACTTCACGCCCTTAGCGCTAAATGCAATCGCTACTTTTTGTATCTCAGCAGCTTGGGTTATATTCACAGCATCACACCATGCAATAGTCATTACTGAGATTACCATTGCAAAAATAAGTAGAAATTTGATAGAAGAATGCGATCGCATAACCTAGTTTTTTACAGCAATTTTCAGCTAAATAGCTGTAAGCCTTATGCATCTAACTCTTAACAAATGTCCACTCTAGTACCTTGATCGGGGCTTCTTGTAGTG
This sequence comes from Nostoc sp., assembly GCF_036917515.1. Classification (GTDB taxonomy): domain Bacteria; phylum Cyanobacteriota; class Cyanobacteriia; order Cyanobacteriales; family Nostocaceae; genus Nostoc. The sequence goes on along the minus strand of NZ_JBALDE010000188.1, from coordinate 7,489 downwards.
CTTGAGTTAATTCAGCGCTGCTCTCAAATTTAACCTGGAAGAGGTCGCAGGCTTCGATGTTGATCGTGAATTTATCGTCTTGAAAGGGCCAGGGTTTGACAACAACCAAGTTATCACTGCGCTGCATAATGTCATAGCGCTCACCTTCAGGACCCTTGCTAATTTCTAAAAACCTTTCATCGTCAGGTAGTTCTTGCTGACAAAGAATAAGCGAAAGGCGATCGCACCATTGCATAAATGCATAGACCGCGTCAACTTCCTCCTTTTTGATGCCCAATTCTTTACGCCAATGTTGCTATTTTTGAAGTAATCCCTCTTTTGTTACCTTCGGGGAAGAAAAATAGGAGAAGATTAGCTAGCTATAGAGAAATGAATCGGAGAAGCTCGAAAACCATTCATCAATTCAATCAACTTTTTTGTCAAATACAGCCTCATTTCTCTTAATTTTTTGACACTCCACAGTGCATCTCTCAAAAAATGATCTAGTGATTGACCATCTTTTAATCCTGCTATTTTCCCTATCTCTGGTAGCGATTTGGTTCGGATGGATGATCACATTCCCAAGTGTAAATACTTGAATGCCTCAAAATGTCTCACATCCTCAAATATTGAATAATAGTGTTGACAGTAGTTATCTATGAACCCGACTGTATTTACTGCTTAAGAGCGCTGCCTAACCATCAGAGTTACTTACTGTTTCAGTTTTTCTTCCTGATTCTACTCTCCCCGTAGTAACAAAAGAGGGATCAGAACTTTAGTTCTAGTTTTTTAAGCACTTTAGTGCTTACTATAAGCTCTCGAAATTAGCTTGACAAATTACTAGTACAGCACGGCGTAAATAAACATACCATTTCAAATGGCGCAAGAGGTTGGAATACAATTATGCGTGACTTTTGACTTCCGCCTTGCGGTACTAGCTTACTACTGTATATTAAGTACTATACTGATATTAATTGATAGTTTTTAACTACTAAACAATCTTAAATCTGCCGGAATCATGAGCAATAAAATTTATTTGATGCCTAAATTCTAACTGTCACAATCCGATGATCTTGATGAGTCAATGTTTTGCTTTGACTAAGGGATACCACTTGTGGTATTGACAAACAGACAAGATTTGACAGATATATTAGTTACTAGCTCGTTTCCTGCTTGTGTATAGCATTGCCTTGGCTAAAGTTGCAGCCCAGTCAAGCATACAAGCGTTTATACCCCACTAAGGAAGTTGCTTTAGCCGATAAAATTTTGGTAACTCTTAACTATTAATAAATATATCGGTGCTTAGTGCTATTCATGCTTTATATTTAGCGACAGGGTGGTGCAAACAGCTAATTTATGTTCAAAAACTTAGAAAGCAGTGCCCATCAGGAGCAATTCACGCTTCGATACTATCAGCACGTAGTGTAAGTAAAGGTTAAGTTGATATTCAAACGAATAATTTTTGCTGAATTGTGACAGATAAAGACTAAACTAAAAAGTCTTGTGCAGCAAAACCTGTAGCTTTAAATGAAGTAATCATGTCTAAGGTTCTTGTCTCTGATTCGATTGACCAAGCTGGAATTGACATTCTTTCGCAAGTTGCTACCGTTGATGTCAAACTAGGTCTAAAACCAGCAGAACTGATCGCAATTATTGGTGAGTATGACGCGCTGATGATTCGCTCTGGTACGCGCGTCACTCAAGAAATCATTGAAGCCGGCACCCAACTAAAAATCATCGGTCGTGCTGGTGTTGGTGTGGACAATGTGGATGTTCCCGCTGCCACCCGCCGAGGAATTGTGGTAGTCAATTCTCCAGAGGGAAATACAATTGCTGCCGCCGAACACGCGCTAGCGATGATTTTGGCTTTGTCTCGCCACATCCCCGATGCTAACGCTTCTGTGAAACGTGGGGCGTGGGATCGCAATAGTTTTGTTGGTGCGGAAGTCTACAAAAAAACTCTCGGTATTGTCGGTTTAGGTAAAATTGGCTCCCATGTTGCCTCTGTAGCTAGAACAATGGGGATGAAACTCCTAGCTTATGACCCTTTTATTTCTACAGAACGAGCCGAACAAATTGGCTGTCAGTTGGTGGAGCTAGATTTACTCTTCCAGCAAGCAGACTATATCACCCTCCACATCCCGAAAACCCCAGAAACTACCCACTTAATCAATGCCACAACCCTGGCAAAAATGAAACCCACAGCGCGGATTATCAACTGCGCTCGTGGTGGGATCATTGATGAAGTAGCTTTAGCAGCAGCTTTGAAAGCGGGTAAAATCGGTGGTGCAGCCTTGGATGTGTTCGAGTCAGAACCACTGGGTGAATCTGAGTTGCGATCGCTAGGTAAAGAAATCATCCTTACTCCCCACTTGGGAGCCTCTACCACGGAAGCTCAAGTGAATGTGGCGATTGATGTTGCCGAACAAATTCGCGATGTCCTTTTAGGACTACCAGCACGTTCAGCCGTCAATATTCCCGGACTCGGCCCCGATGTATTGGAAGAACTCAAACCCTATATGCAACTAGCAGAAACTCTCGGTAATCTAGTGGGACAACTAGCTGGTGGAAGGGTAGAAGTACTCAATATTCGACTGCAAGGGGAACTCGCAACCAACAAAAGTCAGCCTTTAATCGTCGCTGCCCTCAAAGGACTACTTTACCAAGCTTTGCGGGAACGAGTAAATTACGTAAATGCTAGCATAGAAGCCAAAGAACGCGGAATTCGGGTGATTGAAACCCGCGATGCTTCTATTCGAGATTACGCCGGCACACTGCATCTAGAAGCCACGGGTACTTTAGGTACTCATTCTGTTACAGGTGCTTTGTTGGGTGAACGGGAAATCCACCTCACTGACGTTGACGGTTTCCCCATTAACGTCCCACCCAGCAAATATATGTTGTTTACCCTGCACCGCGATATGCCAGGGATTATCGGCAAACTTGGTTCCCTACTTGGCAGTTTTAATGTAAATATTGCCAGTATGCAAGTAGGTCGTAAAATCGTCCGTGGTGATGCCGTCATGGCTCTGAGTATAGATGACCCTTTACCAGAGGGCATTTTGGATGAGATTATAAAAGTCCCTGGTATTCGGGACGCGTATACAGTAACTCTATAAAGGCAAAAGTAAAAAGGCAAAAGTAAAAAGAAATCCAGCGTTGCTGAATCCAAGGGATGATTCTTGTAGGGTGGGCGTCTTGCCCGTCCCTTGTATTTCGGGGCGGGCAAGACGCCCACCCTACAAAACTAGCAAAATCATCCCGCAAATATGCAACGCCAGAAATCCTTTTTCTTTTGCCTTTTGCCTTTTACCTTTTTACTTTTTACTTTTTTATGGCAAACACCTGGTGGGAACTAAATATTTTATGTGAGCCAGACTTAGAAGATTCGATCTTTTGGCGACTGGAAGATTTTGGCTGTCGTGGTACAGCTAGTGAAAATAAAGGAAACTCATCTTTAGTAAGAGCTTATCTGCCGACAATTCAAACACAGCTGCTAGATTTGGCAGCGTTGTCTCTATGGCTGCGCCAAGATGCTCTTTGTGTAGGAATTTTATCTCCTTCCTTGCAATGGCAGTTAATTGATGAGGAAGATTGGGCAACTAGCTGGAAACAATATTGGCATCCACAGGAAATAGGCGATCGCTTCCTAATTAACCCCGCTTGGCTACCATTACCAGAAACAACCGAACGCTTAGTCATTCGCCTTGACCCTGGTGTAGCATTTGGTACGGGCAACCATGCTACTACTCAGCTATGTTTGGAATCCTTGGAAATGCGGCTAAGTGGAGTTCCTCAGTCCTTTGTGGGTAATAGTGGTAAACATGAGCATCTGGTAATTGCGGATATTGGCTGTGGTTCTGGTATCCTTTCCATTGGGGCGCTGCTATTAGGAGCCGAGAAAGTCTATGCAGTGGATACTGACCCTTTGGCGGTGCAATCAACTATCAGTAATGGTGTGCTGAATGATATTAGCCCAGAACGTTTACTACCTGCACAGGGAAGTGTAGACGTTTTGACAAAACTAATTGAAAGCCCAATGGATGGTATTGTCTGCAATATTTTGGCTCATGTGATTATTGAATTGATTCCAGAAATGAGTGCGATCGCTAAACCTGAAACTTGGGCAATCTTCAGTGGTATTTTACTGGAACAATCTAAAGCTGTTGCTGACGCTTTAGAAGAAAATGGTTGGGTTGTCGCTACCCTGTGGAAACGCAAAGAATGGTGTTGCTTAAATGTACGGCGTTCTTAACCCAGTAGAAATTATCGCCATCCTAAATCATTCTTCAGGAAGCAGGAGGCAGATTGTCAAAAAGTATTCCACTGTAGAGGTTTCGATATTTGAAAAACTGAAAAACTTTGTTAATGGGACTTAGACAAAAAGTAGCCAGAAAAATACCTCAAATGTATATACAGAGAGACTTTGACATCGCTTTGCCTAGTTTGTTGATATATTTGGGTTTCAAGCATTTTTTAGCAAGGGGTGTATTTTCCTTGTCCTGTATGGGTTTTAGGCTTGTTTTTTCCTCAAAAATGTTTAAGTCCCGTTAATAATCTCGGTCAGTTTTTATCCAACAGGATAAGTGCGATAATCAATAAAATTCGGTCTTTATTTGCCCAAAGTGGAAACAATACTAGTGGTTTTGATTCTCTCATGAGAGAACTCGAACACGATAAAAACAATGCTGCGATCGCAAACAACCAAACTCAATAATTACAATTTGATATTGCAGGATGGAAATTGCTCAAAAATGTTACCATCATTTGAATATGATTCAAAGCAAGGTCTAGACTACGAACTGTCACCGCTTCCTTTGCATGCCGCTAAAAAATCTGACGCCTCTTAATTACGAATTACGAATTGGTATAACCTTATTCCATTGGTAAATCGAATGCGAAGTGCTTAAAATAGCACCTCGCATTCTGAAGATTTCTATTTATCCTGTGGCGTTTAGTGATGGAGGGTTTATTTCGATTACACAATCACAAAATTGTTTTCGGTTAGTGACAATCCATCTGATAGTTGTGCAAATTTGACCTGAGTAAATGCATTTGCACTGCCATCAAGGTCAAAATACAATGCACCTGTAGTGTTGTCATATATAAATCGTTGATTGCTTGTCGTTGCAGATGTTCCGAGGGTAAACTGACTTTTCTGAAGTGAACCTATTGATAAGTCGCTACCAAAATTATAAGACGATACCTGAATCAGTTCATTAGTCGTGTTAAAGTCATGAACACGAGCAACGCCTTGATAATTATAGAAAGCAAAGGTATCATTACCGTTCCCACCTATCAGGATGTCATTTCCTCCCTCACCCCCGGAGAGTGTATCACTGCCATTACTTCCCACAATATTGTCGTCGTAGGCTGCACCTGAGATATTTAATCCTTCGATATTTTTGTAGCTGACCTGATTCGTGCCTGCGATAATTGATCCAATGTTAGTAGTGACATCGAAAGTCGAAGTTATTCCAGCATTGTAGTAAAAGACGGATAAGTAATCGTTACCCTTACCTCCATCTATCGTATCATTGCCACCATAGCTCGTGGAGAACGTATCGTTGCCGTTGCTTCCCACAATATTGTCGTCGTAGGTTGTACCTGTAATATCTAATCGTTCGATATTCTTGTAACTAACCCGATTAGTGCCTGCCGTAATTGATCCAATGTTAGTAGTAGTATCGAAAGTCGAAGTTACTCCTTCGGTAGAATTCCTATAATCGACGGATAAGTAATCGTCACCCTTACCTCCATCTATCGTATCATTGCCACCATCGACTGTGGAGAGCGTATCATTGCCATTTGTCCCCACAATATTGTCATTGTAGCCTGTACCTGTAATATCTAATCGTTCGATATTCTTGTAGCTAACCCGATTAGTGCCTACCGTAATTGATCCAATGTTAATAGTAGTATCAAAAGTCGAAGCAATCCCTCCTGTAGCATTCCTATAATCGACGAATAAGTAATCGTCACCTTTACCCCCATCTAGCGTTTGAGTCACTAAGTCAGTGGAGGAAGTATAGAATCCAGTTACTACATAGACATAGAAGGAATCATTACCAACGCCCCCATCCAGTAAGTTATTGCCTTCTGAAGACCCAATACTCAAATAATCGTCACCAGCACCACCGTTGAGGGTGTTATTACCGAAAAGTCCAATGCTTGGGTAGTAGTTGAAAGCACCGACAGAGAGAGAATCATTGCCATCGTCCCCAGAAAGCAGGTTATTACCTGATGAATACCCAGCATTCAATAAATCTTCACCAACGCCACCGTAGAGGGTCTTATTGCCTGTTGAAAATTCAACATTCAAGTAATCGTTACCAGTACCACCAACGAGAGAGTCATTGTCTGTACCACTGTTGAGGGTGTCATTTCCCGCGCCACCAATCAGAGTATCATTACCCGTACCACCTCTCAAAAGGTCGTCACCACTTTTGCCGTCAATTTTGTCATTACCCCCCTGAGCGTTGATCACATCATCTGAGTTGTCAAAGCCGTTAACATTATTGTTCAGATCGTTAAGGAAGGTGACTGTGTTTTTGTTGAAGATATTGCTTTGGGTAGAGTTGGCATTGAAGACATCAAAGCTGTCTGTGATGCTAGTTTGCCCATCAAACAGGATATTTCCTAAGTCTATAGTGGCACCTGTAGATTTGCTTAAGTTATCCAGGTTTTCCAGGGCAAAGTTTTGCAGGATGACTCTGGGAGTAAACCCTGACCCCAACATCACTTCATATTCAAAGGTGATTTCCAGATTGCTGCCATTCTGGTTCAGCAGCAGATTTTGGGCAGTAAAGCCACTACCTTGGAATATTAGAGTATCAACTTCGGCAATGACTGCTGCTGTGGGGTTTGTTCCTTGACCTACACCACCGAAATCGGTGATGGTACTAGAATCCTGATAGTAGAAGTAGTTGTAAACAAATTTATCTTTGCCGCCTCCACCAGTCAAGGTATCGTTGCCATAGGAATATGTGATGATATCGTTACCAGCTTTACCATTAATTGTGTCCGTACTGTCGTCACTGCCTACTAGGGTATCATTACCGTTGGTTCCAATAATATTTGCCATAACTTTTACTTTCCTTAATCGATTTTTTCAGTAACATCAGTTCTCAATTTACTGTTTGCACGGTTTTAGGGCACAAAAATTCGCCAAAATTAGGCTTTTTCAGCATAGTTTATATGTCTTTTTTGAGTAACAGCAATTTTTCTTGAGGATTCACCTGATGAAAAGACTTTTCAGTAGGACTTATCCCACATTCCGCAGGTAAGTTAAAAAATCTCGGTATTTTTCATAACCCAGATATGGCAATACTTTCAGGTATTAAACCGATATTCTGGATTGTGCGATGCCTGCGGCGAGCTTCGCTAACGCAACTCGGCTGAGCGTCAAAAGTCATTTCAGGGGGCGACAGGGGAGCTAAAGAGCTTGCTGTATAAGTGACATAGCTTTCAAACCCTGGCGATAAAACCTCTGTTTATTGCGAATAGAACC
>NZ_JBALDE010000187.1:0-18367 GCF_036917515.1 Nostoc sp. | reverse complement strand
TCGCCTGTCCCATACCAAGACCTTCACTGTTCAATAGCTTTAAAATCTGTACCACTTATCCTGCATGGCTTAGAGCTTTTCTTAGTGCCATTCCCTTCAGCACGTCTTTCCACAGCTAAGTTGATGCGGTGATGATACCACATCATATCTTGATACAAATCTTGAAAATTGCAGACTTCGAGACCAAATTGTGTTCTATAAGTTTTGACATTGGGTTGGAATAGTTTGCCCCAAGCCTCAAAGCTCAAACCCCATGTTGGATCTTGTTGTTTACGTCGTTTGGCTTCTCCCATAGATATGACTCCTAGTGAGATAGTGGAATGGCGCGATCGCCCCTATTGCTTTCAAGTTTTAAAAGCATTTTTTCCTGTGAATTTAATACCAAGACATAAAGGGCTTAATAAGAGATATGCTTTCTTGTAGCTGTATAATCGTACTTTCTACACGCCCTATCACACTTTATTCTATACGTGTCTTCTACTGTAACGTGTATAAAAATTTAGCCAGGATATACGTTTTTTATACCATTGTTTGTACGAATCTCCTTTTCAATCTAACAGTGCAATCGCCTATCCGCTTGCCGTAGGCTAGTACAACAAGACAAATTTTAAATATTTTTACACAGCTTCTTGCTTCAAACTAAAGGCGATCACTCTAATCATAGGTAGAGTCAAAACTTAGTTACGCAGAGTTTTGAAAGTTATGGTAGATATTTCTACTAAATAAAAGTCAAAACTCAAACGAAATCGTTCCCAACACAGTCAACGGTGCTTGAGGGAAGAGGAAGTAACCACTCGTGTCGTAATATTTGAGATCGAAGATATTCTTGAAGTTGAGCGCCGCCCGCCAATTATCACGTTTGTAGGAGATTGCGGCATCAGTTCTCAAATAAGAAGCAACAGTAAACGGATCGCTCTGGTTGGCAATGCGATCTCCCACATAAAATATCCCCGCACCAAACTTTAATCCTTGCAAGTCACCCTTTTGAATTTCATAGGTTGTCCATAAAGAAGCACCGTGGTAAGCAGAATTTTCCAGTCTGGTTCCTACTGGAATGGTGTTATCCTTGCTAACAAACGCATCATTCAAATACCCAGAAGCAATAATCTTCCAACCGGGTAAAATTTCTCCTGCTATATCTAGTTCAATCCCTCGACTTTTGATTTCTCCGACTGCGATTGAGAACTCGATATTGTCGGGATCTGTGGTGGGTATATTTGTTTTGGTAATGTCATAGGCAGCTAGTGTTGCCAAAAGCCGTCGGTCAAAAAGCTCAGATTTTATACCAACTTCGTACTGTGTACTGCGAGATGGTTCGAGTGTTTCCCCACTAGCGGCTCTAGAATTGTTGGGAACAAAAGAAGTGCTATAACTGGCATAAAGCGAAATTGGCTCTATCGGTTGATAGACTAATCCTACACGCGGTGAAAAGGCACCATCGTTAAACTCAGATTTAGTAGTGCTTCCACCTTCTGGTGTTCTACTGTTGTTGCTATCAACAAAATCGTATCTGCCACCAACTAGTAACTTTAGATTAGGTAGTAGAGTTACCTGGTCTTGCAAATAAATACCCAGTGTATCGGTTCTCGTAACGTAGTAATTATTGAGTGTGCGGTTCGTAGGACGAGCGCCGTAGACAGGATTGAAAATATCAATTGAGGCAAGATCACTGATAAACACAGGATCAATATCTGTGCTGCGACTCAACTCCAAACCCAGCAGGAGTTGATGGGCAATTGAACGTGTATTGAACTTACCAATCAAATCAGTTTGCCAAGAGTAGTCTTCATTGCGGCGATTGCTATCTTCTTGTACGCCCCGCTCAAAAGTACGACCATCTGCTTCAAGATCACCGTAGCTAGCAAAGTTAGTATTGAGAAACGACGAGCGCACGAAAAGACCGCTTCGCACTTGTAAACTATCACTGAAGCGATGATCCAGTGTCAAAGTTCCGCTGTTATAGTCCACATCAAAAACACTGTTTGGCTCTCCCACGTTCCGACTGATCGGCAGAGTCAGGAACACAGGGTTATTCGGTGGAAAGCCGCGATCGCATCAATTCCCGTTCTCCAGCTGTATCCGGTTCCAACTTCAAAGCCATTAATTCTAGACATTTGGTTTACAAGTAAATTTCTTTAATTAACCTAAGTTGCGGGTTATCAAATTCTACAGCTGTCACATCTGCTAATTCATGCGATCGCATACGATAAGTTTACGATTGCGCTAGGTGCAACCGTGAGTTCAACTTAACTACAAGTACAAGTATTAAATCAGCTTACAGTATTAAAATTGACTTTTACTGAAATACTTGTTCAAGAGTAAATGCAAAAATAAATACTTCAAGTTTCAGTAAAAAACTTTCAGAAGTTACTGCATGAATGGATTTAGGAAAAACACGGGTGATACTGCTAAACACGGTTTCAATTCTTAGCCGAGTATGTTGTTTAATATATTGATTCCAGGGGAGATATTGACGCTTGTAATTCTTCTTTTGCATTACTTTAAAAGAGATTTGGCTAGATTATTGTAAGTCATCTTAAATCATATAATTGCTATAAGCTGAATCAGCATAAACTTCGCTATCAGGTGGTAAATTTAACGGCAAAGCGATGACTCTGGACGCTTAATTAAAAAGATTGTCGCACTTGAAGTGATATTGGCAACGCCAGGGGAAATGGTCGCTGATGACCAGGGGCGAGAATTTGTTCCACCGCCCTCTATGGTCGTGGAACGCGATAAATCCGAACGGGAGCGATTAGCCATTTGCACTGACTGGAGCAATCATTCTACCGCGTGGTTGATGCGTCATCGGCTGGGACTCAGGGCAGTCTTGATGGATCTGATGGCTGGGGTTGAGATTAAAGGAGACGAGGCGATGATTCAAGTTTTGGCTGACTTCTCAAAACGCAATGCATCTCACGTTAAAGGCATTCTTATATCTGACCATCCCACTATCGGATTCTGCTTTATGGATTTTGGGACAGTATCTTTCACAACTGGGTTTGTCCACTGAGTCACGGCGACCACTTGAAGATGGGCAGAGGGTTCAGTATTATCGGCTGAATCCTTTGGATGTCGAGTTTGTCCAGAAGGTACTGGATTATTGGCAGAGGCAACGGGAGGACAGGGAAAGAAAATGCCAAGATGAACAAGAATTTCAGGCGGCTTATGCTGCTAGGATGCAAGCTCAGTATGGAATTGAAATTACGCAGAGGGGCAGAAAAGCCGAGGCGCAGAGGGGAAAATTAGTACAAGTATCTCCTCTGCACCCATGCACCCCTGCTCCCATGCCTTCTTCATCGCTGTCCACACCCCCAAAACATGAAGATGGAAGTAATAATCGCTTGGGTATGGACATAGAGGCAGAACTCAGTGATTCTTGGTGGGAGCGGGTTAAATATTACGCTCGGCTGGCGATTGAGCGGGTGGAATGCGGGGTTGATGCTGTTAAAGAATTGCTCAGTACCCTAACGATTGATGAGCGTTGCGGTGTGATGCTGGAGTTTGAGGATGCAAGCCCTCCACCACCTTTGCACTTGCTCTTTCCTTGGACAAAAGAGATATTATACTTATTGAAACTCCTCATTTTCCTCATGGATGGGAGGGTTGTCTATTCTATCAGCCACAAAAGGAGATCCTTTTTTGTTCCGATCTTGCCGCTCATCCTGGTCAGTTCGAGTCGCCTGTTACTGATAAGGATCTTACAGAATCTATCATTAAGTTTCAGCAAAAAGTCGGATTTATATCTGAAGGGAAAAGCTTTACTCGAGGGATTGAGGCAATAGACTCTGACATCCATATTTACAGGTGCAACATGTGAGGCACGGGAACTAATGATATAGATACACTTGATTTTATTCACATGTATCTCAATGATGAGAATCAAATTAGTCCCAATGACTTAAATAATTTTTATATTCTTACTAATTTTCGACCCGTTATTACTAACAAAAACTGGAGAATGGATTGTGGAGTCGCTGGATATGATAATCAGCTAGGTTTACCACCTTTTTTTCCAACTCAACTCAGGTTTGAGGATTATATTTACAGGATTTGGATACAGCAAGAAGGGATTACAGCTGCATACGTTGATGCTGTCCAAAACCATATTAGAAATAACTATATGTGTAATACTTTAGCTAGCGAACTATTTAATGAAGAAATATGTAACTTGCTGAAAAAGAAGATTAAAAACAGTGTTTATCAACTCGACAATTTAGGAATCAAGTTTGATTACTCTGGCGAAGTCACTTTACAAGATTCTGAGAGGATGTCTGAGAAGTAAGAAAGCTCACATAACGGTATCCTGTCAGTAGAAAAAATACTTAAGTATGACAGCGTTATGAGAGCTATGAATCCATCGTACCCAAGTAATCTGACTTTAGAACAGTGGGAAATACTATCAGGACTAATTCCTAAGCCAAAAAGTGGTGGTCGAAAACGTAGTGTCGAGATGCAGGCGATCGTTAACGCAATCCTATATATCTTATGTGCGGGTTGCGCGTGGCGAATGCTCCCGAACGATTTTCCCAAGTGGAAAACTGTGTACCATTATTTCCGACAGTGGCGTCAGGACGCGACATGGCAACAAATTCATGAGCGATTGCGCTTATGGGTGCGCGTAAGCCAAAATCGAGAACCATCTCCATCTGAGGCAATTATGGACAGTCAATCGGTTGAGACTGCCAACTTTGGTCTCTAAGCAAGTCGGCTATGACTCAGGTAAAAAAATTAAAGGACGTAAGCGGCATATATTTATTGATACCTTAGGCTTACTTATCGTTGTTGTGATTACGGCCGCAAACGTCAGCGAACAAGCAGGAGCAAAAAAGGTTTTATCAAAACTTCATCAAGTACGCGCTCGCATGGGTAGATTGATTCAGATTTGGGTTGATGGTGGCTATCGTGGTCAAGATTTTACGCACTGGGTAATGGATGTTTATCGTTGGCTGTGGAGCGTTGTTACACGCTCTGAAGAACATAAGGGTTTTGTTGTTATGCCAAAGCGTTGGCTGGTTGAGAGAACTTTTGGTTGGTTCAATTGGTGTCGCAGACTAAGTAAGGACTATGAGATTTTACCTGAAACGACAGAGGCTTTTATTTATGTTGCAATGATTCGTTTAATGTTAAAACAGCTTGCGTAGTCCAAATTACTTCCTCAAAACTTTTCAGACATCCTCTGAGGAAATCCTAGAAAAAATCTCTGCTATTCACAGGCAGGTAGTCAAAGCCTCAATCTCTACTCAGAATGAAAAACGCAATCAGTCACTTCAGTTATTTGCTGAGAATTTATCGAGAGTCTTCTATGGATTTGAACCAGACTTTTTTCAGCAAAATGTTTCCATAATTATTGATGATGTTATTAGCCAATTTCACGCCTCTCTAGAAATATGGCCAACTCTAGTATAAATCTGTTATTTTTACAAAGATAAAAAAGATTTACCACAAATCAGGGTTAAAAACAAAAAAGTAAAGTCTAGATATGGGACAAAATCTACCGATATTCTGGTATAATTTAAACTTTCGTAAATAAGCTATCTATAATAATTTACGATTCTTTATCCAGGTAAATCTTCTTATTACACTGTTTCAGAAATTCGTGACCAATTGAGGGTTTGAGTTTAAACGCAGAGCAGCCCAAAGTTTGTTTAAATCCATTCGTGACAAACTTAGGCAAAGCTGTACTTATACATATTCTTTCAAGACTTAGGGACTTGCAAATAAAAAAATATCCCAAATTTATTGTAATATAGGTGTCCTTACCCATCTAATATTCAGGATGAGTAGGACTTTGACGTGAGCGTTGAGTCAAATACTGTCACCCTCCAAGATTAGATAATTTATTTCTTGGAAATACCTTATGCTAGGATACTTTACAGGCAGTCAGAACAAGCTTAACCAAAATCAAGAACTGTGAAGTGTATGACAACATAACTTATTAACAAAGATAGAACCAAAAATTTAAAGCAGCAGATAAATTATCTAGGTGCTATTCTAATTGCCAAAATGTTCTATACAGTCGTTAATTAAGTATGTATGCAAACATTAATTATTGATAATTATGACTCTTATACCTTTAATCTTTACCAGATGATTGCCGAGGTAAATGGTAAACTACCTCTAGTAATTTATAACGATCGCCTTAACTGGGATGAATTGAAAGAAATTGCATTTGACAACATTGTGATTTCACCTGGGCCAGGTCGTCCAGAAAGGTCAGAAGATTTTGGAGTCTGCCGACAGATAATTGAGAATGCGGATGTGCCCTTGCTGGGAGTCTGTCTGGGGCATCAAGGACTTGGCTACCTACATGGTGCAAGAGTGATTCATGCACCGGAAGTTCGACACGGTAGACTCAGTAAAATTTATCATAATAATTCGGAATTATTTCAAGGTATTCCTAGTAATTTTTCTGTGGTGCGCTATCACTCGTTGTTAGTTGCCAATGAACTACCTGAGTGTTTAGAAAAAATTGCTTGGACTGAAGAAGGACTGGTGATGGGATTGCGTCATTGCCATCTACCTTTTTGGGGCGTGCAGTTTCATCCAGAGTCTATTTGTACAGAATATGGGCAAAGATTAATAGCAAACTTTCGAGATATTACGCTGAAATTTACAGAGAAATCGTCAAGGAGGCAGAAGGCAAAAGGTAGGAGGGGGACACACCCACAAAAGCAATATTGGATTGGATATGGATCTATTAATCCTGTTATGGATCGACCCCGTCAAGAACAGGAAGAGAAGTTTGAATTGTATACACGCAAATTAGATATCTGCCCAAGTACAGAACAAATATTTGTACAGCTATTTGGGGATGCAGCAAACACTTTTTGGTTAGATAGCAGCCGTGTAGAACTTGGTCTATCTCGCTTCTCCTTTATGGGTGATAGCAGCGGAGCAAACAGTTTATTAGTGCGATACCATACCCCAACTCAAGAACTGATTATCACACAGTCAAATACCGTGATTCATCGCACCGAAAGTATATTTGAGTATTTGAAGCGGGAAATAAATTGCCGATTTTGTCAATCTGACGAGTTACCTTTTAATTTTAACTGCGGATTTGTTGGCTATTTTGGCTATGAACTCAAGGCGGAGTGTGGATCGTCATTGGTGCATTCTTCACCATTACCCGATGCAATTTTCTTACTTGCCGATCGCATGATTGTGATCGATCATCAAGAACAGTGTGTTTATTTACTGCAATTAATCAAAAAAGGACAAACAGAACAAGTAGAAACTTGGTTTGATACTATCCAACAACAACTCGAAAATCTAGATCCTCTTTTTTCTCTTGTACCCCAAGAAAATTGTCAGCCTGTTAAGTTCCGTTTAAGTCGCACTTACCAAAATTATATCCAAGATATTCAGCAATGCTTGGACGAAATTCACGAAGGGGAAACTTATCAAGTTTGCCTGACAAATCAACTGCACACCGATGCCACCCCCGATCCATTGACCTTCTACCGCACATTACGTAAAATCAATCCGGCTCCTTATTCTGCATTTTTGCGCTTTGGTGAAATTGCGATCGCCTGCTCATCTCCAGAAAGGTTTCTACGGATCGATCACCAAGGATACGTAGAAACTAAGCCGATTAAAGGAACTTTAGCAAGAGGAGAAACTCCCGAAGCCGATTTTGTCCTCCGTGAGAAGCTACGCAACAGCGAAAAAGACCAAGCTGAAAATCTGATGATTGTCGATCTGTTACGCAATGATTTGGGACGAGTCTGTAAAGTTGGTAGCATCCATGTACCAAAATTAATGGATGTAGAAACATACTCAACAGTACATCAGTTGGTGACAACGGTACGCGGGCAGTTACGTTCAGATTTACAAGCGGTGGATTGCGTGCGGGCTGCATTTCCCGGAGGATCGATGACTGGTGCGCCCAAAATCCGCACCATGCAAATTATTGATCGCTTGGAACAAGAGGCGCGGGGAGTCTATTCAGGTGCGATCGGCTTTTTGGGTTTGAATGGTTCAGCCGATTTGAATATTGTGATTCGGACTGCTGTTTTGACTCCCGATCAAACCTCCATTGGTATTGGTGGTGGGATTATAGCGCTTTCTGAGCCGGAGATGGAGTTTCAGGAAACGCTGCTTAAAGCCAAAGCCTTAATCGACGCTCTGCTTTTGACGATACACGGAACATTTGAACTAGAGATGTATCCCATTTTGGGATTAGAAGCAACAACTGCCAATAGTTATGAAAAATTATCTGCCTAAATCAAAGACTTAAAAAAGGATGGAGATGTGTTTGGGGTGGCTATCCTGAAACAAAACTGGCTACTATTAAAGACTCTTGAAACTAACATTTATATCCAAATTACCTTGGGTTAAGGATTTTTGGTATTGATTTTTAACCTATAAAGACGATAATTTTTGTGTCTATACCAATAATTTTGGGCTTCACCGACGGTACTGACATTCCGCAGGTTGGAAGTTCAAAATAATTAATAATCAATAATTACTAATTTATAATCACAACTCCATACATAAATGCACTTTCTTGATTAAGGAATAAATTGAAATATAAAAATGAGCCAGCAAAAACTAGGGTTAAAAACAAGAAGCTAAAGTCCATATATAGCACAAAATCGCGTAAAACTCGCTTATCAACCCAACCTTCGACAAAGAAGCCATCTGCAAAACTTTACGATTCTTTATTTAGAAAAATTTTCTTAGATATATAGCTTAGGTAACAGCAATCTGATAAAATTTCCCACAAGTAGAATAATCACTTGTTCTCTTTTTCTTGAACCAACTGACTTTTGGTTATTTTTTGGGAAGGGAAAATAAAAATGTCTCATCTATTGTGGAAAACTCTGGTACTAAGTCCAGTAGTTTTGGGAGTGACGGTGTTGGTTTCCGCTAGGGCTATGGCTGCTGAAGTAGCAAGTTATTCTGAAAATATCAAGCCAAAAGCAGTTGCTCAGACAGAAGCACGAATAGCTGCTAATGCTTCAATATTCATTCAAACAGAGCAACCAAAAGTTAATCAGCAATTGGTTGCCCAAAAGACTGATGAAAATAATAAGGTTTTAGAAGAGGTTAATCGCTACACCAACGAAGCCAAAAATCAGAATTCACTGTCTCAAGTCACATCAGTTTCTCAATTTTCTGATGTACAGCCGACTGATTGGGCATTCCAAGCTTTGCAATCCTTGGTTGAACGCTACGGTTGTATTGCAGGATACCCAAATTCTACTTACCGTGGTAATCGGGCACTGACTCGTTATGAGTTTGCCGCAGGTTTGAATGCTTGTTTAGATCGAGTTAATGAACTGATTGCAACAGCAACTGCTGACTTGGTGACAAAACAGGATTTGGCGACTCTCCAGCGTTTGCAAGAGGAATTCTCAGCAGAACTGGCAACTTTACGCGGTCGAGTAGATTCTCTAGAAGCACGGACTGCTGAACTAGAAGCCAATCAGTTTTCCACTACCACAAAATTGGTAGGTGAAGTTATTTTTGCCGTTAGTGATATTTTTGGCAATAATACTGGCGATGCGAATAATACTGTCTTCTCAGATCGGGTACGTTTAGACTTGCAAACCAGTTTCACGGGTAAAGACCTTTTACACACCCGTCTTGCAGCCGGTAATGCTCTATCCTTTACACAAGTAGGGAATGATGGTGTTGGGATCAATACTTCTGAAGGTATACAAACATTTCAACTCGGCAGTACTGGTAACAACGGTGTAATTATAGACTGGCTGGCGTATTACGTACCTATAGGCCCAGTTCAAGTTTACTTTGCGGGCACCGGAGGTATTCATAGCGATTATGTACCCACCAACAACCCTTACTTTGAGGACTTTGATGGTGGTAATGGTGCTTTATCTACCTTTGCCTCTGAAAGTCCGATTTATCGCATTGGTGGTGGTGCAGGTGCAGCACTGACTTTACCCTTAGGCGGCGGTAGCAGTTTTTTCAAACCCTCATTGACTATAGGTTATTTGGCGTCAAACGCTGCTAATTCCGTGGCAAATCAAGGTTTATTGGATGGTAACTATGCAGCTTTGGGACAATTGAACTTTAGTGTTGGCGATCGCTTCTCTATAGGTGCTACCTACGTTCACGGTTATCATGGTGCTGGAAGTGGTAATTTATTCGATCTAGGTGGTGGTTTGGGTAGTACTATCCGCGTTGTAGGTACTAGTCAAGCTAATACTCTAAATGCCCTAAACGCATCTTCCAGTAACTCTTATGGGATATCGGCAGCTTTCAAACCCAGCGATAAACTGTCAGTCAGTGGCTTCATTTCTTACCACGATGTTACAGGCTTTGGTGCTGGTGATGATTATGAAGCTTGGAGTTACGGTCTTGGGGTAGCTTTACCTGACCTTGGTAAAAAGGGTAACGTTTTAGGTATTTTTGCTGGTGCAGAACCTTATGCCCGTAACCGAGGAGGAGTTTTTGCTGGTACTGGTAATGATATACCTTATCACTTTGAAGGCTTTTACAAGTATCGCGTGTCAGATAACGTCTCAATCACCCCTGGTGTAATTTGGTTGACCTCTCCTGGCCAAAACAGCAATAACGATGATGCAATTATCGGTACGCTGAGAACAACTTTCACCTTCTAAAGTTTTAGTTACCCTGAATAAGGACTACAGCTTTTAATGCCCGTATAGCAGTAATGGCATAGGTCAGGCGCTCGCCGGCAGAGCAGAGGGGAATGATGTACGGTTATCCAAAAAGTTTTTGTAGATAGAAAAAGCTTACTCGTTCATGAAATACTTTCAGAGACGAGCAAGCCAACACTATAATCACTACTGTGACACTACGAGTACAAATCCTCAAGGACAAATTTAATCAAAGCTCTCGGTGATGCCAGAAAAATGCTCAGCTAGAAAGTCTACGAAAGTCCTTATTTTGGGTGATAGGTATCGCTGATTCGTATAGACAGCATAAAGAAATGAGGTTGCCAACGTGTAGTCCAGCTTCAACACCTCCAATCGTTGGCTGGTAAGATCATCTTCAATCAACCACTTTGGCAAAACCGCCAACCCCATACCGGCTAGGGTTGCCTGATACAGCATGGTAGTGTTGTTGGAGCGGATCGAGACTGGCAGTTTGACTGTCTGTTGCCCGTTAGAATCCTCAAAGAGTATCTCATCGGCAAACTGCGAGTAGTAATAGCTGATGCTTACATGCTTCGACAGTTCGTTAGGAGTTTTTGGGTATCCATTTCTTTGCAAATAGTCAGTTGAGCCAACCAACATGAGTTGAATTGGGCAAATGCGTCGCGTGAGCAGTGAAGAACTGGGTTCCTCAGGCGTGACACGTAACGCCAAGTCAAATCCTTCTTCCACCAAGTCTACCAACCGATCATTCAAATTCAGATCTAGCAAAACGTCTGGATAGCGAGAGCGGTACTTCGCCAAGGCTTTAGTGAATAACGGGTTAGCAAACCAAACTGGGGCGCTGATCTTGAGTACGCCACGCGCGACGACGGCTGATTGCCTCACCGTTGCCTCTACCATTTCCAATTTATCAAGCATTTCCCGGCATTGCTCATAATAGACCCTTCCGGCCTCGGTTAGGCTTAAGTGTCGGCTGGTTCGATTCAACAAACGTGCGCCAAGGTTTCGTTCCAAGTGCATCACATGCTTGCTGGTCATGGCTGTGGATAAGTTGAGCCGTTCAGCGGCTGCCACAAAACTTCCTGATTCCACCACCTGAAGCAATACTTTCATGCTCGTTAAGGTGTCCATCGTAGTTCTAAAGTTTCCTAAGAAGAAAGATAGCATCAACAAAATGATACTTGTTCAACGATGAGAAATAAATGTAATTTGAGGAAGACGGCAGCATCAACTAGTACTCTGCCAAGCCAAAATTACTGGGTGGAGGCAGGCACAGGAGCAGGGAAGCAGGGGAGCAGAGGAGAGGTTTGAAAAATTCTTTCTCCTGTGTACCTGGAGCCCCTCTGCTCGCTACCATGCAAAGTTTGTGTGGCGCACCACTAGCTAGACAAGTAA
The DNA here is from genome assembly GCF_036917515.1 of Nostoc sp. Classification (GTDB taxonomy): domain Bacteria; phylum Cyanobacteriota; class Cyanobacteriia; order Cyanobacteriales; family Nostocaceae; genus Nostoc. The sequence goes on along the minus strand of NZ_JBALDE010000187.1, from coordinate 6,380 downwards.
ATAGCGGTGACTGAACCAACAAAGGGTGGTATTCTATATTTTTGCCCTTCGCCTGAAGAATTTATGCATTGGACGTTTCAGGAGTCTTAACAACAAATCTAGAACACGATCAACTCATCGACCGCCCACAAGAATTTCAGCGTAGAGGAGAATTTCAATGTCTCAGAACAACGAACTCACAGCGATCGACCGCTTTACCATCTTCGAGCAGTTGAATATGCATCAGCGATGTATCGACAAGGGTTGGGGGCGCGAGCAGGCCGACCTCTATAACCGCCTTTACTGGCCGGAGGGCAAATTCCACGTCTACGACCTACGTACTTCAACCTTCGAGGGTTTTGAGGGCATGAAGCAGATGTTCGACTACGCACACAGCGTCTTCCCGATGGACAAGTGGTTCCACTCTATGGGCGCATTTGAAATTTCCGGCTCGGGTGACAGGGCCGAAGCGCACTGGCGATGGTTCGTGTACTGGAAGGCTGAACACGTCGGAATCGTTTCGACTGGCACCTACGACGACATCTTTGAACGTCGCGATGGCGTCTGGAAGTGTCTGGAGCGCACCTCCAAGAGCGATCCCAACTGGCCGGTAGACTTGTTCCAGCCCTTCATTGATCGCGCAGACATCACCTTCAAGGCGTCCTGATAGTGAGACTTTTGTAAGTATAGGTGGAGCTTCGCGAAAGCCGTCTACATATCGCTCATGGAAATGCGCGTCAATTGTTTTCACTCTAACTAAAGCCTCAACACCAAGTAAACCGTTGTATTGTGAGTGAGGTAAATCCAACCACTGATGGGAGTCGTTTATGGCAGATAGCACAGTTGGGACTCATGTAGTCGTTGAGGACGCAGCTTCTCTGGCTGAAGCGGTTCAACGTACACATGTTGTAATCGAGGTGGCTGGTCGCCTTCATGACTTAGAGAAATTTACACTTCTTGAAGGCTCAAGTTTGGTGGGTACAACTTCTGAGGCAGAATTGGTCTTCAAGCCAGATTCAGACGGGGTAGCGCTCACGGCAAATAACACCCTCCAGAACCTAACCCTGCGATCGCATCCGAGCCGATTAACGCTCAGTCTGGAACCGACAACGACTACCCTTGGACAACTCAAGTTGCAGCATCTCGTCGTCTACGGTCGGCTGCACTTGGAATCCAGTATTGTGATGACCGCTGACCTTATGCTCACTGACGTTCAAGTGTATGACGGCGACAGTACCTCAGCGCTGCATCGTCCAGCCGGTTACGGCGTAGAGGTCGTTCCGGGTTCCCTAACGATCTACAACCGCTCTACCGATCCCCAAAGTCGCTGGACACTGCGTGCCGAAAACCTGTCAGGGGGAACACGAGATGTGCCGTTGAGGGGTAGCGGCATCTTTATTTTTGGCGGCATGACTGTTCCCGCAAACGCTGATCCTCAAAGTGGACCAGCGCCCAGTTCTCCTGGTGGCATGATTGACCTGAAATTATTGACCACAGGCGAAATCCATACTAATGGCAATATCCCCGCTGGTACTGGCAATCTGATCTCAGGCGGGGTGTTCGTTGGCTCAGGCGTGAAGGCTCAACAAGTGATCAATAACAGTCCTGTAACAACCTACGGGACAAATGACATGGTGTTGGATAACTGGGGCAATGTCCGTCTTTGGCTTGCTCGGCAGTCTATCATATCTCATGGAACTAGTGGAATCGGATTCGTAAATTTCGGAGATTTGCAGACTCTGATTGTGCAAGGCGACCTGGCGACCTATGGCGAAGGGGCGCGGGGGTTCAATCTATACGACGGAACCTTGGCTTATGCAGAATTCAAAAGCATTACGACTCATGGCAATGGCTCGATCGGGATACAGACTAGTAAACCATTTGGCAATATCCTCGTGCTTGGGGACGTGATCACAAAAGGTGGTAGGGGTAACAGTTTGGTGCGTGGCGTGGTCGTACAGCTTGACGCGCACGCCCTGAGTCTCAAACCGGGCACAAGTGGAAAAGAGATCATTGTACTGGGTCGAGTCGAGGCTCAAAGAGAGGAAATTACCTCATTGGATTTCGCTGCTCCAGCCAGCACAGTTGAATTCATTGCGATCGCTGGTCAGCAGTATGTCGATGGATCGTCAACAGAGTAGGAATTGTAATTACCTAGTAGGTAAGTAAGGGTTTAACGCTGAAACAGCGCGATCGCAGTTCGCAGTTCAGCATTCCAAGCGACTACAAATCTTTTACTTGGTAATATTCAAAATTTCAATCGCCAGTGATTGATCAAATGCCGATCCATTCTATAAAAAGGAGTACGTCACAATGGCAACGATGAAAGCAATCCGAATTCATGCTTACGGCGGGGCTGAAAACCTCAAGTACGACGAAGTACCCCGTCCTGAACCGCAAGCAGGGCAAGTCCTCATTCAAGTGTATGCAGCAGGCGTAAACCCAATCGATTGGAAGATTCGTGAAGGGTTTTTCCAACAAGTCTATGATTATTCGCTGCCCGTGATTGCTGGCGCTGATGTGGCTGGTGTTGTTGCAAGTGTGGGCGATGGTGTCACCACACTGCAACCAGGACAAGCAGTTTATGGAACAGCAGACATGGCGCTTTCAGGAGCCTATGCCGAGTATGCAGTGGGCTATGCAGACGCGATCGCCCCGAAGCCGAAAACGCTCGACTATATTCACGCAGCTTCTATCCCAATCGCGGCAATCACCGCATGGCAAGCATTGTTTGATGGCGCAAATCTCCAGCCAGAGCAGAGCGTGCTGATTCATGGTGGCGCGGGTGGAGTGGGTCGCTATGCAATTCAGTTTGCCAAGTGGAAGAGGGCACAAGTCATTGCAACGGCATCGGCAGCGAACCTTGATGATCTGAGAAACCTGGGTGCCGATCAAGCGATCGACTATGCGAGTCAACCGTTTGAACAGCAGGTAAAAGATGTAGATGTGGTGCTTGATTTGGTTGGTGGAGAAACGCAAGCGCGATCGTGGCAAATCATTCGTCCCGGTGGCGTTTTAGTTTCGACACTTGGTGTGCCTGAATCAGACATTCCGCAGGGCATTAAAGCGGTTCCTGTTTTCGCCAATCTCAGAGCAAATTCCCAGCTCCAGCAGATTGCTCAATTGATTGATGACGGACAGATCAAAGCGTCTATTGAGCAAGTTTTTGAACTGGCAGAAGCCGCTAAAGCACAGGAAGTTAGCCAGCACGGACATCCACGCGGCAAGCTGGTTTTGCAAGTAGTTCATCCAGCTTGAGGCAGGCTTTTGTAAAACTTTGGTTCATCAAACTTTTTTCCTGTAAGGGCGAAGCATTCAGGCAAGAATCTCTATTTCGATGGGTTATTAACCAAATGCTTCGTCTCTACGCAGAGTGTATCTTAGATCTGATTCGTAAAGAAAATCTTAAGGGTACTCAACTCATTACTAGGTCTGAGTTTCAGCGAATAAGTGCTTTATTGGCTTAAATTCCTGAAACCAATACTAGACAAGTACTTTACTTTAGTTTACAAATTAGCTCTTAAGCAGAGTTCATTAACGAAATCTTTGGAGTTATTGCTTAAAAAATGCGAACGAGATCCGTTCGTTTATCACTTGAAAATTTCTGCAACACAACCAATCAAGGCTGAAGATTACCCCCTAATCAAACAAGAGTACGTTGAGCTTCGACTATGAGTAGAAACTTAGTTATGCACAAAAGTAAGGAGCGGCTATTATGGCAGTAACGACAAATAAGAAATCCTCAGCACCAAATATTGAACCAGGAACACCCGCACTGAACTGGATTGATGGCGAGTGGATTGATTCAAAAAAGTATACTGATAGCATTGATCCAGCTACAGGCAAGGTGATTGGAACTTATGCAGATGGTGGGCGTGACGAGGCAGTTCAGGGGGTTAATGCTGCGGTGCGGGCATTCCGAGAATTAGACTGGAAGGAAAATCGTGCACTTCGTGCGCGAGTGCTGAATCAAATTGCCGATCGCTTTGAAGCCCGAAGAGATGAACTGATCGTGATTCTCTCGCTTGAAAACGGCAAAGTCCATGATGAAGCAGCGTTTGAAGTCGATATGATTCCCAGCAAATTTCGATACTGGGCATCGGTTGTGCTGACCGATTATGGACGGGCGATGGAAGTCCAACCCGGACACCTTTCGGTTGTGACTCGATCTCCAATCGGAGTTGCTGGAATCGTCGCACCGTTTAACTCGCCGCTTGTCCTGACTGTGCGTTCTCTGGCACCTGCTCTTGCTGCTGGTGTTACAACTGTTATTAAATTGCCGGGTAATACAGCACAGATCAACTATCTGTTTAGTAAAACCCTCGCTGAAGCTGCCGATTTACCGAAGGGCGTGATTAATGTCTTTAGTGAAAGCAGAGGCAGAGGCGGATCATCTTTTCTGATGGAGTCAAAGGATGTCCGAGTGATTAGCTTTACAGGAAGCACAAAGACAGGGATAGCAATTTCCGCAACCGGGGCGGCGACGCTCAAGCTGTTTCAGACCGAACTTGGTGGTAAGACGCCGATGATTATCTTCGAGGATGCCGATCTGGAGGCGGCTGCACCAAAAGTTGAGAAGGCACTTACGACCTTCGCAGGTCAGTTCTGCATGACAGGTTCCCGGCTGTTGGTGCAGCGTGCTGTTGCCGATCGGTTTCGCACGCTGATCACCCAGCGACTAGAGAACGTTAAGACAGGACCTGCGTCTGATCCGTCCAGTGATATGGGACCTCTCATTGATAAGCCGAACGTCGCTCGTGTTGACAAGATGGTGGAGGAGGCGATCGCAGCGGGCGCTAAGGTGCTTGTACGCGGCGGCCCAATTGTTGAAGGTCCACTCGCCAGCGGTGCATTTTACCGTCCGACTCTGCTGGAAGTCACCGATCCGAAAATGACGATCGTTCAGGAAGAGGTCTTCGGTCCAGTCCTGACGATGCAGATATTCGAGACTGAGGCAGAAGCGGTGCAGCTGGCAAACGATAGCGAGTATGGCTTGGCTGCGAGCATTTGGACTCGCGATGTTGACCGCCCATTGCGCGTCGCCCGCGAGATAGATGCAGGCACGATCTGGATCAACGATTGGGCGGTCATTTGGGACGAGTTTGAGGAAGGCGGATTCAAGCGCAGCGGCAACGGCAGGCTGAATGGTCTGACGGCGATCGATGAATTCCTGGAGTACAAACATATCGCTTTCAACTCAGAAGTGATCCCCAGTGTTGGCGTTTCTGCCCAATAGTTGAGCTTGGATCTAAATCTTGAGTCCTTGTTAAATAAGCCTCACAACCATCAAACCCGACTATCGGGTTCGCATAAGCAATCTTATAGGAACACGTATGTCTAGTACACCTGTAGAAATCGTTCAAGCCCTTCTCAAAGACCCCACCAACCCTGAGGTCGTCAACCGACTCGTCTCCCCCGATGCCATCTACGTATCGCTCAGCTACAATAATTCCGACCTGAAAAAGCTCATGCCTTGGGCAGGCACGCACAAAGATGGCCAGGCCGCCATCCTCAAAACTTTCCAGGATGTCAACACCTTTTGGACTATCGAGGAGTTCGATATCCAGCAGATATTTGGCGAGGGTGAGAACGTCGCTGTCTTTGGCAGCTTCACCGTCCATTCGGTGATACTCGATAAAACGTTCATCTCTCCCTTCTCCATCCTGGCGAAGGTAAAGAATAGCTTAGTCACCTATATGCAGTACATGGAGGACACTTTTGGCACAGGTTCGACCTTCCGATCGGGTGGTACCTGGACATTTCAGAGCAACCCAGACGGCAGCGAAGTATCAGTGCCGTAGCAAGGTGTCCCAGGTGAATGGCACGCTTGAAAAGCCGAAAAGCCTGTGGTTTAAACAGTCTGCAATTGAAGAGCGTAATGCGTGCCTGGGTTTGGTCACAAAAGGGTAAGCTTTGGGACGGCGTTTGGTGACTCGTAGTTCGTTATTTTTAGCTCAAATATTGCTTGTCTAATTGCAGACTCTGGTAATAGCTCTTTAAAAAGTAATCCCAGAGATGAATTAAATTATCAAGTGAGAATTTGTACTCATAGTATCACAGTAGTGTTTCTGGTTTTGGCTATTCGTCTTAAAAAAGTATTTCACGGACGAGTAAGCTTTTTCTACCTCCAAAAATTTTTGGACAACCCTACATTACAAGGTACTCGTCATCATTTAAATAACTTTATTCCCAAATTGTTAGCTACTTCTTCAATAAAACGCCAGCAAATTTATCACCATTTTACAATACCCTTGCCAAAAGAAGAGCCTCAAAAAATTTTTGCAAAAATGGCAAAATCACCCAGACCCGAATGGCACTAAGAAAAACCGAAACACTTGTGGGTTAAGCAGTTTGCAATTGCTTGCGTAATTCGTGGCGGGGTTTGGTCATTAAGGGGTAAG
>NZ_JBALDE010000186.1:0-40637 GCF_036917515.1 Nostoc sp. | reverse complement strand
GTATCCGCAAGCAACTGGAGTACTTCCCTACCTTGCGAGCGGCAATGGAGTATGTTCTGAGTTTAGTGTCCTAACCAACCTGGCGGTTGCTATATGTGTGTCAGGTGTATTATCGCCTTAGTACGCATCACCCTAAAAAATATAGAAATTAAGCTGCGATCGCCATATTTGTTTGAATCGTATAATTAAAATCTTGAATTTGTTAAGCTAAAATTTTAATCGTTGCTGACTATTGAATTTGTTATTATTGAACCTGGGTTTTCCTCAAAGGAGATATCCTATAGGAGTGAAAAAGAATATAGAGATATAGCAGTGTTACATCTCTTCAAGGATTGTGGATAACGCATATTTAATTTCATCAGATGTCTAATCAATCCTGCGACTAGGTAACTTAGTCCCACACTTCTGACAAAACCCAGCATTTACATTATGGAAAGCTAAACCACAACCTGAACAAACTATTTCTACCTGATTAGCAGTTTTCACCACTTGCTTAATTAAATCTCCCACTTGCCAAGGAATCAATGCAATTCCGGTAAAAATCATCAATACTGTTAGCAAGCGTCCTAATTCCGAAATTGGAATAACATCGCCAAATCCTACAGTTGTCATTGTGACAACAGAGAAGTAGAATGCATCCAAAAATGTACCGTAATTTTCAGGATTAACTGGATGCTCGACTTGATAAATTAAGCCAGAGTAAATAAAAACAATTGCAAATAACGTAAATAATATTCGCGCAAAAATCATCCCATCTTCACTGCTGATACTAGCGAATAAAAACTTTCTATCTATAAATCTAATTAATCGTAAAATCCGAAACCATCGTAATAGGCGGATAAAGCTAATATCCACCATACCTAGAAAAAATGGCATAATCGCCATTAAGTCAATAATTGAATAAAAGCTAAAAATATACTTAATTTTGTTTTCCACACTCCACAGGCGGAGTAAATATTCCACAGCGAAGATGATGACGATCGCAGTATCAGCTACATTTAACTGAAACCGCGTATAATCAGGAATATTATATGTTTCTGCCACAAAAATTCCTGATGATATTAGCACCAAAGAGGCAAGTGTTAAATTAATCGCTTTACCTATTGGTGTTTCTAGGTCTTCTAAGTAAAATTCTGTTTCTTGTCGATTCAGTAACATATTCGACCATTAATACATCTTAATTCCCAGTTATAACATTAGAAATACGATATTATTAATCATTATCCTTATGTTAACCTCAGCTTATATGAACCCAGAATATTTTATGCGTTTAGCATTGGCAGAAGCAAAAGAAGGCGATGCACCCTACGGTGCAGTGATTGTTAAAGATAACGAAGTCATTGCCGTAGCTCATAATACTGTGAGGAGAGACAACGATCCATCAGCCCATGCAGAAATCAATGCTATTCGTAGTTTAACAGCTAAAATTAAAAACCCTTCTTTAGAAGGTTATAGCATATATACAACTGGTGAACCTTGTCCAATGTGTGCAACTGCTTGTATTTGGAGTGGTCTATCAGAAATTGTATATGGTGCTTCAATTCAAGATTTAATTAATGTAAATCAATCACAAATTAATATATCTTGCGAAGAGGTAATAAATAAGTCATTTAGGAAAATCAAAGTCACAAAAGACGTTTTAAAAAATGAATGTTTAGAATTATTTATATAAGCTACCAAAAAACTTATTTTTAGGAGTAGTTCTTCCAAAGTAACTTGAAAAATCTTGTTCTTTATCTTTGGTCTAATGCGTAATGCCAATTTAATATGAAGCTGCATATAATAGAGAAAACGAACTGGATAAATTCAAATAACCATGAGTTGCCCTTTTAAGATTGAAATTGCAGAGAGCGAAGAAGAACTTAAAAAACGTCTACAAACAGCCAATATAGGAAACTAAAAAGAAAAGCTTATTATGCTGTGGTGGATAAAAAGCGGGCAGATTGAGGAGCAGCAAGAAATCGGAAAACGCTTGGCAAAAGATACTTCAACGGTCATGAGATGGTTGCAGAAGTACAGAACTGATGGGATATCAGGCTTATTAGAAATCAAAAAAGCTCTTCTTGTGCAAAACGGAAAATCGATGATACTGCGATCGCAGCACTCCTAGAGGAGTTAAAAATAGGAAAAGGCTTTAGTAGCTATGGTGCAATAGTTGAGTGGTTGAAACAGGAACATGGACAAGATATCGAGTATGCAACAGTTTATGCATTAGTTAGAATAGATTGCGACCGCCATTAGACATACCAGCTGCGGCTTTAATTAAATCGGCTGCTTTTTCACCAATCATAATAGTAGGCGCGTTCATATTGCCTCCAACCAAAGTTGGCATGATTGATGCGTCCACAACCCGCAACCCTGCAACTCCATGTACCCGGAGTTCAAGATCAACTACCGCTATTGGGTCAGTGCCATCTTGCAGGTGCCGACCGGATGGTACACCGTACTGCAAACTTCCCGAATATACGCTTCAATTGCTGCATCGTTAGTCACATCAGCACCAGAACCGACTTCCACACCTCGAACCTGATCAAAGGCACTGGTCTGATATCATGTCCGGCTAATTAGTTATGATTCTTGCATCTGTGCAAAAAAATCTGAAAACTCTTTCTCCCCTTGCTCCCTGCCCCCAGCAAGAACTGCGTTCTTAATGATAAGTCTTTAACCGGACATGATATGAAACAATTGGCGCATGACTTTAATTCCAGCAACTAGCTTTTGCACATCGGATTGACTTGCAGAAAGTTCAACCGAATCATCAGTGGGTCTTTCGGGTCAGGCGTTCGCGAAGCGCTGCCTTTAGCAGAACGTAAACTGACACTGCCAATGTTTTGAGGATGGGTCAAACTGACAATACCTGCGAATCCCAAAGTCGAGCGGGCATAGTTAGGTAGTGCCCACAGAAAAGGTCTGGCGAGTAGGGTGGTAAGTACAGCAGTTTATCCATCCCAGATTCATCTGTGTACACAATCTCGGATGGGGGTAGGGTGGACAAATGTGCTACGAACGCTTGCCGCTTGACTTGATCACGTTGGCGATCGCCATAAGTTTTTTTTTCGAGTCAAGCCAATTTTCTTCAGGACACGTGATATCGTGCGTTAGCGTAGCTCGCCGTACTCCTACGGAGAAGCAAGCTACACGTAGCGTTTCTAAGAGTTGGCATCGCTGATCTGCCTTTGCCAGAGTTTTGCCATCTCGAAAGAAGGTTTTATCTTCATGAATTAAGGCGAACTCACGAAATTTTTCCCAATCGGTGATTTGATCACCATTAACAGGAGATTGATTCGGCAAAGCTTGAAAGTCCCCTGTTTCGGCTCGTCGCTTCAGCCAGAAATCAATGGTGTTGCGACTAATATTAAACACAAGACTTGCTTGAGTTTTCTTTAGACCATCAAACTCGATAGCTTGGATTACCTTCTCTGGCAGGTCATAACTATAGGGGAATGGCATAGGTTAAAGCGATCGCAGTGCCGGAAAAGGGGCTACTTCTTGTATATGTCTTAATCGCCTTGGCGATTGCTATAATTATGGAAAATCATCTCCATCTAATCGCCTCTGCCGCCAGTTTATGCAAAGAAATAGGAAATTTTAAATCGTTCACGGCTCGCTCTATTATTGACTTACTTCAGAAAAATAATTCTAACTACATACTTAACCAACTTGAGCTTTATAAATTAAAACATAAGACAAAACAAGAATATCAACTTTGGCAAGAAGGTTCCATCCGCAAGCGATTCTAGATGAGGAAATGTTTAGACAAAAGTTAGATTATATTCACAACAATCCTGTCAGATGTGGTTATGTGGATGATCCCGCACATTAGCGGTATTCTAGTTGCCGCAATTACATTGGGCAACTAGGTTTATTACAGATAGAGTTGATTGGTGTGTGAGGGAAAGCGGAGTCTTGAAGATAGCATTCCCAGTAGGAGATTGGGAACGAGGAACGAGAGAACGAGGAAATTTGTATCAGGCGTTGACCAAATACCAACGCTGTAACGCCAACCTTTGAATTTCGCGCCAGGGAATATTATGCTTTCGGGCTAAGTCTGCACAATCTTCATATTCTGGCTGCACATTTGCAATAACTTTTTCTGGTGATTGTCCCTTCCATGCTATCTTGACACGCACTTTGCCATATTCCGTTTCCACTTGTTGAATTTCCCGTTGTAAAATGGCACGTTGCTGAGTTGTTCGCCGAATGCCTAAAGTTGTAGTTTCGCGGAATACAACCGCTTCACAGCTGAGTAAATTTTCTGGATGACAAATCACAGTCAGTAAAATCCCCGAACGGGACTTTTTCATACCGATCGCTTGGGTAAAAACATCCAGTGCCCCAGCCGCAAACAACGCCTCAAACACATAGCCAATCGCTTGTGGACTTAAATCATCAATTTGGGTTTCTAATACCGAGATGGTTTCCAAATTTGAGCTAGTAGCTTCAGAATCACTGAAATTTGCCTGTAAACTTGCGCTCTCACCCAACCAGAGGCGTAAAATATTGGGAATGGGTAAATTTATGGTTCCTGCTCCAAGTCCTATCTGCTTGATAGTGATCGCAGGTGGTGAACCAAAATCTCTTGCCAAAGTAGTGGCGATTGCAGCTCCTGTTGGTGTCACTAATTCTCTGTCAATCCCATTACTATAAACTGGACAACCCCGCATTTCCCATAGCTTTAATACCGCTGGGACTGGTACTGCCATCTGACCATGTGCAGCCCGAACAGTGCCGCCACCAGTCGGAAACGCCGAGCAGTAAAGCAGGGGCAATCCTTCCTGATTGCTCGCAATCCCCAACCAATCTAACCCCAAGCAAGTACCCACAATATCTACGATCGCATCTACAGCACCCACCTCATGAAAATGAACTTTTTCAGGCGAAATGCCATGCACCGCTCCTTCTGCTACTGCTAGCTGTTGGAATACTGCCAAACTCCAAGCTTCTGCCTGTGATGGCAATCCCGCTTTGATAATCATCCCCTCTATTTCTGGCAAGTGGCGTGTGTGATGGTGACTGTGTTCGCGATCGTGGTGATGGTGGTAATGATTGTGTAGTAAATCCACATGGACTTTAGTCGCCTGCTGACCATTCCGTTGGACAAGTTCTGCCCTTAACTGATATTCCTGTTCAATACCCAACCCATTAAGTTTTGCAATTAAATACTCCACAGGAACACCCAAACTTACCAAAGCACCCAGGCACATATCACCAGAAATGCCTGTTGGACATTGAATATAAGCAATTTTATTCATAATAAATTTGTCATTAGTCATTAGTTATTTGTCATTAGTCATGGGGCATTAGGCATTAGGAATTGGGAATTGATTAATTAATTAATAGTTCTTCTTCCCCTGCTCTCCCTGCTCCCTTGCTCCCCTGCTCCCCTGCTCCCCCTCCCTACTCACCGAGTTATGGCAAAAATTTTCCCAGTTCATCCGGATAATCCTCAAATTCGCCGAATAGAGGAAATAAAGTCGGCGCTCTCTAATGGAGCAGTCATGCTTTACCCTACTGATACAGTCTATGCGATCGGTTGTGATTTGAATGCTAAGTCGGCAGTAGAACGAGTACGGCAAATTAAACAGCTAGCAAACGATAAACCATTGACATTTTTGTGTCCCTCGCTTTCAAATGTGGCAACTTATGCCTTCGTAAGTGACACAGCCTATCGGATTATGAAACGCTTGATTCCAGGGCCATACACGTTTTTGCTCCCAGCCACGAAGTTAGTACCGCGATTGGTGCAAAGCCCCAAGCGGAAAACTACTGGAATTAGAGTACCAAACCATATTGTGTGTTTGGAATTGCTGGCAGCGTTGGGCAATCCGATTATTTCAACTTCAGCACATCTGCCACCAGATGAACCAGATAATGGCATGATTCGGATAGATCCTGAAACGATTCAGTCGCGGGTAGAGCTATTTGATCGTTTGGACAAGTTAGTAGACATAATTGTAGACACTGGTGAGGAACCTACTTATGAAGTATCTACTATCTTGGATTTGACCGGAGACGAAGCAGCAATTATACGGAGGGGTTTAGGTTGGGAAACAGCAGCAGCATGGGTATAAAAATTCCACTTCACAGGCGCACCTCTTTGTTTCGGAAATCGGGATCAAAACAACTCCAGTTTTAAAATTGTCATATTTAAAAGCGATGTCTATGATCAGCTGTTCAGTGAGGCAGTGGATATAAGAGGATGGTAGCAACACTTGACACAGTAAGGTATTTGACAACTTAAAAAAAACGGCAGGTACTCGTGTGCCAGCACTAAGATGGTGGCTTGTGAACAAAACCGACACATTGCCAGAACTGTAACTCTTTCGTATTTCCTATAGTTTTAATATATGAGCTTTAGATGTGAGCATTATATACGGCAAGTCTTGATGGATGAATGCCTAATTCTCCAGCCCAGGACGGTCTTGATTGCTGTGTCTGCGTTGTAATTACGGTGCAATACTACTGGAAAAGTCATGAAAGCTAATGTCGTCAGTCTACCAAATACACCCATTTTTGAGAACCACGTTTCAAATGAAGAATTTTCAGATAGCAGCAGCGATCGCTTGATTCAATTGCTGTCTGAGGAAATGCAAGCGCAAGTGAAAGCAACACCCAAGTGTATAGAAGCTTTAGCAAAGCGCATAGCCGTAGAAGTAGAACGCATTTGTGACAAAAGCTCCCGCATTCAAACATCTGGGGAAATCAAGTCTTGGCAGATGACGTTGGGAAGGCATCGGATGCAAAAATGCTTACGTTACTACCAACTAGGTTCCAAACAAGGGCGGGTGGAATTACATAGCAATTTAGGTGCTATGGTTTACCGCCATGTAACTGTATCTGGTTCGGAGTTGGGCTTTGATGCTCGTTACAGCCTGATTGAAGATTTTTTACAAGCATTTTATATCGAAGCAATCAAAGCTTTCCGTAGAGAAAATGAACTACCAGAGAATCACACGCCGCGTACTCAGCTGCAATTAGCTGAATATATGGCTTTTACAGAGCAGTATGCCAAACGCCGGATCAATTTACCTGGTGGTGCAAATCAGCAATTAATTATCTTGCGCGCCCAAGGTTTTGCTCGTCGTCAGCCCCAAGAAACTACCGTGGATATTGAAATGGCGGTAGAGTCTGCTAAGGGTGAAGAAGCAGAATCTTACCAGCGTAACTCAGCGGTGCAACAGCTGCGATCGCAAATGATCGCCCAAACTAATTTCGATCCATCTGAAGAATCAGAACGCGATCGCGTCATCACTGAATTGATGAAATATTTGGAGTCTCAAGGTCAATCTGATTGTATGAACTACCTCAGTTTGAAACTTCAAGACCTTTCAGCCCCAGAAATTGACCAAATTCTCGGTTTAACCAGCCGTCAGCGCGATTATCTCCAACAACGGTTTAAATACCACGTAGAAAAGTTTGCCAAACAACACCACTGGCAATTAGTACATCAATGGTTAGGCGCGGGTTTAGAGCAAAAATTGGGTTTATCTTGCCAGCAGTGGGAAATCTTTGTGAATCAACTCACAGAACAGCAACAGCAAATATTACAGTTAAAAACTGCACGAGAAAACGACGTTGCGATCGCTAAAGCCATCAAATGCACTCCCAAACAGCTGCAAAAGCGCTGGACTCAACTTTTAGAGCTAGCATGGGCTATCCGCAACGGTCATACTGAAGCCCAGACAGGTTGAAACTAAGGCGAAATCACTAAAATTTATCCAAACTCAATTCCAGTTATTAGAAATGTTGTTATGGATATGGCGGTTTTGGGGTTGAATAATGAAGGTGAATAAAAATAAGAGAAGACCATGAACCCAGCCATCAGCAACAGTTGGGAAGATGTAAAAGCCAGAATATCTCAACAGCATGGCTAGAAATTTAACTATCCTCATAGTCGCAGAACTAAACATTATCGAAGCTTATGACTGGTACGAGGGGCGGAAATTGAGGTTAGGCGCTGAGTTCCTACGGTGTATTGATGCCTGCCTGAATTAAATTCAGCATCACCCCAACACATACCAGATTGTTCGTGAAACCTATCGCCGCGCTACAATTAGGGGTTTACCCTACGTCGTTTTTTACGAGCTTAATGAACAAGAGATTATCATCTACGCTGTTTTCATTGTTTCCAATATCCAGAAAAATGGCGTAGTTGCTTGCAATAGTTGGTTTTTGAGACTAAAGAGAAATCAATTATTTTAACTATTATCTGAATGAGTAACTCTTTCCTTACCCAAATTATTAATACATTTGTATTTATTTAGTACAAAAATACCAATAAATTCGGATTTTTTACCTATTAATCCAACCTCGTTAAGTCAAAATCAAAAATTCATATTAAGCAACTGACCATTTTTTACTGCTTCTGTGAAATCCTATAATAAGCAGGACTTTTGGCAGAGGGATTCAGCATGGCTCTGACTCAAGGCGGACGGGCAAATAAGTCTGGGAATATTTTAGAAGCAAATGTAGAAGCAATCTTGAATGGGCATAATTATTTCCAAGTAGGAAATTATGTCCAAAAAGAATTTATACTAAATGCTACTTTATTGCCAAAACGTTATGGAAAAGAAGTTTATATTGGAACTGGAATTTATCATACGTATCTGAAGGTTGATTTTTATGTTGTTGGCTCATCTGTAATGCCATCTGGTTTAATTTTCGAGTGCAAATGGCAAGAAAGCCCCGGTTCCGTTGATGAAAAGTTTCCTTACTTGAACATGAATATTCAGCACTATTACCCTGCACCAACTATCGTAATTTTAGGCGGGGAAGGTATGCGAGAAGGTGCAAGCAAATGGTTGAAAGCAAGAGTTAATGATAATCAGAATTTATTAGCAGTTTATAGCTTAGACAGATTCATTGCTTGGGCAAATAAAAATCTTTAAAAGATGTAATTAATAGTTCGTAGATCATACCTCTATTTTTTATTTTTGAATTAATTGAACGCGCTGCTTTAATTTTATAGGTTTCAAAATTGATATCAGTATAAATTTTTCTAATAAATTCACTATCAGAATTGCATATCATAACTTTGACACCACGACTTGCTAACTCTGCACAAGCATCTCTTAAAATTTCTTGGTCTTTTTTACTAAAACAATTTTGACTATAAGCAGTGAAATAGCTAGTGTCACTGATAGGATGGTAGGGCGGATCAAAAAATACAAAGTCATCACTGCTAGTCGCATGATTTAGGACTTCTGTAAAATCTGCTTGTTTAATTTCTGCATGGAAAAGTGCTTCGGAGGCTGCTTTGAGTAAAACCTCAGCACAGATATTAGGATTCTTATATCTGCCTAAAGGTACATTGAATTTTCCCTGTGAGTTGACTCGATAAAGACCATTAAAACAAGTTTTATTAAGATAAATTAGACGAGCCGCTTTTTCTATATCACTACCACCAGAGTTGTTTCTGATACTGTAGTAATAATGTTTATCATGTCGGATTTTATGCTCTTTCAATAGAGAAATTAATTCTTCAACATGATCTCTAACACAACAATAAGTATTAATTAATTCGGCGTTAATATCAGTTAAGATAGCTGCATTTGGTTGAAGATAGAAAAAAACAGCACCACCACCTAAAAATGGCTCATAGTAATTTTTATAACTTTTGGGAAAATAAGGAATATATTGCTGTATTAACCGACTTTTACCTCCTGCCCACTTCAAAAATGGACGCGGGCTAGTTTCCTTCGAGACTTGAATTACCATTTACTTACAATTTAACTGAAAATAATTATGACTAAATAAAGCCAATATAACCGATGAACCAAATTTTAGATTAACTGGATAATTTTCCAGCCGCATATATTACAATTGAGTAGATAAAGCATATCAAAACAAACGTAAGTATATAACAAGGCAGTTTAGATTCAGATGTTTGACGGATTTTGGGATAACGTCTTTCGCTACCCCCGATACTTAATTACGATCATCTTAGGCTTGTTTCTCAACACCTTTGCGCCATTAGTGCCATTGTTGAAACGCCCTATCACCTTGATCGCTATCTTGGGTTTATTTGTGAGCAGCCTAGTCTTCCTGACTTTCACCTTACGGGCAATGCTGGGCTTGAGTACAATTTAGACAGCGTTATATCGGGGCTATGCCCGACAGACGGTTGCTCTTGGCGTTGCTCCCGCTAAGTACTGTCTACCCAACTTGCATCTATTTTTGTCGTACAACCTCTGTGATGAGGCAAAATTTTTATGGCTACAAATCGTCGGGTTTCCCGCGTTGCTGAACTGATCAAACGGGAAGTTAGCCAAATGCTGCTTAACGGCATTAAGGATGACCGTGTGGGTACTGGAATGGTCAGTGTTACTGATGTTGATGTTTCCGGCGATCTCCAACACGCTAAAATCTACGTCAGCATCTATGGTACGGATGAAGCTAAGGTAGAAACAATGGCAGGCTTAAAGTCGGCCACAGGTTACGTCCGCAGCGAACTTGGGGCGCGGGTACGGCTACGTCGGACACCAGAAGTAATATTTCTCGAAGATCGCTCCATAGAACGTGGTAATAAGGTATTGGCACTACTAAACCAACTTAACCACGATCGCCCACCAGAAAATCTGCTAGCAGTAGAAGACAGCACTGTTCAAAATGATCGGGAATTCTCCGAATAAGTAACTAAAACAACAATGTAACTTCAGAACAATTAATCTCAGCAAATCCGCCAAACAGTTTACAGACGTGACTAGATCACGTCTGTTTTAATGTAAACATAACTAATTCAGCAAGACACTTCCTTTCTTGTAGGCGAAACAAGGTTTAAACATTTTTCCTTACTAAAACTCCATTCCTTTATGGTTGGAATATTCACTAATTCTAAATTCTGAATTCTGGCTCCTGTTTATATGTGTCTTAATTCCGAATTAGTATTATTCCACCCTTTTACAGATGTTTTTTAAAAGAAAACTGGATGATGTTAGTGATGAAATTAACTAATAAATTATGGGCTTACTTAAGAAATTATTAACAGATGCTATGGTAAAAGCCTTGATAGTATACTTTAGTCGTTATGTTTTGCAACAGTTTATACAAAAATAACTGACAAATATTATTGTGTTGTTTATCTTAGATGAATACCAGCAGTTATAGATCCAGCTTTTAAGGTGATTATTTGATATGTAAGCCATCGCGATATAAACTTTTACTACCCACCAAATCTTGCCTAAACACAGTAACAGCAAGACTTTCAGACTTGTAGCATCAAAGTCATACAGCTACATAAGCAGGTTAAGTTAACTACTCGGAATTTTTTTTGTAAAGCAGATTTTCTCAAAATGTCAGGATTAGTTGACTTTCTTAACATTTCTTGAGATATTTTTCAGAGATATAGCGTCAAAATAAAAATAGTTCCGTATAGCAAACTACAAAATTGTAGCCACAAGTATAATTTCTGTAATGTTTGTTCCTAATTTTTAACGGGAACACTATCGTAAGTGTTAATTTGTGAGTAAAAAATATGAGTGTGAATACGGTGCCTTCTATCAATTACTACTCTCTAGATGTGATTCAAGACGAAGCACGCCGACTGGTGCAAAAGGGAATGATTAGCCGACAACAGCCAATATATACCCTCTGCCAATACATTCCAGCGAGAGAGTGGGTTTGCGTTGAATGTGAATTAGAGAAATGTGACTTTTTGTTACGCGATCGCATTGGCGACCTAATTGGTCGTGAACAGTGGGACAACGACTAATCAATGTTTGATATCGGGTTTGGGATTGGGAGTTTGTTTTTGATGTGTGGATGTCACCATCCACGATTCAATGTTCAATCTGGGGGATAATCTCTGGTTTTTAATGAGCATTACCCTATACAGAATCTTGCGTTTTTGATTAACATAGAAGCAGTTGAGTCTGAATTTATACAACTTTTCAAGTAAAAGAAGGTATCAAAACCATTTGTTCTGTACATATGGTGTCACAGCTTGACTTTAGTATGTAGATTCTGTGAAGTTCCTACATCGATCTGATAGAAGTGCAGGAACTTCACTTTTGACTCGCAATTTATTGCATCGCTTACTTCAAGTAAGTAATAACCTGCTTGCTGTTCAAAACCAAAATCCGTTTTGAAAAGTTTGCTAAGTCGGGCTAACCGACACCAGCAACTGGCTCAACTTTCACAAAATCCAAAATTTGTATAGTATTTTTTCTAAAAAAATCTCAAAAGCATAGAACAATCGCATAAACTATTATCCTACTTGCTCTAAATACTGATTAACGTCTTCAATGATGCGAGTAAGTTCAGCTTCAGTAGTCAAGCGGATGTTGACATTGCGGACAGTCAGCAAAACTTTGGCTGCGAAGGGGGTTGGCCAGATATTCGGATTACAAAAAACTTCTAAAAATACTTCACCCGTATAACGATATTCCAGGGGAGGCTGGGGAGTAACTCTACCACCACCAGGAGTGGGTTTAGCGGCGATCGCTTTTAGGCGTTCCATCAGTTGATCCGTTGCTGTTTTTAATTCTCGTGCTGCTTGGGGTGAAAAACTGAAAGAGACTGAACCTTCAATTAAGTTCAATGTTAGAGGAATTGAAGACATATTTTTTTATTAAAACTTCTTGATAAGTACTTATATTACCGGAAGAAGGGGTCTGAATCCCACTCTGATAGTTCCCGCTGTCTCTTTCAAAGCCCACTAGTACAGCACGGCGTAAATAGAGATCCCATTCACAATCAGGGATAAGCTGACAACACAAGCTTTTTGACTTTTGACTTTTGACTTTTGACTTCCGCTTTGCGGTACTAACCCAAGTTGCTAGTTATGCTTGCAGGTGTTCAGGTGGCGTTGCATAAGCAATAAAATCCCCTCCAGAGGAAAAATTAGGAGAGGTAATACTAAAGGAAATAATTACAATTTATGCTATAATTGATCACCTGTTAAAGGCGATCAGGCATAAAGACGATATTCGTGGTGCGATGAGTGAGGCAGAAATTATGACAACGGCGTTGGTTGCGGCAATATTCTTTCATGGTAATCATAGCAGTGCTTGTAGCTACATGAAAGACCACAACTTAATACCAGATATGTTAGAAAAGTCACGATTAAATCGACGATTACACAATGTGAAAATGTTAATTAACGATTTATTCCATCAAATAGGTATGAGCCTCAGAGCTAATTCGTAAACTCAAGTAAAGTACTTGTCTAGTAAGGGTTTCAGGAATTTAAGTCAATAAAGCACTTATTCGCTGAAACTTAGACCTAGTAATGAGTTGAGTACCCTTAAGATTTTCTTTACGAATCAGCTCTCAAACAAAACAGTGATTATACTGAGTATCTTTTAAATTGATTTCCTCTACCAATGTGTGATCATATTCGGATTTTCAATGTAAAGTTAATAAAGTCCGAGGAATATAGGGGTTAGATTGCATCTTTTAAACGCTATTTCTATGGGGTGAGAGTTCAGCTATTAACCACAAAAAATGGTATTCCGGTTGAATTTGTGTTTATGCCTGGTAGCGCTTCGGATGTACGTGCGCTCAATGCCTTGCCGTTAAATTTACACCTGGTAGTGAAGTATATAGTGATGCAGCATACACAGATTATCATGCTGAAAATGACCTTTGCGACTCATCTGAGATTGAGTTGAAAGTAATGCAAAAAAAGAACTCCAAACGTAAGGATGAACCGTGGAATCAGTATATTAAGCAGTGTACTAGACATGACATTGAAACCATATTTAGTAGTATCACTCGTGTCTTTCCAAAGTCAATTCATGCTTGTACCTGAAAAGGGTTTTTACTGAAGTTAGAAGCATTCATTTTTGTTTTCAGTTTCAAACAAGCATTTGTTTAATGAATCAAATATAATGCTTTAATTTCACTCAGTATTTGTGTTTTTGAGTTAGTTGAGGTGGCGGTTGCGCGACGCACAACCGCCACTTCCTCCTGAACGAGCGCACGACTATTCAAGTGCAAAATACCCACAGCTTGATAACCCGCAACTTAGGTTACTAGTACCCCTACGCGTAATTCGTGAGTCTGTCAAGACAAGTATTTTGTCCTGGGTAAATTAGTTTTTAGTAAGGACTTTAGTCTTTGTGTTAAGTACTGAAGTGCTTACTACGTACCAGGCTTTCACTAGCTTGCAATCAGAGTATTACCCTGTCATTCTGTGGTCGCCGAATCAGGCTGCGAAGCTGTCATCAATTTTCAGACTCGCACCAGTGATAAAACCGTCGGCACCTATAGCCAAGGCTTGTCCACCTGCCGCTTTGATCGCAAACACTACCTCGTTGGCTTTTTCCGGCGAGCTAGTGTAGGTGAGGGCGACAGCTGCCCCATCCTGGGCGAGGCGTTTAGCGATCGCCGCCCCTAGACTGCGTAAGCTGCCTGTTACTAATGCCACCTTACCTATAAGTTTTTGGTACTCATAGTATTCTTTTGTCGTTATATTCTTGTATCGTATGCTAAAGATATAAAGCATGGGGGTAAGCCTGTCAAGAAACTATTATACTGATGAGTATGAAACAGGAAAAAACCACTGCGGCGATGGGCCGACCCCGCGAGTTCGATACCGATGACGCACTCAATAGTGCAATGCATGTGTTCTGGCGCAAAGGCTATTTAGGTACATCCCTCTCGGATCTGACAGAGGCTATGGGCATTAATCGTCCTAGCCTCTACGCCGCTTTTGGCAATAAGGAATCTTTATTCCGCAAAGTGCTGGATCGCTATGCTGACGGGCCATCAGCCTATCTTCGTGAAGCTCTCAAAGAGCCGACTGCGCGTCAGGTAGCCGAGCGGATGATGCACGGGGTTGTTGACTTAGGAACCGATCCGCGTAATCCACCCGGATGTCTCTGGGTTCATGGCACGCTTTCATGCAAAGATCCAGCCGATCCGATCCGACAGGAATTGTCCGCACGCCGAGAATCGAGTGAAGCCTCTTTGCGTATGCGTTTCGAGCAGGCGATTTCGGAGGGTGACTTACCAGCTAATTCTGATGCAGCCGCTCTCGCCCGCTTTGTTGTGACGGTCAATTGTGGAATGTCAGTTTTGGCAGCAACCGGAGCTACCCGAACGGAACTCCTGCAGGTTGTGGAGACAGCATTGCAAGCTTGGCCACAGTAGAATAACACCTATTTGGTGTTGCATAGACATTTGACGTGGAAAGAGTGAGATTTCGCTCCTCAAATTTTGACCATTTTCTGAATAACTGGAGTTTAGACTAAGTACGAAGAAAATACCCAGCAGGGCTGAGTTAATCTAAGACAAAGTGGAAATAGAAAAATTTTAGATATTAAGCAGATTCTGGTTGTTGTTTACGGAATTTAGTTGTAGTTTTTTTGACTACAGGATAGCGAATTCTACGTTGTCGCGGTTGTCTGGTCTTCCAGCCTGGGGACTTTCCGCGAGGTTTAGGTGAACGGGCAGGAGTAGCAATTGCCGCTAAAATGCTGCCCATTGACTGGGCAACCCTTCCAGGGGTCAAATTGTCTAATGACTTTTGCCCTTGGTATTGGGTTATCCGCAACGATATCACGAGCCAACCATAATTCCCAAGTGATTAAAGGCATTAGGTCACTCCAACGCTCACATTGCTTAGGAGTACTGAGTTTGGGCAGTGTCCAGTGTCGCCGTTGCTTCAAAAAACGATACCAATGAGCGACAGTAAAGCGCCGCAAGTAGAGTGTCCAAACTTCAGATAGTGGAGGCATTTCCTCTCCTAACCAAGCCAACCACAAAGGTTTTGATACTTGTAAATTGCCAAGATCATCAAGACGCTCAACCCGAATCAGAGACATCGGGCGTGTGGCAGTTTTACGAAAGTGTAAATTTGACCACAAGCTCACTTTGACTCGCCCTAATTTTGAATGGTTTAATTCTATACTTTGAGTGACTTCACTCCATGTAGAAGGTTCATTCAGCTTGAATTTATCACCATGTTTCTTGGGTCGTCCCTTTCCGTGATTATGATTAATGTATTATACTTGGATGAACATATACTACATAATTTTTAAAAGTCGTCGATGCTTTGAGGCTGACAAGATAATATTTTTAATCTCTAATTCTATTTGATTTGCGTTCTCTCATATCGCTTTTAGTCTAAACTCCAGTGAATAAACCATGAGCTTTCTTATCCTTATTCGGCAGTAAATAACACTCATTAAGCCGATCTGTTATTTAGAGTAAATACAGACCACTGATGGTTGTCATAATATCTTTGAATACAATTTGATATAACATCACTTGATGTATTAATAACAAAGTTAATTACAATATTACTTAAAAATTAATGCTAAAAATACGCGGTTGTTTCTAAAGCCATTAACAATAAATATCCAGCTTGTAGCTGGCGTTAGTTAAAAATAATCTCAACAAAACGATCTAAAATATAGAGGCTATAGAGAGACTTAGCTCTTACTGCGTAAGACTTTGATACAGTTTATTTGTGTTTATTTGTATTTTAAGGTCTACATTAGAAGTCATAGAATTTGATGTGATAAATTATCTATGACTTACGATAACCGTGCTGAAGTAAGAAAGGTTTTAATTATTACCTTACTACTCAACCTATTTGTAATGGGATTGAAAGCACTTGTGGGCTACTGGACAGGTTCTTTGAGTTTGCTAGCTGATGCCTTACATAGTGTGACAGATAGCGCCAACAACGTTTTAGGATTAATTGCAAGTAAATTTTCTTCTCCACAACCCGATCGCGAACATCCCTACGGACACAGCAAGTTTGAAGCTTTGGGCGCTCTAGGAATTGCCTCATTTTTAGGAATAGCCTGTTTTGAAATTCTGCAAGGAGCAATCGAGCGAATTCTCAAAGGTGGTGGTGAATCGATAAAAATATCGCCACCTGAGTTGTGGTTATTACTAATTGTGCTGGGTGTGAATATTTTTGTGGCCTTTTATGAACGTGCTGTGGGTAAGCGGGTAGATAGCTCAATTCTCATTGCTGATGCGACACATACCATGAGCGATATTTGGGTAACAATCTCTGTAATTGGCGGCTTGATAGGAGTTTGGCTAGGTTATCAATGGATGGATTTGGTGTTAGCTTTTCCTGTCGCCTTATTAGTATTTTGGAGTGGCTGGTCAGTTTTAAAAGAGAATTTGCCTTGGCTTGTGGATCAAATGGCGATCGCACCAGAAGCAATACACGTGATCGCTACTTCTGTTCCAGGTGTAATTAACTGTCATGCGATCGCTTCTCGTGGCGTTCTTGGTCGTCAAGTATTTATTGAAATGCATTTAATAGTAGATGCATCAGACGTAGAAACCGCCCACCACATCACCGAAGAAGTAGAAAGCCGATTAGAAGAACAATTTCGTCCAGTAAGAATTTTAATTCACGTCGAACCACCAGCGTATAAGTCTGAGCAAATTAGCTTTGAAACTGGAACAAAGTAGTCTCAGTAATTTTAAATCACGCCCTGTTCAAGTGTAAAACAACGCTTCATTTCTTCGTTGAAAAAATATGATAAGAAGAGATGAGGTAAATAACAAATAACGATATCTTTGTATTAACTCTTATAAGAAGCAACCAATTCTGCGACGATCACAACTAGTTCTCCTGGATCGACAGGTTTAGCCACATGAGTCTGAAAACCCGCTTCCAGAGCACGGCTACGATACTCGCTATCACCATAAGCAGTTAAGGCGATCGCGGGAAGTTTTCCATAAATATCGGGCTTCAATGCCCGGATCTTGCGGATGAGGGTGTAGCCATCTTCATCAGGCATAGCAATATCACAAATCAAGATATCTGGTTGCAACTCAGGTAATACTTTCAATGCTACCGCTGCCGATGCAACTGCCATAATGGTGGCTCCATCAGCTTCCAACACAGTAGTAATGTAAAAGCGGCTATCATCATCATCATCAACTACGAGGATGTTTAAGCCAGCAAGGGGAAGGGCAGGTTCCATAACATCTCCATTAATGTTGATCGAATGAAATGTATTTCCAATGAGCTGCTTGTTTTTTATCTCTACCATACCATTGGTAATTTTACTGCGATCGCGCCGATTTTCCTAGACAATAACTCAATTTGTCTAGTCACCATTTAATTGATGCTTAATTATTCACTGGCATTTATAATTATTGACTGGATAAAATTATATTAATGTTGAAATTCCTTGATATTTTCAAATTAACTTTCACGAATAGTTGAAATTCACCCAATCATCTTGCTAACTATTGACTACTTTATT
Source organism: Nostoc sp. (assembly GCF_036917515.1). Taxonomy (GTDB): domain Bacteria; phylum Cyanobacteriota; class Cyanobacteriia; order Cyanobacteriales; family Nostocaceae; genus Nostoc. The sequence goes on along the minus strand of NZ_JBALDE010000186.1, from coordinate 22,452 downwards.
ACTAACAAGTTTGGATTTTAATGAAGCTTGAAAAAATTCAAAAAAAATAGACAATGCCGAGTCTTAAAACAAGTCAGGTCGGCATTGTCATTTTTAAATCAATATAGTTCAGATTAGCTCAAAACCTAGATGTAGAGACGCAATTTTTCGCGTCTTTCTAGACCAATCGTCTACATCAATAACTCTTAACTCAAGCTGATTGAAACGGAGCCAAAGACGCTCCAGATCCAGTCAGGAATTAGGAGTCAGAAGTAATACACCTAACTATTAACTTGCAAACTGCTGTATGTGAATCTAAACTCCTGCAAGTAATCTGAACCGTAGTCAAGAGTAATCAGCTTTTAATTAAGTCAAATCCAAAACTTGATTACTCCCATTCAATGGTTCCAGGCGGCTTCGAGGTGATGTCATAAACTACCCGATTTACCCCTTTTACCTCATTCACAATTCGAGTAGAAATCACTTCCAGGACATCATAAGGCACTCTTGCCCAATCAGCAGTCATACCATCTTCACTGGTAACAATCCGCAAAACAATGGGGTAGGCGTAAGTACGTTGATCTCCCATAACGCCAACACTACGAATTGGCAGCAATACCGCAAACGCTTGCCAGAAATCATGATACAGACCGCGTTGGTTAATTTCTTGCCGCACAATCAAATCGGCATCGCGCAAAATATTTAACCGCTCAGATGTAACTTCCCCCAGAATCCGAATTGCTAAACCAGGGCCAGGAAAGGGTTGCCGTTGAACAATTTCTTCTGGTAAACCAATGGAACGCCCAAGTTTGCGGACTTCATCTTTAAATAGTTTCCGCAGTGGTTCCACTAATTTAAATCTTAGGTCTTTGGGCAAACCGCCAACATTGTGATGACTCTTAATTTTCACCGCTACCCGCTCACCAGTTTGGGGATCAACGTTGGTGTCCGCAGATTCGATCACATCTGGATAAAGAGTTCCTTGAGCTAGATAGTCAAAGTGACCAAGGCGCTTGGATGTTTCCTCAAATACACTGATAAATTCGTGTCCGATGCGGCGGCGTTTTTCTTCAGGATCTGTAATCCCAGCAACTTTAGCCAAAAAGCGATCGCGGGCGTTAACATATTCAACAGGAATGTGAAACTGCTCTTGAAACAGCTTTACCAATCGCTCTGGCTCATATTTCCGCATAAAGCCTTGATCGATAAACACACAAGTTAGTTGCTTACCAATCGCTTTATACAGCAAGAAAGCCAGGGTAGAAGAATCCACTCCACCAGACAGCGCTAACAGCACCCGCTTATCACCAACTCTGGCGCTAATTTCTCGAATTGCCTCTTCAACAAAAGCGGCTGTTGTCCAAGTGGGTTCGCAATCACAGATGTGGTAGACAAAATTACGGATTAATGCTATACCGCCAATAGAATGCACTACCTCTGGATGGAATTGAACGCCGTAAAGTTTCTTTTCATGGTCGGCGATCGCAGCACAGGGAGTATTTTCTGTATGTGCTAGCAATTCAAATCCTGATGGCATTTGGATAACTGAGTCTCCATGACTCATCCACATGGTAGTGCCATCTTCAACATTAGTAAGCAAATCTGTGGGATCGTCAATATACAATGAGGCTTTGCCGTATTCACCTCGATCGGCCTTTACCACTTCCCCACCGAGTTGGTTTACCATCAACTGCATCCCATAGCAAACACCCAAAATGGGTATTCCCAAATTCCAGATTTCTGGGTGACAATGGGGAGCGTTATCACCATAAACTGAACTTGGGCCACCTGAGAGAATGATTCCCTTAGGATTGAGTTGGCGCAAATGTTCAGAAGTAGTGCGATAGGATAAAACTTCAGAGTATACTTGAGTTTCGCGGATGCGACGGGCAATCAGCTCAGAATATTGAGAGCCAAAATCCAGAATTACAATTAATTGGCGATCAAGCCGCCCAAAATTTTCCAATGTTTGGGGCGCTTGTTCTGTTGGTAGAGTCACCGCTGTATTCATGACGGGAGAATTATCTCTGTTAAGGATATAATAGATGCTTTGTGGTCTATGATAATGCTATTATCCAGCCTAGATAGGCTGATAATGGTACAGAAAGTCTTGACAAACGCTAGGTTCCGTGCATTTGTCAAAACTCGGAGTTGGAGATGGTATTAAAACGATAAATCTACCCTAGAGTGGTTACTTAAAGAATTATTTTTTTGGATTGTTTACGATTATTCATAATAAATTAACATAATTTTCCCATCAACAGACGAGCAGTTTTACTCTTCACGATAATTTTGCGATCGCGATCGAAGAGAATAGAGCCACAGACTGTTACTTTTTTGCCACTTTCGCTATGGCTTTGGATGTATTCTTGGGCACGAACATCAATAGTTTCGGCGATCGCACTGTAAACTTGATTTACCCAATCACTACCAGTTGCAGCATCTATGGATTTTAGGTGTGTGAGTGCTGCTTCAGCAGTTGCACTGTTAAATACAGCTTGGATATCTGGTGATTTTAAACCTGCGATCGCACAGTGCGCTGCCAAAATTTCCCGGCGTCCATCAGCCAAGTAATGGTGGGTGTGAAAAATCCCTCCAGCCAGTTTCATCAGCTTACCGTGATAGCCAAATAATAAGATTTCTTTTACACCCAGCACATCAGCTTCTACTAACATTGGCCCAAGCCAGTTAGCAGTTTTGACTAATTGATCGGGATTAATTCCTAGTTTACGCGCCAAATCTAGTCCATTCTCCCCGATACAAAATACTAAACTCTCAAAACGACTGGCTTTATTTTGTAATTCAGTCCGAAAAACTGCAAGTTGATCTGGTGTACTTAAAGGTTGAGAAATACCGGTTGTGCCTAAAAGGGAAAGTCCTTCAACCACACCAAAAGCAGAATTTGAAGTCCGAACAGCAAGCGATCGCCCTTCGGGTAAAATAATTGTCACCGTGATTTTTTCCCCAGGTGCTAACATCCGTTGCAAATTCTCTTGCAACAGCTTTTGAGCGTAAGCATAAATAGCAGGCTTGTCATCAGCATTCATCTGCTTACCAATCCCTTCCCCACCTTTAATAATTACTGTCTCACCCTCTTCCCTCCATTCCACCAATGCCCAAATCGGTGTATTTTTGGTTAGGTCAAGATTATCACCAGGATCGCTGCGAGCGATCGCCAAAGCTGTATTCTCAGATAATCCTGCTACCTGTTCAATTGGTATTTCTGCAATTTGAGCGGGTTCAATCAAATCTACTGATGCTATGCTTAGGGGTTGGCGATCGTGTAACCAGTGTAAAGCTGCAACAGCAGCAGCACAGGCAAAGACGGGAAGTGTGTATCCAGAACAGGACATTTTTTAAATTCAAAAGAATTGTTCAAAATTTTTCGTGCAGCGTCTCGTAGAGAAAACAGCTTCAGATGGCAATTTAGACACCGACTGTGGCTTGCTTCCTTCATAGTAATGGCAAAACGCAGCTTGGCAGTTAACCTCAGCAATGCCACCAGCAGCTTTCGTCCGTTCTCTACCGTGAAGTGTTGGGTGGCTAACTCAATTATTTTTCATCTTCGTCTTCCCTGAATAACTCTGTCAACCCAATTGAACAAATCACTTTTGTCAACTTTAGCAAGTATGTAAGTATCTCTTTGTACTCTTTCAAGAGCACCTTTCGTAAGATATGTTGAAGTCACTAAAATACCTTTGCTTGCTTTATGTTCGCTACGGGTATCTGCTAACTCTCGTATCACCTCTATCCCCACTTTGTTACCAGGCTTCTTATATTTAGCTTGCCAAACAGCCTTAAACAATCCACTCTCACCTAAATCCTTAGTTGCAATCAAATCTTTACCCCCATCATTGCGTCCTGCGCTTAATTCAACCGAGTATCCATCCTTTTCCAATAGCTCTGCCACTAGCTCTTCAAACTCACGCCAGTGAAGAGATGCAATATCTATTCCACCCTCAATTAATTTCTCAAGAACGCCAAAACTAGGTGATAGCTGAATAATTTCACTTTTGCTTTCGGGCAGTACTAGCTCTGATTTACTATATTGTTTTTTACGTTTCGGAATGAGATATTCAACGAATATTCCATCATTCAGGACGTTTTTAATATCTTGTTTTAAGCGCGTCTTTTCGGCAGGTTCGAGCCACTTATCTATCTGCTCAAGTAATTCCTCCCTACCCAAATCATTTTGAAAAGTGGACAATTCAACCGATGGAAACAGGTGATTCTCTGGATCGTACTTATCGAAAAAAAAGCCTATTGCATGATCGTAACCAAAAAGTATTGGCTCCCCGTTTTTGGATTCTGTAACTACTTGGGACACAAATCTTGCTCAATCAATTTCAAACTACTTTAACTTTGAACACGAAAAGACAGATTCTTAACTATGCCATTACCAAAAGATAAAGCAGCACAACGCCACAGTTGAGCTGCCGCCCGCAGATAACCTTTGACTCTCACAAATCACTGTCGGTCGGCTCCAACGCAGTGTTAGCCTGCTGACTACTCCTTCTTGCTGTTTCTAGTTTTTGGCGAATCGCTGCTTGAACCTTCTGATCAAAATCGGGATCGTTGGGGCTTGCAACAATCCTACGTGGACGCTGATTAATCCTGTCCAAGTATGCTTGAAAAGCAGCTTGATCTCCGCGATGTTTGAGAAAATATTGTTTCAATTCAACATCAGACATTGAATCGTAATTAATTCGGCTCATCAGACAATTCTCCGTTGGGTAAAATTTGGAATTCAATCTCTTCGTCATACCCAGCAAGAATGTATATATTACGAGTCCGATTATCAACACAAATGAGGTATATGGGCTGAAACATGATATACGTCAGTTGATAGCTAATACGATACAAACTTGCTACTTGAGCAGCAGTAGGCATTTTAATTAATTACAGCAAAATTCCGAATTACGAATTAGTCATTAGTCAAACACCTACTTCTAATAATAGAGCTTCCATAGCTTCCCAAGAAATTCCTTGTTGAATATAACGGGGTGCTTCAGGATTGTAAGGACTGGCTACTCGGTCAATGTTAAGGATGTTTGCCCCATCTGGTAGAACAGGTACATCTGCATCAAATGCTGTAGGGCGCATCAAAGAACTGGAAAAGCCTTTGAAAATAGCAATTGTATCTTGCTCATCAGCAATTTCCACCGTTACAATTAGGACTTCTTGGGAGCGTTTAGCGGTGTATTGTTCCAGTCGCTTGCCAATGGAATTCATGTTTTTAAGAGTAGAGTTAAGTGGCACAGCGATAGTTACTGTGGTGTGGCTGAACGTCCCTGTTTGCCCAGCTTAATTAATACAAAATAGCTCAAATAAAGTACATAAATTACTAAACTAGTTATGCCAAGAAAACCTAAAAACTCAGTCTTGCTATTAGCATGGAAATATTCTTTGAATAGCAATGGAGCCTCGAACCAGACACGACAATAGGGAGTTTTCAGCATATTGGCAGAAAAAGCACAACCCAAAAAAGGGATAAAGGCTAGTGTCCCCAAAAAACAATAAACAGTTGTCGCCCAGCGCCAAGAAGTAAAAATCAATTTCAAAGAACCACTGGTTTGATACTCAATTTCATCGTTGATATCTACCCAGAACCATAACGAAATCGGGATCAAAATCTGAGCTATTAACCCAGAGATAAAGCTAACTGGATACTGGGCAATCATTAAGTAAACCGTGATTGCCACCAAGCTTGATACTCGCCAGTATATAGCCAATAAGCGTTGTATGCCTTCTGCTTTTTGTACAAATGCCCAAATTAGAAGAATTAGCGGAATAATTACTAGGAATAATACTGCCAGTCGGTAATCAATCCAGACGAAAGGTCGAAACCAAATATTATAGTCCATATTTTTCTCAAACAATAGATAAAAAAAGAAGTCAAGAGTCCGAATAAATCAAGTGAGATTTTATACCACTACCTGATTGTAGACTGCTAAAAAAGCAAGGGTATTAAACCTTTTTATTCAGGAGTCAGTCGGACTCCAATTCATCCTGAATTCTTCTTGATAATAGTTTATTGAACCTCTTATGACTAGAAGTCACGAGTATTACAAAAAATTTATAGGGGCGTACATCTGTACGCCCCTACTGCCAAGTAATTTGTTGTTTAATTGATGAAAATCGCAACTTATCTCTTTGGAAGAAGCCTATTGATTCAAATAAAGAGTTTATTTTTTCCACGACTAAAATCAGGGGCTTTAAATAAAACGCTTGCAAGTGGAGGATATTGGTGAGTTTCCGCGTCCCCCACTCCGGGCGTTTTCTTTAGTCAATCCTGGTTATTTGCTAACCAAATAACAGAAAATCCAGAGACCTCAATTTTTAGTCGTCGTAAACCCGGCATTCAATAGCATCTGGGTTGTCATCACAATACTGTTCTAGAGAGTTTTTTGGCTTGCTCTGGCGCTTGTGGGAAGCTTCAGCTTGCAATTCTTCTACTGCATCCCAAGCAGCAGCACACTCTGGTGAGTTGCTACCGTTAGTATCACAGACAGTACGCGCTTGTTCCACTTCTTGTTGGATTTGCTCTTGGATGTCGCTTTTTACTGTTTTTTGGATGTTAGTCATTGCTTTAGTCTCGTTATGTGTTGTTAATACTAGTATAGAAAATGTTCAGAAATGGCAGTTTTTCGCTTGATTACTAACCATTCTAACCATTTAGCTAATCATAAGTTAGTGTTTTAGCCTATTGATTTATAACCAATACAGCAAGCTACCCTATCTATAATGCATTTACCTTTATTTTTTAAGATTTTGTGGAATTAGTAGCATAGATAAATAATCATACAATATATTTAGATGCCTATATTAGGGAATGACAACTCTAGCTTCTTAGGATGGAGGAGACAAAGGGTTGGCATCAATTCTTGTAAAATGCAATTCTTCCCAAAATAAAAAGTCAAAACCTACTAGCCTAAAAAGAGAAAGAAGCTCAAAACTCATGGCAGACCAAATGCAGTGGGCAAATGCCCTATCAACCCGTCATTCTCTGGAAGCCGCTGTTACAGATGTGGTAGAACGAGCTATTTCATCGTTAACAGCACCTGCGGATCTAGGACTGGTATTCATTTCGTCTGCTTTTACCAGTGAGTATTCCCGACTGTTACCCTTGTTAGCTGAAAAACTTTCTGTGCCTGTGCTAATTGGCTGTAGTGGTGGTGGTGTAATTGGGACGACAGTTAGCGGAGAAACCCAAGAATTGGAAGCTGAACCAGCTATCAGCTTGACTTTAGCACATCTTCCAGGAGTAAAGATTCAAGTTTTTCATATTGTTGCTGAAGAATTACCTGACTTAGACAGTTCGCCAGATGCTTGGCTTGATTTGATCGGTGTGCCACCATCACCGACACCGCAGTTTATTTTGCTGTCTAGTTCTTTCGCTTCTGGAATCAACGATTTATTGCAAGGGCTGGATTTTGCTTATCCAGGATCGACGATCGTCGGGGGACAGGCTAGTGGTGGAGGTATGGGTGGTCGTGTTGCCCTTTTTTGTAACGATACTAACGGCGAGAAACAGCAAAACTTATATCGTGAGGGCACTGTTGGTATAGCTTTGACTGGCAATATTGTTTTGGAAACGATTGTCGCCCAAGGATGCCGACCGATCGGCAAGCCATTGCAAGTTACAAAAGCTGATCGCAATATCATCCTAGAGTTAGATGAGCAAGTGCCTTTAGTGGTGTTGCGAGATTTGATTGCCAGTCTCAGCGAACAAGAAAGAATTTTAGCACAGCACTCTCTGTTTATTGGTGTGGCAATGGATGAATTTAAGCTGGCTTTGCAGCAAGGAGACTTTTTAATACGTGGTATTCTTGGAGTCGATCCAAATGCTGGGGCGATCGCAATTGGCGATCGCGTCCGTCCTGGTCAAAGGCTGCAATTCCACCTCCGCGATGCCCAAGCTTCTGCTGAAGACCTCGAATTACTCCTTCAAAGTTATCAACATCAACGAGAATCTGAACCCTCAGCTGTAGCTGCTTTAATGTTTTCTTGTCTGGGACGAGGTGAAGGACTCTATGGTAAACCTAACTTCGATTCTGAACTATTTCAGCGCTACCTTAACGATATTCCTATAGGTGGCTTTTTCTGTGGTGGTGAAATCGGCCCTGTGGGTGGCAGAACCTTTTTACACGCCTACACTTCAGCATTTGGAATTTGTCGCCAAAATCAGTTATGAGTTTGTCATTTGAGCTGATTCGTAAAGAAAATCTTAAGGGTACTCAACTCATTACTAGGTCTAAGTTTCAGCGAATAAGTGCTTTATTGACTTAAATTCCTGAAACCCTTACTAGACAAGTACTTTACTTGAGTTTACGAATTAGCTCTTTGTCATTGGTCATTGGTCATTAGGCATCGGTTATTAATTATTCCCTTCTGCCCCGGGTCAGCTAAATTTATTTATGGGAATAATAATTTTGAATTTTGAATTTTGAATTCCCGGAAGGGGTTGACTCTTAACTCTTATTCAGCACAAGTGTGCTGTTATTATCAATCAGAGTCAAAGTTCCAGTAGTGGCGATGCCTGGATGGGGCTGTGATGCACTATATGTCTGAATGTAGCGTCGCACTTCTGGGGGAAAATGAGGGTAATCTAACACCGCATCCCCATCAGCAATAGTTGCCCAGAAGTCGCGCAAACTAGGAGCTAATTCTTTTGCTTGTGATAATGGTAAGTTTAATGGAGAGTGAGTTAGTAGCTTGATTAAAAAAGGGAAAGAGCGATCGCCCATCCACTGCCTCGATGACTGTTGCAAGTCGGGGAGCTCAGGCACTGACTCTACACGATGGGATAAAATTTGCAACGATTCTTTACCTTGGTTATCCCGATGAAACTCTAGCACTCGGTAAGCGTGAGGATAGCTAACTAAAGAACCAGTGGTAATATCATATACCCCATCGGAGTAAGCAATATCCTGAACGTGCAAATGCCCGGTAAACACTAGCTTGACTCCGTAGCGCCTCAACAGCTGCAATAGTTCTGCTGAATTCGACAACATATAGCGATTTGCCAGTGGATGGTTCGATTGATTGGGCAAATGTTCCACTACATTATGATGCACCATCACCAAAACTAAGTCATTACCAGATGCCGCCAGCACCTCTTCTAACCACCGTAGCTGTTTGGCATCCAAACACCCCACTTGCCCTCCCTGATCATTAAAGGAGTTAGAATTTAGTCCAATCAGCTTAACTCCAGGCAGTAATTGACGAATGTAGTAAATCTGCCGTGGATCTTCGTAGCCAAACTTCGTGTAATAGTAGGGAAAATCTGCAAAAGCAATTGATTGCTGATCGGCCAACAGCACAGGAACGTCATGATTACCAGGAACAACATAGACGGGAAAAGGTAGCTGGGCTAAACATTGTTGTAACCAGGCGTGATTCTCTGGTTCGCCGTGCTGGGTTAAATCTCCTGGCAACAACAAGAAATCTAAATCGAGTTGTGTTAAATGTTCTAGTACACTTTTAAATGCTGAGATACTTACTTCCACCAAATGAAATCGGCTGGGATGATCCCAGATTGTGTGAGGAAGTGCCAGGTGTAAGTCGCTGACTACTGCAAAGCGAAAATTGAAACTCATTGATTTCTGAAAATGTTAAAAGCAGGGGTTAAAATAAGCCTTTTCCCAAAAGTATAACGCTTGCTTTGTTTCCCTGCGTAGGAGTGCGTTTACTTAATATTTATATACATTAAGCATTAATTACACACTATGGTGACGATTAACTTAAGGGCTAATTATAACCATTTAATCTTCAAAAATTATTGGAAATTTGATTGTTAAAAATTATTAATTAACGCTCGAATAACTGGGTGATCGCTTCTATCTGCACCTAAACAAACAATTAATGGGTAATAATTCAATAGTGTTAGCGGCACGAAATACGATCGCCTAGCTCATCGTAGACATCGCTTTGTTTTCTGCTACTCCCCTTTTCGATAAAATAACTGAGCAGATCGGTAAAGAACAGGTTCAGAATCATGGCTCAAGCTAGTATTGGGATTATAGGTGGTAGCGGTCTTTACAAAATGGATGCGCTCAAAGATGTCGAAGAAATGCGAGTCGAGACTCCTTTTGGTTCACCATCTGATGCTTTGATTCTGGGAACTTTGGAAGGTGCACGGGTAGCTTTTTTGGCACGTCATGGCCGCAATCACACGCTTTTACCCTCTGAGTTACCGTTTCGCGCTAATATCTATGCGATGAAGCAATTGGGTGTGAAGTATTTAATTTCAGCTAGTGCTGTGGGTTCCTTGAAGGAAGAAGTGAAACCATTGGATATGGTAGTGCCAGATCAGTTTATTGACAGAACAAAAAATCGGATTTCAACGTTTTTTGGTGAGGGAATTGTGGCTCACATTGCTTTTGGCGATCCGATTTGTCAGAATTTGGCAACTGTGTTGGCAGATGCGATCGCATCTCTCAATTTACCAGAAGTTACTCTCCATCGCGGCGGTACTTATGTGTGCATGGAAGGGCCGGCTTTTTCTACTAAGGCAGAATCGAATCTTTACCGCAGTTGGGGTGCAACAATCATTGGGATGACGAATTTACCAGAGGCGAAGTTGGCTAGGGAAGCGGAAATTGCCTACTCAACTTTAGCATTGGTGACAGATTATGATTGTTGGCATCCAGGCCATGATACAGTGACGGTGGAGATAGTGATTGGCAATTTGCTGCGGAATGCGGTGAATGCTCAAAGGGTGATTCAAGAAACTGTGCGGCGCTTGAGTGAAAATCCGCCGCCGAGTGAGGCGCATTCGGCGTTGCAACATGCAATTTTGACTCAATTGGATAAAGCACCAGCAGCGACGAAGGAAAAGTTAGGGTTATTGTTGCAGAAGTATTTGTAATATTGCTGATGAATCAGCGATGTCTATGACGGGCTGTTCGGTAACGCACTTTTTCAGATTACAGCAAGGGCGATGTCTACGACGGGCTACGCCTACGCATATAAATATAGCAGATTGCAGGTAAATGAGGTACAGTAATATCAAAGCATCAAAAAGTGCAATGAAAGCTTACTCAATCGACCTACGGGAAAAAATAGTTAAAGCTTATTATCAAGGTGACACCTCAGTCAGAAAAGTAGCTCTTAGATTTGGTGTAGCCAAAAGTTTTGTACAAAAACTACTCTCCATAAACAAGACTCAAGGTCATGTAGAACCGAGACAACAAGGTGGAGCAATGAAGGGAGAACTGGATGGAGATGAAGCTAAACTAGCAGCGATGGTAGAAAAATACCCAGATGCAACATTGTTAGAATACTGTGAGTATTGGAGTATAACTAATAATCAATGGGTGAGCACAAGTACGATGTGTCGTGCGTTGCAAAAACAAAAACTCACACGAAAAAAAAGACAGTACACAGCAGTCAAGGGAAAACAGAAAGAGTCCAAAATTTGAGAACTGAATATTGGCAGCAAGTTACACAAGTAGACCCAGAAAACCTAGTTTTTATCGATGAAATGGGTGTTTTGTTGGGTTTAACAAGAACTCATGCCCGAAGCCCTCATCGAAGTAGAGTGCATGATTTTAAAGCCTGTTACGAGGAGCGAAGGTGACAGTTATTGGTGCAATAACGATGAAACAAGTTTTAGCTGTTATGACCTTGAATGGCTCTATGAATGGCAACGCATTTAAAGTATTTATTGAGAAGTGTCTGCTTCCTCAACTTTGGAAGGGTGCGGTAGTTGTCATGGATAATGTTCCCGCTCACAAAGTAAAAGAAATTGAGCCTTTAGTTCAATCTGTTGGGGCAAGTGTTCAATACCTATCGCCCTATTCTCCTGACTTTAATCCCATTGAGAATTGGTGGTCACAACTGAAAGCTTTTTTACGCTCTTTTTCTCCAACCACAACTAAAATAGTTGATACTCTCATTGCAACTGCGCTCGATTTAATTAATCCTAAGCATTTAAAAAACTGGTTTACACACTGTTGTTACTGTACCTCATAAACCTGCAATACGCTGTATATAAGCTGTCGTCACCAAAATCATGATTTTCATTGACAAAATCATGATTTTCATTAGCAAAATCGTGATTCTCATTGACAAAATCATGATTTTCATTGACAAAATCGTGATTTTCATTAACAAAATCATAATTTTTGTTATAAAGCTTTGCTTGTTCCTTGTGTCTAGCAAATGATAGTGCGATCGCACCATCATCATAAAATCATACAGGCGATCGCTTTATCTCAAGTTTGGGTAATCACTCATTACTAAAATCTCTTTGGTCAGAGTGTCAGCCCCGGATTATACCAATATGAAAAGAGAATGGGGACTGGGGATGAGGGAGACAAGGAGATACGGAAAATGACTAATGACAGACAATATCTTGCTGATATAATACCTGTCTATGTTTGATAACGTCTGTCGCTTTTTAGCAGAGTCATATTCAGCGGATTTCGCTACTTGGTTACTTGGTGAATCTATTGCACTCACCCAACTCAGTCCAACAGAATTATCCCTCGAACCGATTCGAGCAGATGCGTTAATTCTGTTACAGTCAGATGAAATTGTTCTGCATATTGAATTCCAAACCGAAGCAAAAGCCGAAATTCCCTTTCAGATGACTGATTATCGGTTACGGGTATATCGCAGATTTCCCCGAAAGCGGATGCATCAAGTTGTCATTTACCTGCAACCCACCACATCCGAATTGAATTAGTCCAACAAACAGCTTTTGTTTTAGAAAATACTCGTCATGAATTTGGAGTCATTCGTCTTTGGGAGCAACCAAGCGAGATATTTTTAAATACACCTGGTTTGTTACCGTTTGCAACTCTCAGTCAAACTGAAGATAAAACGCGAACATTACAACAGGTTGCAGAAGCTATTGAGCAAATAAACGATACCCGGATACAAAGTAATATTGCTGCGTCAACGGCAGTATTAGCTGGGCTAGTATTAAACAAGGAACTGATTAAAAGGTTATTACGGAGTGATGCTATGCGCGAGTCTGTAATTTATCAGGATATCCAGCAGGAAAAAGCTTTATCGATTATTATACGACAACTTCGCCGTAAGGTCGGAACTGTCCCACCTACACAGCTATTGAAAATTCAAGCTTTAAACTCAACACAGTTGGATGATTTAGCAGAGGCTTTACTTGATTTTTCGGATTTAACCGATTTAGAAGCTTGGTTAGCGCAAAATCAAGGTTAGTGTCTATGCGCGAGTCTGTAATTTATCAGGATATCCAGCAGGAAAAAGCTTTATCGATTGTTATGCGGCTACTTCGCCGTAAGGTCGGAACTGTTTCACCTGCACAGCTATTGAAAATACAAGCTTTAGATTCAACACAGGTAGATGATTTAGCTGAGGCTTTACTTGATTTTTCGGGTTTAACCGATTTAGAAGCTTGGTTAGCACAAAATCAAAGTTAATACAGCAAAATTGCTAATGAGCGATGTCTACGACGGGCTACGCCTACGCAACAATGGGCTAATCATACAAGTGATCGCACTTCCTCAGATTACAGCAACAGCGATCGCTACGACGGGCTATTTAGTAACGCATCATTATCTAAAATCATACAGGCGATCGCACTTTCTCAAATTACAAATTTTGATGTATTCATTTATCAACCCTATTATGACATTTGTCATCTTTTCACCTCTTAAGCGGGTTCGAGTCTGTTAAACAGTAATTAGCTGATATTAGACATCTCCTGTTTTTGTAAGGCGATACGAATTCCTGCTACATTCCCGCTTGTAGCCATTAAAGCTAATAATGAAGGAAGAAACGGCACCCAAATACCCCAGATTAAGAGAACAAAGCAAACTACATAAAGAACGCTAGAAGTAACACCAACTGCCAATACCAACCAAGGGAGCGAACGCCACTGCCGAGCAAGCATTCCCCCTACCAAAGACCACCCCCAAATCCAGACCACCTCAATCCACAGTGACCAAACTCGCAGTAATGGCCGCCCATCCTGGACAGCACTGAGGATCTGGCTAATCATATGCGCCTGTAGTAATACTCCTGGCATTTGCTCATTTAAAGGAACGCCATAGGGTGTAGGCCAGGTGTCTGGAGAATCCCCCTTTGCAGTCACACCAATCAAAATAATTCGGTCTTTGATAGCACTGGGGTTAATTGGACTAGATAAAAATTGGGTTAGCTTCACCTGTTCGGCTATCTCTTTTGAGGAACGGTAATTGAGTAAGATTTGACCACCCTTGGCATCGATACCTTGATAGCCGCCAGTACGAGACTTCAGATTTGGAAAAATAGTTTTACCCAGCTGCAAATTCCCTTCTGGGGTAAACTTTGATTGAATTTCTGAAGGCCGCAGATAGAAAAAGGCTAATTGTAGACTGAATGCAAAGGGAGCAGAACACAACGATGTCACTTCTTGGTTCATGAATAGGAGATGCCGACGGATAACTCCATCGCGATCATGAATAAAGTTACTGAATCCCAAGTTTTCTATAGGGATTTCTGGTGGCGGCTTGATGCCTTTGATATTTGCTGCACTATCACTTCCTTTGCATAAGCCAACCAAATTCTGAGTTTGTTGAAGACGAGTAATTAAATCTGGTCGTCTGACTTGAAAATCAGCATAGATATCCAAGCCGATCGCGCGGGGTTGGTATTGATTCAGTTTTGCTAAGAGTTTATTGAGAGATTTTTCAGAAATAGAAGCTCCAATCAAAGACTCGCCATTTCGTCTTTGAGTTGCCAAATCATCATCGTCAATTGTTATTATCAGTAGGCGCGGATCAAGTCCTTCCTCAGGGCGCGATCGCATCATCAGGTCAAAAGCACTCAACTCTCCAGCCTCCAGCACTCCCAAAAGCCGCATCCCCACAATCAAAATCGTTGTAACTACACTTGTAAGAACCACTGTCTGAACTGTCAACATTTTCAACGGAACTGCTAGATGTTCTTTGAGCCACCTTTCATCAAATACTTTTCTATAAATCAAATTGCGTACACACAAGCTAGCGTGCTCACGGCGCACAATAATACCTGAGAGTTTGAGGTGGGACTTAACCAACGACTGCTCCTCGTCCAAGACAATGCGCTTTCCACGACGGATCTCGCTGTAGGTAGTCAAGACAGCGAATACATCGGGTGCTCGTTTGGTAAGCATATCCCGCACAAACTGTAAGTTATTATCTTGCTTGCTCATTGCACCAAAGAACGTGCTATTTACAACGCGTTCAACTTCGGCTTGAGACCAATTATTCTTGTCTTGCTCTGTTATGGCCCGGCAAAGACGCTGCGTTAGATAGGGATGTCCCCCTGTCCATTTAAGTACCCACTTAAGCGTCTGCTGTGACTGTTCTAGTGGTAAACCGAGTCCATCAGCAAGAGCTAGTGCTTCCTTTAAGTTAAAGTCGGTTAACTCTACACGCTGTCCAATATTGAAGGGCGTCCGCTTGGAGTCACGGATTAAATCGCCTGGTGTTGCTACGCCGATAAGGACAAAAGAGAGACGCTGAAATTTAGGCAGACGGGCACGCCCATTGTAGAGATATCGAATAGCCGCAAAAAAGTCGTCGGTGAAGTCGAGGCTGAGAGTGGTGTCGATTTCATCAACGAAAATCACCAAAGGTATTGCAATTTCAACCAGCAAAATTTCCTCAAAAAACCTAGTTAACCGTTGAGTAATGCCCAAATGTTTAAGAGACTGCCACCACTCAAGAACATCGGTATCGAGCATAAGTTGATCGGCAATGATGGTGAGCAAACCTAGATACCATTCTTCAGCAGTAACCTGTACCCCCAACTGAGTCAGATCAATAATTACTGACTGGATGCCTTCATCAGCTAGTTGTTCGGCAGTCCGCACCATTAAGCTGGACTTGCCTACCTGCCGTGGAGCAAGAATATAAGCGAAAGTTCCGGCACGACACAGTGCTAAAAGTTCCTCATCAGCTTGGCGGGGAATGTAAATGCCACCGCCAGCTTGTACCGTCCCGCCTACAGTGTAAATGCTTGGATTAGCCACGCAGATGCTCCTGGAAATAATCGGTATAAAGTTGACAACGGGGAAACACTACACGCCCTTCTCGGCGCACTAAACCCGCACCCCGCAAACGGAAGAAAATGTGCTCATTTTCACAAGTCTTCTGGCGAACTACTTGGAACATACCTTGAACCAACTCCTGTTTGTTATGCAGCCGGAAAAGGTGGTTACGCAGATGATTGCCAAAGGGGCCATTATCTGCGATCGCATTGGCAAATAATTCGGTAGGATGGAGGCGATCGCTAGCAACTAAGTAAAGTGCAAGGCGTACTAAATAAGGATGTCCACCCAGTAACGCGATTAATTGCTTTTCTTCGTTAGCGTTGAGGGGTGAACCATGACGGCGGTTAAGGTCAGCAACCTGTGCTGCTGTAAAATCTTCTAAATCAATTACTAGCCCAACATTAAAGGGGGATTGGTTGAGATTATCAATTAGCTGGTAGGGTTCGGTGGAAGTCACCAGTGCTAAATCCAGTTGCTTCCAGATGGGAGTAGTGGCGCGGCTATTGTGCCAGCTTCGCAGCATTCCAAAGAAATCAGAGCGAAAATCAGTATCAAAGACCCTTTCAACTTCATCCATCGCTAAAACAATGGGGTTGCCAAACTCTTTGAGCAAATAGCGCCCAACATAACGAGTGCAACGCTGACTATTGCCCAAGGGCATATTCCAATACTCATCAACTTTATCTGTCATTTCCAATTCATCAGTTAACCAAGTACAGAACTGGCGAAAGAAAAGGTCAGCATTGGTTAAAGCGGCTTTATCAAACAATTGGAAATCCAGCAAAGCAACCCGCTTAAGAGCATTCACAGCAGTATGAATTGTGCGGATTAACAGGGAACTTTTGCCCATTTGCCGGGGGCCTTTAATTGTAATTGTCACACCTTGCCGCTCAATAGTTTGCAAAGTAAGGGCATCAGATGAGCGTTCCACGTAAAAAGTAGATTGCGATTCCATTGTCCCTTCCGGCATTTCCAACGAGACAGGTTGTGCTGAAGGAAAGGGATGGGGTAGGAGTGACGGCTTACTTATTTGAAGTAAATCTGCTTTCAATTTTTCTTCACTAATAGCCAATGCACCGCCACAGACAGCCTGTAACAACTCTGCAATCAAGCGTGGCGTATCTTCTGCATCTTTCCAGAACACCCAGTTAATCCCATTTAAGTAAGCACTCAAGGGATACACAAACGGTTCTTGATACGCCAGACGCACTGGGAGAATTATCGGGCGTCCTGACTGTGATTTTGCCAAGTGGTGTGCTGTCTCTATTTCTGCAACCACCATCTCGCTGCTGGTTGACAAAGCTGAAAGGAAAGTAATCAGAAAATCAGCTTGGCGGATTTCTGCTTCAATACGTTTAGCCCAGTGTGTGCCAACAGACATAGTTTGGTCGATAAAGACTTTATGCTGCTGCGATAGCGCCTGGAAGACTTGCATCGCCACCGGCTCATCGGGGCTAGCATTACGCTTGTAGCTGATGAAGATGCGTTTAGCCTGGGAGTTTAACATTACTATTAACCTTGGCTTCCTTCAGCTTTTTAAGTGGAAAAGCTTATCTAGTTGCGAGTCAATTTTGTACAGAAATTGGGTAATTCTGTCAGCGCAATTAATTAGTTACACTCTACTACAGCGCAGTTGCAGGCAATTACCGACAGCACAAAAAAATCGTTTACAGAGCTAAAAGACTCATTAATGGAGTTCAAACACTCATTAACGGAGCTAAAAGACTCATTAACGGAGTTCAAAGGCTCATTAATGGAGTTCAAAGACTCATTGACGCAGCTAAAAGACTCATTAACGGAGTTCAAAGGCTCATTAATGGAGTTCAAACACTCATTAACGGAGCTAAAAGACTCATTAACGGAGTTCAAAGGCTCATTAATGGAGTTCAAAGACTCATTAACGGAGTTCAAAGGCTCATTAAAGATATAGAAAATAATGTAGAGACGTAGCACTGCTACGTCTCTACAAGGGTTCTGGATAACGCATATTTAATTTCTAGAGATATCTATTAATAGAATTCAAAGGAATTAAACCTCATCTCAAACCAAAACAAAGCCTATTTATGCAGGCTTTGTTTTGGTAGCCCCAGATTATAGGTCTGTGGGCGCTTTGATATTTTTGCAACAGATTGAAAGACTAATTTCAATCAACCTATCTGACTGCTCCCTTCACTGCATCACCAGCATCCTCAGCGCCACGCTTAACATTTTTACCAGCATCCTCAGCGCCACGCTGAACATTTTTTGTCACGTCTTCGGCAGCATTCTGGGTATTACCCTTGATATTTTCAATTCCTCGCTGAGTTCCCTTAACAAGACCTTTGCCAACTTTTTCAGCTGAACTGCCGATATCTTCACCCAGGTTCTTCACTCTTCCACCAAGGGATGTCCCTTGTTTGTAATTTTCGCCATATTGCTCTGGGCTGTCAGCTCCTTTCTGCTCAATATTCTTTTGAGCATTTTTTACTAGTGCCTTAGCTCTGTCATTAGCTGCCTTTTCATCTTGCGCTCTGGGATCTACATCACTAAAGTTATTGATCCCACCAGTAGGAGGATTCAGAGGATAATCTTTTGTGGAATCATATCGCTCGATATTAGGTGCTTGAGCGCCAGGTTGTGGTGGCTGTGTTGCTATTCCTGGAGCACCACAAGCTTGTGTCAGAAATAAGAATATTCCTGCTAAAAAAACAGTTAAAACTTTTAAGGGACGAATGTTTTTCAGCCAATTCATTGCTTTTTTCATACTTCTAACTCCTTGCATTTTTGTGACTAAGTTAAACTTCAACTAAGATAGCATTTGGAATTAATTTTATATCCCAGGCATTCAGACAAAATAAGAGTTTTATCTGCCTACTGTTGGATTTTTTTGTAATTCCGGTCTTGCTTTAGCTTCATCTGACTTATCTTTCAAAAAGCCGGAAGCTTTATCAACAGCCTCTTTTACAGTCTCAAGACGATCTTTAACCCGCTCTCCTACATTTGATTCATCCTGAATCAAACCACCGGGTTTTGGCTGGCGGAAGTCTTTATCTGTAATCAGTGGCAGTTCTGA
Organism: Nostoc sp.; assembly: GCF_036917515.1. Classification (GTDB taxonomy): domain Bacteria; phylum Cyanobacteriota; class Cyanobacteriia; order Cyanobacteriales; family Nostocaceae; genus Nostoc. The sequence goes on along the minus strand of NZ_JBALDE010000186.1, from coordinate 3,415 downwards.
TTCTTTGTTGACTCGATCGGCTGGTGTCTCGCCACCAGGATAAAGTATCTCGGATTCCCTATTTGTAGCAATCAACAATTGCGAACTTGGTTGTAAGCTAGCTTGGTCACGTCCCTGATTGGCTTTTGGGTTTGTTATTTTCGGATCGGTGGAGAAATTGTTGTTGGTATAGTTGTCTCCACCATTTTTATAAGGATTGTTTGCTCCACCAGCTTGTACAGCAGGATTTTGTGGATTTGCCCCTTGAGTATTTGCCCCACTACAAGCAGTGCTAACTATCAACAATAGTCCAGCTAAAAAGATAGTTAATATCTGGCGCAATCTTATTTTTTTGAAGAATACTCTCACCGCGTTCACGTAGTCCTCCCTATCAAAATATTAATAAGCTAAATAGTTTGCTGAATCATTGGATTGGTCAGCAAGTTATTATGCTTGTTTTGGTTTGCTTACTTTTGATAACCTCATATTAAGGATATGAATAATAAAATTAACTTTACCTCTAGCGCAGGCCACATTTTTATTATTAATAATAGAATATTTTTATATAACTGGAGAGAGATATAAAATAAAATAATATTTTGGGCAAAAAAAAACTACACAAACCTGTTTAGTAGTTCAAAAGTTTTGCATAGATAGCTGATGTACTGTAATAGTTGAGGCATTCAGCCCTGATTGCTCTAACCGTTAAATTACTAAATTAATGAAGCAATTTTTACGCTGGATAATTTTGGGGGGAACGCTGTTTTTTTTAGGGAAAGCTCTAAAGGATAATTGGATTGAGGTAACTGCTATCCGCATTGATGATGTAGGATGGGCAATTATGGCGATCGCTACAGGGGTAACTTTACTAGCTCATACTTGGGCAGGCTGGATCTGGACTTGGATTCTTCAAGAGTTAAATCAACCTATATCATCTCCTCAATTCATCCAAGTTTATCTAAAAACGAACATCGCAAAATATTTACCAGGTAATATCTGGCATCACTACGGGCGAATTGTCGCCGCCAAAAATGCCAATATTCCTACTGGTGCAGCCACTTTGAGCGTTTTGCTGGAACCGCTACTCATGCTAGCGGCTGCTTTAATTATCATTGTCTTATGCAGTAGCCAATTTGCAGCAGCTAATACTACCCTTGTTATCCAAATACTACAATTTCTGAGTTTAGCTGTAGTCCTTTGTGCAATTCATCCCTGGTCTTTAAATCCAGTTATTCGCTTTTTGTATAGATTAAAAGCCAAAAAGTCTGCTGCTACCACTCAACCAACTATTCCTTTCAGTCTTAAAAGCTACCCTCTACGACCTTTGTTAGGAGAAGTGGGCTTTATGGGACTACGCGCCACTGGATTTATATTAACTATGTTCGCCTTGGGTTCGTTGAATGCGAATCAAATTCCTTTGTTATTAGGGGCTTTTAGTTGCGCTTGGTTGTTGGGGTTTATTATACCGGGTGCACCTGGTGGGTTAGGTGTGTTTGAAGCGACTGCCTATGAACTTTTACGACACCACTTTCCAGCTGCCTTAGTATTTAGTGCGATCGCTCTATATCGCCTCATTAGTATTCTAGCTGAAACTGCGGGTGCTGCCCTAGCTTGGTTAGATGAACGCGTTGCTAAATCCTGAATTAGGCAAAACTTATTTTTGTCTATCTACCTTCATCTGTGAAAACACACGATAACTATCCAGATTTAATTGCTGATTACTGCTTTGTTTTTCTTCTATCTTAATTAAGTTATATTCTACATTTTCTGCATAAATGGCGAATGTGATATTAAAAATCTCGATAAAATTTATGACTCCTTTGCATTCTTCTTCTGAATATTTTTCGTAAAAACGAATTAAATGAGCAATCCGAGTTTCTAAATGTCTCCGGGAATTTCTACAAATCAAAATAACCTTTAATAATATAATTACCAGGGTTAGAGCATGACCTTGAGCAATTAATAAAATAAATAATTGTGAAGGCTCTTTAGCATTTTCTATTGTAAAGTAATCAATCACTCGATTACAAGCTCTCAAGAAAAATTCCTTAGTGATGATTTCTTGATTATAATCTATCTTCCATAAGGATAAAGTATGTGCAAAATGCTGCCGCAAATTCTCAACTGATTCTTGATTTTCTACAGAAAAAAATAGATATTTTTCTAGGTTAATTTTAAATTCTTTCAGGGTTTGCTTTTCAGTTTGTTTGATAAATATATGGGCAATATTATCATAACTAAATACGCCTCTTTTTAAGACAATTGTTTTTATTAAGCGCAGAGCTTGGTCTCCTAAAATACTGGGATTTTTATAGCGTGTTGTACTTGAAACGCCAGATTGAGAACGAGCAATATACATTGCTAGTTCAAACTTAAATTTGTCTTTTATCTGTTTGGAAAGCCTTCTAGCAGCCTCTTGCTGCTCTTTAGGGTTCTTATTATTAACAGATTGATCAATCAATAAATAGGAAGTGTAGCGATTAGCCCAATGACCTTTAGATGAATCTTCATATTTAGTAGCAAATAATTTCAGATCCTTGTAATCTTTGCTATTAGCAAACTTCTCTAACCATATTTTACAAGTTTTTACTACTAAAGGATTATTATCCTTAATTTTTAGATTTTCATTAATAAATAAATTAACTAAGTCTTGGATATATTTGTCTTTTCGGTTAGTTTTCCAATTATTAACTATAATGTAGCAACACCGCTTAAGTGTATTATATAATTCCTGTTCATAATCATCTAGAAAAATATTATATATTCCAGGTATATAATCGGAATATTCGGAATCAAGACCGTCTATAAATAAACTTTTGAATTCACGTAAAACATCCTCTGGTGTCAATTTATTGACAATTTCTACAAAGAAACTATAAACCTCCTCTTGGGCAGTTTGCACATCTAGTTGTTTAAAATTAGATGTAAGACAATGCGGATTTTCCTGACTAATTGATAAACGATTAGTGGTCATTTCAGTTATCAGGACAAAAAGGCTTCCTGTTCATATTATTATTAGCTTAACCTTGGTGAACAGGAGCATCAATCTATTTTTCAGAAATTCAGTCATCTTTTTACATAAATTTGATTAAATAGGACTATAAATAAAGTATTAAAGATAACTTGTTTAATTCTTCATCAAATAGTTCAGTGAAATTACTTATTTATCACCAGAAAAGACCATACATAAATATATAGATATGGACAAGTTTATCTATAGATTTAGATATAGCCCGCCCATTGTACAGTGACTAATTATCTGTCTTGTGACAAATTAATGTCATCGCTAAAATTCTTGTATAGCGAGGTAATCAAAAGTTTGCTGGAACCCTGCGATCGCACAACTATAGCAGTCGCCATCTTAGTTAGGACGTAGAATATATAGAGAAGTGATTGATTTCTGCATTCGTATGGCAAACCCTTACAGTTATGATCT
>NZ_JBALDE010000185.1:0-3068 GCF_036917515.1 Nostoc sp. | reverse complement strand
ATCACAGGAGTAAGGTTTCATTCTACAGGCACTTAGACGTTGATATACTCCATCATCCCATACTGTATTGCACTCAAGCAGGAACTGCTATATACTCGGTTATTCGCATCCGATTCCAGTCCATCAGAACCCCCACCCTTATCACCGTGATCTTCGACTGTTGCTGCAACCTGTGCATCAGTCATTTGTTGATTAGAAAGTGCATCAACACTAACACTGTAGAGTTTGCGGCTTGCGAGTGGGCAATAAAATAGACGAGAACCGTCTGCACTGATAGCAATGCCATCCGAACCTAACTTGATATAACTAGGAGGTTGGTTAGCTGGTCGGCTCATCAGAGGTTGACCTTCAACGCTTGGCAAGAAATTCCGCTCTGCTTTGGTAGAAAGATGATCGTTGAGCCGTCGCCAACTTTTACCACTGGCTAAATCAACAACAATGATGCCATTTGCACCCTTATCAGATGAGTCAGTAATAAACGCCATACCTGATTTACCCCGCCGCAGGTCAAAGCGCACATCATTCAAATATGTCGTTGGCAAGGCAACTTCTTGAGGAAAAAGAATAGTCTTAAAAATGCGATTTTGCTTCAGGTCAACACCAATTAGTTTTGGACCACCGTAGGAGGTCGGTGCAAATTCTATGCTTCCAGTATCCACAATCCAAAGGCGGTCTAGTGGATCAACAACAACACTTTGAACAGAAACTAGCGATTTGGACTGTTCGCTGCTGTTAGGTCGATTGATTTGGGCATTTGGGTAGGCTACTGCACGACCATTCTTAATCTCTGCAACTGTAAAGTCTACTGAATCACCCCACCGGGGAAAGTTAACAAAAATCCGCCCACTTTGAGACACACTAACTCCTGTTAACATTGGACCACTAAAAGCAGCAACTTGCTCTATATTGCCAATCGTCTTTGCTTGCGGTAATTTTGTGCTACTTTTTGCCGCAAGCGATGGCATATAATAAACCAATGCGAGCGCGCAGCCAATTAACAATCCAAGAAGTACTTTTAGCGTTCTCAACAACTTTTTGCCTCTAACACAACTTCATAATCTTAAAAAACCAGTAATTCTTTTGACTCTAGCAAACGACAGATTCAATTAATTCCTTTTTTACTTGACATTTCTATACTTCATTTGGATGCTGTATTTGGAGTTTTTCATGCTGTATTCCAGTCGGCTAAGGACTGTGCTCAACAGCTTGTGGCGGTATCGTCCTGATCTATCTATGTACGTCTGGGTTGCGCCGCGTCCTTTCTGCTGATGGTGAGCTTATCCCTAAATTGGGGATTTTCTCAAGTAAAATTTTCAAAACAGAATATTGGCGATCTTAACCAAAATAATGAGTATGGCTAAAACTAAAAAATCAGAAAACATTGCCAAACAAGCGGTTAACCCTTCTTCAAATGCGCTATACGTGCTAGAGGTTTTTTTAATTGACGGTCCAATTACAGAGAAATTTGCAGCAGAAAATCCCGTGGTGTCTCGAACAATTGAGATTAAAGGCAGCAATACTTTGGAGAATTTACATCAAATCATCTTCAAGGCATTCGACCGAGAAGATGAACATATGTACGAATTCCAAGTTGGCGGAAGGAGACCACAAGATCCAAATGCAAGACGCTACTGCTTAAAGCAAGCATTTTCCAGTTCCGATCTGACACTAGCGCTTACAGGGGATGTATCTAGTACTTCAATTGCGTCGTTAGGCTTATCTATTGATGATGCTTTCGGTTACTGGTTCGATTTTGGTGATGATTGGTGGCACCAGATTGATGTCATAAACATACAAGACTTGGCTCAATCAGGTAAGTATCCCAAAATTACTCAGCGAGTTGGAGCTAGCCCTCCGCAATATGCAGATTTTGATTAAAAGAAAAAATTACTTATTTGGAAGATAAAACACAATATCATTCTATAAAACTCACGCCCCTAAATGAGGAAGTGGAAATATCTGATCCCGAATGGAATGGGTTAAGTCTGCAAATAAGGTATTTTATGAATAAATATAATGTTCCCCAATTTTCTGCTATCACAAGTTAACCAACTCAAAGACATAGAGGCGATCGCTTTTATTAAAAGTATTGAAAGAATTGCCTTGACAACTTCCCTTAGTCAACATCCAATCTTGACAACGTATATTCACAAAGGTAGGGGAGTCACACCGATTTTATTACTGCACGGCTTCGACAGTTCTATCCTAGAGTTTCGTTTGCTGTTGCCATTACTTGCTGCTCAAAATGAAACATGGGCAGTAGATTTATTAGGTTTTGGCTTTACACAAAGACAAGAAGAAATCCAATACAATCCAAATACCATCAAAATTCACCTTTACAATTTTTGGAAAACTTTAATCAATCAACCTATCATACTAGTGGGTACATCAATGGGAGGTGCTACTGCGATTGACTTTACTCTCACTTATCCTCAAATTGTAAAATCGCTAGTATTGATTAATAGTTTAGGTCACACTAGCTCTCCTGCTTTTAGCAAATATTTATTTCCTCCTTTTGACTTTTTGGCTGTTCAATACCTGCGTCAGCGCCACATATTGGCATTAAACTTATGTAGTGTTTTACCTAATTTTGATCCCAAAATACTTTTGGCAATTCAGTGCACCATGCTACATCAACAAATGCCACTTTGGCTTGATGCTATGATTGATTATGTTAAAACTGGAGGTTATAGCAACTTGGCAGATAGAATTGCCTTGATTGACAAACCAACACTGATTTTATGGGGAGAAGCTGATGACATGCTCCCACTTGAAGATGCAGAAAAATTTAAGTGTTCCATTGCCAATTCTCAATTAATAAAACTTCAAAACTGTGGTCATGCTCCTCAACTTGAACAGCCCCAATTTACATCTCAACATATTTTACAATTTCTGAATAAATATAATTTCTAAGTGATTTAAACGAATTTTGAAAGTATTAGTTAAAATTTTTATCTATCAAGTTTCTTTGTTATACCAATTCTTTATGAAGCTGCGCTAAATAAAGCTTCAAGAATAAAGTCGTAAGAGGTGAGAGAAACAATCACCTCTGGTGTAATATTTTCTAG
>NZ_JBALDE010000184.1:0-21721 GCF_036917515.1 Nostoc sp. | reverse complement strand
ACAGTTATTGTCAATAAGCTTCATTTTTTTGAGAGGGTTTTTTACTTCAATCCCTTTACCTGTAACACTTTTACGATTATTGTCGCCCCTTCAAGTCTGCTTCTTCAACAAAATCTCTTAACCAAAACGGAATTAGTCCAAAACATAAAACTTTGGGTTGATAAACTGGCGCTACTTCAAATCTTCCTATAGAGCGACGAAATAAAACATCAACTTTAGTTTAAGTATCGCTGGATTGGTTTTATTGGCAAACAAGTTTCTGTATTAAGTACACAGCAGAATCTTTCCTCTGTTTGAGGATCAATTGCTCTTTCTAGACTTATCACTTTCTACTTCATGGAAGATTTAATATAGTAACTTTACTATGAAGATTAGCCTAGTTGTTGTTATAAGGTGAGCCACAAATTATCACATCAATTTCACGATCGCCAATCTTAGACCGATTCCTAATTTCTTCCCCAGTTGTATCCACAACACTTTTACATAACACTGAGCAATAAGGGAAGTTAAACTCATGTGTTGCACAGTGGATCGGGTCGATTTTCACAGACGCCAGCACATCAAAGCCAGCTTGCTCAAAGCCAAGAGTCATACCGCCCGCGCCAGCAAATAAGTCAACTGCGATCGCTCTTTGTTTTTTCATCTCATAAGCCATGACGACTCTAAAGGGATAGGGATTGGGGATTGGGTATTGGGGATTAGAGATTGGGAATTGGGTATTGAGTATCGCGTATTAAATATACAAAATTTTCCTACTCCCCAGTCCCCAATCCCCAGTTCCTAGTCTCTAGTCCCTGATAACATTTGCAAAATTTCTTGAGCAGCGCGATCGCAAACCCCAACTTCTCCCAAACTTTGCCGCATTTCTTCATAATCTAGCAAAGTTTGCTCTCTGCGACTGGGATTGAGTAGCAGTTCCATTGCTGCTTGGGTAATATTTTCTGCTGTCGCTTGCTCTTGTAAAAATTCTGGCACAATCGGCTTCATCACTACTAAATTAGGTGGCGATGCGAAGGTTATTGAACCTTTGAGGATTTTCCGAGCTATCCACGCAGTTAGACGACTGAGGCGATAAACTACAACCTGTGGCACATTTAACAGAGCAAGTTCTAGATTGACAGTACCAGATTTGCTAATGGCTAAATCAGCAGCGGCAAAAACTTCCTTGTGTTGATCTGATAGAACTGTAGCCTGCAAACCATAACGCTTAATAGCCTCCTCAATTGGCTGTCTATAGACTTCCAGCGACAAGGGAATCCAGAAACGAACCTCAGGTAATTTAGCTTGAATAGTTTGGGCAGCTTGAAAAATAATTGGTAAAAGATATTTTAGTTCTTGGTGGCGAGAGGCGGGGAGGAGTGCGATCGCAATTTCTTCTGGTGCAATCCCCAGTCTGGCACGAGCTGCTTCCCTACTAGGAGCATCTTGCATTCGGTCAACTAAAGGATGTCCCACCCAACTAACTTTTGCACCTTTCTCGCGAAAGTAACGGGCTTCTTGTGGAAAGATTGCCAACAGCTTATCTGTAAAACCAACAATCCGCTTAGTTCTACGCAAACTTATTGACCAAGCCCACTCTTGGGGAGCAATGTAATACACCACAGGCACATTTGGTAGATGCTGTTTCATATAAGTCCCAATTTCCAGATTGGGAGTCATATAATCGATCAGCACTACTAAATCCGGTGGATTTTGTTTTAGGGAAGCGATCGCCCGTCGTTGCACCTGGAGAGTCGGTAAAACATAAGGCAGCCCTTCTTGAATACCCACTGAGCCAATACTACTAGTATTTCCCAACAGAGTTGCCCCAGCCTCTACCATTTTCTCGCCACCCAGTGCCACAATCTCTAATTTCAACCCAATCGCCACAGCTTGACGCTTCAGCGCTGAAATTAGCAGCGACCCTTGTAAATCGCCAGAGACTTCACCAGTGCTGATAAATATCCGCATTTGATAATTGGTAATTAGTAAAAATTAAGAGTTAGGAGTTAGGAGTTAAAAATTCAATTCATCAACTCATAACTCATAAATTATGATGTCTGGAAAATTAACCACAATTCCTCATAATCCCACCCCACCAAGCTACGCTTTTGCTCCCCTCCTCGCTTGCGGGGAGGGGTTGAGGTGGGGTGCTTTGATTATGGGTAATTCAACAGACATGATATATCTTACATCTCACGATTCATCACTTGCGCCTTTTTTCCCTTTACTAGGAATCAAGCCACGTCTTCCAGGCATCTGAGAAAGTAGCAGGAAGCGTCGCAGATGCTGCAATTCTTCGCTATCTCCTAACAATTCCAACTGTTCCAAAGCATCCTTAAAAGACAAATTAGAACGATAGAGAATGCGGAAGGCTTTTTTCAGCATAAGCAAATCTGCTGAATCCATACCAGACCGTTTGAGTCCCACAAGATTGAGGGTTCGCACCCGCGCTGGATTTCCCTCCACCAACATATATGGGGCCACATCCCGGTCAATACGTGCCATACCTCCGACCATTGCTTGTCTACCAATATGCACAAATTGATGAACACCTAAAACCCCACTAAGCCTAGCGCGTGATTCTATATGGACATGACCAGCTAACGCCACAGAGTTAGCAATCACTACTTGGTCTTCAATCACGCAGTTATGAGCCACATGGACATAAGCCATCAGTAGGTTCCCATCGCCAATTACCGTCGCTTCACCAGCACCAGTAGCGCGGTTAATGGTAACGTACTCACGAATCAAGTTGTTATCACCAATTTTGACCCAAGTTGGTTCTCCCACAAACTTCAGATCCTGGGGTTCCATGCCGATGGCTGCACCTGTAAAAATCTGATTTTGCGCCCCAATTTCACAAGGTCCCTCTAGCACTGCATGAGCGCCGATTATTGTTTCAGGGCCCACTTTGACATGCGCTCCAATCACAGCATAGGCACCGACTTGCACTGTATGGTGGAGTTCCGATTTCGGATGAATTACAGCAGTTGGATGAATTAGCGTTTTCAAGGGTGAATCTCCAGAACTGTCTTAATAATCCAGCGCCAGGCGGGGTTTTTGAGGCAGCGCGTTACTCTGGTTAAGAGAGTTGTACCGACTACCGCCCCATTGAGGCAACTGGCGTTGTTGAGCGTGAAATATTTCAGTGAACGAAAGTGTCGGGCAAAGCAAGTTAAATGTGTTTGTGAGTGCGTCTCGTAGAGAGGGCGGCGAAAATCAAGAAATTATCAGATGCTATTGTGGATATCTTTTTACTGTTATCTGGTTTCAGGATTCAGCAAGGGCATTTCACGGCTATACCCATACCACAAAAGCAAACTTTTAGCTAACTAAAGAAAACATTAATTCTCCTTCACAAGCAAGTTGACCATCAACTTCGGCACGACCTTGCATCTTACCGAAACGACGTTGTTTTACCCATAACAGTTCCACTGTCATGACTAGTTGATCCCCCGGCACGACCTGGCGACGAAAGCGAACTTTATCGATACCAGCAAAGACGAACAGTCCGCCTTCGACCGAAGACATTTGAGTTAGAACAATGCCCCCAACTTGTGCCATTGCTTCAACAATTAGCACCCCTGGCATCAGTGGACGTTCAGGGAAATGTCCTTGAAAATGGGGTTCGTTGATAGTGACATTTTTAACTCCAACAGCTTTTTTACTTGGAACATAGTCAATTATTTTGTCTACAAGTAAAAATGGGTAGCGGTGGGGTAGCAATTTCTGAATTTCTTCAGATGTAAAAGTTGTTTTAATCTCAGAACTGATTGTAATCTCATTTATAGCCTCTGGTTCGGTAGATGTAGGTGTAGTCGTATCGATGCTATTTACTTCAGTGAGGATTGACATTGGCCGTGTAGTTGATTTTTTATCTGAAAGTTGAGTAGGTAGACGTATATCCAAAGCTTAATAAGCTTAGATTTCAGGTTTTAGTTCTAATTCAAAATCTAAAATCCCAAATCTAAAATTCTTTGAGCCAGTTGAATGTGTAAATTGTGGCTGGCTTTATACGCTAAAAAATGAGCACGAGGAAAAGTTCCTAGTAAACTCAAATCTCCTACTAAATCCAAGATTTTATGACGGACTGGCTCATTTGCAAATCTCAACGGTGGATTTAGCCAGCCTTCTGGTCCACAAACGAGTGCATTATCCAAATTACCACCTTTAATTAACCCTGTTTTTTGTAAGTGTTCAATTTGATGCAGTAACCCAAAAGTACGAGCGGGAGCAATTTCCGTAGCAAAGCTAGCAGAAGCTTTTCCTAGTTCAGGAGTTAGTGACCAGCTATACCATTGATTACCGATAGCGGGCAGGTCAAAATCAATACCGTAACTAAAGCGGGTTTCTGGTGCTGGGAGGGCACATACAAAGGCATCCCCTTGATAGACCCATATTGGTTCTGTAACAGCCTGAACTTGATTATTAACGGGTTGTGAGACTAAGCCAACTTGGGCAATATTGGCTGTCCACACACTTGCTGAACCATCTAAAAGTGGGACTTCTGAACCATCAATTTCTATTCGGGCATTATCCACGCCCATACTCGAAAGTGCTGCCAACAAATGCTCTACCGTGCGAACATATACTTCACCCTTACCCAACTGAGTTGAGAGAACAGTGTGACTAACTGCTGCAACTTGGGCTGGAATTATCGGCAAATCCGGTAAATCCACCCGCACAAAGTAGCGTCCACTTCCCACCTCAGCTGGTAGTATCCGCACTTGGGTATTCACACCGCTATGCAATCCCACCCCTATTTGGGTGATTTGGGCTGCTAGAGTGTGCTGTCGCATAGCCGAAAAGTTAATATATTTCCTTTAGTATTGTTCATTGTCTGTTTTGGTAAAATCCCTGATATTTCCCGAAAAATCTCATTAATCCCTTTATCGGAACAGTATTGAGGTAAATGTAACAATTAGCAAGCTCATTAGGAAAGAGAATTGTCATTAGTCCTTTGTTATTCACTAATGACCAATGACCAATGACTAATGACTAATTAAAATCTTTCGCCAATACCGAAATTAATCCGGCTATCACCATCATCGTTGATACCGTAATCAATCCGAATTGGCCCCAGTGGAGACTGGACGCGAACGCCAAGACCATAACCATAGCCACTGCCATTTTTGTTCAACACTTCAGCAGCCCTAGTACTAGTTCCCAGGTCACTACCGAGATCAAAAAATAGTGCGCCACTGACTACTGAAAAAACTGGAAACCGATACTCAACTGATGCTTGCACATAAGAGCGTCCACTACCTAATGCTCCTTCTTCATAACCCCGGACGGAGTTGCTACCCCCCAGGGTAAAAGCTTCGTAGGGAGGCAAGTCACCAAGGATAGTTCCTGCTTGCAGGTTAAATGCTAAGGTTTGTGCCCCTTTGCTGAGGCTAATCAGCTTAATGGGTAAATATTGGCTGTAGCTACCCCGCAATCTAGTTAGGAAGATATTGCCTAAGCCTACAGGGACTGACTGATCGATTCCAAAGCGGAGATAAGAACCGCTAGTAGGTTGCAGGGGGTTATTACGGAGATCGCGCTGTGCCCCTACTTGAAACAGTAGTAAATCGTCTTGACCGCCGCTAGAGAGAGTCAATGGAATTTCATCACTGATGCGGTTTCCAGTATCATCATCAAATACAGCTCCTGTTTTTCTAAGATTGCCATCAGCATCACGGGCGGAAACTCGTTGATACTGTAAACCCGCTGAGGCAGTCCAGACAGAAGTTTTATAAGGATTGGCAGACAAGGGACGGGTAAAGGTGACACCACCACCTATACGGAGAATGCGGGGGCGATCCTGAGAACTTGTATCAGTAGGATTATCTGGATTAAACGTCCTAATGTCTTCATCTTGACCATCAAAAATCAACGAAATAGAACTGCGGCGGAAAATATTGGTTGTGTAGGAAGTCCGATAAGGATCTCCTGCGATCCAAGGGTCGGTATACCGCACGTCAAACAGCAGTTCCCGTTCTCCCACCTGTATTTCTGTCCCCAGTTTTTGGTTCCTACCGTTCAGGTTTTGCTGTTGATAACTTACTGTTCCAAAAAGTCCGCTAGCAGAACTAATCCCTGCCCCAGCCGCAATAGAACCGCTGCTGCGTTCAGCTACATTCACGACTACATCCACTTTGCTGGGGTCAGTACCAGGGTCAAGGGACACATTCACATCTTCAAACAGTCCCAGTCCATACACGCGCTGTAGGTCTTTTTGCACTGTGTTGCGATTGAATACTTGTCCTGGCTTCAACTCCAATTCTCGTGTAATGATATAATCCTGTGTCCGTCCGCGAATCGGTTGTCCTTTTTCGTCTGTCTCCTGACCATCTTTATTGCGGAACCGAACTCTAATGTTTTCTACTACACCTTCTGCTACTTGCAAGGTAACAACTCCGTTTTCAGAGACTTGGGGCGCTCCAATTACGTTCGCTAGTACGTAACCTTGGTCTTGATACCGCTTGTTTAACTGCTTGATGCCTTCTTGCAAGTCACGCAAGTTGAGGATTTTGCCATACTGCTCTCGGAATATTTCATCCACAGTATTAGCTGGTAGCACAGAAGCGACACCAGTTCCAGGATTGGCTTGCACTTCTACTTTGCTGAGGATGGGGTTAGGTTGCACAACAAAGCTCACCCGCACTCCCAAGGGGGTATCTTCTGGCGCTGCTTGGACGTTGGAGAAAAAGCCAGTACCAAAGATGGCGTTAATATCTTCTTGCAATTGGCTGCGGGTTGTCGTTTGTCCTGGTTGGGTACGAATTACTCTGTAAACTTGGCTTTCCAGTTCTGGTAATAGTTGGCCAGACTGGGATCTAACTACTACTTCTGATACCAATACGCGGGGATCGTTGGCTTCTGGGGCTGTATTGGGTTGATTATTGTCCGGAGTTGCCGATGGGTTAACATTCTGCGGACTGGGAGTAGCACCTGGAGTTGTCGGTGGATTTACATTTTGCGGACTGGGAGTAGCACCTGGGAATGGAGTAGCACCTGGAGTTGTCGGTGGATTTACATTTTGCGGACTGGGAGTAGCGCCTGGGAATGGAGTATTGCCCGGAGTTGTCGGTGGATTTACATTCTGCGGACTAGGAGTAGCGCCTGGGAATAACGTAGGTGTTCTTTGTTGACTAGCCGGGGGAGGAATATCTGGAGTAGCTGATGGTTCTGGAGTTGTGGGTAATAAAGGTTCTGTTGTCGGTGGATTTACATTTTCTGGAACTGGAGTAGTTTCAGGAGTTGGGGAAGGCGTTGGTTGTTGAATTTCTGGCGGTGGAATGTCTGGAGACGGAGACGGCTGTTGAGTAGGACTGGGATTAATTTCAGGGATTTGTGCAGTTATTGATGTTGTGGAGGTTGGCACAATTACCTTTGGAGTCGCGCTTGCTGCTGGGTTGGCGGGGTAAATTGCGACCACGCGGGATTGGGGACGCTCTGCCTCTATAGTTGCTGTAGATTTAGGTTGAGATTCTAGACTTTTACTAGAGTTAACCTGACCAGTGTTCTTTTGTGAGTGCTGATTTTTTTCTAGTGTCAAAACTTCTGTTGTCTGTTTGGGATTGTTGGCGGTTTCTGCATTCGCACTTAATGAACTACCCAAAGGGGCTGCAATTGCTACTGCTGCCAGCAATACGGGAGATAAACGCATTTTACTTATATTCCTCTTCACGACCACACACACCATCACAAGGCAATAATGCCCTTATGCCCAAGGTAAAACTCAAAACATAATTTTTTTCTTTTGCTTTTTTACTTTACAAGGCAAAAGGCAAAAGGCAAAAGTTAAATATAATTCCTTCTCACCTTTTGGTTTTTACCTGGTTAACTTATAGTTTCTACTGCTTTTAGCACTCTTTGTAAAACCTCCTGGTAGGCATCCTCTACATTTCCTAAGTCTCGGCGAAAGCGATCTTTGTCCATTACCCGCCGATTTGTATCCTTTTCTGCGGTATCCCACAAACGGCAGGTGTCGGGGCTAATTTCATCTGCCAAGAGCAACTGCTGTTGTGAGTCCAAACCAAACTCTAGTTTGAAGTCTACTAGGGTAATGCCACACCGCTGCCAAAAGTTATTGAGAAATTCATTGATTTGCAATGCTAGATGTGTAATTGCGTCTACTTGTTCCGCAGTCGCTAGTTCTAGCAGGTACAAGCGATCGCGTGTCAACAAAGGATCTCCTAATTGATCATTTTTGTAATAAAATTCAACTAAAGGCTGTTTCAGAATTGTACCCACTGGTAAACCTGTTTGTTGACACAGACTGCCAGCAGCAATATTTCTGATCACTACTTCTAGAGGTAAAATCTTTACAGCCCTCACTCGCATTTGATTCGGGGCAGGGCTGTCGATAAAGTGAGTCTTTATACCATAAGCTTCCAACTGTTTAAAAAGCTGGCTGGAAATGTCACAATTAATTTTTCCTTTACCTTCGATGTTGCCACGTTTTTGGGCGTTAAACGCCGTAGCATCGTCCTTAAAATCAGCCAACAAGACTTCTGGATCGTCCGTTGTATAAAGAATTTTCGCTTTGCCTTCGTATAACTTGGAATTAACAGACATGGTGGCAGGTAATGTTTTAGGCGATGGACAACAATTGTCCTTTGAAGCTTCACCATTTTATCTTTAGTTATTAACTATTAGCCATTGGTGATTATTTAAGAGAAAGCAGGACAGGGTAAAATAATTAATAATCAATACCCAGCCCCATTTTCTCTTCTTAATTGCTGCTTAATAGCCAGTTGCCAAATATTTAGAACAAAATCTCTAACTTTTAACAGAGGACAATTGGCTTTCATATCTAGTATCTTCACCTAAGTAGTTTTACTATCAGAATTTTAATTAGTTTTGAAAGAATAAGTTACCAAGACATACTGATATGCGATAATAGTTTGTACCTAAAGGTTTCGATTGAAGCTAATTACAATTTGAACTTCATAAATTAAGATGAGATAAATTGATAACCGTGAGGAAAATCAAATGTTCTCTCTAGTTACTTTAGCGGAAACTTTTTTTGTAATATTTACAACACAAAATATTTCAAGCTTTACCCTCTAGTCTCAAAATTTGAATTAACCAATTCCTGTATCAACTAATTGAAAAGGGAATTGGACGATCTGATTTACCTCAATCTGGCAACAGAAAGATTAGGTTAGCTAGTAATTCAGCTTCAGAAACCCAAACACAAGGTCAATTAAATAAATGGAGAAAAAAATAGTGAACAAGGATGATTTTCTCTACCCTCGCGGTCGCTACTACGGTCAGGTTAAGCCAGAAAACTTGGTTTTTAATGCAAATCTCCAGGAATTTGCCCAACGTGTAAGTTACATTTGCAACTTAGAAACAGCTGGAAAAGTGCCTCCAGGTGCAGCTTACGAACAAATAAAGGATCTGTGGAAACAATTGAAACGCTCTAAAAAAGAGCTAGGAATTGGCGAAGATCCCTTTCAAGATAACCAAGGAGAGACTCAAGGTTGAATGGGGTATTGGGCATGGGGAATTGACCAATGATAAATGACTACTTAGTAAACATTGTCCAGACACCATCCCAAGACTCTGGAGGCGGCGTTTGTTGATAATTACGCGCACGCTCTAGGTGGATATCAACAGCTTGGTCTTGAGGTTGGATAGATTTGGCAGACTCGAAACAAGCGATCGCTTGTGAAAAGTTGCGTGATAAATAAGCAGTGCGTCCAGTATGATAGTGAAATAAAAACTCTTGGGTGTTGGCATCTAAAGGAGTAGTGCGAGCGCCAATTAACTCGTAGATATTAACTGCCTGGTGTTTCCCTTTGACGCGGATTTTATCTAACTGGCGCACCCAAATGCGATCGCTGCACAATTGATAAGTAAATTCACTTAAAAGAATATCACAACTGTAATCTTTAGTTACCGCTTCTAAGCGCGAACTCAAATTTACACCATCTCCAATAACGGTATAATCCATCCGTTTGCGGGAACCAATATTACCCGAAACTACATCCCCAGAACTAATGCCAATACCAATACGAATTTGTGGCTGCGCCTGGATAATTCGCCGTTGGTTAAATTCCTCTAAGCGACGTCTCATATCTAACGCTGACTGCACAGCCCTCCAAGCATGATTTTCTGTTAATGGTAGCGGCGCACCAAATACCGCCATTAAGGCATCACCAATAAATTTATCGAGAGTGCCTTCATGGTTAAAAACTGCCTCCACCATCGTTTCAAAGTACTGATTGAGCAGCAATACTACCTCAGCTGCACCGAGATTTTCGGTAAGTGTTGTGTAGCCTCGGATATCAGAAAACAAGATAGTTACTTCCTTCCGTTCGCCTACCATTAAAGCATCTTCCCCCAGTGCCATAACTTGTTCAGCTACATGGGGCGTCAGGTAGCGGGACATGGTAGTTTTCATCCGTTTTTCCTGAGTAATGTCTTCTAAGACCACTAAACCACCGCGTACACCGCCTTCTGGGTTAGTTAGGGGATTAACAGTAAGATTAATATTGCGCTCTAACGTTTGTACTTCATCAGAAGTGAGAAACTCAGATTGGGGGGTCAGAGATTGATTCCAAGGAATAAAAGTATCGGGGTTAGTGCGATCGCGCACTGCTAAAATTGAGTGCTGATTCCTAAGTCCTGTTAACGGTAGCGAAGCGTTTAGCCCGTCCTGATTTTCACTTAGCACTTGGTAAAGTCCCAGTATCAAACTTTGCTCTGGCACATAATGTCTTGCTCCAGTTTTTAGACTATCTTCTAGTCGCATTTGGAGATTTTCAATTGGCACAACTTCCCAAACTAGGCGAGCAATCAAATTTTGTTCCCACAAAAGCTTGTTGTTCTTACTATTAGCGTCTCCTATCGGACAACCTAGTAACTCTAGGGCTGCATCATTAATCGTGACAATCTGTCCTGCCATATCTGTAGAAATCACAGCATCTGACAGACTTTGTAAAATATCTTTTTGATACTGTTTTTCTAACAGTACATTTTCAAACAGCCGAGCATTTTCTAAGGCAATTCCTGCCTGATTATTAAAAGCCCGCATAAACTCTTCATCAGAAGCAGTAAAGCTGCTTTGTTGTTTATTGATTAATTGTGTAACACCAATCAATTCATTTGCAGAATTAAATACTGGTAAACACAGGATATTGCGAGTTATATAACCAGTTTTTTTATCTGTAGTCGGGTCAAAACGGGGGTCTTTATAAGCATCGGAAATATTTAAGGCTTCACCAGTAGAAGCTACATATCCAGCAATGCCACGGTTAGCGGGAATGCGAATTTCTATCAAGTTTGTGCCATCTGCTGCTACTGCAACTTTCGTCCAGAGTTCGTTCAGCTCTTTACGATATAAAAACAGTGTGCTGCGGTCTGCTTGCATTAAAATTCGAGCTTGTTCCATGACTATCTGCAAAGTTGCTTCTAAATCTAAACTTTGCCCCAGTGTCTGAGTTGCCCGCAACAAAGCTGTTGCGCCTCTTTGATTACGAGCCGCTACATAAAAAGATTGGCAGCTTTCCAGGATAATACCAATCGAAGCAGCAAAGTCTCGAAAACGTTCTTCATCATCATGATTAAACGGAATATTCCCAGTTTTATTTGCCAGTTGAACCACCGCTACAGTCTGGTTTTTGCTACTGATAACAGGCATACATAAAATATTATGGATTTTGTAACCCATTTGTTTTTCAAGTTCTGGGCTAAATAGGGGATGAGTATAAGTTTCAGATATATTTAGATATTGACCTGTACTAGCAACATGACCGGGGATACCCACTGTAATGGGAATACGAATTTCTAAGAATTTTTGAGTATTATCTTGAGGAACTTTTGACCACAGTTGACCTTTGTCATAATCAACTAAAAAAATGGCTGTGTGTTCTGCTTGGAGAATTTGACCAATTTTGAGTGTGATAGCTTCTAGCACTTTCTCCAACATAGTTTCTAGAGCTTCATTATTGATCAGTTCAATAGCTCTAAGAAATTGCTGGAACTCAGCAGTTATAAAGTCGAGTAAGCAAACAAATTCATTAACAGATAAGTCTTTGACGCGATGCAGTAGAGCGTGAGTACGATTAACTTGAGTCAGTTCAGTTAATGTAGCCAAGACGCTGCCAGGGTTGGGAAGTGTCATGGTAATTTTAGATTTTAGATTTTAATTTTGGGCATTGGGCATTAGTCGAATGGCACTAAGAAAAGCTCTAAGCTTTGTGGGATAAGCGCTACAGGTTTTAAAGCTATTGAACAGTGAAGGTCTTGGGATCGGGCAGGCGATTGTCCTTGATGCAGTACTGCCATCGCTATGCTTAACAAAGACAGTGGAGTTAGATATAATAATTGTCCAAAAATTTTTTATAGGTAGGAAAAGCTTACTCGTTCATGAAATGCTTTCTTGATGTGGTCGGCAGGTACTACTTATGGTACTTCTCAAACTTAGCTCTTTATTGACGAATGAACAGAAAAAATATAATCGAGAACTCAATCGATTAAGAATCACTGTTGAACACAGAAATCGTCGTCTAAAAATCTTTAATATTTAGGATTATATAGGACTCCCATTTGATTTATGAAAACATACTGAGACTGAAAAGCTCGTTTTATCAGGGTTTTATCTGAAATCTTGTTCAGAAATCAAATATGAGTCCTATAGATATCGAAATCGACACCGACGTTTTGATTTAAGATCAAATCTAATTGCGGGAATTTATAATCACTAATTAGCACTATAAATCAGATAAAAGAATTAATTTAATCCCATAATTTCAGGATTAATCAATAACTGAAAGAATGTTTACTACCATCTTTTTAGTTAGCGAGCGCCAGATAATACTTACTAGAACAAAATGACAACCTCTGACTATTTTAATGTCCCAAAATGGAAATCAAAATAACCCTCAATCATCCTACAAAATATTTATGTAAGAGTTCTATGAGTCATTTGTTACTAGTTATTAATTTTTCTCCCTCACTCCCTCATCTCCTCACTCCCTACTCCCTGATGCCAACTGTTCAGAAAATATCACCTTTTGATAGTAATCTTGTAGCTGCCTAGTGGCAGCTGCCCAACCCCAACTTTCTGCTTCCTGGCGGGCATTTTGACGGATGGTGTCTCGTTGTTGTTTTTGTTCTAAGAGTCGAACAGTAGCAGCTAACGCTCCTTGAACATCTGCTGTTGGCTCAAAAAGATATCCATTTACCCCATCTGTCACAATATCAGGAATTCCCCCGGAACGAGCTGCTACCACGGGACAGCCAGCAGCCATCGCTTCTAGTAGTACTAAGCCTAGTGTTTCTGTACGGGAAGGAAAGATGAAGGCATCAGCACTCGCAAAGGCAGAACCTAACTCTTGCCCCATAAGATAGCCAACAAAATAAGTGTTTGTGTTAGCAAAGTGTTTTTGCAATGCTTGACGGTGCGGCCCATCTCCAACCAATGCCAACCGCGCTTGGGGAATTGCTTCTAAGATTGGTTTGATACGCTCAATTTCTTTTTCAGCCGAAAGCCGCCCAACGTAAAGTAGCAATGGACTTTCTGGATGATTTTGTGATAAGTGCGATCGCATTTCTACACTAGCTAAATCGGGGTGAAATAATTCCGTATCCACCCCGCGCTGCCACAAATCTACACGTTCAATACCATGTGCTGTCAATTCCTCCACCATTGCTGTAGAGGTACACAGATTTAAAGCTGCTTGATTATGAGCGCCTTTGAGCAGTTCCCAAAGAAAACCTTCCAGCATCCCCAAGCCGTAATGCTGGAGATATTGGGGTAAATGCGTGTGATAAGACGCTACTAAGGGTATTTTGAGGATTTTGCTATAAAATATGCCAGATAAACCTAAAACTGCTGGATTCACGACATGAATAATATTTGGCTTGAACTCTTCTAAAGTGTAACCAATGGCTGGGCGGGGAAGTGCCATTTTTAATTCTGGATACAATGGCAGAGGAAAGCCAGTAACGCCGTAAACTTTAGCGCCTTTGTGTTCTGTGATGCCTCCATCAGGGGCAATCACCAGTACTTGATTACCACTACGCTGTAAATGGTCAACAGTATGGCGCAAGCGCGTTACAATGCCGTCAACCTTGGGTAAAAAGGTTTCGGTAAATAGGGCAATTCTCATAAAAAACTATTCAGTCCAGGCAGATAATCTCAGCTTTGCTTGGATTTCGGTATCAAACACAGAGTAAACTCTCTCCTGTGGTGTAATCAACTCTCCACAGTCAAAATAACTGTAGTAAACGGCAAATTTAGTAGTAGCTGGACGATACACCTGATAAATAATAACTGGTTAGTCGTCATATTGTGCTAAAATACAACGACCAATTTTAGACCCACGATTTACTGGGGTTTACGCTAATTTCTGTGCCAAGAGACTTTAGGCAGAATTTGTTTGTAATCGACTCGTTTCTGATACTTGATAGCAAAGTTTAACAAAGAATCGAGCAGAGAATCAGAGAGCAGGTGAGGCTGTAAACCTAAATCAAGCAATTTTGTATTTTTAGCGTTGAAGTAATGTTCTTCTTTTTCAACTCTGGGATTATCTAAATGATTGATTTCTACGTTCAATCCGATAGCATTACCAGCTTTTTTCACCATCAATGCCAAATCGCCGACGCTAAATTGTTCGGTAAATTGGTTAAATACGCGGAATTCACCAGCTTCGGCAGGATTAGCGATCGCTAATTCCACACATCTTACTGTATCCCGAATATCCAAAAATCCGCGAGTTTGTCCACCTTTACCATAGACAGTTAACGGGTGTTTGATCGCTGCTTGAATACAAAAGCGGTTTAGCGCTGTACCAAACACACCATCATAATCCAGCCGATTAATCAATAGTTCGTCCATCCCTGTTTCTTCGGTTAAGACGCCATAAACTACACCTTGATTTAAATCTGTTGCCCGCAATCCCCAAATCCGGCAAGCAAAGTGGATGTTATGACTATCATGGACTTTGCTTAAATGGTACATTGAACCGGGTTGTTTGGGATAAGGTAGGGTATCCTTGCGTCCATTGTGTTCAATGGTGATATACCCTTCTTCGATATCAATGTTGGGTGTACCGTATTCGCCCATCGTTCCCAGCTTCACCAAATGACAGTCGGGGAAATCTTCCCGCATGGCGTACAGCAAGTTCAACGTCCCAACTACATTATTGACCTGAGTAACAACTGCATGTTCTCGGTCAATCATGGAAAATGGGGCCGAACGCTGTTCGCCAAAATGCACTAGGGCATTTGGCTGAAATTGCTGTAATGTTTTATGGAGAAATTCGTAATTCGTGATATCGCCGATGAACAAGTCGATAGATTTACCCGTCAAATCTTGCCAGCGCTGGAGACGTTGTTGAATTAGTGCGATCGGAGTGAGAGTTTCGACACCAAGTTCATTATCCCAGTGCCGCCGCACCAAACTATCTAGAATTCCAACTTCATAACCTCGATTGGAAAGGTAAAGAGCAGTTGCCCAACCGCAATATCCATCACCACCAATAACCAGGACTTTCATCTTCACCAGTTTTTACTCGCTGATAGCTAAATCTATCAGGTTTCTGTACCCTCTTAATCATTATTCTGGGGGAGATGTGGATTTTGGGGGGAGTGAGAAGCGGGGAGATGAGGGAAACAAGTGAACAAGGGGACAAGGGGGAATTATTGAACAAGTCTCTCTCCGAAGTTCTGAGCGCCGGCTTCCGGCGCTCAGACTTCTCTCCTTGTCTTTCCCCTCTTCTTCGTCTACCTTGTCTCTTCTCCATGCCCAATGCCTAATGCCCCATTAAAACTTTGAAATTCGATACTGCTGGGCAATGTAATAAAACAAACGATAGTAATTTTGAAATTCTTGGCTCTTGCTCCGTCCCTGTAAATGGTATTTCACTTGACTCTGAGTTAGCGTCAGTGTCATCGAACCTGCTTGTCGATCAACTTCTACGACCAGCACCCCAGATACTCCTTGAACTGTCTGAAAGTTGGATTTTATCTTTTTCACGGACTCTCGGTCGTTTGGTAGCTGATGACTTGCCCACCCGCGAATTTCCACTGAGTTATCCTGTGGTGAAATAAACGCAATCCCATCACCATTTTCTGATGCTGCTAATAAAGTCCAGTTACTCGGGTATGGAAATTCAAAGCCATAACGGGAGTTGCTATAAGTTTTCCAGACGATCACTTTGGCGTTAAAATCATTTGCAGTACAACCCGACAGCATTATTAACAGGACAATGACTCTGCTAACGCTGGCGGCAAACCGATAAATTCTTCGCCCTAAACTACAGATTTTATTAGCAGTAGCCATTTACATCACACATTTTGCCAAGAATCGGGAAATGCACCGAAACAGCGTTCATTAAAAATTCAATAATATTCAGGATATTTACCATTCTCTTCTGAAATCTTGGTAGAAGAAGCTCAGAGAAAGTGCTTTATCACACAAACTATAGACAGTGTATCTTAGACAGTTCGGCTAAATTTAGAGCTTTTTCACTTCCAAACAAACACATATTTGCAATTTCCGCCAGATTTCTCTCGTTAAATCTTTCTATAGTTTGCATCGGTAAGCCAAACGACCAAAAACCCCCAGATATTGATATTTATGGCTTACCAGATTCAGATGTGGTATCTCGCATCCACGCGCAAATTTGGATAAACAGGGATGAATACCATATCACCGACTTGGTGACGCTCCAAAGAATTAAAAAGTAGACAATCGTTGGTTTAGAGATCGCTAATTCCCATCAAAAATTAATTCTGACAGCTTTGTATTGAACAATCAATCACTCAATAAACAGCATTTTATTCCAATTTGTAAAAAAATGTAACAAAATTAGCGTTAAAACGTTTTACCGTCTTGACAACCAATAAAAGAACCGATAACTTGATATACATACCCGGGTAAGACCGTTAAAGAGTTATATGCAAACGCAAACTAAGCAAAAGGTCACTTTGTATTTATCGCCAGAGTTGCACAGAAAGCTGAAGATTCGTTCAGCAGTTGATTCCGAGCCAATGTCAGAACTTGCCGAACGTGCCCTTGGTTTTTACCTATCCAATCAAGAATTGGTTGACGAGTTAGAAGATTCTTCTTATGGGCGGACTCATAGAGTTTATTCATGTCCAACTTGTGATAGCTCACTTGTCTTACGTGATGGGGAACTGGTTGCTTTAGGCAATCAACCAGGAGTAGTTGGTCAAGAGCACCTTTCTCTTAATGAGATGGATGAAGATGAAACCAATCCCAAGGGTGAGGAAGAATTAGTTCCTTGCTAGATAAATATTCATGATTCGGTTGTTTTTACCAGAAGCAATGTCTCTACTGTCTCTATAAGGTCTCAAGTAGGTCGAAGTATGAACGAAGAGCTCAAGATCCTAATTCAAGCTCAATACCCTTTAATCTACCTTGTTACCTCCGAGGAAGAGCGGGCCGAGCAAGCAATTTCCACAATCGCCCAGTCGTTAAAGCCCCAGCGCCGAGTATTTGTTTGGACAGTAACACACGGGATTGTTGAGTATGGTCAACCCCGGAATGTCACCCAACATAATACTGTGTCTCCAGAGGCGGCGATTGAGTGGATCATCCGGCAGAAAGAACCAAGTATATTTATTCTTAAAGATTTACATCCCTTTATAGATGCGCCTGCAACTAACAGATCGTTACGTGATGCGATCGCTAGTTTCAAAGGTATGCAAAAGAACATCGTTCTGATGTCTCCGATGCAGCAAGTACCTATAGAACTGGAAAAGGAAGTTGTTGTTCTCGACTTTACATTGCCAGATATGGCTGAGTTGAATAAAGTCTTAACTCACCACATAGAGCAAAATCGTGGTCGGCGACTGACCACAGAAGCTAGAGAAAAACTTCTCAGAGCTGCTTTAGGTCTAACTAAAGATGAAGCTGAGAAAGTCTACCGTAAGGCACAGGTAACCAAAGAGCGTTTAACAGAAGATGAAGTAGACATCGTTTTATCTGAGAAAAAGCAACTAATTCGGCGCAATGGCATCTTAGAATACATTGAAGAAGATGAAACTATTGATGCTGTAGGTGGCTTAGAAGAGTTAAAAAGATGGCTCAAGCAACGCTCTAATGCTTTTACAGAAAGGGCGAGAGAATATGGTTTGCCTCAACCAAAGGGGATGTTAATTTTAGGAGTTCCCGGTTGCGGTAAGTCATTAATTGCCAAAACTACTTCCCGGCTGTGGGGTTTACCATTGTTGCGGTTGGATATGGGGCGAGTCTATGACGGCTCAATGGTAGGACGAAGCGAGGCAAATCTGCGGAACGCTTTGAAAACAGCAGAATCCATTTCCCCAGCGATTTTATTTATCGATGAATTAGATAAATCCTTTGCTGGTAGTGGAGGTTCCTCTGATTCTGATGGAGGGACTTCAAGTAGAATCTTCGGCTCTTTCCTCACTTGGATGCAAGATAAGAAATCACCAGTGTTTGTGATGGCAACTGCCAACAGAGTAGAACGCTTACCTGGCGAGTTCTTGAGGAAAGGACGCTTTGATGAAATTTTCTTTGTCGATCTGCCAACACCGGAAGAACGGCAGCAGATATTCAATATTCATCTGACCAAGCGCCGTGAAGACATCTCTCGATTTGATCTTGAGCAACTAGCTAAGATGTCTGATGGCTTTTCTGGGGCAGAAATAGAGCAAGCGATCGTTGCGGCAATGTATGAAGCTTTTGCCCAAGATCGGGAGTTCACCCAACTAGATATTATTGCTGCACTCAAGGCAACCTTGCCGCTGTCTCGAACGATGCAAGAACAAGTAACGGCCTTAAGAGATTGGGCCAGACAGCGCGCGCGCCCCGCAGCATCCTCCGTAGCTGAATATCAGCGAATGGAGTTTTAAAAGCTTTCCTCTGCCATCCCAGGGGGAAAGGCTAGCTAAAAATGCTAGCAGTTATAAGAAAAGCCGCATCCTGTTAAGCGCGGCTTCGCCCAAAACAAACCGTTGTCGTTTTTCTCAATCTTCTCATTGGAGGAAACCCAAATGTCTCACTTTAGCACCCTGCGTACCAAAATCACCGATGCCGAAATCCTCAAGGCTTCCTTGCGCGACCTCGGTATCAGCGTAAAGACTGAAGCTGATGTCCGTGGTTATAACGGTCAGCGTGTCCGTTCTGACATCGTTGCTGTGTTGGAAGGCGAATATGACCTCGGCTGGTCTCGCAATGGCGATGGTTCTTTTGACCTAATCGCTGACCTGTGGGGCGTTGCTAAGAAGCACAACCAAACCGAGTTGATCAACTCAATCAACCAAAAGTATGCCGTTAACAAAACTTTGGCTGAAGTGAAACAGCGCGGTCTGCAAAACGCCAATGTGAAGTTGGTATTGCAATAACAATTTCTCTGCGCGTTCCCAAAGCTGCACGGGTTAACCATATAAATAGCGGTTAGCCCGCTTTTTTATCGGGGCTGAGATGTATTTCTCAGTCCCGATTTTTATCTAAATTTTAAATTCTTAGCTCTAAGATAAATTCAAGGATAACAAAATGGCACAACTTCAACTAACACATATTAAAAATAAACTTAATGAAAAATTAATAAGCTTAATTGATATGTTGGATTACATTAAAAAAAATGAAGAGGAAAGAAAAAAAGCTTGTTTATCAAGAAGTTATGCTGCTTACAGCTTAGTAAGTCTTGCTTCTGCTTCTGAAGAAGAAGCAGCACAAGCAATTGTTGATGGTTTTAATGATAATGGAATTGATGCAATTTATTATGAAGAATACAAAAATACTCTTTGGTTAGTTCAATCAAAATGGATTGAGTCAGGGAATGGAGAACCTAAGACAGGTGAAGTGGATAAGTTTATACGAGGAGTAAAAAATATTATTGAGTTTAAATTTGCTAAATTTAATCAGAAGGTTAAAGACAAGCAAATAGAAATAGAAAAAAATCTCAATAATTATGATGTAAAAATAAAAATATGTCTTGCTTATACTGGTTCAAAACTAGGACAGAATAATTGGGATTTATTATCAGAATTTATAGCTCAAGAGAATCAAGCAGGTGAACTATTTTTCTTAGAAATATTTTCTTTAGTAGAAGCTCACGGTGCTTTATCAAAAAGTCTTAATAAGTTTATTAACCATGAACTAAGATTAACAAATTGGGGTTTGAATGAAGAACCATATAAAACATGGTATGGACAAATTGATGCTGAACAATTAGCAAAATTGTGGATTGAAAATAGGGAAAATTTATTTTCTAAAAATATCCGAAGTTTTGTGGGTTTAACAGATGTAAATGATGGTATCCAAGATACTCTTTTACATTCTCCAGAAACATTTTTATATTTAAATAATGGAGTTACTGTTTTATGTAGTAAAATTCAAAAGACTGTTAAGGGTGGTTATTCTGATAAATCTGTCGGAGATTTTTATTGTGAAGGAATATCTATTATTAATGGCGCTCAAACAGTAGGAACTATGGGAACTGCTTATCAAACAAATTCAGAAGAAGTTAAGAAGGCAAAAGTTTTTATAAAGTTAATTTCGTTAGAAAACTGTCCTCCAGACTTTGCTTTAAAGGTTACTAAATCTACAAATACTCAAAATAAAGTTGAAAATCGCGATTTTATTTCATTAGATACTTTACATATTAATTTACAAAAAGAATTTGCATATGAAGGAATTCATTATCATTATAAAAGAGATGAACACGAGTACGCCTCGGACGATAAAAACTGTACTTTAGATGAAGCTACTATAGCACTAGCCTGCGGTTTAAAAGACATACGTTACGCACATATAGCTAAAGATAAAATTGGTAAGTTATGGGATGACGTTAATAAACCTCCTTATACAGATATTTTTAATTCAAGTATTTCAGTAGAGAAAATTTGGAAAATGATTAAAATAAGTCGGCTGGTAGATAATAAACTTTCAGAAAAGAGTTCAATCAACGAGGATTTCAGAGCAACTTGTATTTTTGGAAATCGATTCATTCTTCATATGGTATATCAATATATAGGTGAAAAAAAATTATTTTTATCTCGGGCTAACTTTGAGGAATACTTTAAAGATGAATTACCGTTAATTATAGATAAAGTTATTGAAAAAACTCTAGAAGCAGTTTATACCGAATATCCAGGTAAAATAATTTACCAAGTATTTAGAAATTTAGATAAACATAGAGTATTAAAAGAGAAAGTCTTAGAAATTTTTCCACCCAATATTTAAAACAATGTAAGTTACAAAGCGACGGTGCAGAAGCGAATTGGTAAAATTTCTATAGAAGCAGTGCGACGGGGAACTAGGTAAATTAAAAAAGGCTGTTTTGAAGCATTACCTAATGCTAAAACTTCGCGCAAGTTTTCGCTGTGAGCAATTATTCCATTTGCATTGTAAGCGATATATTGATTTTTATATAAATCTAATAACATCTGGCGGTTACGATTTAACCACTTGAACATTTCATCTGTTTCGCTTTTAGAGGGAGTTGTGTTCATATATTTAATTTGTCTATGGATATAGAATATCTCTGGCACTATCTTAATTGTCTGGTGCAAGATGTTAGCTACTAAACCTGATTTAAATCTAAAATAAATCCACCACTAAAACTAAAACCCTGCACCTGTATCATTTTGCTTGTTTCTGGTAATGTGTAGTGTGCGATCGCATCGCCGGAGATCCACTTTTGCACCTATAGCGGTTCTCAGTTGGGTGCAATATAGTAACAGCAGTGGGTGAACCATCCAATAATGTCTTTTTTAGTTACCGCATTCAGAGCATTTGTAA
>NZ_JBALDE010000183.1:0-40400 GCF_036917515.1 Nostoc sp. | reverse complement strand
TACAAATGCTCTGAATGCGGTAACTAAAAAAGACATTATTGGATGGTTCACCCACTGCTGTTACTATATTGCACCCAACTGAGAACCGCTATAAAACGAAAACCGACCAGAGCTAATATCAAAATAGCCAAAGCG
The DNA here is from genome assembly GCF_036917515.1 of Nostoc sp. GTDB lineage: Bacteria > Cyanobacteriota > Cyanobacteriia > Cyanobacteriales > Nostocaceae > Nostoc. The sequence goes on along the minus strand of NZ_JBALDE010000183.1, from coordinate 40,265 downwards.
ATCGCCCTTTCCCCAATATTCTGCCCAACTGTACCGCTTATTCAGGGGTAGACCAGCCCCCTCAAAATAGCCTTGCCAGCAGTTAGTGTCGCTGTAAATTGGCAATTCCAATCGCTCTTTTCCCTGCAAGCGTGCCCGCACGTTAGAGTACAGTCCATCGGCACCGATGAAGATATCTCCTTCTGCAAGCGTGCCGTTCTGGAAGACTACTCGCACCGTGTCTTTGCTTTCCTCAAAGGTCTTGAAAGCACATCCCGTTTTTACCGTTCCTTCTGGCAGCGCCTCATAGAGAATTTGTTACAATTCGGGTCGCAGCAAACAGACACCCAGGTTATCGGCTTGCACGAATTTGGGCGAGTTGAGGTAAAGCAGTTCTTTGCTGCTAAAGAACCCACCCTCTCGGATGTTGCTCCCTTGCCGATAGAGGCGATCATAAAGTTGCCCATCCTAGAGCAGTTAATAGACCCGCATAGCATTCTGCTGAAGAAAAATACCGCCCGGTCCTGACAGCATTTCAGGCAACGATCACTTTTCATAGACTTTTACTGGAATGCCCATATCAACACAGGCACACGCCAGCGTCAATCCTCCAATTCCACCACCTATGATGATTACTTGCATCAGTTTCTCCTTTCGATGATGCATGATTCACCAGGCCTATCGTCTGTTCTTAGGTCTCATAAGCTGATGGTCGATTCTCAGACCGCCACCGAATTTCCGCTGGGGTATTCGGCAAGGGCGGTTTGAAGCCATTCACTATCCATTGTTCGAACGGCGTATCATCCACGTTCAACTCCCAACGCAGTCCACGACCGGCAACATAGGGGTTCAACAGGCGAGTGCAGCCTTTGAGGAACTTCTGCTGGGTCTCGGCATCCTTGATCGCTCGGGCGATGTGATCGATCGTGACCCGCACGAAATCATCGCACGGCTCGCCGCCGATGTAGAAGGACGTCTTGGGCAACGCGTGGAAGAAGACGTTCACGTAGAAGCGCGGCAGCATGAAGCTCTCGTACATGTCGGTGACGTGCTGTGCGATCGCCTGTTTGTCCTCGTCAGAGAACGCTTTTTCGGGGTGGTAGATTTGCCAGAGGGGCATGGTTTTCTCCTGATGGTTTGAGGTTTGGGGGGTGTACGGTCAGGCTGATGCGTGCTTGTAACGTTCAGCGGGAAGGCCGCTCTGTGTCACAGCCTTGGCAAGGCCGCTACACGCGCCCTCGAATTGCTGCCACGCTGCGGTGTCGTGAAGTGTCGGAAAGCATACGGTTTCCCCCTGATCGAGCGCGGTGAGCGCGGTATCAACCAGGGTTTCAGGAGTCATGAAAAGCTGGTCGGAAAATGGCGCGGGCTTGTTGCCGAAGAACTCCGAACGAACGGCGCCGGGCAGGACGACCTGCACCATCACGTTGCTATCGGCCAGTTCGGCCTGCAGCGAATGGGTGAAATTGAGGACATAGGCCTTCGACCCACTGTAGCCGCCTGCGCCGGGGATGGGCATCAGCGCGATGATCGACCCGATATTGATGATCGTGCCGTGCTTGGCCGCAGCAAAGCGCCGGGCCGCCGCCACTGACAGATGCGTGAGCGCCAGCACATTAACCTTGACCATGCTGTCCAGGGTCGCAGGATCGATCTTGGCAACAAGACCAAGCGCACCGAGTCCGGCGCAGTTAGCAATCAGCTCAAGGTCGGCGGTGTTTTCAACGATCGCCCCGACCTTCGCAAGATCGGCCTCGTTCGCAAGGTCGGCCGAGACCACCTCGGCCTTGCAACCATACTGGGTGCGCAGGTTCTCTGCGAGGCTTTCGAGACGGTCGCGGCGGCGCGCGACCAATACCAGGTCGTGGCCGCGCCCCGCTAGACGCTCGGCATAGACAGCGCCGATTCCCGACGACGCTCCGGTGACAATGGCTGATCCTTTGGATGCTTTCATGGCAAGCTCCTAATTTGAACTGATTGTTTTTACTTGCGGCTAACCCCCTAGTTTTTGAGACTAGTTTCTAGCCAACGGGTCGCACCGGAAAGAGCATTGGCAAGTGAGGATAGTTGTGAAAGTCTCCCTCAACAACTTCTGCTCCCATCTGTTCCAAGAGTGAACTCCGCTTGTCCTTGCGGTGAACCATAGCTTTTACAGGGAAGCTCTGGAGCCGCAAGATTTCTACAATGCGAGCACCAGTACCACTATGCCGTCCAGTAGCGCCTATGACGAGAATTGTTTGTGCTTACATACTTGCTTCACCAATACTAGATTTTAACTTGCAATCTAAAAGTTAAATTGAGTATACTTTATCTAACTGGTAAATTGCAAGTCAAATTTGAGTAGCTTAAAATTCTTATGCAAATCAGACGCTCATCTTGCCCGATTGCTTGTACTCTGGACGTGATTGGAGATCGCTGGACACTGCTCGTGCTCCGCGACATGCTGTTCTTTAGCAAACAGAAGTTTGAAGAGTTCTTACAATCCCCCGAAAAAATCTCAACCAGCGTTCTATCGGAGCGATTGAACCGCTTAGAACAACTCGGTTTGATTGAGAAGCAGCCTTACAGCTGCCATCGCCGACGGATGCAATACACTCTAACCGAGCGCGGCCGCGATCTTGAACCTGTGCTGAAAGCACTTGCAAAATGGGGGTTGAAGAATATTTCTGGAACGCAAACTCCGAATAGCTCAAATAACTCACCCAATCAAGTGGAAGGAAAGTCTTGCTGAACTACCGCTCATACGTAGGAGGGAGCGTAATAAATTATTATACTTTATACTACATTAAATTACAACTTTCACAAGTGACCAATTTATTGAGAATTAAACGTTTCGACTTCTTAATTTTTCTTCGTTCATTCTCATTAAACTTCAGTTTTTCAACGGTATACTACAAAATAGCAACAATGGCTCATACCATTTCTTTATGAAGCTGCGCCAGATTAACGTGAGTTCAACGGTTACGAAAATGCAAAAAGCTTGCTAAATATGAATTTGCTCAACTAGGTGGGCAACAGCAGGCGATCGCGACAATTGATTGAGAATCGGTAAAAAAGTGACAAAAAATGCCGAGATCAAAAATATCTAAGAAAAATAAATCAGATTTAGGTTGTTCTAGGATAACTGCGGGTGTGAAGTTGCATTATTCGCCAGAAATTTGGACAAATACTGTTCTTTTTCGCGGGCCATCCAACTCAAAAAACAACACAGATTGCCAGGTTCCCAAAGCTAATTTACCATCCACAATGGGAATTATCTCACTCGTGGTCAGCATCATTGCCATCAAATGAGAATGAGCATTAATCGGCTCATCTTCTGGAACATCTCTTAAATGCAAATCATTATGCAAATAGCTATCTGACTCTGGTGCTAATTTTTGCAAGAACACTTTTATATCTTCTAATAATCTGACTTCATTTTCGTTGATAGCTAATGCTGTTGTCGTATGTCGAGAAAATACTAAAGCTTGTCCATTTTTAATTGGTGTTGAGGCAATAAAATCTTGAATTTGTGGAGTAATATTATGAATATTAATTTTTGGCTCAGTTTCAATTTCAATTAACTTATTAATAATTGACATCTGTTGAATTTTCTATTTAGGATTACAGACGAGGTACGCTAACATAGCTTAACGCCTTTTTAAAGGAGGCAGGAATTGAATGGCTCTTAACTCCTGACTATAGTTTCCAAACCTTGTACTAATCTCTCTATACCTTCTTTTACCGTCTCTTTTTGCAGCGCTCCATAGGCAACACGTAGATAGCATCCGTCATCCATGCCAAAGGTTGTACCTGGAATAACTGCTACTTTATGTTCCTGAATCAATCTTTTGACTAACTCAAAAGCATCTATTTGGGTATGAACTTTGAGGAAAAAATAGAAAGCGCCATTGGCAGGAATAATGCTACATAAGCTCTGTAGACGGTTAAGGGAGTCTAATACTAGTTGGCGTACTTGAGCAATAGCTCCTATATTACTCTTCAAATACTCATCTTTTGCCTGCAATGCCCCTAAAGCTGCATATTGAGAAATGACTGGCGGACAAATCAAAATTGTATCCTGGACTTTTTTAACAGGGACAAGTAAGTGTTTGGGAATCACCATGTAGCCAATGCGCCAACTAGCAAAACCGTATGCTTTGGAAAGGCTATAGAGAGAAATAGTGTACTCGCTACTATTACCAAATGCAGCAGGTGAAATGTGTTTTATCCCGTTATAAGTAAAGTATTCATAAGCTTCATCACTAATATGATAAATACTGCGAGCGCTACAAATTTGATTTACTTGGCGCAATGCGGCTTTAGAATAGACAACTCCAGTCGGATTATTTGGGGAAATTGTCACCACAGCCCGTGTTTTAGGAGTAATTGCTTGAGCGATCGCATCTGGGCGCAGTTGGTAATTTTCATCTGTCGCTACTAATACCGGACGACAACCAGCCATTGCGATCGCCATTTCGTGATTGAAATAGTAGGGCGTATTCAGAATAATTTCGTCGCCTGGGTTAGTGATAGCAAGAATGGCATTCATAAATCCCATATTGCTCCCTGCTGTCACGACAATGCAGTTTTCCTCGTTGATTTCAATCTCGTTGAAGGCTTGCAATTTTCCTGCAAGTGCTGTCAGTAAAGGGGGAATTCCCTCAACTGATTTGTATAAATTATTTGTAGCTTCGGCTAAGAATTTGGCTAAAAATTCTATGGCTTCATGTGGTGGGTTGTAAGAAACAACACCTTGCCCTAGAGAGATAGTTCCAGGAGAGTTCTTAATCAGTTCCCCAACCACAGGAATAATTGGCGACTGTACCGCCTGCATACGAGAGGTTAGGGATTCCATATTTTCTTGCCTATGTACCTGGCTTTAGTATCCCTTAATAGGGGAACAACTAACTAGTACAGTACGGCGGAAATAAACCACCCATTCCAAATTAACGTGAGTTCGACGGAACTAAAAAATGGCAGGAGGTAGTGCAGGTAAATCTTTTGGGTAAATGTCAATCGAGGGTTTTTTAGGCAAGTAGGTATAAGCAGCTAAACCAGCCATCAAATTAACTAAAAAGTTAAATGGGCTACGATGACGAGAGTGCTCGATTTGACATATATTTTTCAGATGGTCATTGACGGATTCAATTACAGCACGTTTGCGTAACAGAATCTTATCAATCAGTTTTACCAAACGATTTTTCATCTTCTTCTTAGATTTTGTAACTAACTGCAACCCTCGCTCATATAACTCCTCAAATAGTTTTTGACCAGATTATCCTCTATCACCAAATAATTTACCAATTAAGTCTTTAGTCATTTCTGGGACTGGTTTTCGGTCATCCACATTCGCTGGGGTTAGTGAAAATGCTCAAGGTTCCGCAATCATTAATAATCAAATGCAGTTTAAATCCAAAGTGCCACCCAACAGAATTTTTGCCCCATTTCACTAGCCCTTTAAATACAAGAGTGAGAATGCGCCCGACAGTTGTGACAAACATTAATTGGGGTGGAATCGATAAAGCTAATCCCAGTAATTTATCCTGTACGTATATGTAAAAAGCAACATAACAGCATTAAACACCAGGGCATCAGTTCCACAAACCGAGTGTAGCTGACCAGATTTGGAAATGCTTCACGCCAACTTGTCAGCACATGCATGGTATAAAATTCCTTGAAAGTCTTATATCCACTGCCATGAAATGCGATGACTATTGTCATCACTTCTGATAGATGCATTCGGGAAGTGCTGCGCCTTTCTCCTGTTGTCGATGGCAATTGTGGTACTTTCTGCCAGAGATTTTCCCATTGGTTACAGAAATCATCTATGTCGCAGAAAATTTGCGTGATGTCGAGGCGAGATATCATGGTAGACATAGCCGAGACCCTGATTTTTGTTAGATATTATTAGTCTCGGCATTTTTTTGTGACTTTTTTGCTGATTCTCAATCAATTGTAGCGATCACACTTCGCTTACCCTGTTAAGCAAATTCATATCTAGCAAGCTTTTTTGGCTTTTATACCCGTCGAACTCACGTTAGATTAGAGTAACGTTTACTGGCTAACTTCTCAATCCCTCAAGCCAAAATCAAAGTCTCAACATCATCCAACACATTCGGTAGAGGCGACCTATCAATCAGATATTTGCCGAACACGCACCCGGTGGAGCATAACTCATACATTTTTTGGTGTCATACTTACAACATTGCCAACCAACCTAACCGTTTCACCAGCGACTACAATCCCATCCCCATCATGACAGCCGTATAGCACTCGTTGCTGGTGGTTGGCATATTCCTGCATACGGGCATAGTCCTCTGGTGTATCCTGCACATGCGGTACAAAGGCAAAGTCTACTAGACCTAATCCCTGGTAGGTAGTAAGCGGTACATACGGCGCATCACCACACAGCCGCGCCGAGGCTATCTCCGACGTCATTATAATTGCCCCAGCCGAAATGCCAATTAACACGCCTTGATGGAGAGCATAGTGCTGAAGCCGCTCCATTAAACCGCGTTGCTGGAGCCAGTATAAGAAGTAATAGGTATTACCGCCAGATAAATGAATCGCATCACAGGCAAACAATTGATCGAGAAGATCAATTGTTTGCCACATCGAGTTCAACATAGAACGCGAGTTCGAGATCATACTGTTGATAGTACTGTTGTTTTACCGTAAAATACTGACGTTTTGGATCGCTTGACGAGGAAATATAGCCAATGCGTGCAGTGATCGTGCCTAATAGTTGAAGCAGATACCAATCCACCTGCTGATTTGCTGCGATAACTTGATCGCTATAAAGCACCAATTGTCGCATAAGGCGATGGCTGAAACAATAATTTGATTATAGGTTCGCTCAACAGCAGCATATCTGCTCGTGTTGCTCACGCCTATTTTGGGCAAATAACAGTACTATTGACACTTGATTCCCCTCAGCAACTTCAGGGCGGAGTGTACACTGTACCATATCAAATTTAAGACCGGCCCCACGTTAGACTAGCTGGGTGCACTCATGCTCTGGGTACCAATCAACCAGTAAGTGACTTCCAAAAAATAAAATAATTATTGTAGAAAGTAGGAGTCAGCGCTACCAACGGCAGCACTGACTCCCTGTTTTGTAGTAAATTCAACTATCTATGGTTGAAGTCTTTAGTCAATCGAAATCTGCTGAGGGCCAGTGGCTTTGCCGTTATGTGCATCCGTTATAGTACTGCTGGTGTAACTATTTGAGCGAGTCTGTTTATCTAGCCAGCTTTTAACCGGATCATCTGCAAGATTAAGCCGAAGCACACCAGAGAAAAACCCACCTACAAATGACACTGGATGCTGAGTAAATTCTCTGAATATAGGTGACAATTCATCAATGAACATAAAAAGACTCCTGGCACTGCCGTAAAAAATTATTACTTCTTAATTGATCGTAACGTGTTAAAGGATTGGGCATTGGGCATGGAGAAGAGACAAGCTAGACGAAGAAGAGGAGGGAGACAAGGGAGAGATTTGTTCAATAATTCCCCCTTGTCCCCCTTGTCCCCTTTGTCCTCTGCTCCCCTGTTCCTCTGCTCCTCTGCTCTCTCATCCCCAATCCCCCGTCATTTCGCCTTATGAGTTTGGTTGCTGATCGGGAAACATACACTTATCAGAATCACAACCACTAGGACCAGCCTCTGTCATTTCGCCTAAATCGTAGTGGCTTAGTACTGCACAGAAATCATCTGTTTTGCGCCGCGCTTTCACCTCTTGAGTTAAGCGATCGTAGGTTGATTTATTTATTGGTTCAAATGGCAAACGTGGGAATGATTGCAAATCGTCAAAACGTGCTAAAAGAGCTGCTGAAATATATCCTTCATCATTCTGGATGGTTTCGTAAATGCGTTCTCCCAAAGTCTCGATTTCATCAGAGCGAAGTTCCAAAGTTGCTGATGTGTTGTGAGTCACGTACCAACGTTGAACCTGGAGGACAAAATCAAATTGGGCTAAGACTGAAAATTTAGAAACATCAATTTCATCAGCCCCTGGTAAATCAGCCCAAGTCACAGAAACAGGGATTTCTACTAGCCATTCACTCACCCTTTGATCAAAGGGATCGTTAAGCAAATTGCCCTGTTCATCTTTGTCTGATTGAGAGGGAATGACGTTGTAACCATAGTCAATACAAGCTAAGGCTACTGGGTCATTTTTGCCAAAAGTGATTCGACGAATGAATCTTTGGGCTTTGGGAGGATGCCACCCTGAACTAGCATTAGTTAATAAAGCTTTAGTGCCACTGGGTTGGACTGTGGTGCAACGATTTGGACGCTTGAGATTGTGGCGATCGCAATAATCCCAAACCACCCGATGTACAATATCTCTCCAAGAACTAAGGTATTTCTCTTCCTCATGCTTGAAAGCTAATCCTTGTGGAGTTGCAGGTCTTCCTGCTTCCCACCAGCGCAGCCAATCAACACCAAAAGCATGGACAAAGAAATCAAATAAACCTGTAAAAGAAACTCCCACAATCGGGTCTAATTCACGGCTATATTGATAGCGTGGTTCCAAGAATTTGTGATTTAAAAGTACTGCTACAGATAGCGCCCCAGCAGTGAAAGCCTCCTCTTGTTCTTTGTAGTTATGTGGGTCGATTTGATTGAGGTGAACCTCAGACAAATTGCAGTGGAAGTTACTACCGATGATTTCCTTTCTTTGTTACCCTAGAGGCTTTTTATCCCCTAGTTCTACTGCTTGATTATTTGCAGTAGCTCCGCGTACATTTTGCAGATGTGACACTTCCTTTGGGTAAGTCAAAGTTCAAATTGGCTTTTGACTTTTGACTTTTGACTTGTTACATCTGCCCCCGCACTCTTGGAGAGATTATATTCTAGATACCAATTTTCGATGTAATCTAGTTTCACTCTCTACGCTGTACGGTGTCAAAGGCTTTTTACTTCCTTTGATTACCACGGGATTAGCATCTCAGCTTTCCCCGTTTTTGCGAGGTTTTTAACGTGAGGCAAAATCAATTACCACACGGATTTAAACCATAACGAGCTAAACGATGTTCTAACTCATTAGCATCCAGATTTGAATAACGTTCTTTTAACCATTGTTTTGCTGTTCCTTGTTCATAGGCTTGCAAAAAATTAACTTTCATAGCCTGTGTTGGCAGCAAATCAATGTTTGATCGCGCTACGGCTTCACCAGCCCACTGAATCGCTCCCTCGCCACTATGATATTGTTTGCGGACAGCACCGATACATTCTTCTAAAGTCGGCTTGCGGTGAAAAACTCTGGTATGATTTGCCATACGTAATGCATCACGCTCTGGATCGATTCGCCAGTTGCCATTTTCATCTTGCTGCCATAAGTTATCTTTGGCATCGGCGAACAAACTATCTTCGCTAGAACCTTGCCTCATGCCAGCCGATCGCCGAATATTACCGGCAACAATTGTGACAGCAGCTTGATCGATTAATAGACAGCATTCAACTGAATTTAATTGTCGTCCTACAGCTTTATTCAAAATAGATGCACAACACTGATAAAGTCCGGGCAATTTTACAGGATTTGCAACTCCTCCAAAGCCGTTAAGAGTTTCTCCTGATTTGCGGACATCGCTGATATCAACTAATACTTCAACTTCTGCTGAAAATTGTTCATTAGTAGAGAGTTCTAATAGGGCTTGATATGATTCAACCCAACCTTCACGGCTATCTCCAACGTGAATAATGACGTTATTGCCTTCTATACGAGTTTCAGTATATTCACGCCGCTGTTGGACAGGAGTGCTGCCAATTTCGCCTTGGACAGTGACATTCAGTTGATTGCGAATAAGGGGCAACTGGTTAATAAATTGTGGTTCTAAGACGGCTCCAGTACCACAGCCCATCATTGCTAAATCCATCATTAAGCCGAAGGCATTCCAGTCTTCGAGATTGGTAGAGGTGCAATTATAAGCCCCGGAAAAGTTCTTTGGCTTGGTTATCCAGTCTGTACCACCAACCCAGAGCCAGCGCCCACTGGGCATAGCTTTCAAGTTGCGCTGCATCTTATCCAGTATCACAGCTTCTTCTGGAGTTAGCTTTCCCAACTCGACTAAGCCGAGTAGAGTGCGATCGCATACCTCATCCCATGTTTCCCTTAGTCCCGCCTTTGTCCGGCGGCTATAGGTTCTAAAAAATACGGGATTGGCAGCCGGTGCAGTTTCTGGAAACCTTGCACTCTGGCGTGTTCTTTCGAGATTCTGAACCATATATCAAGTGTCTTACGTTCTTCTTGCGTGCGGACAGATTATGACTATACGCCAAGTAGTTTTAGTATTAAAGATTGTCAAATTGTCCACTTTACGCTAGCTCTACCCTGCACTAATTACAACAGAAATTTATGATGTATAATGTCCCTCTCCCTTGGGTAGCAGATAGATACATAGTTTTAATTAGCACAATTTAAATATAAGTAAATTACTATTGCCTTATTTTTAGGCTGATTATCATTACTTAACATTGCCTCAGATACTTAAGACTTTTTATTACTTTCTTTCAACTCAGTAGAGACAATTAAACAATCCCCTTAAACAAGTTGTGGCTACAAGTAAAATCTAAACAATTAATTCCGAACTCTTGGGAACTATAAATTGAGTTACAGGAAATTGATTATGAATGATGAATGGGAACCTCTAAATCCTGATGATGATGTTGTGTATTTTTATCAAGATGCATTTGAAAATTTATCCCGCACTCAAATAGTGTTTCAGTTATTAAAGGAAGTCAAAAAAATTTGGGCAGAACACTTTACATCGTCAGGATCAAGAGTATTTGGAGATGGATTTGAATGTTGTGTTTTAATATCTGGTCAACAATGGCAAACAGGTAAAATTAGAGTATGCCTAGAATTTTGCCCTGATGAAACTGAAATCGAAGATAATCGATTAGACATCAAACAGGAAAACTCTCCCCTTGACGACCTTCGGAAGCAACTCAAGGATGGTAAAAACTAATACCTGAGTTGATCTACACAGATATAATAGAAATTATTTGTGTCTGTGTGCACTGAAAAAAATAAAATGGTATGGACTCCCCTACATGCAAAAATACATCGTACCATCCGATCGCGCCACTTATTTGAGCGCAACCAGCGGCTATTAGTCGCTGTCTCCGGCGGACAAGATTCTTTATGTTTAGTAAAATTACTTTTAGATTTACAATCCAAATGGGGATGGCATTTAGGTATCGCTCACTGCGATCATCGCTGGCGTTCTGACTCCGAAGCTAATGCTTATCACGTCGAAAACTTAGCAAAAACTTGGGGTATATCTTTTTATTTAGAAACAGCGAATAAGCCGATAAATAGTGAAGCGACTGCACGCGATTGGCGCTATCAAGCTTTAAGTGCGATCGCTCAGGTAAATAATTATCAATATATAGTTACAGGACACACCGCCAGCGATCGCGCTGAAACTCTTCTTTATAATTTAATTCGCGGTACTGGTGCTGATGGTTTACAAGCCCTAACTTGGCAACGCCCTCTAACTACAGGCATTATATTAGTGCGTCCACTTTTAGAAATTACTCGAATACAAACAGAGCAATTTTGTCAAGAATTTAAATTACCAATTTGGGAAGATTCCACCAATCAAGATTTGCAATATGCCCGCAACCGCATTCGCCAAAAGTTACTACCATATTTGCGAGATAATTTCAACCCCCAAGTAGAATCAGCCTTAGCCCAAACAGCAGAACTTTTACAAGCCGAAGTGGAATATTTGGAAAAAGTTGCCCAGGAGTTGCGCCAAAAGGCTATGGGCATTGGGCATAGGGGAGGAGGCAGTGCGGTCTTCTCCCAAGGGGAGACGCCAAGGGCGATGGGGTTTCCCCAAGTGGAGCAACTGCCGTCATGGGGCATTGGGCATAGAGAAGATTTCCTTACTCTTGTTTCCTTACAGTTAAATCGTCGGGTATTGCAGAAAGCGCCATTGGCGTTGCAACGTCGGGTGATGCGTCAGGTATTGCAGCAAATACTGAGTGATGCGCCCAGTTTTGAACACATCGAAAAATTAACGGCTTTAATTATAGCGCCCAACCGATCGCAAACAGATCCATTTCCTGGTGGTGCGATCGCTCAAGTAGAAGGCGACTGGATCTGCTTGAAATATCTTCACCCATGAGGAATATGATAAAGAGAACTAGAAAAATGACCCTTAGAGCTGATTCGTAAAGAAAATCTTGAGGGTACTCAACTCATTACTAGGTCTGAGTTTCAGCGAATAAGTGCTTTATTGACTTAAATTCCTGAAACCCTTACTAGACAAGTACTTTACTTGAGTTTACGAATTAGCTCTTACTTTTAATTCAGATAAATACAAGGAATTATTAACAGCTTATCTTCCCAAGCTGATAAAAAGTGAAGCTGAAAATGAGCAAGCTTTAAGGATAGTGGAAGATTTAATGCACCGGGAACGCACCACAGAAGAAGACGAACTTTATCAGTTATTAATTACTTTAATTAAAAAGTTTGAATAAAAATATTATCAGCCAAGCCAGCAAAATAATTCTCTATCTATTTTGCTATTTATTTTAGAATAATCTGAGAAAAGTAGAGATGATTTAGTATCAGTTTTCGGGACAAAAGATTTGGTTGATAATATTTTAAATGGACAAGAGAAGATAAATATAGAACAAGCGCGTAAGCTGGGAGAGTTTTTTAATGTAGACTCTAGTTTATTTATACAGTAATAACTAAGCTCATAATTCGTAATTGGACTTTAGCTAGGCTAAAGCCCAGTACTTGTTAAGAAGCTAGTAATTCTGGCTGAGGCATTAAACTTTGGAGAGTATGACGCAACTGAGCGATCGCTTGGAATTGATAATCACCAGTTTCTTGGAATTGATCCAGAGATTCTCCAATTATTTGCAGCTTTTGCCGTAATCCATCTAGAGAATCCTGAATCGGTTGTAGTGCTTCTTGATAAAGATTCACTCGACCACAGAATTCAGCAGTTGTTCTTCGTAAGGATAGCAAGTTCTCCTCAATCGCTTTCAGTTCTTGGCGCTTTTCATCTAGATTGTGAATTTGATTCTCAATCATTCCCTGATTTAGCTCAACACCAGAACGAATCTGCTCAATTTCACGTTCCAGCTTTTGAATTTCCTGTGAATATTGTTGTCGCTGGGTTTCAATTTGTAACAGAATCGGTTCTAAATTAATTTTGTTGTTGCTTTCTTCTTCATCAGCAACAGTATGTCCTTGGCGTCGCAGCAGTACAGCTTGGTGTTGCTTGAGAAACTTCTGACGCTGTAGCATATTGCGGCGTTGTCCCACCAAACTGGAGTTTAGCATCTGATAGAGGTCTTTTTCATCCGTTAGTTCCAGTTCCAAATTGATGTGGTCATGGTCAGATGCGTGATTTAATTTAGTTTGGAGTTCTTCTATAGCTTCTTGTTTATATTTCAGTTCTTGTTCTTGATCGTGAACAAAGCTAGCGTCGATTTCTAACTTATGCTGCAAGTCTTGCACTATCTTTTGTAGTTCTTCTAAAGGCATTTTATTCAAAGCCTCTACATCAGCTTGCTTACCAAGAACTACATCACTAGATGTTGCAGCTAAAGAATGCATCTGTTGATATAACTCTTCGGCGTTTCGTAACTGCTCTTTGACGAGCCGAGCATACTCTTGCTTGCTGGTAAGGTCTGCTGTATTTATTTGTAATTGGGCTGTTTGCTGAACTAGAGAATTTTGTGCTTGTTGCAATGCATTTTGGCGATCGCTAAAAGTTTGTGATAGGCGCTCAACTTCTTCTTGCTGTTGTGCGATTGCACTTTTATGTTCCTCCAGTTTTTGCCAGTGTGGCGTAAGAGTAGCTTGCTGCTTTTCGACCAATTCAAAGGCTAAATGTAGATGTTCTCTAACTGTTCCTGTAGCAGTAACACGACTAGACAAGCGATCAAGTAACTCACTCATTACTCGACTTTGTTCCTCATCTAAAACCGTCCCTTGTTGAAAATCCGCTTGGCGTTCTTCCAGACGACGCTGCTCACCCCGTAAATGCTCCCAAGCGCCTTCCAACTCTTGGCGGTTGCGCTCAATTTCTCCTTGTAATCGTTCAATTTCCTGGCGAGAGGTGTCAACTTCCTGTTTTTGCTCCTCTAGGTGTTGTACCTCATCTTCCAATTGTTGCAGCTGTTCTAACCGTACCTCCATATCCATTTCACGGCGGTTCAACTCTTGCGCCTGAAACGTTAGTGATTGTTTCCACTGATCGATCTCATCTTCCTTGAGCTTAAATTTCTCCAACTGGCGGGAAAAATTCTGCAAAATGTTGACGAGTGGACGCCCTGCTTCTTGAATCCGTTGCACTTGACGATTTGGATTCAGTTCAACCAATACTAAAGCACCATCATTTAATTTGCTTGCCTCCTCAGCTGCAATCACCTCTTCCGACACAGTACTCCAATTCTGGTCAGTTCGCTGACAAGCTAGCAGTTTCAGTTCGGTTTTGCCACCGCCACTGAGTAAACCACCTTTCTGTTTTTGTATTTCTGCTAAATACAGCACACCGTTAGTCCTTTATTGATGCACTTAAAGTTCATGTTTTGAAATATACCTTAAATAATTCTGTTAACTTGTCTCATTAAACCAGGGTTTAGGAGAACAAGACAGACAAAACTATAGACGCAAGATGTTACGTCTTGATACTTATAGAAGCGATCTGGTCGCGCCTTTATATTTTGTACTGATGACAGTGATAATGACTTCCGTGTTAACACTAGCTTTGTCAAAGTGTATTACGAAAAATGAAGGTTTATAGTTTAATGTATTCCCTAATCACAATCAGAACAAAGTAAAAATCTTTTCAATACTCCATAATCAATACTTAAAGAAGTCATAATTCACAATTTGGAATTCAGCAATACTAAGGAGTACTTTTTAGCTAAATGCAGGGAAATTTAAATGAAATTGATATTTGCAGTATTCTGCAATTGATTGAATTGGGACAGCGAACTGGGCAACTATGGGTGGAAGCTTATAGCTCTTACCAGAACAACAAACTGGGCAAAGATGGAGCAAACATTTATCGCCCTAAACAACAGTCTTGGTTCGTCTTTTTCCTTAATGGTCAAATTATCTATTGCCAAGAAGGCGAGAGTAGTTTATCCAGAATTAGCGATTATTTACGTCATTATCAAGTTAAGATGCGACTCACCGACAAACAAATTGTCTCTCTACCACCAACCGATGCCCCAGAGTATGCCTATCTTTGGGCACTGTTGGAGCGGAATATTATCAACCCAAAAATAGCTGGTAGTATCATCTACGGTTTGGTGCATGAAACTCTCTTTGATCTGCTGAGTTTACGCCAAGGTAACTTCATTTTCCATCAGGGTGCAGCACTTGCCCCGCAATTAAATACTTTCGAGATTGCTCCACTTGTAACAAAAATTACCAAGCAGCTGCAAGAGTGGAAGCAACTCTATCCACACATTCAGTCTCCAGAACAATTGCCAGCGCTATCTGACAAAGTTCAGCTACAATCTTCTTTACCAGAAGCAATCGTGAATAAGCTACAACATTGGGCTGATGGTAAAACATCCTTGCGACAACTAGCTCGCCATCTCAACCGAGACATTTTGACAGTCGCTAAGGCAATATATCCTTATGTACAACAAAGTTGGCTACAACTAGTATATTCAGAGACTAATCAACCAGATACACACACGGATAACTGGGAATTGAAGGGAAAACCGACGGGGCGGATAGTATGTATTGACGATGCGATCGCCATCGGTGAGACTATAAATTCCATCTTACAACCACAAGGTTATGAAGCGATCGCTCTTATTAATCCTTTAGAGGCACTGAGTCTGGTTTTTCAGCTCAAACCGGATTTAATTTTATGCGACATTGCTATGTCGGAATTGGAAGGATACGAGGTTTGCGCCATGCTGCGACATTCAACAGCATTTCGGCTCACGCCGATTATCATGCTTACTGGGAAAGATGGGTTTATGGATCGAGTCAAAGCTAAGATGGTGGGGGCAACAGATTATTTAACAAAACCGTTTACAGACACTGAGTTACTGATGCTCGTAGAGAAATATATCAACAATCAATGAAAATTGGGCATTGGGGATGGGGCATTAATTATTTTTCCCTCATCTCTGGAGTTTATGGGGCATATAAAGAGATCAAAGATTTGTTGATCTACTAAAAGATGAGTAAAAAGATGTTATCACAGAGTCAGTTAACTAAGTGAAACGTCAATCTCCGGGAAAATAGTGAAAACATAAAATTAATTTATACAGTTGATACTTGCGGAGGAATCAGGGAATGTTCCAATTAGGAACGTCTAAATCAGGAGGTAAATAGACACTTATGAGCACAGTTCTGATTGTGGAAGACAGTATAGCGCAAAGGGAGATGATTACAGACCTCCTGAAAGCAACTGGCCTAACAGTTACCCATGCTAGTGATGGATTAGAAGCATTAGAGGCAATTCAAATAGCACCTCCAGATTTAGTGGTATTGGATATTGTCATGCCCCGAATGAACGGCTACGAAGTATGTCGGCGGTTAAAATCCGATCCAAAAACCCAAAATGTCCCAGTGGTTATGTGTTCTTCTAAAGGTGAAGAATTTGATCGCTATTGGGGCATGAAGCAGGGTGCAGACGCTTACATAGCCAAACCGTTTCAACCAACCGAGTTGGTAGGAACAGTCAAACAACTGCTGCGAGGATAAGGATAAAAACAACATGGTCAGCAAACCGGACTTTTTAAGTGGCAGCGGTCAAGACCACTTTCGACCAGAATTACAAGTAGAAAGTCCTGAAGGTGAGTTACATTTGAGGTTTTACATTCCCTCGCATCAGGAGTTTGCGCTACAAGCAACTGGCATCCGAGAGGTAATAGAACTAAGTCCTGATAGAATCACCCCAATTCCTAATGCTTCTCCTTTACTTTTGGGTACTCTAAATTTACGAGGTCGAGTTATTTGGGTGGCTGATTTGGGTCAATTTCTGGGGGAAGCAGGTGCGTTAAACACGGATAGGGCTGAAATTTCGGTGATTGCTATTGAAGAGCAAGACACAATAGTCGGTTTAGCAGTAGAGGAAATTGGTGGCATGGACTGGTTAGATGTCCAGAATCTTATGCCACCAACTAGTGTTCCAGATACGATGGCTCCCTTTTTACGTGGAGAGTGGTCATTAGGTGCTAAAACTAACCAGTGTCTACGACTGCTCGATCAAATGGCAATTGTACGAAGTGCTAGGTGGGCAGGATGAAATTGGAGGAGGAAATGGCAGCAAGTATTGATAATTACGAGCCAACATATCAACAGGCGATGACCGCCTATGTTCAAAGAAATTATGAGGTTGCGGCCACTTTAGTTGACCAAGTGGTGCAAAATTTACCAGATGACCCCAATACCCATTTATTGCGGGGTCACATCTACTATGTTTTACAGCAGTACGATGTAGCAAAAGAAGAATATCAACAAGTATTAGGCTTGACTAACGATCAAGAAGTTATTGGTTTTGCCAAGAATGGAATTGACAATATCAATCAATATTTACAGTCATTCGGTGGGCAAATCGAGCTACCAGAAAGTCAAGAGGAAATAAGTTCCTCAGAGATATCTGATGTACTGGCATATAGCGAACCAGAATTAGAAGATTTGGGTGCTAATCAGGAGTTTGACAGCGATAACCTTGATTTAAACTTTTTTGACGAGCATCAAGAAAGTTTAAATGGCGTTGAAGAGATATCTTCAAAAAGTCCATTTGATATACCCACAGAAGATAGTATTGGAAGAGAAAAACTATTAGATTCTTCTATAGCTTTTGGTGATGATCCTTTTGCTATACATGAAGACTCACAGGAACAAGAGTCAAATAAAAACTGGGAGGAGAATACAGAATTAGAGTTACCTGCTTTTTGGCAGGAAGGTATATCAGAAGATATTTCGGAAGAATCATTAGCTAATAGCCACTTCTCAGATAATGGGATAAATTCTCCTTACGAAAATTCAAATATTAACAATAATAACTCTTTATTAACTAACTCAGAAACTGGTAATAACGAGAATAATTTCCCTGATTTGTTGAGCAATATTAAATCTCCAGAGCAGAGTATGGGGAATTTAGAATATAAAAAATCTAATTATGGAGACGAGACTTTACTGATTGTTGCAGAAGAACTGAGAAATGATTCGTCAACAACAAGTAAGTTGGAATACGGCAGTCAAAATAACTTATCTGAAACCGAATCCCATGACTGGTTAATAGCAAAAAAAGTAGAGAAAAAATCTGCTATTCAGCCGATACCTGATAATGAATCATCTTTTAATAGTAATTTACCTCGGAAGGAAAAGCAGTTTAAATCAGGCGAATTCATTGGTAAAAATAGCTTCGATGACGATGAAAATTTTGATATGGAAGCATTTGAGTCTGCTTTTGGTTCAGAGAGTTTAAACTCTTATGAAGACTCAAGCAATATACTGAATGGAGAAAATTCTAAGAGCAATATCGAGTTTTTAGATGACTTTGAGGAATTTGACGATTTAGGCAATATTCCAGGGTTTGACCTAATCGAAGGAGATTCTAACTTCGGTAATGCCGCAATGCATTCTGCTCCAGTAGAAACTAGTGACACTGGACGCCTTCAAAGCGCGGAGGCTTTTTTAAGTAATGCACCTCCTAGCGATCGCGAAGAGGAACTGTTCTCAATGACTGGTTCCCATGAAGCCGTTCCAGTCTTTACCCAAACAGATGTCTCGAAACTAGAACCCAACGTCAGCATCGAGCAAGGATGGTTAGCACCATTAGAAAATGCTTCCATTGAACGGAAACAATGGCTAATTGCTGGAAGTGTAGGCATTGTCTCTGCGCTGGTTGTAGCTACAGTTAGCTTTGTCGCTACCACATTTTCGCCAGCCCAACAGCGAGAATCAGTAAGAAACACAGGTTGGGCAATGTCACTAGCCGCTGGAATTGCAGGTTTTGCTACCGCAGGCTTCATGGGGAATCTGACGCTTAAACAAATTAGGCGCACAACTGATGACCTCCAAGCTCAGTTTGAGGCTGTACGTCAAGGAAATCTGAATGCTCAAGCCACAGTGTTTTCCGAAGATGAATTGGGGCATTTATCCACTGGCTTTAATGAAATGGCGCGGGTAATTTTCACAACCACAAGTGAAGCCCAACGCAAAGCCGATGAACAAGAGGAAGCCAAAGAAAACCTGCAACGTCAAGTGATTCGTTTGTTAGATGATGTGGAAGGAGCTGCTAGAGGCGATTTAACAGTTCAAGCGGAAGTGACAGCCGACGTACTGGGAGCCGTAGCTGACGCCTTTAACCTGACAATTCAAAACCTGCGGGATATCGTTCAACAGGTAAAAGTGGCGGCGAAGGATGTGACAAAAGGTGCAACCAACTCCGAAACCTTTGCCAGAGCTTTATCTAGTGATGCTTTACGCCAAGCAGAAGAGTTAGCGGTGACGCTGAATTCTGTACAGGTGATGACTGACTCGATTCAGCGGGTAGCAGAGGCGGCGCGGGAAGCCGAAACCGTTGCTCGTGATGCTAGTACGATCGCCTTGAAAGGTGGCGAAGCAGTAGAAAATACCGTGGCGGGGATTTTAGAAATTCGAGAAACTGTTGCCGAAACCACCCGGAAAGTGAAGCGATTGGCGGAATCTTCTCAAGAAATTTCTAAAATTGTGGCGTTGATTTCTCAAATTGCTTCCAGAACAAACTTGTTAGCACTCAATGCTAGTATTGAGGCGGCAAGAGCCGGAGAAGCTGGACGTGGGTTTGCGATCGTTGCAGATGAAGTGCGCCAGTTAGCAGATAAATCTGCTAAATCCCTGAAGGAAATTGAACAAATTGTAATGCAAATCCAAAGCGAAACAGGCTCTGTAATGACCGCAATGGAAGAAGGCACACAACAAGTAATTAAAGGTACAAAATTGGCAGAAGATGCCAAGCGATCGCTCGAGAACATTATTCAAGTGGCGAATCGCATCGATATTCTGGTGCGCTCCATTACCAGCGATACTGTGGAACAAACAGAAACCTCCCGCGCCGTCGCTCATGTAATGCAATCAGTAGAGCTGACCGCCCAAGAAACTTCCCAAGAAGCGCAGCGAGTTTCAGGTGCCCTACAACACTTAGTAGGTGTATCCCGTGACTTGATCGCCTCCGTTGAACGTTTCCGAGTGGAAACTATGGAAACCAGGTAAAAAAGTTAGGAGTTAGGAGTGAGGAGTTAGAAATAAAAATCACAACTCCTAACTCATAACTCATAACTCATAACTCATAACTACATAACTCATAACTCATAACTTTTGCTATGCTGCCGGAACAACAACAGCGGATTTTGGGTTACTTTATTGAAGAAGCCAGGGATCACCTAAATACCATTGAGCAGGGCTTACTGAATTTAGAGGGTACCCTGAACGACCCGGAAATGATCAGTGAGGTCTTCCGGGCGGCTCACTCCATCAAAGGTGGAGCGGCGATGCTTGGATTAACTAGCATTCAGCATACCTCCCACCGTCTGGAAGATTGTTTCAAAGTTCTTAAAGATAATCCGGTTCAGATTGACCAAAAGTTAGAGTCTTTATTTCTTGGTGTATCTGATACTCTAAAATCGCTGTTAGAGCATTTGAGTGGGCCTTATGGTCTTTCTGAAGATGCAGCTAATACTTTGATGTCAGAAACTGAGCCAGTCTTTCAATGGCTGTATCAGCATCTGGAACTACTTGTAGAACAAGGAAAGAGTGGAGTAGCCAGCAGTCCTGACGCAACAGAACCTACAACCTCTATAGAAAATGTCTCCACACAAACAGAACTTTTCCTGCGGCGAGATATTCCCGATCTGGTAGAAGACACCCATCAGGAATCTCCAGACTCGGTAGTAACCCAAGAGGTGCTAGACGCTCGCGGACTCGCTAACGCTGCGCTATCGCCAGTTACTGCTAAAGAAAATAATAATTGGAGCGAGTTTCAGTCCCAAGTGCTGCAAACACTGCGGGAAATGTTGCAATTATTTAAGCAAACTACAACACCCTCAACTCGGCAAAACCTCCAGCAATGCTGTCACCAGTTAGTTAAACTTGGTGAAACTTGGAATTTGTCCAAGTGGTGTGGTTTGTGTCAAGCAGCAGCCAGTGCGATCGGCAATCCTGAAAATACTTATCTGACTTTAGCTAAAATTGTCATTACTGAAATCAAACAAGCTCAAGAATTAGTCCTGCAAGGTAGAGAAGCCGAAATTGCAATTAGTCAGCAACTAGAAGCACTTTTGAACTTTGCAGAAATTGAGTTATTAGAAATTACCCCTGATTTATTTGATGAGCAGCCTGCGGCTTTGACAGAATCAGAGCCAATTCTATCTGGTAACACCAAGGCGTTAGCCCAGACAACTGAAGAACTGAATTTAGACAATGATAGTAGCGAACACCCCTCCCTTCAGTTACAAGGAACACCACTAAACGAAAGTAGAAACACTTGTCTTACTTTCACCACACATGACGAAGCACATCCAATCAGTAACAATCTTGACCCCAATGGGCCAGAGGTAGGAATAGCTGAGTTAAATACTCTTGCTGATTTATTTGACGGTGAGACTCCCGAACTAGATGAAAGTTGGCATCAAGAAGAAACCTTAGATATCGTTGCTATCGATGACTTTGGAATTGATTTGAGCAGCACTGAGGCTGAAGAGGCTCATAACGATTTATCTGATTTACTCTCCTTTAATGAAGATATAAGCAACGCGTTGCACCCAACAACCACAGCCACAACAGAAGATTTATCCCTGTTATTTGGCGACCATTTCCTAGAAAAAGATAATTCAGAACTGCAAAATCAACAAATATCTGCTACGCCTCTAGAGTTGAGCAATATTAATGAATTTGAGATAAATTTAGACTCATCTTCTTCCGAAATTTTACAAGAATTTATTGATATTCCTAGTGATACAAACCAGACTAATAACAAAATTGTCCAAAATAGTGAACTCGAAGATTTCTTGACACTGGGGTTAGATGATGATGAACTATTGCCAACAAGCAAAGTCACTCAACCAGAAACTAAACCGTTCAACAGTTTGGAATTATCTACCAATCAACAAAACAATTTTGATAACTTATTCTTAGAAACTAAAAATGCAAATTGGGTAGAAGAAATTACCCCTAATGACTACATAAAATTATCTCAGCCAACAGACATGTCTTTGGACAACTTGTTTGCTGAAATGGAAGAACAGCCACAACTATCGACAAGTGAATCAGAAATCAGTGATTTATTTGATACACCTCCAATAACAGAACCTGAGTTTTCTCAATCAGAAAATGATCTGAGCAACTTCTGGAACCAGAGAACTACAGAAAAAAAGGACGAATTCGATTCCTTAATTGAGCAGAATCTGGAAAGGGCGTTAGATGAAAGTTTGTTTACTGCGGCGGCTGATGATATTTTTGCTGATAATCAGCAGTCTATACCTTCTCCTATAGCCAGTTTTGATATAGAAGAAGATTTTGATATCAATTTCCAGCATCAAGAACAGCTAGATTTGATATTATCATCAGATTCTGGAGATAATTTATTTGATGAATTAACATCAAGTATCTTAACTATTTCTCCTATAATCAACGATATCTCCACACCTGAAATGCCTTTGTTAACGCCGCATCCAGGGGAAGAAATTCTCAGACCACAACAACCAGAATCTTTAGATTTTGTTCCAGAATTTACTAATCAGACACCAGACATATCTGCTGTTGATCTGGAAGTTAATTCATTAGGCTCTTTTGATGAGAATTCACAACTTCTGTTTGAAGATGTTGCTACAAATGAATTAACCTATATTCAGATGGACGCCACAGAGAATACTGTGGATGAACTATCAGAAACCGTCAGTTTTGGGGAAAATTCCGATTCAACATCACCTAAAGAACAACCAAGTAATTTGTTTGGCTCTTTCGATGAAAATCCACAATTGCTGTTTGAAGTCATCGCGACAAATGAACTGACCTATATTCAGATGGACACCACAGAGAATACTGTGGATGAACTATCAGAAACAGTCAGTTATAGGGAAACTTCAAATTCAGAATTTTCTCCAGCACAGCTAGATGAGTTGTTTGGATCTTTCGATGAAAATCTACAACTGCTGTTTGAAGTCGTTGCGACAAATGAATTGACCTATACTCAGATGGACGCCACAGAGAATACTGTGGATGAACTATCAGAAACCATCAGTTTTGGGAAAAATTCCGATTCAGCATCACCTGAAGAAGAACCAAGTAATTTGTTTGGCTCTTTCGATGAAAATCCACAATTGCTGTTTGAAGTCGTCGCGACAAATGAATTGACCTATATTCAGGTGGACACCACAGAGAATACTGTAGATGAACTATCAAAAACCGTCAGCTTTGGAGAAAGTTCAAATTCAGTATCACCCGAAGAACAGCTAGGTGATTTGTTTGGCTCTTTCGATGAAAATCCACAACTGCTGTTTGAAGATGTTGCAACAAATGAATTGACCTATATTCAGATGGACACCATAGAGAATACTGTGGATGAACTATCAGAAACTATCAGTTTGAGAAAAACTTCAGATTCAGCCCAGCCAAGCCCAGAAGTTTTAGAAAATGAGGAAAATAATAATTTAGAAACTACCTTTGATCTAAGAGAAAACACAGTTGTTGAAAATAATTTATTGTTTACAAAAACCACTGAAATAGTTGCTCAAGAAGATGAATTTGCAGACTTGGCAGCATTATTAGGAGAGGAAGTAGCACCTATCCCCAAAGCTAAGAAGATACCAGAAGTAGATTTTGCTGCTCTGGAAGAATTGCTAAGTACAGATAACAACAGCAATGTCTACGACGGGCCACGCCAACGCCAGCCTTTCAACACTCAACCAGTCTTAGCTAAAAATGCTATTCCATCACCACCCATAAAAGACGAATTTGGTGACTTAGAGAAGTTGCTGGCAGAAGCGAATCAAACAATATCCCATTCTACTGTAGTAAAATCGAACACTAACAAAACTACTGGCCCCTCTACTCGTCGGGCTGCGAGATTTGAAGAAACGATGAAGGTTCCAGTTAAGCAACTGGACGATATGAGTAATTTAGTTGGGGAGTTGGTGGTAAACCGCAATACCTTAGAACAGGATCATGAACGACTGCGACAGTCATTGGATAACTTGCTGATTCAGGTACAACAACTCTCAGATGTAGGTGCAAGGATGCAGGAGTTGTATGAGCGATCGCTACTGGAAGCGTCTCTGTTAGCTGGACGTAAAAAGAAAGACTCCGGCTTACAAGCCTCTGATTCCAATGCTGACAGGGGTTTTAGCGAGCTAGAAATGGATCGTTTTACCCCCTTCCATACACTCTCACAGCAGATGATTGAGCGGATTGTACGCGTGCGTGAGTCGGCTAGTGACATTGATTTTGTTACCGAAGAAACCGAACGAGTCGCCAGACAGTTCCGCCAAGTAACCACCCAGTTACAAGAGGGATTAACTAGAGCGCGAATGGTGCCTTTTGCTCAAACTATTGATCGCTGGCGGCGAGGAGTGCGCGACAACGCCATTAAGTGTGGCAAACAAGTAGAGTTGGTGATCGAAGGTGGCGATACCTTAATTGACAAGATGATTTTGGATCATCTTACCGATCCACTGACTCACATGTTGAATAATGCGATCGCTCACGGCATTGAAAGGCCAGAAGAGAGGCAAGCTGCTGGTAAACCAACTGTAGGAATCATTACTATCCGTGCCTTCCACCAAGGCAACCAAACGATCATTTCTGTAGGCGATGATGGCGCAGGTATCGATTCTGCAAGAGTTAAGGCTAAGGCGGTGAAGATTGGCATGATTACAGAAGCGCAGGCAAAAGCTATGTCTCGTCTAGAAGTCTACGATCTGCTGTTCCAGTCTGGTTTTACGATCAAAGACCAAGCCGATGAAATTTCCGGTCGTGGTGTGGGTATGGACGTAGTGCGCTCCGAAATTAGCGAAATTCGGGGAACAGTTAACACTGATTCTGCGATCGGCAAGGGAACCACCTTCACCATTCGTTTACCACTGACTCTAAGTATTTGTAAAGCTCTCTGCTGCGTCTCCGATCGCGCCAGAATTGCCTTCCCGATGGATGGTGTAGAAGATACGCTAGATATACCAGTCAAAAATATTCAGCATGATGCCAATGGGCAATCATTTATTTCTTGGCGCGATACGGTGCTACCATTCCGACCTCTGAAGGAACTTTTAACCTTCAATCGCCAAATCAGTCGCGGTAATGTCTATGGCGGCACCAGAGATGATGATATGGTTTCTGTGGTTGTGGTGCGATCGGCAAATACCCTGATTGCTCTACAGATTGACCTGGTATTGAGCGAACAAGAAATTGTAATTAAGCAATTTGAAGGTCCAGCACCTAAACCCATTGGTGTAGCTGGTGCTACAGTCTTGGGCGATGGTCGGATTATGCCCATTGCTGACGTACTGGAAATAATTGACATCTTCCAAGGACGGATTTCTACACAAACTGGTGGCAATTCTTGGCAACAGAAAACTACTCCCCCAGATACCTCTCCTACAAAGATTGACCCGACAGTGCTGATTGTTGATGACTCGATTACAGTCCGAGAACTGCTCTCCCTAACGTTTAATAAAGCAGGTTATCGCGTAGAACAGGCGCGTGACGGTCAGGAAGCTTGGGATAAACTCCGCTCCGGTCTGCCTTGCGATATCGTATTTTGCGACATCGAAATGCCCCGTTGCGATGGTCTAGAGTTACTCTCTCGCATCCAGAAAGACTCCAACCTCAACCACTTACCGATCGCTATGCTCACTTCGCGGGGTGCAGACAAACACAGACAAATTGCCGCTCAACTCGGTGCTAGTGGCTACTTTACCAAGCCTTATCTTGAAGAAGCTCTACTTGAAGCCGCAGCGCGGATGCTGAAAGGAGAGAAACTCGTTAGCTAAACCAACCAAAAGACTTAGATTTTAGAGAAAACTTTACACGCTTCTAATTTCGTTAAAGCTGATACTAGTTTTTATAGTACAATTGTTCTATAGAGATCAATAGCACGTATTGGCCCCACCAGAAACTGGGGCTTTCTCTTTGAGAACAATTAGAGTGTATAACCCCAAGTCTTGGGTCTATCTTTGTAGTATGTAAAGAAGCACTTTGACCTAAGACTATGCCTTCTTCTGAAAAATCTCTTACTTACCCAACCAGCCATAAGAGCAATCAAGCTGATAATTACCACGGTACTTTAGTTGCAGACCCTTATCGTTGGTTAGAAGATTCTGACTCTGAAGAAACAAGAACTTGGATTGAGGCACAAAATCAAGTTACGTTTGGCTACCTGAGTGAAATTCCTGCTAGGGAAAAAATTAAACAGCGCCTTACCAAACTTTGGGATTATGAAAAATATGGTATCCCTTTTAAAGAAGGCGATCACTACTTTTATTTCAAAAATGACGGATTGCAAAATCAAAGTGTCCTTTACACCTTGAAAACCCTTGAGGATCAACCCAAAGTTTTACTTGATCCCAATAAACTCTCAGAAGATGGCACTGTTGCTCTTTCAGGATTGTCGATTAGCGAGGATGGTAAACTTTTAGCTTATGGTTTATCCTCCTCTGGTTCTGATTGGCAAGAGTGGAAAGTCCGCGATGTTGAAACTGGTGAAGACCTCCAAGATTATCTGAAGTGGATTAAATTTTCTGGCGCATCTTGGACACACGATCATCAAGGTTTTTTCTACAGTCGCTACGATGAACCAAATGAAAAAACTCAATTAGAAGATGTCAACTATTATCAAAAGCTCTACTATCATCAACTAGGTAAACCTCAATCAGAAGACGTACTAATTTACCATCGTCCTGACCAAAAGGAATGGGGTTTTAGTGGTGGCGTTACTGAAGATGGACGTTATCTAATAATTTCGATTTGGCTAGGTACTGACTCTAAAAATTTGGTTTTCTTCAAAGATTTAACTAACCCTAATGCGGAAGTTGTAGAACTAATTAACCAATTTGAGGCAGATTATAGCTTTATAGACAATGATGATAATGTCTTTTATTTTCGTACAGATTTAAATGCACCAAGGGGAAGGGTTATTGCGATTGACGCGAAAAACCCTGTACCCAAAAATTGGCAAGAAATCATTCCCCAATCTGCGGAAACATTGGAAAGTGTCGGTATACTTAACAATCAGTTCGTTGCTGATTACCTCAAAGATGCTCACAGTCAAATCAAAATTTTTGACCTCAAAGGTGCGTTTATTCGAGAGGTAGAACTACCCGGACTCGGTTCAGCCGGAGGCTTTGGAGGTAAGCGTTATGATACTGAAACTTTTTATAGTTTTACCAGCTTTACCATACCAGGCACTATTTATCGCTATGACATGGTGACAGGAAAAAGTGAGGTTTTCCGCCAGCCGCAGGTAGATTTTAATCCTGATGATTACCAGACAAAACAAGTCTTTTATCACAGCAAAGATGGTACTAGAGTACCAATGTTTATTACGTGCAAAAAGGGCATTAAATTAGATGGAAATAACCCTACTTATCTCTATGCTTATGGCGGTTTTAATGCTTCAATGACACCTGGCTTTTCTGTGAGTTTGTTGGTGTGGATGGAGATGGGTGGTGTCTATGCTATGCCTAATATCCGCGGTGGTGGAGAATACGGTGAAGAATGGCATCAAGCAGGAATGAAGGATAAAAAGCAGAATGTCTTTGATGACTTTATTGGAGCTGCTGAGTGGTTGATTGCTAACAAGTATACTAAAACTGAGAAGCTAGCGATCGCAGGTGGTAGTAACGGCGGTTTATTAGTGGGTGCTTGTATAACGCAACGTCCCGATTTATTTGGTGCAGCTTTACCAGCAGTCGGCGTTATGGATATGTTGCGGTTTCATAAATTTACCATCGGTTGGGCTTGGACTTCCGAATATGGTTCAGCAGATAATCCAGAAGAGTTTCCCGCACTGTATGCTTATTCACCATTACACAACATCACACCAGATACAGCTTACCCAGCAACCTTAATTACCACAGCCGATCATGACGATCGCGTTGTCCCTGCTCATAGTTTCAAATTTGCCGCAGCTTTACAAGAGGCTCACGCAGGTGATGCGCCAACGCTAATTAGAATTGAGACTAAAGCAGGACATGGCGCAGGTAAACCCACGGCTAAAATTATCGAAGAAGCCGCAGACAAATGGGCTTTTTTGGTGCGGACTTTGAATGTAGAAGTTTAAAGGTTGATTTATTTGTAGGGTGCGTTGACGCAGTGTAACGCACCACATTATTTCCATAAGCTCAATTATTTCAGTGCATCTAAATTCAGAACAATTGAGGGAGCATTAGCACTGATCAAGTTACCACCTTTGAATAAAAACTTGTCACCAATGACATTTTTTGTCTCTGGTGCATATTCCCAAGGATCTTGTGCAACCCAAACTACCTGAACTAGGCGTGTCCACATCCGATCTGTCTTCTCAGCAGTGGAAATAACTGTTTCCACCACATGAGTTACGCGATGACCATGATTGTAATGGTTTTGGCACAAGAGAATGCGATCGCCTTGAACTGCTCTCTTTGCATCCTTTTCTTTTCGTGCCAATATCTTATTGATTTCCTCTTCGCTTATTCCTTTCTTCTTGTCTTCGTTCATTGCCCAATGTAAATAGAAGGGAGGAGCATCAATTTTACAATATTCTTTGTAAGACCAGTGTTTTCTTCCACTAACAGTATGATTGACAAGCTTGAGGTATTTAATATTTAAATAATTACCAGTTGTTTCTAAAGAAGCTTCTTTGATTGGTGTCGTGAGTTGGATTTTTGGAGATAAACTTTGAGCCATAAAAGAATTACGTGAGAAAGCAGGAGTGAAAACTACAGTTATATGGTTCCCTAGAATTATCCCTAAATTGCAGTAATAGGTATTAAAAATCAAACCTCTTTATACTGCAATACGCTTGAGTGAATTTATTGGAATCTTTATTAAATACAGGAGAAGTAATGCCAGAGTGTGCTATCAACACATCAGACGGTGTGAAAGTTGCTGATATTGTCTGGTGTTCAAAAGAACGATTTTTTCAAATTGAAGATGAAGTATCAGCGTCTATTGCACCAGAAATTTGTATAGGAGTAAAATCAACTGGTAACACTTTGGAAGAAATAGAATTTAAAAGAAATTTATATTTATCAGCTCAAGCTATTGAAGTATGGTGATGTAATGAACAAGGTCAAATGAAATTTTATAATGAACAAGGGAAATTAGGGCATCTTTGTTAGTTCCTAAGTTTCCTAAACAAATTAAACGGTAATTCTAGAGAAGAGGAGCGATCGCCTAAATTAGCTATTTTTATGAGATATCTTAAAATTATCCAGCAACTCTACTTCGATGCTGAATTAAAATAATCGTTTATTGATTTAAATTCTTATCTATTTCATAAATGACACGATATTAATCTTGGCAAAGGGTGAAGGTAAACAATTATTTCCTTTCACCCTTAATGTTTTGCTCCATCTAAGCAAAAGTTTAATATCTTTATCCTTCTTATATAGTTAAAATGCGACAGATTGGGCTGTACCAGTCAAATCGATTGTTGTATAGGTTTGTCTTTGCCCCTGGTTGAATTTAGGAATCACAGAAAAGAGGTTTGTTGTTGTGATTCCCTTAGTTTGAACTGGCGCTGAGATGCTTTTTCCAAGCTTTACACGCGGTAAGACCAAGGTAAACACGGTGTTGCCACTATCTACTGTCTTACGGATAGTTACAGTTACTAGTGTACCAATTTCTGTTTCTACACTACGGATCTGCTCAGTCCCTTGAAAGTTTAATGTCTGTTGCTTATCTTTATAAGTAAAAAGAGGCTTGCCAATAAAGCTTGTCGTTGAGTAAGTAATGCTGACATTCTTACCTTGAAACTGGTATAAGTTTGGTACTGCTTCTGAGGCTTGAGCTGATAATACAGGTATTGCTGTTAACAGCATACCTAATGTAAACGATCCAATTAAGTTTGTTGTTTGCATCTCTCAAAAAGTTGTTGCTTTGACGGAGATACCTGCTCTAATGGAATTACAACAGGCATCAAATCAATTTTAAAAAAGCATATTCCGAAAATCGTGTCAAATGGAACACATTGTAAAGGTTGTTAATATACTTACTTGTAATAATTTCTGAGATTGCGTAAAAATTTTATCTACAAACCTGATTAACCTCAGTAGATTTAACGAAATAAATCCAGCTTACCATCTCAATTAACCAAACAAATTGCTTGAGCGACTTGTTAAAGGTAGGCAAACTTCCGCCACAGTCTACTAGTAACTTGAGTTAGATTTAGATTTTGAAATACCCTTTGGGGTTTTATTTTAAAATTGGAAATTTTGTATTGCTTATGAAACGGCGATCGTACATGCTTCTAGGATTTTTCCTCAGCCTTCTTTTAAGTATCGTGCCTTTGTCAGGCAATTTCACTAATGCTGCAACACCAACAACAGTCACACCTGTCTCTGCTCTCTCACTCACTCAAGGAGTGCAAAAAACGGTATTAGACAACGGTTTAACGGTACTAACCAAAGAAGTTCATACCGCTCCAGTGGTGAGTGTGCAAGTTTGGTATAAAGTTGGTTCGCGCAACGAGGTGAAGGGAGAGAATGGCATTTCTCACCAGCTAGAACATTTGATGTTCAAAGGCACAAATGACCGTCCAGTACAGTTTGGACGGTTGTTTAGTGCTTTGGGTAGCCAGTTCAATGCTTTTACTAGTTATGACGAAACAGCTTACTTTGGCACAGTGCAGCGAGACAAATTAGAAGCACTGCTGACACTGGAAGCCGATCGCATGGAAAACTCCTTAGTTGGGCCTGAACAACTCACCAGTGAAAAGCGGGTAGTGATCTCTGAGTTACAGGGGTACGAAAATTCACCAGGTTATCGCCTGAGTAAGGCAGTGATGCGAACTGCTTTCCCCAATCGAGCCTATGGTTTATCGGTGGGAGGCACAAAAGCCGATGTAGAAAAATTCACGGTGGAGCAGGTACGGAATTATTACCAAACCTACTACAGCCCAGAAAATGCCACGTTGGTCATTACCGGAGATTTTGCCACAAAACCTGCACTCAAAGTTGTCCAAGAAACTTTTGGTAAGTTATCGCAACGACCAAAAAAGAATACGCCACTCCATAATGCCAGCAGAGCAATTGATAATTCCTCGGCATCTTCTTCCATTGGCGACGCTTCCTCATCTACCCCTGTTACTAAAAAAGCGCCGATTGTCCTCAAGCAACCTGGAAGTGCAGCATTATTGCAAGCAGTGTATCCTTTGCCAGATATCAAACATCCTGATGTTCCGGCAATTGATTTGATGGATGCTATTCTCACAGGTGGGCGTAGCTCTAGGCTTTATCAGGCTTTGGTGGAATCTGGACTGGCGAGTTCAGTGAGTGGCGGTGCTGCTGAACTGATCGAACCGGGTTGGTATGAAATTAATGCTACAGCGGCTCCCGGTCAAGAGTTGGGTAAAATCGCCCAGGTAATCCAGGAATCTTTCGCAAAATTGCAACAGCAACCTGTCACCTCAGAAGAGTTGAACCGAGCGAAGACGCAACTGCAAGCCTCGTATATTTTGGGAAACCAAGATATCACTAGTCAAGCTAATCAACTGGGATATAACCAAACGATCGCAGGAGATTATCATTTTATTGAAAGGTATCTGGCTGCGATCGCTAAAGTTACCCCTGCTCAAGTTCAGAAAGCAGCGAAAACTTACCTCAATCCGGCTCAACAAACTATCGGCTTCTTTGAGCCGACTCAACCAGATGGTAAACCAGGGAGTTCTAACGCTGGCTCTGGACGTACGGTGGAAAATTTCAGCCCTGGTAAGCCTGTAGATCCAGCAGAACTGGCAAAATATTTGCCACCTGCTACATCAGAGACAGATTCTAATAAACAATCACTACCAGAAGAGTTTACCTTAAAGAATGGTTTGAAGGTTCTGCTGTTGAGCGATCGCAACCTTCCCACCATTAACCTGAGCGGACAAATTGACGCTGGTGCTGAATTTGATGGCAATCAAAAAGCTGGATTAGCGAATCTAACTGCAAATAACTTAATGAATGGGACGCAGACTAAAAATGCTCTGACCTTAGCAAAAACCTTAGAAGACCTGGGAGCCGATTTGAGCTTCAGTGCTAGCCGCGAGGGAACTAACATTAGTGGTGAGGGACTTTCAGCAAATCTGCCAATATTGATTCAAACTCTGGCAGATGTGTTAGAAAACGCCACTTTCCCCGCCGATCAGTTAGAACTGAGTCGCCAAAGGGCGCTGACAAGCCTGAAAGTCCAGCTAGATGACCCTAGAGGTTTGGGAAGACAAGTATTTCAACAGGCAATTTATCCTGAAAATCATCCATTCCACAGCTTTCCCACAGCCGAGAGTTTAAAGACTATTACTCGTGATGATTTGCTTGGTTTCTATCAGACACACTACCGACCGGATACCACAACGATCGCAATAGTTGGAGACTTCGATCAAGTTAAGGTAAAAGCTTTGCTAAATGAGGTGTTTGGTAAATGGCAAGCCACAGGTAAGCCACCTGTTCTCAAAATTCAAACCGTACCATTTCCGCAAACTTTGACACAACTAAGCAAAGTAATTCCCGGTAAAGCTGAGGCTGTGACATACATCGGCTACAACGGCATCTCTCGGAAAGATCCGCGTTATTATGCGGCACTAGTGCTAAATCAAATTTTGGGTGGTGATACCTTAGCCAGCCGCCTCGGTACGGAAGTGCGCGATCGCCAAGGTCTAACTTATGGTATATATAGTGGTTTTGCCGCCGGAATCAATCCGGGGCCCTTCTTGATTCAAATGCAAACTGCTCCTGGAGATGCTCAAAAAGCGATCGCCAGTACTCTGGCTTTACTAAAACAGTTACGCGAGCAAGGAGTTACTGAAGCTGAATTCAACGCAGCAAAACGCTCAATTACTAATGGCTACCCTGTGGATTTAGCTAATCCTAGTAATGTATCAGATATCATTTTGGATAATGCTGTTTTAGGGCTTTCACGCTCAGAAATCCGAGAGTTTCCTCAGCGGATTCAAGCAGTTACTATGGCTGATACACAAAAGGCAATTGAAAATTTAATTAAGCCAGAAAATCTGGTGATTGTCACTGCTGGCCCTGAAGATGCTGTAACCAAAGGCAACTAATTACATCAGATATACAGCAATCCTATGTGATTGGGAAAAATTCCCAGGCTGAGATGCCCGACTTCTTTAAGAAATCGGGCATCTCATTATTTATGAATAACTTAGGATTAGCTAATATTGACTCCTGCCCTCTGCCCTTTTCAAATTGAATAAGACACTGGAAAGGACTTTGCATCCTTTGGCTTCACATACACTCGCTGTAGAGGTTCTAACTCTAAGTCATTAAAGCGATCGCGTGTTAAATGCGCCGTCAATACTTGTCCATCATCGAAAGTTAATTCTACCTGAATTTCCCAACCCAAATGTATCAATCGGCTTACTGTTGCAGGTGTAGTAGTACCGTTAGCAGCCTTTTCTAAAATCACATCTTGCGGACGCAAAAAGACTTGTGGGTGTGGCGCATTAAACCCGCTGCTTTGAAAAATCTTCGAGGTGCTGGGTAACACATTCACCGGGCCGATAAAACTCATCACAAATGCAGTGGCGGGATTATCGTAAATTTCTGCTGGTGTCCCCACTTGTTCCACACGTCCTTTATTCATCACCACAACCTTATCGGAAACTTCCATTGCTTCCTCTTGATCGTGGGTAACGAAAACTGTGGTAACATGAACCTCATCATGGAGGCGGCGTAACCATGCCCGTAAGTCTTTGCGAACTTTAGCATCAAGGGCGCCAAAAGGTTCATCTAGCAATAAAACTTCCGGTTCTACTGCCAATGCCCTTGCTAAAGCTACCCGTTGTCTTTGACCACCAGAAAGTTGTGATGGATAGCGATCGCCTAGTCCAGTCAATTGCACCAATTCCAGCAACTGTTCTACTCGCCCCTTAATCCTCTTTGGCTGTGCCTTACGAATTTCTAAGCCAAAAGCAATATTCTGCTTGACAGTCAGATGTTTGAATAAGGCATAGTGCTGAAATACAAAGCCAATATTGCGCTGTTGCACGCTTTGGTATGTAGCGTCCTTACCGGTAAGCAGGATTTTGCCGCTATCTGGCATTTCTAAACCTGAAATTAACCGTAGTAGGGTAGATTTTCCTGATCCCGATGGCCCAAGTAATGCAACTAGCGAACCACTCTTAATTTCCAGGCTGACCTGATCAACTGCCTTAAAACTCCCGAATTGTTTGGAGACGTTCTCAACTACTATACCCACTGCTACTATACCTCTGCAACTAAATCTACAGATCCTTGGTAGGATTACTGTGTCTTACATATACCATATATCATTATTTATGCATGAATAAGATTTAGCTACCGCAACTGCTGCAATTGAGGAAGCTACAATCAGAAGCAAAGTGTGAGGAATCTTGGGGTTGAAGATATTTCCTAACCTGTTTCCCGAAGACTTGCCAAGAATCATCCAAAGATCGCGGCTTGTTGTTAAGCAAGGAAAATGGCGAGAGGTTAGATACAAACGCGAAGAACGCACCGCATCAGGAGTCTATAATTTTATTGTTACTCTAGAAGGAATAGTGTTTATTCGTAGAGCCAGTGCTAGGGTTGCAGATAGAGCAATTGGTCATATAGATTTAGCAAAGGGAGAAGATGTAAAATACGCTGGTCGGCTTTACTTTTCAGGACGCACTAATAGAGGCATCCTCCGCAAGTGGACTAATGAATCTGGACATTATCGACCTAACGCTGAATCCATAAGTAACGCAGATTTACTACCTCAAGAACTTTTTGAGCCTGGTCAATTCAAAAGTATAATTAATCTCAATTTAATCTCTGGTAATGATTAAGACAAAACAGCCTCTATCATGATAGATAGAAGATGGTATTTGGTAACATTGGAATGTAATTAAATCGGAGCATAAAGATTATCATATATTAATAGGTATAAAGAATATGATTAGCCGATTTATTGCTGATAAAGATTTTGAAGACCATAAAGCTTTACAAAAGAGGCTGATGAGTTTATCAGAGGAAGCTCAGTTCGATGAGATCAACGCTATCTTAGATCGAGATTCTGTCATCGGTCTAAAGTTAGCTAATTCCATACTGAAGAATAAAAGATATTTTGAGATTCTGCTTGAGCGAGGAGTAGCAGAAGCAAATGCTAGTGAAATAGAACTTTGGGTAAAGTATTTACTCCCGCGTCTTGGCTTCCAACGTGTTATAGACATCCTATCTGACAAATTATCAGAACATCCTCAGAAAGTACGTAAAGCTTCATACTGGTTGCCCAAATTTTTACCAAAAGGTAATGATCGGGCTGCAAGATTGCTAAAAGAGCTTTTGCATAAGGAGAAACAGATGTTAGGTGAAGAGTACAAAGCTGTTAAGACTTCAGGGCAAGTTTACAAGTTAATTTTAAGAATCAAGAGTACAGGTGAATATGCAGTTTTTGGTGGATATCAATTGGGTAGTCATGGTTCTAAAATAATCGTTGAAATTCTCAATCCAGAAGACTTATTTCCAACTGGTGGACTAAGGGAAATATCACCTGGTGATATAGAGATTCTCGATCCACAACCTTATAACGATTAATATTTTGGGTGGTAATTGAGTTGGTTTACAAAAATTATCCATTAACCAAGTTCCTGATTCCTAATCTCTTTTTTGTATCGAAACATTAAGGAATATTGCATTTAAGCAGAAACCTGAAGGTAAAGCGCCAAATCACTAGAAAGACCGTGGTAGTATGCTCTCGGTAAATGTGAAGATTGGGAGAAAGACCTTTGACACTACGGGTTGCTGTTATTGGGTCAGGCCCTGCTGGTTCATCTGCCGCAGAAACACTGGCAGCCTCTGGGATTGAAACCTACCTATTTGAGCGCAAGCTAGACAATGCAAAGCCTTGTGGGGGTGCAATTCCTTTATGTATGGTGAGTGAATTTGACTTACCACCAGAGATTATAGATCGCCGGGTACGGAAGATGAAAATGATTTCGCCTTCCAATCGGGAGGTAGATATCAATCTGGTAAATGAAGATGAATATATAGGAATGTGCCGCCGGGAAGTGTTAGATGGCTTTTTGCGCGATCGCGCGGCAAAAGTAGGCGCAAATTTAATTAATGCCACTGTTCATAAACTCGATATACCAGGAAACAATACTGAACCGTATACTATTCATTACGTTGACCATACAGAAGGTATATCACAGGGTATTGCCAAAACTCTGAAAGTGGATGTAATTATTGGGGCAGATGGGGCTAATTCTCGGGTTGCCAAAGAAATGGACGCTGGGGATTACAATTATGCGATCGCTTTCCAAGAGCGAATTCGCTTACCCGAAGACAAAATGGCCTATTATAACGACCTCGCCGAAATGTATGTCGGTGATGACGTTTCTACCGATTTCTACGCTTGGGTTTTTCCCAAATATGACCACGTAGCTGTTGGTACTGGTACGATGCAAATCAATAAAGCCAGCATCAAACAGTTACAAGCTGGTATCCGCGCCCGTGCTTTGGAGAAGTTGGCAGGCGGTAAAATCATCAAAGTCGAAGCCCACCCCATTCCTGAACATCCCCGTCCCCGTCGTGTTGTCGGTCGCATTGCTTTAGTGGGAGATGCTGCTGGTTACGTTACCAAGTCTTCTGGTGAAGGTATTTATTTTGCCGCTAAATCTGGGCGGATGTGTGCTGAAACCATTGTGGAAGCATCTAATAGTGGTAGCCGTATTCCTACAGAAGGCGACCTGAAGGTTTACCTGAAGCGTTGGGATAAAAAATACGGACTCACTTACAAAGTGCTAGACATTCTGCAAAGCGTATTCTATCGTTCTGATGCTACCCGCGAGGCATTTGTAGAAATGTGTGATGACCTCGATGTACAACGGCTAACATTCGATAGCTATCTGTATAAGACGGTTGTCCCAGCGAATCCCATCACCCAACTAAAAATTACTGCCAAAACCATTGGTAGTCTCATTCGGGGTAATGCCCTTGCACCTTAATTGCGTGTAAAGCACTGGAAATTACAACAAGTATATCACTCAATTTTGTGGGGTGGACATCCTGCACGCTCATGAATCAGGGCGGGCAAGATGCCCACCCCACAATATATATTTTTATCATTTGATAGTAAATAGATTTATGTTGTCAGGGCAATTCATGTAAACACATTTGCAAAGCGTCTCCAAGAGTTACGCTCACTCTACGAGTTCTCTAAGGGAGTACCCGCAGGGTATTGCCCATAAGACATAGTTTTCAGACAACACATATTTAGTACTTTATGTAAACTAGTAAGTTTTCGTAGTTCTAGATAGCACAACTCTTTACTTGGTTAGGCAAATCATGCAACTACATCGATTTAACAATATTCAGGAATTCTGGCACTGTACTCAGGCTTACTTACTCCAGCATCAGGTAGAAAATAATGTTTTGCTCAGTATTTCGCATACCTTGTTGCATAACCCAGAACGTTATTTGGGTAAGCCTTATTTAGCAGTTGTCCAAACAAGTGGCGAGATACTAGCTGTTGCCATCCGCACCCCACCCCAAAAATTGATATTATCCAAAGCCCAGAATATGGATGCCTTGCGGTTGATTGCTCAAGATTTACGTCAAGAGCAACTGCCAGGAAGCATGGGACTGGCTAAAGAAGCAGATATATTTTCGCAGACTTGGCAAGCGCTGACAGGACAATTTTATCAACGGTCGGTGGTAATGAAAATTTACCAATTAACGGCAGTGCCAAAAGTCTCAACCGCCAGTGGATATCTCAGACTGGCAACTCAAAGCGATCGCTCTGTTTTGATCGAGTGGCTTTCTGCATTTTTATCTGAGATAAATCAGGCAGTGAGCGAAGATGTCGAACACCAAGTAGATAATCAGTTGAAACAGCAAAATACTTACTTATGGGTTGATAGCACTCCAGTTTCAGTTGCATCTGGTAAACAAGTGTTACCTACAATTGGTCGGATCAATTTAGCTTATACACCACCAGAGTATCGTCGCAAAGGATATGCTACTGCCTGTGTCATAGCGTTAAGCCAAAAACTGCTAGACCAGGGATGCCACCATTGTCTCCTCATAGCAGATTCAGCCAATTCCACAGCCAATCATATTTATCAAGCGATTGGATACCGCCCCATTTGCGATTGTCACGAATACTCATTCACCTCAAAGGAGTAAGCATAATAAAGCGATCGCTCCAGGCTGTTAAAGTCAGGTGAGTAACAGGTCTGGCAATGGCTGTCAGGGCAATAGTCGTAGTTGCCAAAAGGACAAGCAGAATAATCTTCAGCCTGCTTTTTAAGAATTTACTGCGGTAGGAACGCTGCATAACCTGGATTGAGGGGGCAAAATAGAAAACATGACAATTGAATCCAATTCCTCTAATCTACCAACCCCAGAACCAGCCCCCGAAAACGATTTGCAACCGGATGACTTTGACGGGAGTGCAACTGATAACAACCTAAGCTCAGAAGTACTAGCGACACAACAAGCTCTAGCGGCGATCGCATCTTTGAAATCTCCGCAACAGACAATTGCTTTACAACAAGCCCGTTCTGACTTCAAGCAACCCATTACTAAGAAATTTATAGTTAAGCCAAGGGCATTGCTGATTACTCTAATCGCGATCGCCATCACCTTCATTGGAATTATCCTCAATAACTGGATCGTTGGCATTATCGGAACGCTGATGGCTTTGTTGTTATCCTTAGCGATATTATTGCCTTGGTTGCAAGAAGTTTTAGACGAATGGTTTTCACCCCAAGAACGCACCCTGTTTGTGGCTTTTTTGGGACTAATAGTAGCCATCATCGGTTTGATTAGATTCACAGGTGTAGGCGAGCGCTTGCTTGTTTTAGGACGCCAAATTAACTGGGATGTTTCTGGAACCCTAGCAGAATGGTTTGGCGCTTTGGGGCAAATTCTCATCGCCATTATCGCTGTTTACGTAGCATGGCGACAATATGTCATTTCTAAAGACTTGACAATTCAGCAAAACCTGTTAACAGTTCAACAAAATATTATCACCCAGCAACAGACGATTGATTCCTATTTTCAAGGCGTTTCCGACTTGGTATTAGATGAAGAAGGATTATTAGAAGATTGGCCCCAAGAGAGAGCGATCGCTGAAGGACGCACTGCGGCAATTTTAAGTAGTGTCGATGGTAGTGGGAAAGCGAAAATTCTCCGGTTTCTATCACGTTCCAAATTGCTGTCACCTCTAAAACGCGATCGCTTATTAGGTCGAGCCATTCTTGATGGAACTGGCGGATATGCAGAAGACCGCCTCGAAGGTGTGCGCGTCATTGATTTAGGCGTAATGCTAGCCGCAGCTGACCTTTCTGGTACTGATTTACGTTGGACTGATCTCAGCGAAGCTAATCTTGTTCGCGCTAACCTGTCTGGTTGTGATTTAGTAAAAGCTAACCTCTCCCGCACAATTTTATATAATGCTAATTTCAATGGTGCTGACATCAACGGGATTCGCCTATTCTATGGCGTAGTAGATAAAGCATCACCCCGCAGTCGCACTGAACCACCAGATTATGAAATCGGCGAACAAACTGGCGCTGTGGTGGAAAATGCCGATTTCACCAATGTGCAACGGATGTCTGAGTCTACACGTAACTACTGTTGCACTTGGGGTGGCGAAAAAACTAGAGCTACTATCCCTGGCGGTTGTGAAGGTATCCCCAATAAGTTGGGAAGATAGTTATAGTAAAATTCAGAATTCAGAAGTAAAACACCAATCTGTTTAGACTCAATAACTGTTACCCAAAATTTTTGATTGAGAAGTAAGAAGTCAATTCGTCCTTTGATGATAGTTTGCTTGTCTTGTGTTTCAATCTCGATAGATTTCTCTAATTTGAGGTGAAAGGGAGATAGGTAAAACCTGCCAATAAATAGCAGTGGCGATAAAACAATCGTGTTAACTGAACCTATCCCACTAATAATATTTGTGCTAAAAAGTTTAAGCTTATTGAGAACGGAAAATGAAAAATCAAGGTTTTCAAGCACATTTTACGAAAAGAAGTAGGGATTTTTAGAATAGTGGGATAGGTTCCTGTATTTTCTATAGCAACCGCCAGGTTGGTTAGGACACTAAACTCAGAACATACTCCATTGCCGCTCGCAAGGTAGGGAAGTACTCCAGTTGCTTGCGGATAC
>NZ_JBALDE010000182.1:0-24048 GCF_036917515.1 Nostoc sp. | reverse complement strand
ATCACAGGAGTAAGGTTTCATTCTACAGGCACTTAGACGTTGATATACTCCATCATCCCATACTGTATTGCACTCAAGCAGGAACTGCTATATACGCTAGAAAAAACAGCAGGTGCATTGAAGTCGCAAACGCTTATTTGCTAAGATTTCCAGTGCGAGAACATTCAAACAGGGCAACTTCTGATCGCTATGCCAACATCTACACTTGACGATAAAGACGCAGCAGCTATCCAAGCCGCCAGGGTTGGGGTTGCAATATGCGATCGCACCGCCTGGGGACGGATCAAAGTAGCTGGCGACGATCGCCTCAATTTCTTACACAACCAAAGTACTAACAATTTCCAAATACTCAAGCCAGGACAAGGTTGTGATACGGTTTTTGTTACTTCCACAGCCAGAACAATTGATTTAGTAACCGCCTACGTTAGAGAAGATGCGGTAATCTTGCTGGTTTCACCTAACCGTCGCCAATTTTTGATGGAATGGCTGGATAAATATATTTTCTATGCAGATAAGGTGGAATTATCTGATATTACCCAATATACCAATACCTTCAGCCTGATTGGCCCAGGAAGCGACGCTGTTTTAGAAAAGTTAGGTATTGGCGAACTGATCGGCCAACCTTATGGTAGTCACCAAGTATACACGATCGTTCCGGCTGAGGGCGTGCGGATTGCTGTGGGTAGCGGGTTAGCTGCACCCGGATACACCTTCACTTTCCCCTATACTGACAAAGAAACGGTGTGGAACAAACTATTAGAAGCTGGGGCGGTAGAGATGAGCGATCGCGCCTGGGATGCCTTGCGAATCTTACAAGGTCGCCCCGCTCCAGATGCGGAACTCACAGATGATTACAATCCTCTGGAAGTTGGTTTGTGGCAAACAATTTCTTTTACTAAAGGTTGCTATATTGGGCAAGAAACTATTGCTCGGTTAAATACATATAAAGGTGTAAAACAACACCTGCTTGGAGTTCGCCTCAGTGCCCCTGCGGAAGTTGGAAGTGCGATCGCAGTTGGAGATGAAAAGGTCGGCAAACTTACTAGTTACACCCAAACAGCTGATGGTTATTTTGGACTAGGTTACATTCGCACCAAAGCTGGTGGTGTAGGTTTAAAAGTCCAAGTAGGAGAAACTGAGGGTGAAATAGTAGAAATTCCGTTTGTTTCTCACAAGTACCCGTAAGTAACTCAAATCAAAATATCTTTCTCTTTATCCCTAGCACCATCACAAAATTCATCTACCCAAGAAGCTAGACTACGGGCATTTGTAGTTGGTAAATTTACTTTGCTCTTAACTTGTGGTTGGATATTCGGCTTATCGTTACTTTTAACCTCAGTAGTAATTGCTAGCGATCGCACTGGTTTGCCATTACTGTTAGAGAATGTTTGAAAAGTCGTATTGTCGGTATAAAAAGTTCTAAATCCCCCTAAATCCCCCTTTATAAGGGGGACTTTGATTCCGGTTCCCACCTTTTTAAGGGGAGCCAGCGTGGTCTTGGGGTCTTCCCAAGTGGAGCAACTGGCGTAGGCTAGGAGGGATCTAAAAGTGCCTAAAATCACAGTGAAATGCTTTTCAAACAATCTCTTAATTTTTCAGTAGTAATTGCCAGTAATGAGCCTACAGCGATTCGGTTAAATGGTGGGTTGCTTTTAACCTCACTAGTTAACGCCGCAGATGGCATAGTTTTGGCTTTGGTGTTAACCTCAGCAGTCATTGTCAGCGAGTTTCTTGAAGGGAGGCGTTCAAGGGGCGATTGTAGCAGTTGATATTGGCTTACAAAACCAGAGGCTGGCGTTTTTGCTGGAGTGTCTGGAGCGATTTTAGTAGCAAATGCAACTACCAATTCAGGTTCAGGTGTCCGAACTACCTCCTTAGCAGCTGTAAATGATGGCACAACTTGATCGGCGTATGGCAAGTTGGAGTCTAGAGTTTTAGCAAGAGAATTAGGCGCAATCTTTGTAGCAGTTACAACCGATGACAGATGTTTATCCTCAGAAGACTTCTCATCTGGTGACTTGTTTTCAACTTGAGAGGTAGCTATAGAATAGTCTGATTTTACTAAACGTAACTCTTGATCGGGATTGAAGTTAAGACCTAAAGCAGCGACTATTTTATCTGGATCGTTATTCAGCTCCATCATAAAAGAAAGTATTTCATCAAACTGGGGTTCCAAAACAGACAGTGTTGCCAAAATAAAACCGGACAAAGGACGGCGCAAACCATCGTAAGTAGCCCAAACTCGCATTTTGACTAGCCAAGAAATATTTTGCTTGTAGTAAACAAGCCACTTTTGTTTTAAGGATTGACGCAGCTGCTGGATATTCATTGGATGCCTCACTTCAGTCAAAAAGATTGCAGAGCTTAATATTGTTAATAGCTTTCTTTCTGGGGATGAAACCGATAATAGAGCATCTTTTTGACTATTTGACCACCCAGCAAATGATTTTCTATCAGTAGAGATACTTCATCAGGTTGAACACCGCTATACCAGACCATATCGGGTAATATCAGCACCATCGGTCCATTGCCACATTGTCCTAAACAGCTGCTACCCGTTACAGTTACACCGGGGATTGGCAAAGCTGTAAAAGCGGCTAAAACCTTGGCTGCACCTTGCTTTTTGCAAGTACGATTTTGACAAACCCGCACACATTTAGGAGAATCTCGATCTATTATCGGGAAGTCTGATGGTTGAGTTGTCATTAGTCCTTTGTCCTTTGTCATTAGTCATTAGTCCTTTGTCATTAGTCCTTTGTCAAAAGTCGGAAGCTAGTGACCAATACAACTCTTGGAGAGGCTAGGCTGCGCCTTAAGCGTAGCTATGCCGCAGGCTTTACGACTACGCTCAGTACAACTAACTAATGACTAATGACTAATGACTAATCTATTGAAAGTCCTTTTGAGGCTAGCCATTCCGGGTTAAATATCCGCGACTGATACCGGGAACCACTATCACACAAGATGGTGACAATGGTATGTCCTGGCCCCAACTGCTTCGCTATGGCAACAGCTGCCCCAACATTAATACCCGTTGAGCCACCCATTAACAACCCATCTTTCCTCAGTAGTTGGTAAACTACTCGCAAAGCTTCTTTATCATCGATTTGGATGGCATCATCAGCAGGTGCGCCTTCCATATTGGCTGTGACACGACCGTTACCAATACCTTCAGTGATAGAATTTCCTTTTATCTTAATTTCGCCAGTTTTGACATAGCTATAAAGTCCACTACCTAGCGGATCGGCTACAACACATTTAATTGCTGGATTTTTTTCTTTTAAGTACAGTGCTACACCAGCATAAGTACCACCAGTACCAGTTGCAGCTGTCCATGCATCTATTTTACCATCTGTCTGCGTCCAAATTTCCGGTCCTGTGGTTTCGTAGTGGGCGAGACGGTTGGCTATATTATCAAATTGATTTGCCCAAATGGCATTTTCCAATTCAGCAGCGACTCTACCAGATAGCTTGACGTAGTTGTTCGGGTCTTTGTAAGG
Source organism: Nostoc sp. (assembly GCF_036917515.1). Taxonomy (GTDB): domain Bacteria; phylum Cyanobacteriota; class Cyanobacteriia; order Cyanobacteriales; family Nostocaceae; genus Nostoc. Next base: position 20,548 of record NZ_JBALDE010000182.1, on the reverse strand, counting down.
TACGGCGGGGATGGGACGAACTTCTGCTCCTAGTGCTGTGAGTGCATCTATCTTTTCTTGTGACTGGGTATCAGGAATAATAATTAGGCATTTGTAGCCTTTGGCATTGCAAATATGTGCTAGTCCAATACCAGTATTACCAGCGGTTCCTTCTACAACAGTGCCACCAGGTTTGAGTAGACCTTTCTTTTCTGCATCTTCAATGATGTAAAGTGCAGCGCGGTCTTTGACGGAACCCCCAGGATTGAGAAATTCTGCTTTTGCAAGGATTTCACACCCTGTTTCTTCGCTAAAACTGTTTAAGCGAATTAAAGGGGTATTGCCAACAGCGCCAACGAAGCCATTCTTTATATCCATTTTGACTGTACTTGTGTGAGTCTCTATAAAAATTTTGGCTGATAGCTGTAGTATGATTTACAACTGATTTGCCTAAAATTCTATAATACTTACATTGGAGCGCTTGCCGTTGGTGTACTTCCCTCACTCCTAACTCCCTTACTTATTTACTTTCCGTAGTAAACTCTGGCATTACGGTATCCGATATTTCGGATATACTTGTTCCATTCTTCAGCTTGGAATCGATTTTGAAAAGGCCCTACTGCTACGTGTGGACCCCGTGGTTGCGTCCTTTCGAGGACTCCGCCAGATCGTCCTAATTCTTGCGTAAATACGCCTAAATTCTGCCTAAGTTGTGCTGCGATCGCAGATAACTGTTCGGAAGTGGTAGGAATGGCGACATAATATCTAGAGACTCGTCTATTAGCATTTATATTATTGTGATCGCCTATATAGTTATAGTTGCCATTGCCTGCATTTATTTCCTGTCCGTTACCAAAGCTGATAATTCGGGCGTTATATATGCCTCGTGATTGTAGCTCATTTACCCGTTGTTGGGCATTGGATACTCTGTTAAAAACTCCTGACTGAATTACATTCCGGCCTTGGAACTGGCGAATGTAAGCACTGGGTTCAATCTGACGTATTGCTTCTAGTGTCTGGTAATCACTACCATCAACGTAAACTAAATAGCGCTCAAAGTTTTGGTTATATTGACTAAACTGTGTGGGTTGAGAGGGCTGAAAATTCTGCTCAAATTGATTGTTATGTAATGGTTGAGAGGGCTGAAAGTTTACTTCCGGTTGATTGTTCTGTAGTGGTTGGGAAGGCTGAAAGTTCACTTCCGGTTGATTGAAGTCCTGTGGTTGAGCCGGTTGTAACTGCGGTGATGGCTGTTGACCAAAGGGAATTGGCGGTGGCGGTAAAATCTCACCTTCTTGAGCCAGTAGGAGGTTGCTGTTGGAAATTTGTACTTGTGCTGGGGTAGAGTCGGGAATCAGTACTAACCATCCTCCCACTAGCAAAAACAGAAGTCTGATAGTCGGCTTCCAACCCTGAGAACTTCGGCGCAACATCTGAAATGGGATAAATTGACTTGATATTCCTCTCGACATAATAGTTAGAAAGTAGTCACAGTATTTTTAAGTAATTTCTATCAGGAACTTATGAGTTCACCGTTGTAGCTAACTATATAGCGTTAACGTAAAATTAGCTCATCTGCGTGGCAAGAAATACATCTGTAATTAATCTTAGATGAAAGCTGTTTACGGACGCGCTTGCTTTCATTATGGATGAAACAAACAAGTCAAATCTTCTTCCCTTCTGCCTAGTTGTTGAGCGTAGTCGAAACACTGCCTCACTTCTCTTCTTAGGCTGCGCCAACGACTAGGCTCAGTAACACCTGCCTTTAAAACTGAAGCGCTTTATTAGCAAGGCTTTGAAGAGTATGTGCTACAATCGGACAACCACGCAGCTATCGTGTCGTGCTTTGTATGAAAAAAGTCGTCGTTGGTCTTTCTGGTGGCGTTGACAGTTCCACCGCCGCAGCTATCCTGCACCATCAGGGCTATGAAGTGATTGGTTTGACTCTTTGGCTAATGAAAGGCAAAGGTCAATGTTGCTCTGAAGGTATGATCGACGCAGCTGGTATCTGTGAACAATTGGGCGTTCCCCATCAGGTTGTCGATATTCGAGATGTCTTTCAGACGCATATTGTCGATTACCTGGTGACTGGTTACAGTGCTGGAATTACACCTTTGCCTTGCTCCCAGTGCAATAAAACAGTGAAGTTTGGGCCAATGGTGCAGTATGCTCGTGAAGAATTGGGATGCGATCGCATTGCCACCGGTCATTATGCCCGAATTAGTTATGACGAAGCAACTGGACGTTACCAGTTATTAAGGGCTGTTGACCGTAACAAAGACCAATCATACTTTCTCTATGATTTGTCTCAAGATTTACTTGCTGCAACTATATTCCCTCTGGGCGAACTAGAAAAAACTGACACCCGCCGGATTGCGACTGAATACGGACTGAAAACTGCTGATAAGCCAGAAAGTCAAGACTTATGCTTAGTGGAAAGTAACGGTTCCATGCGGGCATTTTTAGATAAATATTTAGCTCCCAAAACAGGCGATATTGTCGATACTACAGGCAAAGTTTTGGGACAGCATGATGGTGTCCATCATTACACCATTGGCCAGCGCAAAGGCTTGGGAATTGCTGCTGCCGAACCGTTGTATGTGATTGAATTAGATGCGGAAAATAATAAGGTAGTAGTAGGCGATCGCACTAAGGTAACTCAGCCAGAATGCACTGTAAATCGGGTAAATTGGGTTTCCATTGCCGAACCATCTACCCCAATTCATGCCGAAGTGCAAATTCGCTATCGTTCAACGGCTACACCAGCGACGGTGATTCCATTAGAAAACTCCCGCGTGCGTTTGGTGTTTGATGAACCCCAAATCAGCATTACTCCCGGACAAGCGGCGGTGTGGTACGACGGCGAAAAAGTGTTAGGTGGCGGAATTATTGAACAGTTTAGTTAATAAAAACTCTTACTCTGTTTTGGCACAAAGCAAAACTACCCTTCCTCACTTGTAAGGAGGGGTATTTTTATTTTTAAATTGGATATATGCCGGAAGAAAGTATTTATGACCGTTTTTGATACAGTTATTACAAAGCTATACCTCAGCAGAGGTGGCAGAGATTCAAAAGTACATAAGTCAGTGGGATACTACCACCTATACGAGTGTTGCCCAGAGTATCTTAGACCATGCTAATAGAAAAGGAATTGACCCATTAAAGTATCTACGCAAGGCTCATAACTTTAATAAAAAAGGAGCGATTAGAGTTCTGAAAACTGGATATTGTGGAGATAGTTCAACTGTATATTGTAAAAGCAATGAATATCTGATTGTCAGACCCGATGAATCTAGTACTGAAAAGATAGTTACTTATGGAGTCAATGATGACTAACAATTTTAAATCAGCAAGAATTAATTAAAAAAAATATTATTCAATTATTAGCACATTTGACTAATACTTATCAAAATACATGCGGTGAACGAAAAGAAATTTATATTGGGACTTAGGCAAAAAACACCGATAAAATGACCTCAAACGTATATCTCAAAGGATTTTGACATCGTTTTGCTTGGTTTATTGATATATCTAGGTTTCAGGCGTTTTTGGGCATTTGGTGTATTTACCTTACCTCACAAGAGTTTAAAGCTTATTTATTCCTCAAAAATGTTTAAGTCCCGATATTCATTTTCTACCAGAAGATGAATAGTTTTCACTTTTAGAAGAACTTGAACTTTTTGCAGTAAATATTAGAGGTTATGCAAGTCAAATTCAATCCACAGGTCAAATTGTCAATCAAGCCCAGGCAATTGAGCAATTACAAGCTATGCGAGTTTTAAATGTACTTCAGATTGCGAGCTTTTATTTTGGCAGTAATGGCAATTATGAACAGATAAAAAGTTATATTAGAACGTTAGATTACTTGCGGTTACTACTATTGGAGTATTTGCAGCTTCAAAAACCATAGTACTGAAATAGTGATCGCTTTTTATCTTTAACCAAGGTTCAGTCAATCAATAAGATAAACAACTATTAATTTCATTAATTATTTCAATAATTTTATCTTCATTATTTTGATAACCTTGTTCTTTAGCTTTGTCGAATGGAAACCGGAGAACGGCAGATATGAATTACATAAATGAGTAATATTTGAAATGCCGCCGACAGAGGAACATGAGTTAGTCAGAGCATTTCTGATTGAAGAACTCAATTTTGAGATTTGGAGGTTTAACCTAGTTTATTCGATTCATAGTCAAGCATTAATCAAATCTGTTGATAAAAAATCTGGTTATATTCCAGATGTGTTGATATTGAATATCCTTAACTTAATTAATGAACCAATTTGGAAAAAATCATCAACAGTTAGTCAAGCTGCATCAATTCTATTAGTAGTAGAAGTTGTGAGTACAAATTGGTGAGATGATTACTTTCTCAAATTCGGTGAATATGTTTGCGTAGCGTCTCGAAGAGAGGAAATTGGTATTTCAGAATATTGGATTGTTGATTATGCTGCTCTTGGTGGAAAATGGTTTATTGGCAATCCGAAACAACCGACAATATCAGTTTACAGATTAGTAGAAGGCGAGTACCAAGTCACTCAGTTTCGTGGTGTTGACCGAATTCAATCGCCAACTTTAAGAGAACTAAATCTAACTGCTGAACAAGTGTTTAAGGCTGCTTTGGGAGAACAGTCATAAACATCACTTTACTAATCCTCAATACTTATGTACTTAGTATATGTCTTGTCCCTTGTGGACACTCTTTCGACCTAGCACTCTTGATTATTTTTGGATATACTCCCATAAACGCCCTGTTTCATCTGTCAGCAGGGTAAGATATTAACCCTTGAGGAGTATTGACATATTAAGAATTTTGAAAATTAATCTTGCATATTCTGAAAAAACGTTATAAATTATTAGATAATAGGGGAATAATCTGACTTAATTAGTGTCAAAAACTAATCCTGCTCAAGTATATACACTGCAACCAGTTTTAACTTCACACAACTCCTAAACAGTACTAAAGATATGTTTTTGTTTGGTAAAGCAAAGATTCTGGACAGACAACGGAACAAGAAATAATCTAAAAATATATCTTATGTGACTGTTTTTAGGAATTATCTTACTACTTGCGGTGGAGAACAGCTATAATTCACCAAAATAGAAATAGATGACAAGCAATTAACTAATAATAAAGTTGCTTAAATGTCAGCAAGTTTATTGTTAGTTAATTAATATTTTTTTAGCCCATTATCTTTGCTATTGAAAGAATAGTTTTTGTTATGCTGAGAATAGCAAAAATAATAAATTAAGACACCTCTGGCACAAATTCACAATCCTTATGGAGTTATTCTGGCAATGCACCTAAACGAATTGGAAACTACTGAGAATTTAAAAGAAGTTGAAGAAGGATGGCTAGCACTAGAAAAATCAATTCTCTATTATCAAGGTCGCCCTGTTGGGACAGTAGCTGCTTATGATGCGTCTGTAGAAGCGCTCAATTACGATCAGTGCTTTGTCCGAGATTTTGTTTCTTCTGCTCTAATTTTTCTGCTCAAAGGTAGAACCGATATTGTTCGTAATTTCTTAGAAGAAACCTTAAAGTTACAGCCTAAAGAAAAGGCATTAGATGCCTATAAGCCAGGACGAGGATTAATACCAGCTAGCTTTAAAGTGATATCAGACAATGGGCAAGAATATTTAGAAGCAGACTTTGGCGAACATGCGATCGCTAGAGTTACACCTGTAGATTCTTGCTTATGGTGGATTATTTTATTGCGTGCTTATGTAGTCGCCACAGAAGATTTTTCTCTAGCCTATCAACCTGAATTCCAAAATGGTATCAGGTTAATCATGGAAATCTGTTTGGCGAATCGTTTTGATATGTATCCAACGCTATTGGTTCCAGATGGCGCTTGTATGATTGACCGTCGTATGGGCATTTATGGGCATCCTCTAGAATTGCAAGTCCTTTTTTACACGGCATTGCGTGCATCTCGCGAACTGCTAATTTGTCAAGGTAATTCCGATATTGTTGAAGCCATTGATAACCGATTGCCTCTTTTATGCGGTCATATTCGCCAGCATTATTGGATAGATATTAATCGTCTGAATGCAATTTATCGCTTCAAAAGTGAAGAATATGGCAAGGCTGCTGTTAATCTGTTCAACATATATGTAGATTCTGTTCCCTATTATGAATTAGATAAGTGGCTACCAAAAAAAGGTGGTTATTTAGCAGGTAATGTTGGCCCGTCGCAGCTAGATACTCGCTTCTTTTCACTCGGAAATTTAATGGCAATCATTTCTGACTTAGCCACTGAAGAACAGTCACAAGCGATTATGACTCTCATTGAGGAACGATGGGATGATTTAGTGGGAGATATGCCAATGAAAATTTGTTTCCCAGCTTTGGAACATGAAGAATACAGAATTGTGACTGGATGTGACCCCAAAAATATACCTTGGTCATATCATAATGCTGGTAGTTGGCCAGTTTTAATGTGGATGTTGGCGGCGGCGGCTGTAAAAACTAATAGAATAAATCTTGCACAAAAGGCGATTGAAATTGCTCAAGGACGCCTTAGTACAGATGAATGGCCAGAATATTACGATGGGAAAAAAGGGCGACTGATTGGGAAACAAGCTAGGAAATATCAAACTTGGACAATAACTGGGTTCTTATTAGCAAAAGAACTGATGGCAAACCCCACTTCTTTACCATTAATCAGCTTTGGAAAATTACCAGCAGAACAGGTTTCTAGAGCGTGTGAGTTTGAAATTGCTAGTGTAGACCCGTTGTCTAGATAGGGAAATTAGGAACGCGATTAATCGCGTCTGTACAGGAATTGGGAGTTAGAATACAAAAGCCTCTTGACTCCTGAATCGTGTTTTCATGACAAACCCCCGTCAATTAGCTTTTATCACCCTACGAGATGTTCATAAGGGGGCTTATGCTGATGTTGCCCTAGATAGAGTGTTGCAAAAAGTCAGTTTGCCTGATTGTGATCGCCGCTTAGTGACAGAATTGGTTTATGGGAGCGTCAGAAGGCAACGCACCCTCGATACTCTCATCGATCAACTCGCTAAAAAGAAATCTCATCAACAACCACAAGACCTTCGCACCATCTTACATCTGGGCTTTTACCAACTGCGTTATCAAGAGCGTATTCCCGCCTCAGCTGCTGTTAATACCACAGTCCAACTAGCTAAAGAAAACAGTTTTTCTGGACTTACAGGTTTTGTTAACGGTCTATTACGCCAGTATCTCAGAAAAGCAGGGGGAGCAGGGGAAGAAAACACTCCCTTATCTCTCCACATTGACCCGTTACAACTTCCAGAAAACCCTGTGGAACACTTGGGTATTTTACACAGCTTTCCTGACTGGATTGTTCAAGTTTGGTTAGAGCAACTGGGTTTGACTGATACAGAAAAACTGTGTGAATGGATGAACCAATCACCAACAATTGACTTACGCATCAACCCACTTCGCACTTCCATTAAGGAAGTTGAGGCGGCTTTGCAATCTGCTGGTGTTTTGGTGAGACGGATTCCTCATTTACCCCAAGCTTTACGATTTATTGGTAATACTGGGTCAATTCAAAAACTACCGGGTTTTAAAGAAGGTTGGTGGACTGTACAAGATGCTAGCGCTCAATTGGTAGGTCATTTGCTCGACCCCCAACCAGGTGAGGTGATAATTGATGCCTGTGCTGCACCTGGGGGTAAAACAACCCACATCGCTGAGTTAATGGCAGATAAAGGGAAAATTTGGGCTTGCGATCGCACTCCTTCTCGTCTTCGCAAACTCCAAGAAAATTCCAAACGGCTGAATTTACAATCTATTCAAATTTGCACTGGCGACAGTCGCCACTTTAATCAATTCCAAAACACCGCAGACCGGGTATTACTTGATGCTCCATGTTCTGGTTTGGGAACTATGCACCGTCATGCTGATGCGCGTTGGCGACAGACACCAGCATCTGTGCAAGAACTTTCGGTATTGCAACGAGAATTGATTACACATACATCAACTTTTGTTAAACCTGGTGGTGTATTAGTTTATGCCACCTGTACATTGCATCCCGCAGAAAATGAAGAAATAATTTCGGCATTTTTAACTGAGTCACCTGATTGGCAAATTGAGTCTCTCAGTGGCGTTAAGTTACCTGATTTTACCGATAGTACACATCAAGGTTGGTTTAAACTTTGGCCCCATCGACAGGACATAGATGGTTTTTTTATGGTGCGCTTAAGAAAAAACAATAATTCCGAGTGAATACTGTTTAGAATTGTACCATTTGGTGGAAGCCTGAATCTACCAGAGGAGGCAGCAATGGTTCCCCCTGACAATGTGAAAAATTTAGTTAAAATCCTGATTGGAGCAGCCTGGATCGATGGCAGAATCCAGCCAGAAGAACGGCAATATCTCCGCGAAATAGCTCAAGCAAAAGGTTTAGCTAACGACCCAGAAATTAAGCCTTGGCTGTACGAATTAGTTCCTGTGCAGCCAAAAGAATGCTACAACTGGGTGCGAGAGTATTTAGGCGATCGCCCCAGTCTTGAAGATTGTGAAAATTTGATTGAAGCCATCAGTGGCTTAATTTATAGCGATGGTGAAGTTGCCGTTGAAGAAGCCAGACTCCTGACCCAATTGCAGGACATAGCGAAGCCGAATGAGTCAACTCAATCAGCTCCTACTGCGCTTCTTAAACAAATTCAAAAGCTTTACCGCCGTTGGGTTGAAGTGCAAAACTAACATTGAGTTATAAGTTGATCGAAGAGGACTCGGTGATTTTTTCACTGCGTCCTCTTCATCCTCATCTCCCCGGAAACAAACGTTCGCACGTCTTTTGGTGATTTTTATAGCTACAGGACTTACGCAAAAATAACGTAATTTCGTCATTACGAGCGATAGCGTTCGCGGAGCGTCTCGAAGAGAAGTAATCCCCCCTGACGCTCTTATTGCTTCCCTACACTCCGTTTCGGTCGCAATGACAATATCGACGTTGCGTAAGTCCTAAGCTATTTACCGAAAAGGGAAACGCATTAACATTCCTTTGGAATACATTGGCATTGCATTGGGATGCAACACTTTTAAGTTCCAGCTATTTTCAGGTAAATAGACCACGCAGTAAAGGCGCAAGACCTTGCGCCCCTACAACAAATGTGGTTGAAAGCCGTAGTCACACAGGTTAGGACATTTGAAAAGGGTGAATGCTAGAGTTAGCAATAGTTTTACCTCCTGCCTTCTGCCTCCTGCTATAAGTCTTTAACCGGACACGATATGAGGGGTATTGCGCCACCACCGTATGCGTGAAGTTGTTAAGTGAGAATGCGCCTGTGATTCGTATTAGATGTCTGGTTCTTGGAGCGATCGGGCGATCATACCCGCCAAAACTCCACCGAAAATTGGGAACACGATGAAAATCCAAAGGTCAGCCAATGCCCAACCGCGAGTAAAGACAGCTGTAGCTAGCGATCGCACGGGATTGACACTGGCATTTGTTACAGGAATGAGGATAAGATGCGCCAAGATCAGCCCTAAACCGATGGGGATAGGTGCAGACAGCTTGAGCGCACGAGAAGATGTGACACTCAAGATTAGCAGCACAAAGCCACAGGTAACAGTGAATTCGGCTAATGCACAAGCCCACCAGCTATAGTTACCAGGGGAGTGAATTCCCACCCCATTAGAACCAAAGTTAGCTGTTGTAAACTCCGGCTTGCCCATGCAAATCAAAAACAGGATAGTACTTCCCCAAATTCCGCCGAGAATCTGACTCCCGATATATGGCAAAACGTCTCGGTAAGAAAACTGCTTGGCTACCCAAAAACCAATTGTAACTGCGGGATTGATGTGACATCCGCTGATCGAACCAAAAGTATAAGCAGCAGTCAACAAACTTAAGCCAAAAGCGATCGCCACTCCAGTAACTCCAACCCAAGGTATTGTACCAGAGATAACCGCAGTACCTACGCCCATCAGAACTAACCAAGCTGTACCTAGAGCTTCCGCCAAACATCGTTTTGCTAAAGAGTAACGATTCATTCATCAGAAAGGATAAGCTCTTGAGCCTCTTGAGGCAAAGGAGGAAAGAGTTGATAGACAATTAGTTTTTCCTCCTGCTTCTCTTCTATCCTAGTTCAAGAACAGCTTACCTCAAAGAATAAATTCCTTAACCAAACGGTATTACATCGGGAGGTATTAACAATGCAAGCCAAAATATTAGCAATGCAAGTCAAAACATTAACAATGCAAGCCAAAATATTAACAATGCAAGCCAAAACATTAACAATGCAAGCCAACGCATTAACAATGCAAGTCAACGTATTGGCATTGCAGGATATTGCCAAATTTAATTTGCTACAAATTAATGAAATGCTGTACTAACAGAATCTCTAAACAGCGGTTACAATTAATAGAGTCTAAAACTAAACTTTTTTATTCATCCTACTGGGTTTGGTGCTGGCTTAAATCTATGTTCCTAAAGATGCTAATTTCAGACATTCTTTAAGAAACTGCTGGGGAATTTCTCTACTTTCTCCCCAATGCAGATGAACATAAGAAGCATGAACATTTGCAGGAAAACCCCATCCCTCGCATCCCATATTTTCCTCACAATCATAGCGAGAAGTTTTAAATAGGGGCCAAGTGGGAGTTAAAGTTAAATGGGAACGATGAAACTCATGTCCGTAAACAGTTGTATTTGCCTTAACTAACAGATTATCTTGCAAAGCTACTGCACAACGATATCCCAAAGTTAAACGCCCACCCATCACAGCGGATGTTGGTAGCACTCCCGCCATTGACCAAGATTTACCCTCAAAATCGATAATTTGCTCACACAAATACATTAATCCTCCGCATTCGGCAATTGTAGGCATTCCTTTGAGTATTGCCGTTTTCACCGCATCACGAACGCTGGTATTTTTTGCTAATTGCTGGGCAAAAACTTCTGGGAAACCACCGCCAAAATACATTCCCTGGATATCTTTTGGTATGCCAGCATCTTCTAAGGGACTCCAGAAAACCAATTCTGCACCAAGCTGTTGCAGCAAATCAAGATTGTCTTGGTAATAAAAATTAAAAGCGCGATCGCGGGCAATGGCAATCCTGACTAGGGATGAAGAGGGATGAAGGGAATAAGGAGGATAAGGGAGAGGTTGTGATTTTAACAAAGGTAATAAATGTTGCCAGTCAAAGCAAGTATCTCCTAAATCGGCGAGGCGATCGATTAAAGCATTGAGTTCGGGAAGTTCGGCTGTGGGTACTAAACCCAAGTGGCGATCGGGAATTGTGATGTTATCTTGACGCCGCAGTACGCCGAGAATAGCTAATTGTAAGGGTTTTAGGGAATCTTTGAGCAAAGAGAGATGGCGATCGCTGCCGACGCGATTTAATATTACCCCAGCTATTTTAATTCGGGGATCAAAAGATCGATAGCCGTGAGCGATCGCAGCTACAGAACCAGATAAACGACTGCAATCAATCACCAACACCACAGGCAAATCTAACAGTCGCGCGATGTGTGCCGTACTCGCAAAATCAGTAATTTGTCCTTTGTCATTTGTCCTTTGTCCTTCGTCATTTGCAAATGACAAATGACTAATGACTAATGACGAAACTCCATCAAACAACCCCATTACCCCTTCCACAAGGGCATATTCACTCAGTTGACTATGACGAGCAAAACACTGCTGAACGTAGGCTTCGGAAGTCAATACGGGGTCTAAATTGCGACAAGCACGACCAGTGACGTGTTGATGAAACATCGGATCGATGTAGTCTGGACCTACCTTAAAAGATTGCACCAGGCGATCGCGACGGCGTAAAGATGCTAAAAGGGTGAGCGTGACTGTTGTCTTACCCACCCCACTACGTTCCCCAGCAATGACTAAAGCCATAAGTAAAAAGGCGTAAATATTTGTAGTTAGGATGAGGCAAAAGGCAGGAGGTGAGACAGCGCGGTCTTCTCCCAAAGGGAGAGGCTAGCGCCAAGGGGTTTCCCCCATGAGTGACTGCGAACCCGTTCGCGTAGCGTCTCCGACAGGAGAAGGGCAGTAGGTAGGAAGGTAGAGGGTTTTAGTCTCATTTATCTTTAACATAGTTGTGTTTTTTCCCACCGACTTACTTAAATGAAACAAATTAGGTTTTATACAGCAACTATTTCAATTCTTGGCTGTGTGTCTATCGTCACTTTTTGCAAAAGCAGATGCACCAGTTTCTCAAACCGACTAACTCAAACTTATACCAATTAGAAACAAGAAAACCAGCCAATTAGGGGAGTTAGCCTGAAAAAGTCTGTCTAATAATATAGTTGGAGATTAGCCAAGACTCAGATAGCAAAAAGCTACCAGAAGAGGAAAGTTTTATGATAATTGTGCATCATCTTAACAACTCGCGATCGCAGCGGGTGCTATGGCTACTTGAGGAATTAGGTATCGAATACGAGATCAAATTCTATGAACGCGATCCAAAGACGATGATGGCACCGGAGTCACTGCGCCAAGTTCATCCCCTCGGTAAGTCACCAGTAATCACGGATGCAGACTTGACGATCGCTGAGTCGGGTGCAATTATCGAATACTTCGTTGAGCGCTACGGTAATGGTCGGCTAGTTCCAGCCTCCGGTACGCCAGAGTATCTGCGCTATAAGTATTGGCTACATTATGCCGAAGGCTCTGCAATGCCACCGCTGGTGATGCGGGTGGTATTGAACAATTTCGGGGCAGGGGACAGCAGCGTGGTTAGCGGATTCGTCGCGCCCCAGATCAAACTTCACTTTGACTACATAGAAGGTGAACTCCATAAAAATACGTGGTTTGCAGGCAATGAATTTACCGTCGCTGATATCCAAATGAGCTTTCCTCTAGAAATAGCGGCTACGTTTCCTCAAGAGGTCGAGAACCGACCAAAGCTCAAAGAATTTGTCGAGCGCATTCATCAGCGACCTACTTACGAACTCGCCCTGGAGCGTGGAGGCAAATACGATCTATCCTTTCAATAAACTTCTTGTATGAATCAATGAGCTTTCACCCTAAATTCCTCTGGCAAATTTAAGAGAGGGTCTTTAAAATTGGCTCCCCTTCTCCCAAAATTGGGAGAAGGGGTTGGGAGATGAGGGCAAATTTTGCATTTTGTCAAGAAGCGATAGCTCTTAACAGGGCAACTGTCAATACTTTTCGGTTAAGGAGGAAAGGGGTACGGGTTGCCGTAGCTATCTATCCAAACTACTGACTTCCTTACAGCCATTTTCAGCTAGATAGACCACGCGGTAGGAGCGCAGGGTCTTGCACCCCTACAACAAATGTGGTTCAAATACATGAAAACTCCTGTAAAACCAAGGAAAATAGAAAAACCCTCCAAATAATTGAAATATCCAAAAATCTGAAGGGCTTATGTTTGATTTTCGCAATTTTAGTAACTTTTATGCTTTCCAGGCGAAACTAACTATTTGTTTCTGATTTGAAAATATTCGCTGTCACTCCCAGACTTTCTTCAAAAAGTGACTCGCGACCCCAGCGTTGTACTTGCTGACTCAGCAATGCTTCTGCCTTTTGTTCTGAAAGTGAAGTCACCTGTTGAAACAGACCAGCAGATTGAGCACCGCCGTGGGTTTCCATCCGCATACAACCACCAGTTTCCGAGCAAATTACTGTACCACAGTCTGCCTTTGGATTGGTCGAACTCAGGCGCAAAGCAATCAAGTCGCCAGCAATCTCACCTACATCAGCAAGGGGAACACCCGCTAATTCGGCTTCTATTTGCCGTTGGTCTTGGGCAATAAAGTTAATGCGAGTGATGTCATAATCTCCGGTTTCCTTTTTATAGGAAACTGGTTGCCATTCTAGACGACTTGCTAACCAACCTAAAAACAATAATGCTTGTGCGGGGTTGCCTTTTTCGTAATCAATAGTTACTCGGTCAACTTCTCGAAGGGCAGCCCGACGATGAGGTGAGTCGTAAGCTTCAGCTGTCAATTCCTCCCATGCTGAGAGGCGACGCCAGTTAAGGTCAGCCAGGGGAACACCACTTTCCACCAATTCTTGGAGGCGGAGTAAATCACTTTCTGGCTCGTTAAAGCGGCAAGAATCCACAATCACATTATTGCAAACTGCTGCTAGCCGCTTGAATAGAGTGTTGTTGGGATCTGGTGTTGCTTTCCACCAGAGAAACTTTGGTAAGCCGCCAATTAACAATGCTGGAATCATGCCCCCTACCCGTTCCAAAGCAGCAGCAGTTCCACTGAGAGTTATGTATTCGCAGCAAACTAGTGTATTTGACGATTGCTTTTGGATCGGGCAATAGGCAGAAACTTGAGCTTTGACCCCTTTATCTTCGCCAGTAATGGGAAATAGGGCAATAATCCGGCAAGGGTTGCGGAGGGCGATTTCGTCGGCAATTCTAGGGCTTGGGGCATTTAAGCTTAAGCTGGGAAGTTCAATAGAACTATTGTCTCCCGCAGCGCCGTTTCCTTGACGTTTGATGAATTCTTCTCTCAAGAAAGCCAGGGTTTCAGGTGTTGCTGTTCCAGTATTTAGCAGTGCATATTTTGTCTGCACTTGCCGCAAGGCAGCTTCCATCTGAGGCCCTAAAATCCCATCAAGCGGGCCGTTGTAAAATCCCAAAGTAGCCAAAAGATACTGGGTTTCTTCGGGTTCATAAACCACTAAGGTAAATGTTGTAGCGCGAGTAGCAGCAGGAAGCGCACCGTCCTTGCCAGTAATGCCGTAACTTTGCCAAATTTGATTCAGTTCCGTATCTATTTCGTTAAGCGAAATATCTTTTGGCGCCTGAAGTGAATAAATTGTAGAAGCTTGGGGAGCCATAGGAAATTTTGGATTTTGGATTTTGGATTTGGGATTTTGTCATTCGTCATTTGTTTTTACTAGTGACTAATGACTAATGACTAATATTTACAGTCTGCGCCAGCGACGACCATCCTGGTTAATTAAGAATTCTGCTTCTGCTGGTTCCCAGGTACCAGCTTCGTACTGGGGAATAGTATTTGCATCAGCGGGTGCATCCCAAACGGAAAGGGCTGGCGTTACTAGCTGCCAAGCTGCTTCTACTTCGTCCGCGCGGGTGAACAATGTTTGATCGCCCATCATACAATCAAGGAATAAGCGATCGTAGGCATCAGATGTTGCTTGGATGCCAAAGGAACCATAACTAAAATCCATGTCAACGGAACGGGTACGGAATTCTGCCCCTGGCATTTTCACATCAAAACGCAGGGAAATACCTTCATTCGGCTGAATCCGCATCGCCAAAATATTGGCGTTTGTTTGTTGGGCGGCAGATTGGAACATCCGAGACGGAACTTCGCGGAAGTGAATGGCAATTTCACTGACTTTTTTTGGCATCCGCTTTCCGGTACGCAAATAAAAAGGCACACCTTTCCAACGCCAGTTATCTACCAAAAACTTCATGGCGACGTAGGTCGGTGTGGTAGAGCTGGGATTAACGCCTGGTTCTGTCCGATACCCTGGCACTGCTTGACCCTTCATCCAGCCAGCACTATACTGACCGCGGACTGCTGACCGTGACAGATTGTGCACATCCGCTAAACGGGTAGCTTGGAGTGCCTTCACTTTTTCTGTGCGGATGCTGTCGGCATCCATTGCGTTGGGTGCTTCCATCGCCGTTAAGCAGTAAAGTTGCATGAGGTGATTTTGCAACATATCCCGTAGTGCGCCGGCGCTTTCATAGTAACCAGCCCGGTCTTCCACTCCCACGGTTTCTGCTACGGTAATTTGTACGTGGTCAACAAATTGACGATTCCACAACGGCTCAAAAATCGCATTGGCAAAACGAAACACCAACAAATTCTGGACTGTTTCTTTACCCAAGTAGTGGTCAATGCGGTATACTTGGTTTTCTTTACAAAATTTCTGTACCACTTGGTTAAGACTCTGGGCAGAAGCCAAGTCTCGACCAAAGGGTTTTTCAATTACTAGACGATGTTTGTAGGGATCTTCTAGCATCCCGGCGCTTCCTAGCTGCTTAATCGCTTCAGGGAAGAATGAGGGGGCAACCGAAAGGTAGAACATTCGATTTCCTCGCGTGCCCCGTTTTTCGTCTAATTCACTCAATAAGTTTTTCAGTTTCTGGTAGCCTTCGGGGTTGTCTATATCCCCAGGGCTGTAGAACAGACCTTGAGAGAAATCTTGCCAGAGTTCTCCTAAATCGACATCAGAATGTGCTTCTTCCATGCCCTTTTGCATTTGTTCACGGAAGTACTCATGGCTCCATTCTCGACGTGCCACACCGACAATAGTAGTTTCTGGGGGAATACGTCGTTCTCGCCGCAATTTATAAAGTGCTGGCACTAGTTTGCGCCAGGTGAGATCGCCAGAAGCGCCAAAAATGACTATAATCTGGGGTTCGGGCATCCCTTGTTGTTGCAGACCAACGCGCAAGGGATTTTCTAGCAGACTAACCATAACAATTTTGGATTTTGGGTTTTGGGTTTTGAGAGTGGGGACTGGGTATTAGGGACTGGGTATTGGGTATTGGGTATTAGGAAAATTGTTTAGCAGTCCCCAGTCCCCAGTCCCTAGTCCCTAGTCCCTACACTGGTGACAATACCTTGATCTTGTCTTCTAAAGAGTTCATCAAGGACTGGAAGGGCTGGATAAACTTGTCAATACCATCGACTAACAGTTCATCCATTACAGTATCGAGATCGATGTTGATGTCGGGATCTTTAAGATTTTCGATCAGCGTGTAAGCATTTTCTACATCCGTTTCTAAGCGATCGCCTACGTTACAATGATCGGCACAAGCTTTAATTGTCGCTGGTGGTACGGTGTTGACGGTATCACGGCCAATCAACTCTTCGATATACATTACGTCTCTGTAGTTGGGATCTTTGGTGCTGGTGCTGGCCCAAAGTAGCCGCTGTACTGTGGCCCCTTTTTCTACCAAGGCTTTCCAACGATCGCTCTCGATAATTTTCTTGTATTCCTGGTACGCAATCTTAGCGTTAGCGATCGCTATTTTTCCTTTAACAGCTCTTAGCTTTGCTTCCACGGCAATATCATCAACGCCTTTTTTCAACTTAGCATCTATCTTGCCATCAATGTTGCTATCGATCCGGCTGAGGAAGAAGCTAGCGACTGAAGCAATTTTACTAATGTCCTTACCTTCAGCTACCCGTTTTTCTAAGCCCCGAATATAAGCCCAAGCTGTGTTGATGTAGCTATCTACAGAAAATAGCAGCGTCACATTAACATTTATCCCTTCGGCTATTACCTGTTCTACTGCTGGCAAACCAGGTTCTGTACCAGGAATTTTAATCATCAGATTTTCCCGACCAACTTCTTGGAAATAGCGTCGGGCTTCGTTTATTGTTGCTTCAGTATCCTGGGCAATAGTTGGCGGGACTTCAATACTCACATAACCATCTAGTCTATTCGAGGCTTCATAAACAGGGCGTAAAATATCACAGGCATTACGGATATCTGCAAAAACCAGAGATTCGTAAATTTTGTATGTCGGTAAGCCAGCCCGAACTCCGGCTTCGATATCAGCATCATAAATAGCGTTACCTGCGATCGCTTTCTCAAAGATAGCTGGGTTAGAAGTAATCCCAGATATACCTTGATTTTCAATCATGTCTTTGAGTTCACCTGATTGAATAATGTCACGGGTCAAATTATCCATCCAGATACTTTGACCGTATTGGTTAATTTCTAGTAGATGATTGGTAGACATAGCTCTAATTTGTTTCACTCCTGTATAGTGATGTTTCTAAGTAAGTTGGTGAAATCCATCAAAATTTGATGCTTACTTTTGAATTGTGGCGTTGCCAATCACTTATTGCATCAGCCAGCTGAGATAATCTTTAATACATCTTCAAGAAGTGCTATTCTGCATTCTTAATCGTAAATCACCATGATTAACTTTTAATTAATGCCAGATGCTAGACGCATCCTCGATCCTTTTATTACCGTCTTTTGGTGCAGCATGGCAAAAATAACTATCTAGTTGAAAAAGTTTAAAAAGCTTTATTTACAAGCTTTTTTCTTCTAAATCGTACCTTTTTACACTAGTACAGGGCGGCGTAAATCAAGCTACCATTTTAAAACTTGCAAAAGCCTTGACATACAAAACTTTTGACTTTTGACTTTTGCTTTGCGCTACTAGTGTCCGTTTTGAATAAAAGACTCCACCTTTGCGACATCCTCTTTGCTACCAATAATTAAAGGTGTGCGCTGATGCAGTTTTTTTGGCACCACATCCAAGATATTTACTAGTCCTGTAGTAGCACGGCCGCCTGCTTGCTCAATCAAATAGGCTAGAGGAGCCGTTTCATAAAGCAAGCGTAATTTTCCTTCTGGGTTTTGAATTGTGCCTGGGTAGAGAAACACCCCACCTTGAACCAAAATTCTATGGATATCGCTCACCATTGCACCGCTATAACGAGCTGTGTAGCCTTCTGTGCGATGAACGTAGCGAATGTATTCTCGAATCGATTCTTCCCACTGCCAAAAGTTTCCCTCGTTCACGCTGTAAACAGAACCGTGGTTAGGAATGCGGATATTCTCTTCTGTGAGAATAAATTCTCCTAAGCTGGGGTCAAGGACAAAGGAATGAACGCCCTTACCTATAGTATAAACCAACATTGTGCAGGGCCCATACAGGATGTATCCGGCAGCGAGTTGCTTACGTCCATTAGTGAGCAGGTCAGTTGCTTTACCATCGCTATCAGTTCCTTCTTGTTGGCGAATGGCAAAAATGGAACCTAAGCTGAGATTATTATCAGTATTGGATGAGCCATCAATTGGGTCATATAGTAGGGTATAGCGCCCAATCGGGCAATTTTCGGGAATGTAGTAGGGATTTTCCATTTCCTCAGACGCGAGGCGACAGACTAAGCCACTTTGCTTAAATACTGAGATAAATACATCATTGGCATAAACATCCATCTTTTTGACGGATTCGCCTTGGACATTCACTTCCCCAGTAAATCCCAGAACGCCTTCCATTAAACCAGCGCGACTCATGCGACGAGCAACCAGTTTCCCGGCTAGGGCGATGCGATTCATTAGCGCACTTAAATCCTGTGCATCTGGTGAAAAACTCTGAAGTTGTTGGAGGACGTGACGGGATAAGGTTGTACAGTCACGATCTAAAGCTCTGTCTGTAATATCGTAGGTAGATAAGTCTAAAGATTCTGGCGCTTTAGCCATTTTTATGTTCTCCGCAACAACTAGCTGTTAATTGAGTTTTAGTCATTTATAGCAACTTATAGTTGCTGCTTCTATCTTAGAAAGGTAATTTGATAACTTAGATGCGACTTTAGATAAACTAAAGAAATGAATCTTCAGTAACCCCTGCAACCAGAGCCTAGTACCGAAAAGCTTTCATTTTGGGCTTTCTGGCTGTAATGAAATCGTAGGTTTATTTCTGCCGCGTTGTACTAGCTACTTTGACTTTACACGACTTTCTCAAGAGGGCGGGTATGCCTACACATCCTATCAACAAACTAAAATCCCCACATTTGCGGCAGGGACTATAGGTTTACTCTGAAACATTAATACGAAACTACTATCACATTTGCCTAAGGCAAGCAATCTCCCTGGCTAACTAAGTACAATTTTGCGTAAAAGCGTAGCGTTTTTAATGCAGGGTGATGCATTAACATTGTATCGGGATGCAATGGCATTGCAGAGGGACACATTGGCATTGCAGGGTGATGCATTAACATTGTATCGGGACGCATTGGCATTGCAGAGGGATGCATTGGCATTGCAAGGTATTGCCAAATTTAATTCGTTACAAATTAATGAAATGCTGTACTAAGATACTTTTGGTTGCTGCCATAAAATGAGTTTCAATTCAGAGCAGTAGTAAGTCTCATTACTAATTTGGTGTTCGTGGTCAGCTATCCAATCATAAATTTGTCTTGCTTTTGCTAATGCCACTTTTTCAGAACGATAAAGCTGAGGAGTAGGGCAGTAGGCTTGGCCATTGATGTGTATAGCTGCAATCTGCCAATAATCGCTCTCTGGTACAACTTCTAAAAACCCGTTACTGTAAGGCTGGATTATTCCTATGTTCATCTACAACCATCAAACTTTCTAACATTGACCACAACAAAGCCGATACCAGCCAATTCTTCTGAGTCAAAGCTGGAATCACCAGGGAATGCAGTCGCAACCCCTGCTAATGATTTTGGGTTCGTAGTCAATGGAAATCTGAATTATTGGTCACTTTTTTGGCTTGATTCCTTTATTGGCAGCAACTATAGCACAAGAAACTGGTCGGCGCGGCTACATTGTGATTGCCCAAACTCAGAGTGTGGCTGGATAGATGATAATCTGTAGAGCGAATCGGTAACTCTCAGTACTCACCTGAAATAACCGAACAAAAGGAGTAAATTTATGATGTCCCGTCTGCTAATAGCATTCTGACAGCGATTATTGCGGAGTATCGCTTTTACAATACTTTTAACTTTGATTAGTAGTTTTATACTTCCTGGGGCTACTTGGGCTGCTTCTAGCTTGGGAGTTGATAATGGTCATCTTATACCAATTCTCTAAAAGCTGGCTACAGATAGTGCCTCTAAAATATATTGCCTTCGGGCAATAGATGCAATAATTGGTTTGGTTAATTT
>NZ_JBALDE010000181.1:0-27774 GCF_036917515.1 Nostoc sp. | reverse complement strand
TTCCCATCCTTTTGAAATTTGCGAGCGCTTGTGGGTGAAAAATCACCTTGAAGAAGATGAGGAAAAACTACGGGTTTCAAGATAGACATGGTTTAGAGAATATAAGCTGAATAAATATATTTTTATCCTATAGCAAGCCTATTTTATTTTTGAAAACATCTAAGTATATGTAGGGAATATTATCGCGTAGCATAACGGTGTTTGTCGCAGGTCAAACCTACTTATAATCCAGCTTACCTAGAGATATTGCTGATTGTCCACACCCAGCTATGAATAAGACAGCAAAATCTTTGTCTGCGTATAACACTCGCAAATCATCGTACATTTTCATGTACATATTTCCTTTTGGGAATAATGCAAGCGCTATTTGTGCTCTTTGTTCTTGCTATTTTCCTTTAATTTTTTGAATGCAGCGTCATACCTCTACTTTTTTTATATCTCCTGACTTCTTGCTTTGAGATGTTTTAGGGGGTCTTACCCCCTATTATCTAGCTGTATCCTCACAGAATTTGGGAGTTGAGTCTTTAG
Source organism: Nostoc sp. (assembly GCF_036917515.1). Classification (GTDB taxonomy): domain Bacteria; phylum Cyanobacteriota; class Cyanobacteriia; order Cyanobacteriales; family Nostocaceae; genus Nostoc. Next base: position 27,246 of record NZ_JBALDE010000181.1, on the reverse strand, counting down.
ATAGAGAGCAAATTAAAATTGCCATATCTATTGTCATATCGATGAAATTAAAGCTAGAGAGAAGTGAAAAATACCATTTTATCTATCAAAAGTATGAGATACGGATATAACAATGTCCTATATCTCAAGAAATTAAATATTTGTATTTAACTTAAAAGTCTACTTCTGACAGAGGATGTAAAAAAAAATTAGACATAGTAAATTAAAACCAACAATAATCAAAGTTCCTACACAATTCATGCAAGTGTGCTAAACACGAGCTTGGAACAATCTAAAACTTTTTTGTTAAAATCAGCAACACACAAACTATGAACTCTACCACCGAAAAACGTATCGCCTTGATTTCCGTCCACGGAGACCCAGCGATTGAAATAGGGAAAGAAGAAGCTGGGGGACAAAATGTTTATGTGCGCAACGTAGGTGAAGCACTAGCGCAACTAGGATGGCAAGTTGATATGTTTACCCGCAAAGTGAGTCTGGAGCAAGACTCGATTGTTGAACATAGCAACAATTGTCGAACTATTCGTTTAAAAGCTGGTCCCCTTGAGTTTGTGCCACGAGATGATCTTTTTGAATTTCTGCCAGAATTTATAGATAATTTACTTAAATTTCAAGTAAAAAATAAAACTACATACCAGTTAGTTCACACTAACTATTGGCACTCTAGTTGGGTGGGGATGCAGTTAAATAAAATCCAAAAGAGTAAACAAGTTCACACCTACCACTCCTTAGGAGCAGTCAAGTATAACACTATAGATAATATTCCTTTGATTGCTAGTCAGCGATTAGCAGTAGAAAAACAGGTTTTGGAAATAGCAGATCGAATTGTAGCGACGAGTCCGCAAGAAGAAGAACACATGCGATCGCTAGTTTCTACAAAAGGTAATATCGACATTATTCCCTGTGGTACAGATATTCAGCGATTTGGTTCGATTGCACGAAAAGCAGCCAGGGCTGAATTGGGAATTGACAAAGAAGCCAAAGTCGTATTGTATGTAGGGCGTTTTGACCAACGCAAAGGTATAGAAACCTTGGTGCGAGCATTAAATGAGTCTGAGCTACGCGACTCCAACAATCTCCAGCTAATTATTGGTGGTGGTAGTACTCCAGGTAACAGTGACGGAATTGAGCGCGATCGCATCGAGCAAATCGTCAACGAATTAGGAATGAGCGACTTTACCACCTTTGCTGGTCGTCTGAGTCAAGATGTTTTACCAACTTATTACGCCGCTGCCGATGTTTGCGTTGTTCCCAGTCACTACGAACCCTTTGGATTAGTGGCGATTGAAGCAATGGCAAGCGGTACACCAGTGGTAGCAAGTGATGTCGGTGGACTTCAGTTTACTGTAGTTAATGAAAAAACTGGTTTATTAGCTGCACCGCAAGATGTAAATGCCTTTGCTTCTGCTATTGACCGAATTCTCTTAAATCCAGAATGGCGAGATGAATTGGGTAAAGCTGGTAGAAAGCGCGTCGAAACTAAGTTTAGCTGGGATGGTGTCGCACATCAACTGAGTGAACTTTACACCCAACTGATGGAGCCACAAACAGTAGCGTCAACAGCAAAAGAACTAGTACACTCAACCGCTGAACTAGTGCAATCAGCAGCAAAAGAACTAGTATACTCAACCACAGAACTAGTACAATCAGCAGCAAAAGAACCAGTTTTGGTTGCTAAATGACGCTTTTGCTTAATAGATAATGGCGAGTGAGTAACTCGGATAATATTTTGGGTTTAACAAAGTAGAACTCATGAGTCAGAAGCCAGAATTTAGAATTGAATTCTGTGAAACTGGTGGATAGTGCAACCTTAACGAGTCCGCTAGCATCTGAATAAACGGGTTTAAGTCTCCGCAAGAGTAATTCTGACTCCTGAATTCTGAATTTTGAATACTTCTTCAACTTTGACAGCGATCACTTGAGTTTGGAAAACTCAATACCAAAAACAAATTGTATAAAAAACGAATTTATTACTTAAACGCAGAACTTATCAGATGATAATTTCTGGGTTTTTTGATTCGCAGCTATCACCAACCCAAGTAACCGCTATGATAGGTGAGGTCTGTTATGCTTTAACTAAACAAAAATAAAAGCATAGTGATCGCTACCATTTGAATGTTAACAACTAATCGCTTTGCAACCAGTTGACTTTACCACTCTCACAGCTGCTTGTAGCGAAATCCGCGCTAACTGGCTACCATCACGCCTAGAACAGGTTTACCAGCGCGATCGCTACACGATTGCGATGGCATTACGCACCCTAGAACAGCGAGATTGGCTACAGATTTCTTGGCATCCCCAAGCTGCACATATTTGTATTGGCGATCCGCCACCGCGATCGCCAGATACCTTTACCTTTAGCCAACAACTGATTCACCAATTGGGTGGTTTAGCATTGGTGGTGATCGCTTTGATCGCTCCTTGGGAGCGTGTTATTGATTTGCAATTTGCCCGTCGTCCTGGAGAAAGCGCCCTATATCATGTCTATGCAGAAATCATGGGCAAGTATAGCAACGTCATTCTCACCGACGCTAACAATATAATTATCACCGCCGCTCATCAAGTCAGTCAGCAACAATCTAGTATACGTCCCATACTCACCGGACAACCTTATGAAACACCACCGAAACTGACTGGAAGTGTCCCCTACTTGAATGAATCCCAAGAACGTTGGCAAGAACGGGTAAGTTTATTACCAGGAGCAATCAAGCGGCAATTGCTCAAAAGTTATAGTGGTTTGAGTGCAGCACTACTGGAGTTAATGCTGGTAGAAGCAAATATCGCACCAGAAACATCTACTGATACTCTCAACCCTGACGACTGGCGACGGCTGTTTGAGCGTTGGCAAGAATGGCTGCAAGCCTTGGATTCTAGTAAATTTCAACCTGCTTGGACAAAAGATGGTTACACCGTAATGGGTTGGGGTGAAGTTGAAAAGGTCAAAAATATCCAGGAGTTGCTCAACCGCTATTACAGTAATCAGATTGATCAACAGTTATTTTCCCAATTGCGTCATCAGTTGAGTCAGAAATTGAATAATATTCTGGCGAAATTACGGAATAAAGCTCAAACCTTTCAGACGCGCTTGCAGCAATCAGATCGAGCCGATGAGTATCGGCAAAAAGCTGATTTATTGATGGCTCACCTGCAAAACTGGGAACCGGGGATGAAAGAAATTATCATTGCTGATTTTGAGACAAATTTGCCAGTAGCGATCGCTCTCCAACCAGATAAAAATGCCGTCCAAAATGCTCAAAGTCTTTATAAACAAAACCAAAAGCTGAAACGCGCTCGTGCTGCTGTCGAACCGCTACTATTGGAAGTACAGACAGAAATTGAGTATTTAGAGCAAGTAGAAGCTGCGATCGCTCAGATAGACACCTACCAAACAGCAGAAGATTTACGAGCTTTAGAAGAAATCCGCGAAGAGTTGATTGGGCAAAAGTATCTCGAAGATCCAGAATACCGCAGCCGCAGTGCAAACGAACCTCCCAGCACTAACTTTTATCGTTACCTTACCCCCGGTGGTTTTGAAGTATTAATCGGTCGTAACAATCGCCAGAATGACCAATTGACCTTTCGTGTAGCAGGCGATTATGACTTATGGTTCCACGCTCAAGAAATTCCAGGAAGCCATGTGTTACTACGTCTAGAACCAGGTGCTGTTGCAGAAGAAGCTGATTTGCAATTTGTAGCTAATCTTGCTGCATATTACAGTCGCGCCCGTCACAGTGAGCAAGTGCCAGTAGTTTACACTCAGCTAAAACACGTCTACAAACCTAAAGGAGCAAAACCGGGAATTGCCATTTACAAGCAAGAAAGCATACTTTGGGGAAAACCGCAAATAGTCTAGTCATTGGTGGGCATTGGGCATTTCTCTATGCTCCTCTGCTCCCTCATGCCCCTCAGCCTACTCCCCACTACTACTTTGTTTAAACCCAACATCGCTTCTATCCTGCCCTATAGCGATATCACAGTTTCAGCAGATTGTCCCAGCGCATGACGAGGGCGAAGATGCAAGCTGATTTCCATATCGAGGCGCTTGAGGAAAATGAGGAGTTTGCCCTCGCTGAACCTTTAAAACTCTCCTTTGATCAAATGAGATACTTCTAGCTGGGAAATGCCAAGAAGTTCGCTGATTTCGCGCTGTTTCAGGTTGCGTTGAGAGAGGAGGCGCAATACCTGAATCCCTATCTTGCCTCGTGTAAAAAGTTCCGAAGTATCCGACAAACCGAGGTCAGCAAACACATTCCCACTGCTTTGTTCAAAAACGGGTTCCTGTGTCATTGTTGTTTCTCCCTTACCACTGCGTCCTTATAGCGTTATTTAATCAGGTCAACATCAGCTTGTGGGGTTTTAATCCCCTGCTTTGATTTTTTCTGAAAAGCGTGCAGGACATAGATTTTCTCTGCAATCTTTACTGCATAGACTGCTCTGTAAGTATCAGTATCGTAGCGTTTGATAATTTCATACACGCCGGCTTCCAACGCCTTTAAAAGGCTTGGCATCCATTGGTGTTTCCCCTGCTTGCACCAATTGCAGCGCATAGCCTACTGATGCACGCACCTTTTCAGGAAATAAGCAAATATTTTTGAGAGAGTCTCCCATCCAAACCAGAGGTCGTAAAGGAATTTCTGTAATATCCTCACCATCGTCCATTTTATATGAAAAGTCCTATAAAAAAAGTCAGACATTTCATTCATATAGCAAGCCGAGAATGCTCCCACTGCCTGTCCTCTCAATTCGGTAAACTCTCAATCCGCATTAAATCTAATTCACGTTCAAATATTTCATCAATTGGCAACATTTGACCATCAACAGTCATAAATTTATGGTCTTTTGTTGCCCGAATTATTGAACCATCTTCCAAGCTATACTCAAACACCTCTTGTTCCCCGCGATCGTGCCACTGTGCTACAGGTTGCGTGTAAATATTTCCATTATCATCAACGCTGTACACAGTACATTCAATGCCTTTTTCAACAATTTTCCCAATCGGCATTAATCCATATTCTACTGTCAATATTTCCGTGTCATAGCTTAAACAATATTCTGCAAACTTTAACATTTGCTCAAATAACTCATCCGCAACTTTTTTCTGAACGCCATTTTTCGCTGCGCCATCCACAAATTTTTCTCGCTGCTTTTGCATCTCAGAAACTTTCTTTTTACCCATCGCCCGACGCAGCAAGTCAGCTTGTCCTAAAGAATATCCCGCCATATCTTGAGCAATTTTCATGATTTGCTCTTGATAGACCATAATTCCATAAGTTTCGTCTAATACTGATTCTAGAATTTGGTGTTGATAATCAATTTTTTCTCGACCATGTTTGCGGTTAATAAACTTAGGAATCAGTCCCGCATCTAGTGGCCCAGGTCGATAAAGTGCCAAAATAGAAGAAATATCTTCTATATTAGAAGGCTTCAAATCTCGCACTATCTGACGCATCCCAGAAGATTCTAATTGAAATATCCCTTCTAACTCACCTGCTTCTAATAGTTCATAAGTTTTTTGTACATCTTTTGGTAGAGTGCTATGTTCACCTTTTGCTAATATCCTCTGGGCTTTTCTTTCTTGGCGAGGAATTTCATCGGGATCGACCCGATATCCTCTCGTTTCTTGAATTAAATCAAGGGTTTTTTGAATCAGCGTTAGGTTCCGCAAACCTAGAAAATCCATTTTCAATAAACCCATTGATTCCAGGTCTTCCATGAAATACTGGGTAATTACAGAACCGTCATTATTCTTCTGTAGCGGTACAATTTCATCAAGTGGATCGGCAGAAATTACTACACCCGCTGCATGAACACCAAAAGTTTTGTTAGTTCCTTCAATTCGCATGGCCATATCAAGCCAATGGCGAACGTGCGGATCTTTATCATATTTGTCTTTAAACTCTGGTTCTGGAGTTTGATCGGAAATCATCACCTTGAGTTTAGTTGGTTTCCCCCGCACCACAGGAATTAATTTCGCCATTTTATCAGCTTCCCCGTAAGGAATATTTAATACTCTGGCGACATCTTTTAAAACAGCTTTAGAAGTTAGACGATTAAAAGTAATAATTTGGGCAACTCTATCTGCACCATATTTCTCAGTTACATAATCAATCACTTTATCCCGTTGTTCAATACAGAAATCCGTATCAATATCAGGCATAGATTTTCGTTCTGGGTTCAAGAAACGCTCGAATAGTAACCCATGATGTACAGGATCAATATTAGTAATTCGCATTGCATAAGCAACTAATGAACCAGCCGCCGAACCGCGACCTGGGCCCACAGGAATGTTATTATCTCTAGCAAATTTGATGTAGTCCCATACAACTAAAAAGTATTTGGAAAAACCCATCTGCTGAATCATTTTCAGCTCGTATTCCAATCTTTCTTTATAAACGGAATCAACTTCTTGGCGAGATTTGCGATTTAACCGTTCTAAAAGTCCGCTCCATGCAACGTCTTCGGCGTAAGTGTCAGCAGTATGACCGGAGGGAATGGGAGGTGTAGGAATCTGAGGCTCACCCATAATATGGTAAGGCTCGACTTTATCAGCGACTTCTCCAGTAGTGGCTACAGCTTCTGCAATTACATCATCCGGCAAATGGTCGCGAAATAGCTGCTGCATCTCCTCGCCAGACTTGAGATACTCTGTACCGCTATAACGCATCCGCTTATCTTCAATAATTAACTTGCCAGTTTGAATGCATAGCAAAGCATCGTGAGCTTCAACGTCAAAACAAGAAATAAAATGCGAATCATTGGTAGCAACAATTTTAATCCCTAATTCCCGCGCAATCTTAACTATTTCAACATTAACAATTCGGTCTTCTTGAGAGCCGTGATCTTGAATTTCTAAATAATAATCATCACCAAATACATCTTTATACCACTGAGCAACTTTTCGGGCTGCATCTGGTCTATTACTGAGAATTGCTTGGGGAATTTCTCCACCCAAACAAGCGCTGGTGACAATCAAACCTTCATGATATTCTTTTAATAAATCTTTATTAATACAAGGACGAGAAAAAATCCCTTTGCCTTGAACACCTTGGAGGTGAGAAATCGTGGTTAATTTAACTAAATGTTTGTAACCTTTAGTATTTTTAGCTAAAACAACTTGATGATATTTAGGGCGGCGTTCTTGTCTCTCAATATCGCCGTTAATTACATACATTTCATTGCCGATTATCGGCTTAATATTTTGACTACGACAAATTTTGATCAGTTCAACGGCTCCATACATGACACCATGATCGGTAAGGGCGATCGCTTTCATTCCCAGTGCGATCGCTCGATCCACCAACTCTGGAAGCTGACTTGCCCCATCAAGCAAACTATAGTCACTGTGAATATGTAGAGGAACAAAGGACATAAGCATCTCCAACCACAAGCCAAGATATCTCTAGGGGCCTACCTTGTGGTATACCCTTTCGAGCCAGATTTTGCAAAGCAACAGCATCTTAGATTAACAGTTTTTAACCAAAATTAAAGCTGTTCTTTTTCGGGAATTATTACTATTATTAGTGTTGTTTTAATAGTTACAGCAGTTAACCAGTATCTAGCCAATGAGTCAAACAGAGAGAACAACTTCGCCTGAAACCAAAGCTAGCCCTTGGTGGCAGCGTATCCCTCTCACGTTGCAAATTCTCATCGCTTTAATAGCAGCAGTCAGCGTTGGAATTGCCCTTGGTGCGGGGAATCCCAATCCCAGCAACGCCGCTTTAATCAACAATTTAGCAATTCCGGCAGAATTGGTGCTAAAGGCTCTCCGCGCTTTGGCTACACCTTTGATTCTGGTAGCAGTGCTGCATACTTTGATGACTACCAATATCCCTGGTACCGCCGGACGGCGGTTAGCAGTATTACTTTTAACCAACACCACCGTAGCTATTTTAGTGGGACTTTTGGTAGCGAATATACTGCGTCCAGGGACTTGGGGCAATGTTAGCACCTCAACAAGTACAGCAATAACTGCTCAGAGTCTCGATCCTTGGGGAATACTCAAAGATGCTGTACCAGAAGCCGTCCTCAAGCCATTGGTTGATAATAATGTTATCCAGTTGATTGTGATTGCCCTGAGTTTTGGCATCGTCCTGCGGGGATTAAAATCTGAACAAATCGCCCAAGGCAAGAATGGATTCCAGCCCATAGAGGATGTCATCGGAATTTTATTTGAAGCGGTAGTCCGTATCCTCAACTGGGTAATTGCTTTAGTACCGTTCGCAGTCTTTGGAATTGTGGCTAAAACTGTTGCAATGCAGGGATTTACACCGTTTAAATCTTTGGGTGCATTTATCATAGCTGTATTGTTAGCACTGGTATTGCAAGCGTGTTACTACCTCACCAGAGTAAAATTTGGTTCTTGGGTTCACCCACTAAAATTCCTCGCTGGCGGTTCTGATGCCTTTTTGACAGCTTTCTCAACTTCTTCCTCAGCAGCAGCAATGCCTGTAACTTTTGAGGTCTTGCAAACAAAAGTCGGTTTAAGGGAATCTTCTGCTGCCTTGGGGTCATTAGTCGGGGCAAATTTCAATAATGATGGCACTGCCCTTTATGAAGCAATGTCTGCATTGTATATTTCCCAACTAATTGGACAACATCTGAGTCTGACACAGCAGTTAATTGTCATCCTTACCTCAATTTTTGCATCTGTAGGTGCAGCAAATATTCCCAATGCAGGACTGGTAACAATGACACTAGTGTTCACTTCTGTCGGTTTACCTACCCAGTACATCGCTTTGCTAGTTACTGTAGACTGGTTTTTGGATCGTTGCCGTACCGCGATTAATGTTATGGGAGATATGACTGTCAGTGCTTTACTTGACGGCAAAAAGCCTCGTTTTGTAGACGAGGCTTAGTTTGCCAGCTTTTAGTTGAGTTCAGCAGCTTTTCAAATATCTAATGCTGTTGAGGTCCTTTGGCGTCACATTCTTTAGTCCAGCAACGTTCTAAAAGTTGCAGACGCCAGATCAATACAAAGCGTTGGGGATTTAAAACTAATTTAGTATTCCGACTAAATAAAGGCTGGTTCAGATACTGCCAAAGAGGAAATTTAATTTTAGTGTGTTTTGGAGTCATAAGAATAACAAAAATAATATAAAAGTTTTGTCTAGCAATTGCCTGATACTGTTTTTCTAGTTAAAGGCTACCCTGCGTTTTTGCAATTGTCTTTGTGGCAATTGCTGAATTTCGACAAGTGAATTTATGTTGTTTCCGCTTTAATACTGAAATTGCACACACCATTTTTCTGATTCCACATCCTGTAAAAAGTCATACCTACCATTTCACGAAATTTATGCTACAGATACGTTGATAAGGGTGTACACAATCAAACTTGTAATTTCTGTTACTAACTTATGAATTTAGAGTCAGTTTCACGAAGACGAAAAGACTGGTTCTATGGTAATAACTGTTGCTAAATTAGATACCATTAATGTTGATTCCTCTTAAATTTTGAATTGCTGCTCATCCCACCGTTACTACCCGCCGAATTTCGTCGCTACGAAACCCGATCGCCATTGGACGACGTACCCCCAGAAGTGCTACCACATCGTACAATTCCAGCACCACCCCTTCTATTCTCAGAGAATGGACAATATCGCCGCTTTTCAAGTCAATCACTAGTAACCCACAGCGAGGCTCAACGTTTTTCTGATGCAATTTCTCGTCTAAAGCCAAGCCGCTAAAGGTCTTGTTATGCCTGGGTTGGGAAATTCCCACTATTGCAAAGTTGCCATAAAATGCACAACCGCGCAGATATCCCGGACAGAAGGCAACTGGTTCAAACACTCCCCGTTTTAAGTCGGCAAAGCCAAACTCTCCTGTACCTGAGTTGAGCAGCCAAAGTTTTCTCTGATGCCAGCGTGGGGAATGGGGCATAGACAGCCCCTGCAAGACGATTTCATTGCTTTCTATGTCAATAACACAGCCCCCATTGACCCGATGCTCCCGCCAGCCTTCGGCTACGTCCGATTGACTGACAGCAGTAACGTATTTGGGTTTTTCTTGCTGCATTGCTAACCCATTCAAGTGACATCTATCCTCTGCCGCTAGTTTGCTAATAAAATTTGGCTGCCATAGGGGAACGAAACTGTGGGTTTGGCTGACTGTTCCCAAACAACTAAATAAAGTATTGACAAATAATAGTTTTTGTAAAGTTGAATCTTTCTCTTCTGCTTTACTCAAAGCAATATCGTGAATATCTAAATCTCCTGTCACATAACTCATCTGGGGCAAATAGAGAGCATCATAGTCTTGGTGGTTTTCTCCAGGTTGGATAATGTTTTCAAATCGCCACAGTTGGTACAGGGAACTCATGTAGAGGCTGTTACCATTGGCATACAAACCCATGCACCGCTCAAAGCTACGTTCAAATACAGACAATTTGCCGTTTGGTTGCAAGCCGATGAAAAATAATTTCCCCGCTTGATAGGTAGTGAAGGACAAACTAAGGTTTTGCTCATACAGCCAAGCGGTAAACTGGCGAGAAGCGTTGATTTCTAAAGATGGTTTCTCAACGTTGCTGTCACTGGAATTCACTTGGTTTAGACTCCTTGATAATGGGGTTTAGGCGATGAAAATTTCGTTGTAGGGCAGAAAAAATCTTTGACTCGATGCTCTTATTGGATATAAGCTGCGTTAGCTGCACTGAGCGATCGCTGTTGATACAGTTGTTAGTACAGTTTTGTGTAAAAGCATAGCGTTTTTAATATAGAAGAACGCATTGCTATTGTAAGGAAACACATTAACAATGCAAGAGTAAGCATTGCTATTGTAAGGAAACACATTAACAATGCAAGGGGAAACATTCGCATTGTCAAAGGACACATTAATAATGCAAGGGGAAGCATTCGCATTGTCAAAGGACGCATTAACAATGCAAGGGGAAGCATTCGCATTGCAAGGTATTGCCAATGCTTGAATCTACTCTGCATATAGACAAAAAAATGGGATAGGCATCTTGCCTGTCCCTTAATAAAAAAGATAGTTTTTGTCAAAAGCGATTTCGTCAGGTAAAACTTCTCACTATCTAATAATGAGTGCCAGTTCTTCGATGGTTGATGGCAGTAACAGCATCAGGCTTGAGTAATTTCCCTTCATCTACAGTTGCATAGACAACCCAATGGTCGCCACATTCCAGACGTTGGTTGACTGAGCATTCCAAATATGCTAAAGCGTCGGTGAGGACAGTACAGCCGTTATCTGCAACTGCTGTACTAAAGTTGGCAAATCGATCTTCCCCAGGTGCGAAAGATTTACGGAAATGCTTCATGTAGTCTTGATGATTACCTTCAGGTAGAATATTTAAGGCAAACTTACCGCCTGGATACATTAAAGATTCGATCGCTCGGTCTTTAGCGATCGCCACACTTATTCCGGGTGGATTAAAAGTGGCTTGAGAAACCCAAGCGCCTAACATTGCGGTAGACACTTCTCCTTGTTTCGCTGTCACCACACAAACGGAACCAACAATTCGACCAACAGCCTGTTCCATTGGAGTAGCGGCTTGTTGGGGTACGCGTACCTTTTTAGCCTTTTTCAGTGCTTGGGCAAAGTCTGTACCTAATTCTTCGCAGAACTTGAGAGTGACATCATCAGGTTTAAACTTCACCTTCAGGGTGTCAAAACCAAAGCGATATCCAGCATCTCGGAGTTTACCTTCAATTAAGTCAAATGCTTCCCCACTCCAGCCATAAGAACCAAATACCCCAGCGAGTTTGCTGTTATCACCACTCGATAGCACAATCCCTAAAGCAGTATGAATCGGAGTTGGCGCATGACCACCAATGGTAGGAGAACCAATGATAAAACCCTCTGACTGGGCGAGGTTGATGCGAATTTCATCAGGGGTAGCAAATTCGCAGTTAATCGATTTGACTGCAACTCCACCTTTAGTTAGTCCCAGAGCGATCGCTTGTGCTAAAGTCGCCGTATTTCCGTAAGCTGAAGCATAAAGTAAGGCAACGGAAATCTCGCGATCGTTGTGAGAACGGCTCCATTCTCCATAAGCTTTGGTAAGTTCAATTAAGCCGGTACGTACCAAGGGTCCGTGACCCACAGCATACATTCTCACCTGCAAATCTGATATTTTCTCCAAAGCTGCTTGCACATGAGGAGTTTGGGGAGCCATCAGGCAGTTAAAGTAGTAACGTTGGTCTTCTTTAAGCGCTTCCGAGTTATCATCAAACACTTCATCACCACAGACATGAGTTGCAAATAACTTATCTGTGTAGAGAATTTGGGTTTGCTGATCGTAGGTACAAAGTCCTTCCGGCCAACGCGGACTGGGAGTGGGTAAGAATTTCAAAACATGACCCTTGCCTAAATCCAGAGTTTCTTTCCCCCGCATCACCAAGACATTTAAATCTTGCTCTAAGAAAGCTGCACGCAAATTGTTTGCACCGGGAAGAGAACAGACAAAAGTTACCTGTGGTGCCAGTTCTAAAATTGCTTTGAGGGTTGCAACTCGATTGGGACTAAAATGACCCAGGATTATATAATCCAAACTTTGTAAATCTAAAGTCTGCCGCAATGCCTCTAAATAAATTTCGGTAAAGCTTTCTGGTGGTGGCTCGATAAGTGCGGTTTTATCAGCTTCAATTAAATAGCAATTGGAGGTAGTACCTCTTTCAAGTGCGTATTCAATTTCAAACCGCAGACGTGACCAACTACGTGCTCTAATAGCTTTAGTATTGGTAGCAATTGGTAAAACTTGTACGTCGCGTGGCTTGGAATTGGTCATAGCTGTTAAAAGTTGGAGAATTGGGCATTGGGCATTGGGAATTGGAAATGGAGAATGGGGAATGGGGACTGGAGACTGGGACAAGAAGAACTTCTATCTTCTACCTACTGTTTTTTCCCAATCCCTAATCCCCAATACCCAATCCCTAGTAGCCAATCTTTAGTAGTAATTACCTACTTTGCGATGACGAACGGCTGTCAATCCATCGTTTTTGGAGACACGACCTTCTTGGACGGTGCAGTATAAAATCCAGTGGTCACTGCATTCCATGCTGGTCTGTATTTCACATTCCATGTATGCTAGAGCATCAGTTAGAATCGGCGAACCGTTTTTCGCAGTTTGAGTTTTCACTCCTGCAAAGCGGTCAGCACCAGGATGCAAGCGCTTGAGGAAGTGTTTCTTGAGTTCTTGATAATTGCCTTCTTCCAAAACGTTGAGGACGAAGCGATCGCCTATTTGCATTAAGGAATCAATGGCACGGTCTTTAGCAACGGCAATTGTCAATCCTAAGGGTTGCAAACTCGCTTGCGTTACCCAGGATGCCAGCATTGCACTTGAGACATTATCTTTTTTTGTAGTGACTATATATAGTCCGCTGCTAATGCGACCCAGAGCCTTTTCCATGTTGACATCAAGGGACTTGATTTGCTTGATGTTGCGATCGCGCACCAGCAATTGTCCGATGTCTTTACCCGCTTCTTCACACAACTGGAATGTTGATGCGCTGGGAGCTTCTCTAATCCGAATCGCTGGGAAGGCTTCTTTGATGCCAGAGTCGAGAAATTTTCTGCGGAGTGTATCAATGGGTTCATCATCCCCACCGTAACATTCAAACAACCCAATCACTTGCTTGTTGTTGGCGACAGCTAGCACCGAACTGATACTAGCTTGGGCGGCGGCGGAGGTAGTTGGGGGCATACCAATAATGATGCCAGCGGCTCTCCCGGCTAGTTCTTGGATTTCTTGGCTCTGGGCAGTACTCAGATCCAATACTTCTACCCCAACGCCAGTTTTTTGTATACCCTCGGCAATTGCGTGACCAAGGCGCTCACCATACCCATATTCTGAGACAAAAAACAAGCCAACTGTGGTTTCTGCTTTTGCTTGTTTTTGGCTCCAATTTTCGTAGCACCCAGTTAGAACATCTAGATGGTGGTGTAATAATGGACCGTGACCGTTGGCGATAATATTAATCTTTCCAAGATCGTCCATCCGCTTCATGGCATTCAGCAGCGAACGAGCGTTAGGGCCCATCAAGCAGTCGTAGTAAAATCTAAAGTCAGCTTCGATCGCTTCTAAATCTTCGTCGAAGGTGCGATCGTCACAAAAGTGCATCCCAAAAGCATCACAGGTGTAAAGAATTTGGGTTTTGCGGTCAAAGCTAAAGATTGTATCCGGCCAGTGCAGGTTAGGCGCACTCACGAATTCCATTTCGTGTCCTTTGCCGATATCGATGCGATCGCCAGTTTTTACAACCCTCTTCGAGAAAGGATCGTGCACTAAGCCTTCCAAAAACTGAAGTGCAACTTTTGAGGCTAAGACGGTAGCTCTAGGAGCTAACTGGAGGACATCTTCTACTAAGCCGCTATGGTCTGGCTCTGTGTGGCTGACAATTATGTAATCAATTGTTTTGGGGTTGACAAGACCTTTGAGAGTCTCTAAATACAAATCGCGAAACTTCTGGTGAGAAGTATCAATCAAAACTGTTTGTTCGCCCCTAATTAAATATGAATTGTAGGTTGTACCGTTTTGCAGTCCGAATTCGATATCAAAGCGATCGCGATCCCAATCAAGAGAGCGAATCGCCGTTGTGTTAGGGGCAATTTCTACAGTTTGTATAGTTAGCCGATGTTGAATGTTCTCTGCGACCGCTACCATTATTCGTCTCCGAGCGCAAATTAACAGGTTTTTCTTCTACCCCCATTGTCTCTATTATTTTTATTTGAAGTTGTAATAAATATCAGTTTCTGAAAAATCTAGCTTGTATCAATTATTGCTATTTTTTAGCAAAAAATATAACTCAAAAAATATACTAAATATTAACTTATTCCTAAATTTTACTGAGTATTTATTTTTCCGATTGTTCTGCTTTTATCTTAATTCAAAAATATTATATTAATTATATTTTTTAACTTAACAAGCATAATTTAAATAATATTAGATTACTGGTCGAACTACTAAGTCTAAATTACTTTTAATACTTAATCTTGCTATAAAATATATTTATCAAGGATAAAAATTTATGTTTTTCGGGTACTCCCTTAATTAGGAAAAGTAGGAAAAGTAGGAAAGGTAGGAAAGGTAGGAAAGGTAGGAAAGGTGGGAAAAGTAGGACAAACCACATTAGACTTCCAGAAAGCATCAAATAAGCTGTTAAAATTAATTTATTCAATGGATATTGGATATATTGTTGTCTTAATAAAAAATATGGTGGCATAAATTATAAACTTTATGTAAAGTTAATAAAAGAGATATTTTTTAGGAGATAATCAAGACAAATTCCCAAAGACTAGTTGAATAAAAAGGAACTAGGCTTGTAGATATATTTCTGCTTATCTAAATGGAAACTAGCATAAAAATAATTCTTAAAGTTTCGATAAACCTCCATAAGCATAGTCATAATCTCAGGAATTTAATGATACAGTCCTTTATTATCGACTTTAAATATTAATCAAGACAACGCTAACAAATTCTTCTTGTTATAGCTATAGGCTACAGCTTTAGGCGAGCGGATAAATTTGCCTATATAAGTTAATGGTGTCATATCGATGTGCCTAGCTTTTTATAAAAATCCATTGTTGATGAAAAATTGCAAACTTTGATAGTGTTCTCAAGCCAATACTTATTGCGTAGTAGCTTTATAAACGCCGACATCCTTAATACTTGTATTTCAGCTTTTATAATGTGTGATGAAATACCTAAGTAATTCAGTATACAGACGTAAATAGATACAAAAATGACAAAAATTGATTGTGTAAAAGGTTATTGTTTATGGGATGCCGATTAAAAGTGTTTCTCACAGAAGAAGAAAAGCTGACTTTAGAAGAGTTGAGAAAAGCCAAAGATGTTCCTCAACGTACTAAGGATCGTGCTCAAGTTTTACTGCTGAATACTCGTGGCTTAAAAAATGAGCAAATTGCAAAAGGCTTAAACTGGGCGATTTCAACAGTGCGTCAAACCCTTCATCGCTGGGAAAAAATGGGTTTAGCAGGTTTATGGGATGCTCCTGGTCGAGGAGGAAAACCTCGATATTCAGAATCAGATTTGGTTTATCTCGAAAATTGTTTGGCTCAAGAATCAGAGACTTATAACTCTAAACAATTAGCAAAAAAACTCGCATCTGAGCGTCAAGTAAACTTGAGTGCAGATCGACTACGACGGGTACTGAAAAAAAGGGGGAGGAGGTTTGGAAGCGCACGCAAACAATCCGAGAAACAGAACATTAGTTAACGGAAGCTGCTTTGCATCTACCCTCACTAAATACTGAGACTGGAAAGCTACGTTGTTTATTCATTGAATATGCGCGATCGCTGTCGTTTAGTTGCAGGTGCATTGCAAGGTATAGCCCAAGCAGATTATTATTCTGGCGCGTTTAGATTTGGATGGTGCGCCAATGGGTGTTTCTGTGGAAGTAATGCGGTTTTTCTCTCAATTTGGACGAGTTGCTTACGATCAAGAAGCCCTTGCTGTCTTCCTCAACTATATTCAGCCTTACACTGGGGATGAAGATAAAGACTTTATCGTAGAACTATTTCAGAATTACCTGCTAGATATTCCAGTCAGTCCTAGCCGTGGAATTAACAACTGCGATCGCTTTATTGAATGATCTCCAGAAAAATGCACCGGAGATTGACACCCATTTGTTGAGATAGTTAGGCGATTGCGTAGCCGCAATTTCTGCTAGTCTGGTATATTTGCAAAATTCACCTATGAAAACAAAATCCACCAAAAACTTTAATGCTTAGGTGGATTTGTTACTTATTTTTAGTGGATCCGAGCAGAGTCGAACTGCTGTCCAAATTGGGTATTGACCCCCCGCTCATTCACAGGTTTAGCCTATTTGACCCTCAAGGCGGGAATCGTTCATTATCCCGAACGTAGGATGCTCTGATTTAATCTTAGCTAGCAAGCCAACCAGAGAACGCTTACTAGAGCATCCGTTGGGGTTTGGTCTTCAGTCCTTAACGGAGTCAAACTAAAGACGCTCGAACCTGTAAGAGGTGTTTTAGGCTGCTACTAGAGCATCCTTACGAGCAAAGTTAACGATGTTATTCGCATTTACTTTTTGTTTGAGCCTTTGATTTTCGAGAGGAGACTCACTCTCGACCTGAATCACAGAGCAGCGTTCGCCAACCTGTCGAAACCGTGACGGACCCATGCGTTTTATATTTCAATTATAATACGCAATTCTTGAAATGTGTTGATAGACAAAATTTTTTGGTTCATGCCAGTACTGCTGAGAAACACAGGGTATCTTTATATGAACTTGGCTCTAGACCATCAATGTAGTTAGCGCATAAGGTAATATCTTTGTAACCATTTTCCCGTAGACACATAATAAATTCGTCGCGTCCAAACCAATGTAAAGGAAAATTTTGTAACTCTGTAGCAACGAGTTTGCCATCTTTCCACTTTTCGTAACGAATCACAGTCGTGTTAAGTTGATTGAGCCAGTCTATCTGAGATGTAGATTGTAAAAGGATTGTTGATCCATCAGGGCAGTCAATTGGCGAAGCCTGCTTGACGATGTTCTCTGTCTTAAAATCTTCAATAGGCAATTCTAAATCAATAAAGATTCGCCCTTGTGGTTCCAGATGTCGAGCAAAAGCTTGCAGAGCAGACACAGCAGCAGTTCGCTTTTCTAGCAGCATGAATGAGCCGAAGGAAACTGCAATCGCACTAAATTTACCAGGAATATCAAGTTTTTCTACACAACCTTGATGGAGAACAGGATTTAAATTCCTGTCAGCACAGTGCTTTCGACAAGCAGCAAGCATATCCAGTGAACTATCAATACCCTCAACATTGATACCAGCTTCTAGCAGTGGAATGAGTAGTCGTCCCGTTCCCACCATCGCCTCTAAAATTCTGCCACCAATTGATGAAAGGTTTCTAATGTAGTATGGAACGTCGGGGTACTCTCCATTAATGGGCTTGGTGATGTTATAAACTTCGGTACACAGGGAACCATATGCCGTCAATGTCATTTAATTGAAATTTCCCAAATACTAAAAATAGCCAATTGCTAATTTCAAAACAATTAGCAATTAGCTATTATCGCAACTAACAATTAACTATTCCCTAAGTTAGTGCTTCAGCACCGCCTACAACCTCAAGGAGTTCTTGGGTAATTGCAGCTTGTCGGGCTTTGTTGTAAGACAGGGTTAAAGTGTTAATCAGTTCACCAGCATTGTCGCTGGCATTACTCATGGCTGTCATCCGCGCTGCTAGTTCGCTAGCAGCCGATTCTTGCAGCGCCCGCAATAGCTGGTTACTCAGATACAGGGGCAATAGAGAATCGAGAATCTGCACGGGATCTTGCTCAAAAATCATGTCAGGAGCCAACGTGCGGACTTGGTTAGTCACTTTTTCCCGTTCGACTTGAAATTGACCGCCACGAGTTGTTAAGCGGAAGATTTCGTCATCGTTTGCTTCTAGTCCTTGCGGGTCGAGGGGTAGCAGGGTTTGGACTACAGGACGGGAGCTAACCAAAGAAACGAATCTGGTATAAATTAACTCAACGCGATCTACTTCTTCCGAAAGGAACAAGGAAAGCAGTTGGTCAGCAATTTGAGTAGCTTCGGCTGCGGTGGGAATTTGCTCTAAGCCACTGTAAGTTGCATCAATGGGTTGATTGCGACGTTGAAAGTACTGTGTAGCTTTGCGTCCAACAATCACAAATTGATAGTCTAAACCTTCTGCCTTGATTTCCTTGGCGCGGTTTTCTGCACGGCGGATAACGTTATTGTTGTAGCCGCCGCATAAACCGCGATCGCCTGAAATAACCAACAACCCAACTGATTTAACTTGGCGTTTTTTCAGTAGTGGTAGGTTTGCTTCTTCAAAGCGCAGACGGCTTTGCAAACCATACAATACTTGTGCCAAGCGATCAGCAAAAGGGCGAGTTGCTAGCACTTGTTCTTGCGCCCGACGCACTCTAGCCGCAGCTACCAGACGCATGGCTTCTGTGATTTTTTTGGTATTTTTGACCGACTGAATGCGATCGCGTATTGCTTTTAAATTGGCCATAACTGTAAGTTCTGAGTCCTGAGTTCTGAGTCCTGAGTGATAGAAAGTGCTGAATGCCAAGCTTCATAGGAATTGGAAATGTGAGAACTTGTAAGCATCATGCTCATATATCTTCACTCTTGACTCCTCTTTTCACTCAGCACGGGCTAAACGCCCCGCTTCCGCTAACAGCACTCAGCACGGGCTTAACGCCCCACTACCGCTAATAGCACTCTATTACGCTGCTGCTTTGAAGGTCTTTTTGTATTCGGTAAGTGCTTCCTTCAAGGCAGCTTCTTCTGCATCACCTAGTGCTTTAGATGCTTGTACTCCTTGAGCATACTGGGTTGTTCCAGTCTTTAAGTACTCACGTAGACCTGTTGTAAAGCTAGTTACTTGATTTACAGGCACATCATCTAAGTAACCATTAATACCAGCGTATAAAATTGCTACTTGTTCGTATACCGAGAGTGGCGAATTTTGTGGCTGCTTGAGGAGTTCACGCAACCGTTGACCCCGTGCCAACTGGTCTTGAGTGGCTTTATCTAAGTCAGAAGCAAATTGTGCGAAGGCTTGCAGGTCGTCAAATTGGGCTAGTTCCAATTTAATCTTACCGGCAACTTTTTTCATTGCCTTGGTTTGAGCCGCAGAACCCACGCGGGATACTGAAATACCGGGGTTTACAGCCGGACGGATACCAGCGTTAAATAAGTCAGAAGAGAGGAATATCTGACCATCGGTAATAGAAATTACGTTGGTGGGGATGTACGCTGAAACGTCACCAGCTTGGGTTTCGATGATTGGTAAGGCGGTCATACTACCTTTACCTAATTCGTCACTCAACTTTGCAGCTCTTTCTAACAAGCGGGAGTGGATGTAGAATACATCTCCGGGGTAAGCTTCGCGTCCGGGTGGACGACGTAGCAGTAGTGACATTTGGCGATAAGCTTGAGCTTGCTTGGAGAGGTCATCATAAATTACCAGGGTAGCTTTGCCTTTGTACATAAAGTACTCAGCAATAGTTGCGCCTGTGTATGGAGCTAGGAATTGCAGGGTTGCTGGGTCACTGGCGTTAGCGGCGACGACGACGGTGTAATCCATCGCGCCTTTTTCTTGCAATGTTTGTACCACGTTGGCGACTGTGGAAGCCTTTTGACCAACTGCAACGTAGACACAAATTACATCTTCTTCTTTCTGGTTGATAATGGTGTCGATCGCGATCGCAGTTTTACCAGTTTGGCGATCGCCAATAATCAATTCCCGTTGACCACGACCGATGGGAATCATTGAGTCAATAGCTGTGATACCCGTTTGCATAGGTTCGTGTACAGACCTACGGGCAATGATACCGGGTGCTGGAGATTCAATCAAACGGCTGTCTGGGGATTTGATGTCTCCCTTACCATCGAGAGGACGACCCAAGGCATCTACAACTCGGCCAATTAGAACTTCTCCTACTGGGATCTGGGCAATTCTACCAGTAGCTGTTACAGAACTACCTTCTTGAATTTCTAGCCCTTCACCCATCAGCACCGCGCCCACGTTGTCTTCTTCTAAGTTCTGGGCGATGCCAATTGTGCCATCTTCAAATTCCAAAAGTTCCCCAAACATAGCCTTTTCCAGACCATAAATCCGGGCAATACCATCACCAACTTGAAGAACGGTACCAACGTTAGCAACTTTGACCTCTTGATCGTATTGCTCGATTTGTTGTTGGATAATGCTGCTAATTTCGTCAGGTCTAATTGATATGCTCATGTGTCTATCTTTTTTGCTTTCGAGAACAAAAGTAAAAGGGACTGGGGATTAGGGACTGGGGATTAGGGACTGGGGATTAGGGATGGAAAGAATTTATGATTATAATCTTTTTCCTAGTCCCCAGTACCCAGCCCCCAGTCCCCAGTCCCAATTTTCTAACTATTAGTTAAGCGCAATGAAAGGCGGCGTAATTGACCCCGGATACTAGCGTCAATTACCTGTGAGCCTACTTTAATGATCACACCGCCAATTAACTCGCTGTCTATCCTGGTTTCTAGTTCTACCTGGCGAGCATTTGAGATGGCGATGACCTTTTGGATGATTGCTTGCTGTTGAGCTTCTGTGAGGGGAACGGCTGAAATTACTTCCGCTAATACGGTTTGATTCAGCTGCCGCAACAGCGCCAGATACTGTTGAAAAATTTCTTCCAAGAATGCAATCCGCCGTTTATCTACCAGTACTAGCAAAAAATTGCGTAAGTAGGAATTAGAACCTTCACCGAGTATTTGTTTGATCAGAGCTTTTTTGTTCTCAGACTGAATAAACGGGTTGCTGAAGAAGTTGTGTAGCTGTTTGTCTGTTTTGAGCAACCCCAGGAGAGTACGCGCATCTTCCCCGAATTCTTCTGTCAAATTTTTTGATTGCGCTATTGACAAAAGTGCCTGTGCGTAAGGTTGGGCTATTTCGATTGCCGCTACCTGACTTGTCATACATTGCCTCCCAGTTGTGCGATGCTGCGGTCAATTAAACCTTGTTGAGCATCGTCGGCAATCCCGCTTTTGAGTTGCGATTCGACTTTTTGCAATGCTAGTGTAGCTACCCGTTGCCGCAGTTGAGCGATCGCTCGATCAGTTTCCGTGTTTAAATCTGCTGCTGCTGTTTGTTTCAAGCGTTCTACGTCTTGCACTGCCTTCGCTAACAAGGCTTCTTTCGTCTTTTGGGCGTTTTCTGTGGCAGATTGGCGGATACGTTCTGCTTCTGCCTGAGATTGCTTCAATTGCTCTTGCGCTTGGGAAAGGGCAGTCTTTGCCTCTTTTAAGCGCGCTTCTGCTTCCTGAATTGCAGTGGCAATATTGGATTGTCGCTCGTTCAGGATATTGCTTAAAACTTTACGTCCGAAGTAGAATAATATGCCAATCAGAATCGCTAGATTAATCAGATTGGTTTCAAAAATGTCTACGTTTAGACCGAAACCACCTTCTGCGCCTTCTGCCAATTCAGAGTGAACAGCGTTCGCTTCTGCGGCAAATAATAAGAATGTCCCCATGATACCCATTTACAAGTGCGCTGCTCGCTTGCTAATACGTTGTATTTTCCCGAAGGGAAATTAAGTATCTTTCCCCGAAGGGAAATTAATTATCTTTGTCAGGAAGGTAAATTAAGTATCTTTCCCGAAGGAAATTTAAGTATCTTTTCCTCGAAAGGAAATTAAGTATCTTTCCCCAGAAGGGAAAAAGTGCCTTTTTTTGACACTTAATTAAGCGCTCTGGACTAGGGACCAGTTGCACGTATGCTTTCACAGAACCATTTTAGTTAGTTTATCTAACTGGAGTTGGCCCCAATAGTTTTTCTAGAATCTGCCTGCTTAGAGCATCAACTTGTTGCTCTAAGGTGCGAAAAGCTTCCTGCTTTTGTTGTTCTATTTCAACAGCAGCTTGTTCTCGTTGAGTCTGAGCTTCCTTTTGGGCCTCAGCAATTTTCTCGGCAGTAATTTTCTTAGCTTCTAGTTGAGCTGCTTCTACGGTAGCTTGCGATTGTTTACGAGCATCTGCAAGTTGTTGCTCGTATTCGGTAGCCAAGCGCTCGGCTTTAGCCAAGCTCTCCCGGGCTTCCAAGGTATTCGTTCGGATATAATTATCGCGATCGTCTAGTACCTTGGTCAGTGGCTTATAGAAAATTGCATTCAACAAAGCTGCTAAGAGCAGGAATTGCAATGCCATGAAGGGCAAGGTAGCATCGAAATCAAACATTTGTCTCCTCTTTGGCTGGAGTAGCAGTTTTCGTGGCTAGCAACATCATCCAACCTTTGATATTTTAGAGACCCATAGCCAATAAGGGTCAACTGAACATTAGATATTCTATTTAAGATACCCAAAACGTTTCGATTGTAGAGGCGTGATGGTTCACGTCTCCACACTCACAAAAATTTTCAGGTATTAGCCGAAGGGGTTAGCAAACAGCAATACCAGGGCAATCACTAGACCATAAATAGTCAAGGATTCCATGAAAGCCAAGGTTAATAGCAGAGTACCGCGAATTTTTCCTTCTGCTTCAGGTTGACGAGCAATACCTTCTACTGCTTGTCCAGCAGCGTTTCCTTGACCGATACCAGGGCCAATTGCAGCTAAACCAATCGCTAAAGCAGCAGCGAGAACTGAAGCAGCCTGAACTAATGGATTCATGTTGATTTTCCTTGCTTTGATTACAAACTAACAGACATTACGTTAACGATTAGAAACGTGGTTTTCACGCTGCACATGAGTTCTTCGATCGCGCTTTGCGATGTTTTGAGCAAATATGCTCTGGGAACTGTGCTATCAACTGAGAAGTTTAATGCTCCTCATGTTCATCTCCACCATGCCCCTCCATCGCCTCATGAATGTATGCTCCGGCTAGGGTGGCGAAAACCAGGGCTTGAATGGCACTGGTAAATAAACCCAAGGCCATTACAGGCAGAGGTACAAATAGAGGAACTAGCAGCACCAACACCGCTACTACCAATTCATCCGCCAAAATATTACCAAATAGCCGGAAGCTTAGGGAGAGAGGCTTGGTGAAATCTTCTAGAATTGCGATCGGCAACAAAACAGGTGTTGGCTCTATATATTTCTTAAAGTAGCCTAAACCCCGTTTGCTAAAACCTGCGTAAAAGTACGCTAAAGAGGTCAGCAGTGCCAATGCAACAGTCGTATTGATGTCATTGGTGGGAGCTGCCAATTCACCTGAAGGTAGCTTGATGAGCTTCCAGGGAATTAGCGCACCTGACCAGTTCGATACGAAAATAAACAAGAACAATGTGCCAATAAATGGCACCCAAGGGCGGTACTCTTTCTCACCGAGTTGGTTTTTGGCTAAATCGCGAATAAATTCTAGGGCGTATTCCATCAAATTTTGGATGCCCTTGGGAATTCTTTGTGCGTTGCGAGTAGCAGCTATTGAAGCCACTACTAGAATACTAATCACAAACCATGAGGTGAGAAAAACTTGCCCATGAATTTTAAGATTGCCCAACTGCCAGTAGAAATGATGACCTACTTCTAATTCGGCGAGGGGAAAAGAATTAAAGGCGTTTAAGACACTAAGCATTTGCATTCTTCAAGCATTTTCCCCAACGAGCGAGGATGGGATTACTATCTTTGTGAGCCTGACTTTTTAAGAATCAGGAATGAACGCAATTTGCACCATATAGACGAGGAGCGTAGCTTTGTAAGTTAGAAATCCCAAAAAAATGGGCAGAATCTGTAGCTCACGCCACCGAGTTGCCACGATCATGATTCCAATAAACAGAGCAAAACGAGTTTTGCTCAGACTGGTTTTTTCACTACCGAGCTGCTCAACATCTCTAGCCAACATTTTTAAGTAAACCACACCTGTACACGCCCCAATTAAATAATTTAGGGCAATGTTTAAGGAATAAAAAATCCACACAGAGATAAAAATAACCCCCGTCAAGACAAGCGTGATTACCAACAATCGCTGGAAGAGTTGATAGAACTCTTGCATGGAGTTACCTGATTCTGTGTCTTCAGAACCAGTTTTAGCATCTTGTTGCGTTGTCGGAGTGGGCGCAATTGATTCGTCAGACAAGCTCACGGGACTTGAAACCAGTACAGTTAAATATGATGACTGCACATTCAGTCAGCTGAATCATATCACGATGCGGTAACAATACTTTAGGAAAAAACAATTAACTTCTTGTCAACATTCAGAGAGTAAGTACCGACAGACTAAAGCCCACAGTACTTTTACCAAGTACACCTCGGCGAACTTGGTAAAAAGTAAAGGTTTTATAGGATATTGATCAATAGAGGGCAGGCAAGATACCCGCCCCACAAGAGTCTTGGGTTGAATATACCTCTCGAATTAAATTATTTTGGCAGTCCGCAGACCGAACAGCAAACCTACAGCTAAGCCAAAGAATAAACCCAAGAAGACGATATAAGATACAATTGCAAACATTTATTGCTCTCCAGAATACTTCCTAAATCTATTGAATCATTAGTTGTTGGGTATTGGGCATGGGGCAAAATAGTTCCGTTAGCGTCAGCGGGGCGTTTAGCCCGTTTCGAGTTCCTCGGCTTAGAGTAAA
Organism: Nostoc sp.; assembly: GCF_036917515.1. GTDB lineage: Bacteria > Cyanobacteriota > Cyanobacteriia > Cyanobacteriales > Nostocaceae > Nostoc. Next base: position 2,212 of record NZ_JBALDE010000181.1, on the reverse strand, counting down.
GAACTGAGATTCCACACTCAGCACTCAGCACTCCTGAAGGGCATGGGGTAGAAGAGAAATAGTTACTGCAACTTCTCCCCCTACTTTCCTGGTTCTTACCAATCCCCAATCCCTAATTTCCTATGCCCATTTTCTAGATTGCGATACAATACAGCCCACGGGCGCTCGTTTGGGGTTGGGCAATGACTTCTGTAATTAATGTAAATCTACCAGAGCAGTCTTATGAAATTGCGATCGCACCTTCAAGTTTAGAGCAATTGGGTCAACAGATGGCCAGTCTCAAGCTGGGCAAGAAGGTATTGCTGGTTTCTAATCCGACGATTTTTAAGCATTTTGGGGAAAGAGCAATTACATCCCTGACATCTGCTGGATTTGAAGTTGCTAGCTGCACTCTACCACCTGGAGAACGCTACAAAACCCTCAATTCCATCCAAAAACTCTACGATATCGCCTTGGAAAACCGCCTAGAACGTTCTTCTACGATGGTAGCTTTGGGCGGAGGTGTAATTGGCGATATGACTGGCTTTGCGGCTGCAACTTGGCTACGCGGTATTAATGTTGTCCAAGTGCCTACCTCTTTGTTGGCAATGGTAGATTCGGCAATTGGCGGCAAAACTGGTGTGAATCATCCTCACGGTAAAAACTTAATTGGGGCATTCCATCAACCGCGCTTGGTTTTGATTGACCCAGATGTGTTAAAAACTCTACCTATGCGTGAGTTTCGAGCAGGGATGGCAGAAGTCATCAAGTACGGTGTGATTTGGGATGCCGAATTGTTTTCCCAGTTGGAAGCAAGTAAACGCCTCGACCAACTCCGCTATGTTAAACCTGACTTATTAACAGACATATTAACGCGTTCTTGTCAAGCTAAAGCTGATGTTGTTGGCAAAGATGAAAAAGAAGGCGGATTACGCGCAATTCTTAACTATGGTCATACCATCGGTCACGCAGTGGAAAGTTTGACTGGTTATCGTTTAGTGAATCACGGTGAAGCGGTAGCTATTGGTATGGTAGCAGCTGGTCAAATTGCTGTGGATTTGGGACTGTGGCAAAAGGAAGATACAGAACGTCAAAATGCTTTAATTCAAAAAACGGGTTTACCGACTCAATTACCAGATGGGGTAGATATTGAAGCGATTATTGAGGCGTTGCAATTAGATAAGAAAGTCAAAGCGGGGAAAGTGCGGTTTGTTTTACCAACAGAGATTGGTGTAGTGACAGTTACCGATGAAGTGCCATCGGATATTATTCGGCAAGTATTGCGAGGAATGTGAACAATTTGAAGAATAATTCAAGATTCAGGAGTCAGAATAAAACTTAGTTGCTCTGTCCTTTAATTACGAATTACGAATTAATGAGCCTTGATACTCCAAGCTAAGAATCAATTAACCTTGCAAGAGTTCTTGAATCTTCCACCAGGCGAGGGAGATATCACCTACGAACTTGTTGATGGTCAAGCAATTCCTAAGATGTCACCAAAATTTTTTCACGCAAAACTTACGCGTGTCCTTCTCAATTTGATTGAGCAATCGTGTGAGGGAAAAGGAGAAGTTTGCCCTGAATGGTCTGTTGCATTGACCCGTCAGGAGCAAGATTGGATGCCAATTCCAGATATTTTGTATATTTCTTATAAACGTTTACCCGCAGACTGGGATGAAAACGAAGCTTGTCCTGTTCCTCCTGATTTGGTGATATGAGATTATTTCGCCCTTTGGGTTCGAGAGTTCACAATCGACGGAAACCGCCAAGACTGCGACTCTCTCACCGGGACAAACCTTTGGACAAATGGTGGCTATATTTAGATGCTAAGGTACTGCGGGTGTGGGTATTAGATAGCAAAGCCAGAAGCATTACTGTTTTTTATGCAGATGCAGCACCACAAACTTATATGGGAGAAGAATTACTCACAGATTCTTTATTTAAGGGACTGCAATTTACTGTTGAGCAGGTGTTTCAAAAGGCGAAAATACCATTTACTACTGAATAGCACTTTACATCTAGCACAATTCTCTTGCTTTCAACATCCATCGAAACTTCAAGTGGCAGAAGATTTGTTTAAATTTAACCAGTTGCTTGAGCAACTTATCTGGTTAATTTAGATGGTAGCTGTATTGTACTAATATAGCAGTTCCTGCTTGAGTGCAATACAGTATGGGATGATGGAGTATATCAACGTCTAAGTGCCTGTAGAATGAAACCTTACTCCTGTGAT
>NZ_JBALDE010000180.1:0-47374 GCF_036917515.1 Nostoc sp. | reverse complement strand
AATGCGTCGGCTGCATTGTTAATGCAGAGCGATACAATGCCAATGCGTCGGCTGCATTGTTAATGCAGAGCGATACAATGCCAATGCGTCGGCTGCATTGTTAATGCAGAGCGATACAATGCCAATGCGTCGGCTGTATTGTTAATGCAGAGCGATACAATGCTAATGCGTTCCCCTGCATTAAAAACGCCACGATTTTACGCAAAACTATACTTAGAACACAGATTGGGCAGATGAACTTACCAATTCTTGAATCTGCTTTGGGGACAATTCTTGAACATTACGCAAAACTATTGCTGCACCCGCTGCTAGCAGCGTCTCACCATAAGCATTACTATGGGCTGCTGTTTCCTGCACATGGGGCGGTAAAACCCCTACACCAATCCAAGTGCGAGAAGAATCTAAAGCCTGTGCTTTTTCAACAGTATACATATCTGCTACCGTATCTCCCACATACACGATCGCTGATCTTTGCTCAATTCCATTCTCTAATTGACGAACTGTAGCGAAAAGTCCAGTGGGGTCAGGTTTACTTGGCGCATCTTCCATCGCAATCAATACAGGAGATTGCAAACCCAGGCGTTTTTCTAGTATATAGTTAGCCGAAACACGAGTTGCACCGCTGAAAAATCCCCAAGGAATCCCCGCTTGGGTAAGTTGCTCTAAATAGCTAAGTTGTAATAATAAGGGTTCATTACAGATATACCCCGTCAAATTCTTGGGGTCTGGGCCTCGGTAACGCGATTGAAAAAAAGCAACGATCGCATTGTAATCTAATTGCAGTTGCTTGCGGGTCTGTCCTTGGGTTTCAAAGTAGCGGTAAATTAATTCCTGCGATGCTTCCCAATCGTTATTCCACACGCCTTCAGACTTCAGTTGGTCAATATCCAGTGGGGTTGGGCGATATGCTTGGGTAGTCAAATATTCTACGGTATCTGCGATCGCTCGGCGATAAGAACCGCTAACATCGCGCACAACGCCATCAATATCGAAAACAACAATCGCTTTTGGTGAAGTTTCTTGAGTCATGGTTAGGGAGGAAAAGAGTTTTATTTTTATCTTGCCTATGTATTCACCCTTTCTATAAATAGCAGTTGAACTTGGAAGTAATCATTAATTATTTTTCCTTTATTGACATCAGACGAAATGCTATTACTGTTAAAATGTTTATTTTCAATCTCTTTAATGGCAACTGCTGCATTATAAGCAGCAATTTCCAATCTTTCTAAGGAGATTTGATTAACCCAATTATTGAGTTTAGAACAATTTAGGGTTGAGGCGTGAGAAATTCCCAGGTTTCATAGTTCTATAAAAAGGCTTAGAAGTCAAGCTTGAGAGCGATCACCGCTCGTTGCTGATAGGCAACCTGAGCGATAACAGGCTGTGGATTCAAAGGATTGATCGCACAATCTCCCACCGCAAACACCTCTGGAAATTCTGGCAGTTGCAAAGTCGGTTTAACCCGGAGTTAAGGGCGATCAAAAGGATTTTGGCTTTGATTTCTTTGGCTTAGAAATGTTCTACGATGGCGATCGCTAATACAACACGGCGTAATAAACCACCCCTACCCTTCGGGAACGCCAAGGGCGAACAGGTGACGCTCTCTACGAGACGCTCTTGCTAGCTTGCAACTCTTACAGAGTATGCAGGCTCGCTAACGCTGCGCTAACGGCTGTTCCTCATGGGGAACTGCCTCACCATTCCAAATCAATGAAACGCTTACGCTGTATACCTGTTTGACTTTTGACTTCCGCCTTGCGGCACTACTTGTCCAGACTGATAAGCTGTTCCACATTATGACTTTGGGAAAAAATCACAGTCGAGGACTTGCTCTGACGTGAAGGGAGATTGCTCAGGGAAGATAGCGATAGCTAATCCAGTTTCAATCACAGCCAGTCGTCTAGCGGTTTGATAGCTTTCGTCAAAAACCTGATCAAAGTGAGGCTTTAAACTCAGACTTTCCTGGAGTGCCTTTTGGACTCGCCTGCGGTGTTTAAAAATTGTGTACTGCCAACTTTTTGAGCGCCTTTCAGTTTGAATTTGATATTTGAGCAGATGCATCAGCAACACTTCCAGATTGCTCCCAATGCGCGCTTTTCACTTCTCCCCATCGTTTCAATTTCTTCAATCAGGTTGTCTAAGTCCAGTTGTGTAAAATTCTTTTGCTTGAGCAGTTCTGCTGTGGTTTGAATCCACAGATAAAAGTCTTGCTCATACAAATCTGAACCAGATGTTGTTTGAGATTAGGGCAGTTGAGCAGTCATAAGCATCTTTACTAAACCTTATGGTAGCCCATTCTCAATCACTGTTTGGTCATTTGATAGAGTATTGCGTTAAAATAAGCGATCGCTATTCTAGTTTAAGTAATGCCCGGAAATTCCCGGAGGTGTGATTGACCAAGTTTATTTTGAAAATTCTGTGGTTAGACGAAAACGTTGCTCTAGCAGTCGACCAAGTTGTAGGCAAAGGCACCAGTCCTTTGACTAAGTACTTTTTTTGGCCCAGAAATGATGCCTGGGAAGAGTTAAAAAAAGAATTAGAGTCCAAACATTGGATTACTGACTTGGATCGTGTCGAGTTGCTTAACAAAGCGACAGAAGTGATTAACTACTGGCAAGAGGAAGGTAGAAACCGTCCAATGGCAGAAGCTCAGTTGAAATTTCCAGAAGTTGCCTTCACAGGTAGCGCCTGATATTACAAAATTAGCTATTGTCCTGTTCTACAAGCTGCCACAGTTTGATAGTCTTGTCCCAACTGCCGCTTGCAATTAATTGTGTAACTTTGCTCACAGCAACAGCAGATACTGAGTCTACATGACCAGAGAGAGTAACAATCTCTTCTGCTGTGCTTACCTTCCAAAGTTTAACTGTTTTGTCACAACTTGCACTTAGGAGGGTTTCGCCATCGGCAGTAAAAGCCACAGCCACCACAGACCAAGAATGGCCTACAAGTGTGCAAATTAGCTGACCAGTGTTTACTTCCCACAATTTAATAGTGTTATCATCACTACCCGTCGCCAAAATTTGACCATCAGGACTAAAAGCGACTGTCAAAACCGCCCATGCATGACCCGAAAGGGTGCTTAACAAGCTATAGCATGGGTGGTTTTCAAATTCTCTCTGGGAACCTTCTAATGCAGGTATCTGCCACAGGCGAATTGTTCTGTCATAACTAGCGCTGGCTAAAAGCTGTCCTTGGGGACTAAATACCACTGAATTTACCTTTAATTGGTGTCCAGCTATGGTGCAAATTTCTTTGCCAGTATTGACATCCCAGAGTTTGATTGTCTTATCCCAGCTACCACTAGCGAGAATCTGCCCATCTGGACTGAAAGCAACTGATTTTACAGCGTGTGCGTGTCCCAAGAAGGTGCAGATTTCCTCTAATGTCTCAACCTGCCACAATTTGATAGTTTTATCATCGCTAGCAGTTGCCAGAATTTGACCATTTGGACTGAAGGTAACTGATTTTACAGCTTGGGTATGTCCTGATAAGTTAGCTAGGACTTTTTTGGTATTTAAATCCCACAATTTGATGTTTTTGCGATCGCTACCACTGGCTAAAATGTAACCGTCAGGACTGATGGCAAGGGCATTCACACTACTCAATGTCCCAGAATGACCAGTTAGGGTATGCAAACATCGCCAAGGAGGAGTTGGTAATTTCAAATTTTGAGGTTTACATTCCATACCCATTGCTTGCATAACTGCATCAGCTGATTGAAAGCGACGGTTCACTGCATTTTGCAGTAGCTTGTCGAGAATTTGCCCCAAGCGTAGACTCTTTAAGTCTTGTCGCCAGATATCACTAAGATATTGTTGCCAAACCCAGCAATCATTTGCAATATCAAATAAATCAAAGGGAGAAATCTGGGTAAGTAAGTAAATACAAGTTATACCTAAGCTATATAAATCACTAGCAAAAACAGCTTTTCCCTTCGTTTGTTCTGGTGCAGCATATTCTGGACTACCGATACTGGTTTCAGATGTTAGCCGATCGATTTCTGTGAAGATTTTCGCAGTGCTAAAATCAACTATGACGAAATCCCCCTTCTTGGTAATTGGGGATCTACGGATGATATTTTGGGGTTTAATATCGCGGTGAATAATGTGGCTATCATTAAGAAACTGAAAAACTGGCAATAATTCTTCTAAAAGTTGCCAAATCTGAGTTTCATTAAAAGCGCCTTCTTCTTCAACTACCTGAGCTAAATTAGTGCCTGCAATAAACTCCTGCACTAAATAAAAATGCCCGTTATGCTGAAAATAATTTAATAAGGCGGGAATTTGTGGATGCTTTCCTAATTCTTCTAGCTGTTGCGCCTTCTGCTGAAAATTTTTAAATGTTTCGTCTTCCAGCGATAATTCTTGAACAACGCAAGGAACTGGAGGAAACTGATCTTCATTTACAGCGAGGAAAGTTTTGCAGAATCCCCCTTTACCAATCTGCTTGAGTAAACGATAACGTTCTTGTAAAAACAAAATTTCTCCACCAGAGTTACAGGGTAGGCTTTGCGGCTTACCCTACAATAAAATATCGTTTTAAATTGCCTTTATCGTAGGGGTGCATAGCTGTACATACGTATCAAATTAAGATAAAAGTTAGGTAAGAGAAAGCGTTCTAGGGTTGACCTTATCCCCTAATACCATTTCACTTTACAGCAGTTTTCATGTACTTGAACCACATCTGTTGTAGGGGCACAAGGCCTTGCGCCCCTATCGCGTGGTCTATTTACCTGAAAATAGCTGTAAGGTTGATACAAATAGGCAGCAGGGGAGCGGGGGAAAGAGTTAGAGACAAATCATTTGTATCAAGTATTTCGTGAAATGGTATAACTCCTCCCAACATGGGACGAAGGGGAACTGAGAATTTACTCCCCTCTCCCAAATTAGGAGAGGGGCTGGGGGTGAGGGCAAAACTCATGCAATCAGGAGTTTTAGCTTAAGTTGACACCAATGACGGCTGTGCGCTCCTTCCGCATGTTCCTAATATTACTTATCCCCCGGGAAATTCACAACTATCGGTGGATAACCGTTTTCTGTAGTTGGTTGTCCTTGGGTAACTACTGGTTGTGGATGCAAAGGTGTTGGTGTCAATTCACCCTTACCAGTTTGATTCCATAAAATCAAGGATAGTAGCCCATCCACTAAGCCATTATTGCTACCATTGCTGCCAACTAAGACATCTGGAATCAAACGGACATTGCGATCACCAATAATCTGCATTAGTTGCATTGCTGTATAACCTTGTGGTCCCAAGGCTTCCACACCAGCGCGGTAGGTTTCAGCTTTGGCATTACCTGTGGCCCGAATACCTTCTGCCTCAGCAATTGTCCGGAGTTTTGTCCCCTCAGCTTCACCGTTCGCTTCTTTAATTTGGGCTTGGGCTTTTAGGTCAGCAATATGCACACTCTGCTCCGATTTCACCATTTCTTGCTGGATATTAGCCAGTGCCCTTTCCCGGACAAGTTGCTGCCGTTGGGTTTGCGCCATCTGCTGGACTTCATAAGTCTTACGTTCTTCTTCAGCAATTTTCCGGTCTGTCTGTGTCTGCATTAACGACGCTGGTGGCTGAATATCACCAATCAGGGTGTCGATCGCTTGCACGTCATAAGCCCTCAATGCTGTTTTAATATACTCAGCAGCCTCAGCTTGTCGTTCGCTCCGAGCAGTTAGAAAGTCTAGTACAGTATAATCTTGGGCTGAGTTGCGGAAATAATTCCCGATAGTTGGTTCTAATACATGGTCTACCAGATTTTGCATTGCACCAACGCGAGAAATTACCTTGGGAGCATCTAAAGCACCCACATGGATAATTTGCGCTACTTCCAAATCAAAGGCAAACCCATCACGCGATCGCACTGTTAAGGAAGCTAGTTGAGCATCATAGCTGTGGCGTTCGGTGCGGTCTGACCAATTTAATACAATGTTGGTCGTTGGCACCAGTTCCATCTTCATTATCCGGGAATTAATTGGGTGCTTGCCAGGATACAGCGGTTCGATCCATACACCCTTATGTCCAGGATTAACCAAGTTACCGTGGGTGAAAGCTGCACCACTGACATCTTGATGTGCCTTACCCACGAAAGAAATCACCACACCTACATACCCAATGGGAATTTCCGTCATCGGCACTTGCTCAACTTGGACAAACCAAGGATTCAAGTTCCAAGAACCAGAAAGCAATATCTGTTCTTGTAAACCTCGCCGTCCACCGCCATCAATAAATTTTTGACCATTTTGGAAGTTGTCGTGTCCCTCAATTATCGCGCCTGCGAGTTCACCAGCAGAGATTGGTAAACCATCTAAGGTGGTGACAATACCAACTTTGTCAGATGCCAGACTGTACACGCGCAACTGTTCTGGAGTCATGCCATGAGCGCTGGCATTTGCTGCCATAATGACTTTGAACAGGGCAGTATTAATCCGGTACGTACCAGCCGTGAGAAAACCCATTTGTCGTCCTTTTTCCCCACCTTGAGCAAGGAATTTCCGAGCATCTTGGAAGTTATCACAACTGACAATTTTACCCAAAATCCGCTCTGGTGGGTTGGGTTGACCATCTGCTGCCACAATCAAAGCGATTTCCCCTTGGGGAACGACAATTATCGGTTCTTTCTTTACAGAATACTGCCAAGGCCAATAGCCCCAGTGCCAACCAGGAGCTAAAGTATCTGCCTGCAAACCAGCTTCGCCGTTGAGGGCAATCAAACTGCCGGCAGGGAGTCCGCGTCCGGAAAGGGTAAATTTTCTCACCACAATACCGACTTCACGTTCGCCAATAACCACTAGTCCGCCAAAGAATAGGGGGACAAATATAACTAAACCCCCGACAAGGACGATGGGGATTAGTACAAAAGGATCAATTCCAGCAGCTTGATATTGAGTGCTGCTAATTTGTAACAGGGCAATATTTGGTTTAGTCTGATTTAGCTGAACTGATGCAAAAGTAGTTTTTACAGGAACTGCATTGGCAGAGTGAATATTTCTAGCGTTCGTTAAAGACACTGGCGCAGCGATCGCTAAGGTTGCTACGACAGATGCTGCAAAGCGAGCTAGCTTATTTTGTTTACGAGTACCAAGTAAAGATGAAAACCTTTTCATAATCTGTGCCCATCTGGGCAACTAATTAGCTAAGTTAACACTTCACTAAAGCTTGCCTCGATTTCTTAAACTTGACGTAATTTTTTTTAAATTTAATAAATATTTTGTAGATTGGACATTGCCCAACCTACAAAGTTGAAATAGAAAGTTAAATTGAGACCGAACCGCCGGCAGCTTGAAACCGAGCGCGGGCGCGTTTGAAGGCTTGAGTTGCCTGAATTTGGGCTTGGCGATCATCTGCGGAAACTTGACTTAGACGCGTTTCTGCTTGGTTGTAAGCAGTACGGGCTTCATCAAGGTTAATTTTGTCGCCACGTTCAGCGCCGTTAACCAGAATTGTCACTTCATTTTCTTCGACTTCGGCAAAGCCACCCAAAAGGGCGATCGCTTCCCAATTCTGATTTTTAGCGGCACGAACTCGCATGACACCAGTATCTAAAGCGGTCAAAAGTGGTGCGTGTCCAGTTAAGATACCTAGTTGACCAGTAGTGCTAGGCAAAACTATCTCTTCAGCCGGCGCATCCCAGACTGTTTTATCTGGGGAAATTACACGAACGGTTAATGTCATTTGTCCTTTGTCCTTCGTCCTTTGTCCTGTATCCTACCCTGGGGGAAGCTGCTGGCACGTCTATGTCATTTGTCTTTTGTAATTGCCATTAGTCATTAGCAGTTGAACTAATGACTAATGACTAATGACTAACCTTTAACTTTTTCAGCTTTGGCGATCGCTTCGTTAATATCGCCAACCAAGTAGAAAGCCTGTTCTGGCAGAGAATCCAACTCACCAGACAGAATCTTTTGGAACCCTTTGATGGTATCTTCCAACTTCACGTACTTACCAGGAGAACCGGTGAATACTTCTGCGACAAAGAACGGCTGAGACAAGAAACGCTCAACTTTCCGCGCCCGCGCTACGATTAGACGGTCTTCTTCAGACAATTCATCTAGACCGAGAATGGCGATAATGTCTTGGAGTTCTTTATAACGTTGCAGAGTTGATTGCACCGCCCGCGCCGTATTGTAGTGTTCGTCACCGACAATGTTGGGTTGAAGCATGGTGGAAGTCGAACCAAGGGGATCAACTGCGGGGTAAATTCCCTTAGCTGCCAAACCGCGAGACAGTACTGTTGTACCATCCAAGTGGGCGAAGGTAGTAGCAGGTGCGGGATCGGTGAGGTCATCCGCAGGTACGTACACTGCTTGAATGGAGGTAATCGAACCCTCGGTAGTCGAGGTAATCCGCTCTTGCAGTTCACCTACGTCGGTTCCCAATGTGGGCTGATATCCTACCGCAGAAGGCATCCGACCCAGTAGCGCCGATACTTCTGAACCTGCTTGTACAAACCGGAAAATGTTATCAATAAACAGCAGCACATCCTGCTTATTTACATCCCGGAAATATTCTGCTACTGTCAATCCCGATAGACCAACCCGCATTCTGGCTCCGGGTGGCTCGTTCATTTGACCGTAAACTAGAGCAATTTTTGAATCATTGAGGTTGTCTTTGTTAATAACCCCAGATTCAATCATTTCATTGTAAAGGTCATTGCCTTCACGGGTGCGTTCACCCACGCCAGCAAAAACAGATACTCCACCGTGCTGAGTGGCGATGTTGTTGATCAACTCCATCATGATCACGGTTTTACCAACACCAGCACCACCGAATAGACCAATCTTACCGCCACGTCGATAGGGAGTCAGAAGGTCAACAACTTTAATCCCAGTCTCAAACACGGAAGGTTTGGTTTCCAGGTCAGTGAATTTGGGAGCAGAGCGGTGGATGGGTAAACTTGCCTCAGCGTTTACAGGGCCCTGATTGTCCACAGGTTCGCCAAGGACGTTGAAAATCCGGCCCAAAGTGGCTTTCCCAACTGGTACGTTGATGGGAGCGCCTGTGTCGGTGACTTCAAAACCGCGGACTAAGCCTTCGGTAGAACTCATCGCAACAGTTCGCACCTGGTTGTCACCCAGCAGTTGCTGTACTTCAACGGTGATGTTGATTTCCTGTCCAGCTTCGTTGGTGCCAACGATTTTCAAAGCGTTGTAGATTTGTGGCAATTTCCCGCTGGGAAATTTAACGTCTACAACTGGGCCAATGATTTGGGTAATGTAACCAATGTTTGTTTTTTCTGCGGTTGTTACCATGCTGCGCCTAATGAGTGAAGCTAGATTTCAGATAAGGTCGGAGAAGACATAAAATTAAGCAATGTCACCTTTCAGATTAGCACTGAACGACCCTACCTTCGCCTTAAATTGATCCTTAAGACTGGTGTCTGAGCATCCAAGGTAGGCTTGCTTGTAAAACTGTTCAAGTCAGTCAAGCAATTTTGGATTTTGGATTGCCGATAGCGTCGCGTTAGCGAGTCCAAGTATTTTTACAGAGAAGCAAGCTAGCAAAAGCGTCTGTCTGCGACACACTTCCAATTGCAATAAAAGCTGCCATCACTCTACTGATTTTGCTTAAATGTTTGAAAACGGTTGATGTACTCATACAAATCACGGTATTTATGCTCATACAAGCACCTCAGCAGACTAGCAGCTATATTACGCTGCTGGTATTGATAGCAATTTGCTCGCATATTCACCATCCACTTCTCTCAGTGTAAGCACTTATAAAATTGTAACTAACATGTGCTTAAAAGTTTTCAGTCCAACCTCTTGACTCTCCAGTTCACTGGAGCATTCAAGATGGAATTAGTTAGTTGTTAGTTAACGCCGCTTAGTAACTGGAGCAGTCAAATGGAGAATACTACACTCAAACTGTGCGGGATGAGTTGTGCCTCTTGTGCCAGCAGCATTGAAGACACGATTAATTCTGTCTCCGGTGTCAATGAATGTATCGTGAATTTTGGAGCAGAACAGGCAACAGTTAGATATGACCCTAGAAGAACTGATTTAGAAGCCATTCAACAGGCGGTAGATGCAGCAGGTTACTCTGCCTACCCACTGCAAGAACAAAACCTGATGGCGGGAGAAGATGATGCAGAGAAAAGACATCGTTTAAGAGAATCCCGCAATTTAATGCGAAAGGTGGCGGTAGGAGGCATTATTAGCAGTGTGTTGGTTATAGGTTCACTGCCTATGATCACAGGGTTGCACTTACCCTTTATCCCAGTATGGCTGCACAATCCTTGGATACAGCTGATACTCACTACTTCAGTACAGTTCTGGTGTGGTTACTCCTTCTACATTAATGGTTGGAAAGCTTTAAAACGTCATGCTGCCACAATGGATACCTTAATCGCTTTGGGTACAAGTGCAGCATATTTTTATTCGCTATTCCCTACTTTATTTCCTAGCTTTTTCATCAATCAGGGGCTAACACCAGATGTATATTATGAAACTGCTGCTGTCGTCATTACCCTGATTTTACTAGGAAGACTATTTGAAAATCGCGCTAAAGGACAAACCTCAGAAGCTATCCGTAAGCTGATTGGGTTACAAGCTAAGACAGCACGTTTGATTCGCAATGGACGAGAAGTAGATGTACCAATTGCAGAAGTGCAGATTGGCGATGTGATACTGGTTCGTCCTGGCGAGAAAATTCCTGTTGACGGGGAAGTGATTGAGGGAGCATCCATAATTGATGAAGCGATGGTGACAGGCGAAAGTTTGCCCGTCAAAAAGCAACCAGGCGATGAAGTGATTGGAGCTACTATTAACAAAACTGGTAGTTTCAAGTTCCGGGCGACACGAGTTGGAAGTGATACTGTGCTGGCGCAGATTGTCCAATTAGTGCAGCAAGCACAGGGTTCTAAAGCCCCAATTCAGAGATTAGCAGACCAAGTAACTGGATGGTTCGTATCTGCGGTAATTGCGATCGCTCTACTCACTTTCATCATTTGGTTTAATTTTACAGGTAATGTTACTTTGGCGCTGATCACCACTGTTGGAGTACTAATTATCGCCTGTCCTTGTGCGCTGGGTTTAGCCACACCAACTTCTGTGATGGTAGGAACGGGTAAAGGTGCAGAAAATGGCATTTTGATTAAAGGTGCCGAAAGCCTAGAACTGGCGCACAAAATTCAAACAATCGTCCTAGATAAAACTGGAACCATTACTCAGGGTAAACCAACAGTCACCGATTTTGTCACCGTCAACGGTACTGCTAATGGTAACGAAATGAGGTTGGTGCAACTTACAGCATCTGTAGAACACAATTCTGAACATCCATTGGCAGAAGCGGCAGTATAGCAGGCTTGGGATTGGCATTCACTGTTGCCTCAAATAAAGTAGTTGCACAGATGAATCATGAAATGCCAGCTACCGAGCGATGGCAGACAGTTCAATTCCGCCGCATTGAGCAACCACTGTGGGTAAAAGGTGCAGTTACAACAGTCGGCTTGGGGTTAATCGGACTAGAAATATGGTGGTTTCTCCTAAGCAAACCAAAGTCCCAAAAAGCCGAAGCCCGTGATGGTATTCAAGAAGTTGGCATTACTGTAGATGGAGGCTACGAACCTAGTCTAATTCTAGTCAATGCAGGTCAAAGAGTCCGCCTTAATTTCCTACGCCGTGACCCAAGTAATTGTCTTGAAGAAATACGCCTACCTGATTTCCATATCGCCAAAAACCTACCACTCAACGAGGTCACATCCATTGAGTTCACGCCCGATAAGCCAGGTACTTATACCTTCAACTGCGGTATGAATATGTTCCGAGGAGTTATAGAAGTTCAATCTACTGACTCCACTGCAAAAGCAATCCCAGTAACTACTTCTGAATCTACTCACCAGATCCAACCAGAGTTTTCTTGGCCTACAGAGTCAGCAACAAAAGCAGTGAAAACACCAGAAGGTACTCAAGAAGCGACTGTTACGGTTGAAAAAAGTTACAAACCGGAACGAGTAATTGTGGAGATAGGACAATCAGTGAGATTGGACTTCCAACGTCACAATCTGAGCAAGTGCTTTGATAAATTGCTAATGCCAGACTTTGACTTAGCCGTTAATCTTGCTCCTAACCAAACCACTTCAGTGGAATTTACTCCTAAGTATCTTGGTGAATATGAGTTCACCTGCGGTATGAAAATGTACCGTGGTATTGTGGAAGTAAAGCCTGCGACATAATCCAGTGGCAAATAATTAGCAAGATGATCCTGTTCTCACTTGACTCTCCAGTTAACTGGAGAGTTTAAGATAAAGTAAATAAATTTATCTAGCATGAGAGCAGCTAATTATGTTAGTTCAAGAAGCGCCAAAACTCATTGGCAATGTTGCTAAGTCTAGCGGTGTACCAATTAAAACTATTCGCTACTATGAGGAGCTAGGTTTACTTAGGTCATTAGGGAGAACCGAGGGTGGATTTAGATTATTTAACTCTGATGTTTTGGCTCGCTTGAACTTTATCAAACGTGCCCAAAGTCTGGGATTGACTTTATCAGAAATTAAAGATTTTTTGAATGTTCACGACGGAGGTGAATTACCTTGCGTACATATAAAAGCTAAACTGCAAGATAAGATGACAGCCATTGATGAACAAATTCAGCAATTACTTATTCTCAGACAAGAATTATCAGGATTAGTTTCTAGTTGGGAAACAATGCCTGAAAATCCTGAACAAACAATTTGTCCTATTATCGAAAGAAATTAAACAACCAAGCTGTTCATTTTATTTTTTATTAGCATATCAGCATATTAAGCTAAATTGATATGCTATTTTTCTATTAATATAAATCATTTACAAATAAATTAGTTATTTTTTAAATTTTACCTCTTGACTCTCCAGTTAAATGGAGAAATTAAACTAATTTTAGTTGATTAGATTAATTGTATATCTACTCAATGATTTTCCGAAGATTAGTTATTCCTAATAAGGAATTTAATCCTATGACGCTGCAACTAACGGTTCCCAAACTGGCTTGTTTTGCTTGTACGGATACACTCACCAAAAATGAAGTTCTTGGATTATAGTAACCAAAAATGATAATTTTTGCGTAGTATCACTAGTAAACCTGAGTGATTTTTAGAACTTAATTTATTAGAAATAATAGAGTAAAAGCAATGAAGAATTTTCTAAATACAATTGTGATAACTACCACTTTGTTACTAGCTCAAAGTTGCTCATTATTACCTAAATCTGAAGAAAAGCCAATATCTATTACTACACATCAACATGAGGAGCGTTCAATGAGTGGGAGCCATCATAGAGAACATTCAACAAGTGACACGGGTGATAGTAAGAAAGCATTAACTCAGGCAAAACTCAAAGTTCCCAGTAAAATGACCTCTAATAAAAGTATTCCAATTATGATTGACATTCAAGATTCAGATGGGAAAGCGATCACCAACTTTGACACTTTCCAAGAAAAGCTTATGCACCTCATTCTTGTCAGTGATGATCTTCAGTTTTTTAATCATCTTCATCCCACATATAAAGAAAATGGGCAGTTTGAAGTTGCAGCACGTTTTCCACAAGCAGGCAGTTACACATTTTTTAGTGACTACAAACCCGCTGGTCAGACAGAACAAGTATCAGTGTTAAAAACACAAGTTCCTGGAAACAGTATTGCTGCTCCAGAAATTAACTTAAATCGCAGTAAAATGTTCAATGTTACTAAAGTAAATCTTGCTGTTTCTGAACCTACTGTGAAAGCAGGTAAAGAAGTCGCTTTAATGTTTAAATTACAAGATGCTTCTAATAATCAACCGCTTACAGACTTGTGGCCATACTTAGGAGAAAGAGGACATTTAGTCATCTTACGCCAGTCAACCCCATTAAAAGCAGAAGATTATATTCATGCTCACGCACTAAAGGATACCCCTGCTGGACAGGTTCATTTTATAACTAGCTTTCCTCAACCAGGAAAGTATAAGCTCTGGGGTCAGTTTAATCGCAAAGGCAATATCGTCACAGCTGATTTTTGGATCAATGCTATTTGATTTAGCTGATGTTTTATCAGTTACCATTGAGGTAAGGGAATTCATATAAAAAGTTGTATCCACTTAGGGGTTCTACAACTCCATATAAATAAAAATTTTCTCGTTGCCATTGAGTTAAACCCACAGGTTTTACGCCTCTAGCTGTAATTAAACGTCCGGCAATTGTCTTTAATCCTAAAAGTGTTTCATCCTGGCATTGGGGTGTTTTTTATAGCAGCTTTATACTACTTTTGTACTCATAATAGGGTTTGATTAAAATCAAAAATCCAAAGCTGCGTAAGTTTGGGAACTACTGCTGTCAAATGGTGTTAATGCAGCGCTAAAATAAATGTAGTTACGACAAACTGGTGTAAGTTTACCCACTTCATCTTCACACCTTCACCGAGCAATAGCTTATGAATTTATCGTCAGCACGACAATATTTTTACCAGGAGATTCAGCAGTCTGACGAGCAAATTGACCTAGCAAAGGCAGCTTTGTACATTGCACAAGAAGAATATCCCAAGCTAGACCCAGAGGAATACCTCAACGCCCTTGATACAATGGCATGGGAGCTTCAAGAACGTCTACCTGATTCACGATATCCTTTACGGATAGTTCAAAGTATTAATCAGTATCTCTACGATGATTTGAAATTTTCTGGTAATAAAATTGACTATTACGACCCACGCAATAGCTTTTTCAATGATGTAATCGATCGCCGATTGGGGATTCCAATTACTTTAGCGTTGCTTTACCTGGAAGTTGCTCGACGGATTGATTTTCCGATGGTGGGTATAGGGATGCCAGGACATTTCCTGATCCGCCCAGATATTGCCGATATAGAGATTTTTGTGGATGCCTTCAATGGCGGTGAAATAATATTTACCCAAGATTGCGAGGAACGCCTATCTCAACTTTATCAGCAACCTGTGACGCTACAACCAGAATTTTTAGCTGTAGTTAGTAATCGGCAATTTTTGGCCCGGATGTTAACAAATTTAAAATTTATTTACCTCAAACAGCAAGAGTTAGAAAAAACGCTGGCAGCGATTGAACGAATTTTGTTGCTGTTTCCTGGTTTAACTTTAGAATTGCGCGATCGCGGTCTGATCTACTATCAACTCGGTTACTACCCCCAAGCCGTAGACGACTTACAAAATTATTTAGTAAAAGTTCCTGATGCCGAGGATGCATTTGTGATTCGGCGGCTACTTACCGAATTGGGTAGGGAGTGAGGAATGAGGGATCAAGGGAGACAAGGGGGACAAGGGGACAAGGTGACTAAAGTTAGAACTTGCAACAAGTCTTTCCTTCCCCTTGTTCCCAATTTTCCTTGTCCCCAAGTCTCTTCCCAATGCCCTGTTTGCCCAATTACAAATTACGAATTATGTTGTTCTTCTGCAACTCGTTTGAGGCGGCGCAGTTGAGCTTGCATATCTTTTTTTGTCCAAGACGCTGCAAAGGTGTTAAAACCCCAACTAATTAAAGGATTAGGGATATTGTACTCAAAGCGGTTGAGTAGGCGCGTTCCCTTTTCTGTAGGTTGACATTCCCAGCGATCGCGCCCTTGAAAAAATCCCTGAAATTCCCAAACTACTAAGCCCGGTTGTCGTTCTATAACTACGCTATTCAAGGTGGGTTTTAGTAGAGGAATTTGAATAATAAAACGACTTTTACTGCCGATATCGGTACTCCAAGCTTCGCCCACAGGTTCACAACGTAGGACAGGGTTGAGCCAGCGGTGCATGAGAGCTAAATCGCTAATACAGCGCTCCACCACCGTAGCTGTAGCATTAATTTGAATCGATTGTTCCAAAACTTGGGACATTCCACATCTATGATGCTCTTGCTGCAATTAGAGTAACGCAAAATTCAGCAAAGTGGGAGATGAGGGAGCAGGGGAGCAGAAAAGACAAGGGGACAAGGAGGACAAAGGGGAATTATTGAACAAGTCTCTCCCAAGTCTCCCCCCTCTTCTTGGTCTACCTTGTCTCTTCTCCATGCCCAATGCCCGTATATTAAATCAAATATGAGTAAATATGTATGTTTTTACTGGTAAATTGATAGGCAAAACACTGACTCAGTGTTTGCGGCGAATACTTAAGCATAATTCCCGAAAACTATGAACACAACTTGGCAAGAAATAACCCAGGTGATGTCAACGACGGGCTACGCCTACGGAGTTGGTTTATCCACGAGGGTGCAGCAATTTTTGGCACAATCATCGCCCAGCCTGCAACCAATACAACCAGCAGTGAATCAAGGAATTGCTGATGTGCAAGGTATTGTTCAACAGTTGATTCTGTTTACGCCTCGTCTTTTAGGGGCGGTAGCAATCTTACTAGTAGGTTGGCTGATTGCAGCGATCGCAGCAGCAGTGACGCGAGGAATCCTTAATCGCACAAATATAGATAACCGCATTGCCGCAGGGATAACGGGTCGTCAAGATGTTCCCCAAGTGGAGAAATTAATCTCCGGCTTAGTTTTTTGGAGCATTATCCTGTTGACGGCGGTTGCTGTTTTACAAACATTGGATCTGGAGATAGCCTCTCGACCTCTGAATAATTTTCTCAATCAACTTATTGGCTTTTTGCCAAAGTTGGTTGGTGCAGGAATCATTTTGATAGCAGCCTGGTTTTTGGCGACCATTGTGAGGATTATTACTGTGCGCTCATTACAGGCTTTTAACCTGGATGAGCGTTTGAATCCTGAATCAGAAGACAGAGACAGAGCACCCAGCCTCAATCAGCTGTCTCTGAGTGAAACGATTGGCAACGCTCTGTATTGGTTTATATTTTTACTGTTTCTCGCTCCAATTTTGGATACTCTCGGACTACAGCAGGCTCTACAACCAGTACAAGCTTTAATTACAGAAGTTCTGCTAATTCTGCCGAACATTTTAGCAGCGATCTTGATTGCTGTAGTTGGCTGGTTCATCGCTAATGTAGTGCGGCGGATTGTAACAAACTTGCTGGCAACAACTGGTCTTGACCACTTAGGTAGTCGGTTGGGATTATCTTCTGCTGCGGGGGTGCAACCTCTATCGAGTATTATCGGCACAATTGTCTATGTTTTGATTTTGATTCCTGTAGCGATCGCAGCGCTGAATGCCTTGCGAATTGATGCGATATCTGTGCCTGCGATCGCTATGCTGCAACAGATTCTCAACGCCCTACCTGCCATCTTTACAGCCGTGGCAATTTTGATTATTGCCTATTTCGTCGGGCGGTTTATTGCGGACTTGGTTACAAGTATCCTCACCAATTTAGGGTTTAATAACATTTTCACTATTTTGGGTCTGACAACACCCAGCAGACGAATCGTCATTTCAGCAGAACCAACAGTTGAGCCGACTCCAACCCGTACTCCATCGGAAATTGTAGGCATTGTTGCCTTAGTAGGTATTATGCTGTTTGCCACAGTGGCGGCGGTGAATATCTTGAATATTCCAGCCCTGACAGCATTAGTGTCTGGTATTGTGATTGTATTCGGACGGATTTTGGCAGGATTGGTGATCTTTGCCATTGGCTTATTCTTGGCAAATCTGGCTTTTAACATCATTACCAGTTCCGGCGAACGCCAGGCCCAAATTTTGGGACAAGTGGCGCGGATTGCAATTATTGCCTTAGTTTCTGCAATGGCACTGCAACAGATTGGAGTTGCCAGTGATATTGTGAATTTAGCCTTTGGACTTTTACTAGGTGCGATCGCAGTTGCTATTGCCCTAGCTTTTGGTCTTGGAGGGCGCGATATTGCACGAGAGCAAGTTCAAGAATGGCTAAACTCTTTCAAAAGTAGAAACTAAAAATTGATGAAAGCGCAATTTTCATCTGTAAATCTGGAAAAGTGCAGCCGTAAGCATCAATAGTGCAGAAAATCCATCGGCAATTTTGCTTAAGATATTGAAAGTTAGAGTTTAGAAACTCGGAGTTTGAGTAGAGAACTTGAAATGTCAAGTTCTGAAGCTCAAGTTCCGAGTTTTGTATGGGTTTCGAGATAGGAACAACAATCATAGATGGTAACTCAGTTGTGACAAATGATTTGAGTAACTTACGGATTTTTCCGGTTTGGAAATTGGCAGTGAGTTTGCTTAACTTTGCTGCGAAGGGAGCTAGTTGACTATTTTGCTCAATTAGTTCTCTTAACATTCCTTCAATCGCCGAGATATCTCCCATCATTGCTAGATGATATGAGTTGTTGCAAAACATCTTGAGATGGTAGAACCCATTCACTAACACTGATCTGCTCACCTTTGGGAGGCGAAGATTCGGGATATATCCATTCCACTCCCAACAGCGATCGCTAATTAGATATTTGGGTTAGTTGTTAAGAATTGAGCCTGTTCAAAGTAATCTAATGCGGCTTCTGGATCTTGCCAACGGCAGTTTGGCCCAGACCGATCAGAATAGAACTTAACTGGGGTTGGGCTGAAATTTGGCGAGCGATTGCTAAACTTTGCTCTAAAATCTGTTGACTTTTGCCAGAGTCGCCAATCATTTGCAATTCAAAGTAAAAGTCAGAGCGAAGATTTCCTCGGCTCTGAACTTTCTAAGAGACTATTCTTATTTAAATTCCCTTTTAGTTCTAGGGATTCACTATTAGCTGATAACTGTTAAGCAGCATATTTCACTCACAAATTAAGATGTACTTATCCTATTTGATTTTTTTGCAGTCTGATTCACGAGGTTTCAGAGGCTTTTTCATCTTTAGGATAAAGAGAGCGAATTAATTCCCGAATCACATCAGTTGCTGGTCTGCCAGTGGTTGAACAATATTGTTCAAGCTTCTGTGCCTCGCCTGATGTGAGGTTGATTGTAAGTCGTTTAACGGCCCATTTTTTATTCATGTACTAGACAAGGTATGTTTTTAAACTACTTCTCTAATATCAATCATCTAAACTGCTCTTACAATGGTATAAGTAATGACATTTAGTTCAAGTAATCATGAAGTTAAATAGGATATTTTTCCAAGCAATAGTGAAGAGGTGAAGTAGATTCTAGATTATAAAGTTAAGCTATTTTCCGGGCATTAATTATAAATAGAATGTAAAAATAACATTAAGTATATCAATACATAATAAGTATTTTCACAGAAGCGTTGAGGATAATAATATAGAAAAAGTTGACAGCCCTAACAAATAGAATTCGCGGTTATATACATCAAACCCGCCTCTAGGGATTTTAAACGCTTGATTTTATTTTAGATTACTCGGTGGGAAAGACTTGCCTACGTTTGTGTCGTAGCAAATTTCATTTTCCCAATATTTTCCAAACTTAGTTGGTTTTAATTGTTAATAAGTCATGTGTTGATAATGTATCGGCAGCAGATTTAATCATATCAAATGACATTCCTGACCTTTCTGCAATATCTAATAGAGTATGCTGACCGTCAGATAAATTTAAAACCCACAAGATTGCCATTTCATTTAGCCCGCTATCTTTATTACCACCAACTGTCCGATATATTCCTCTTTTACCTAACTGTGGCTCACATTTAGGATTTTTGTTGTAGTAGATTTCGTTATTGTTGAGGATATACAATATTGAATGACATTGAAAGAATGACTCGGCAAGATATTGAGGTTGAACGAAATTTAAATCATCAGCTGAAGTATGGTATTCAGGAAAACTACCATGAGGCGATCGCATGAAGCAACCTACAGCTAAATTAAATCCAGGTGAGCAATATTGTCGCTCATCATAACCATAGGGGAAGAAATCTATAATTTTGTGATCTTGTTTTGAGTTTTTGAGTACATAAGTAGCAACTTTATCGATTTCAGTGTCACCTCGACGGCTTTTTTTGTAGGTAAAGTTGCCTGAATCTCCTAAACAAGTTAATACCAAGCCATGTTTAATGTTATTGACTTTAGCTTCATTGCGAGCTAACCATGTAATTGAGCCAATGGTTCCAGGAATCCAAAGAAATCTATAGGAATATCTTGATGTAGTTTGACTTAAATATTTAGCGATAAAAGTAGCGATCGCAATTCCTGAAAGATTATCATTACATAGTGAAGGATGACAGGCATGGCAAGAAATCAAGACTTCATCAGTACTTTCCCCTGGAATATAATACTCACCATAAGTCAAATAGCCTGGTTTTAGGGAAGAATCAATACATACTTCATATTCTTCATCTTCTAGTTGCAAATACTGGTTGTGAGTGAGGCAAAAACCCCAACTTTCCTTGTAATATGAAGTTCGGTAAGGAATCCAATTAGGATAATCGGCAAGTGTAAATAGATGTGATTTAAGTTCTTGAAAAGATAATTTTTGATGTATGGGAATACTATAGTTAACAACGTGCAAATTGGAATTAGTAAAATCTACAATTTTTTCACCTTGAGAGTTTTTAATATAGGCATCTTTAATATTCCATTCATTAGGAACTGTCCAATCAAATACCTTTGTTCCTGTCGGCACTTCATGAACTGACAAAGGAATATACTGCTGGAGAACTTTTAAAGTTTCTCTAAAACCATTACCTGTAATACTACGGCAAATGGGATATAAATCAGAAATTAATTGGTAAATTTCTAGACTTATATCCTTTAAGTTAAAAGAATTTTTTAGATCAACTAAATTAATATTCTGAATATCTGCAACCATAAGTAGAATTTTTGTTAACTAGTCTATTCAATCTTTTATTGATGTTTTGTATACCAATTTACAGTTAATTCTAAGCCCTTCTTTAGAGGAATTGAAGGTTGCCAACCGAGTTTATCGTATGTATAAGCCGTATCAGCTACTCTTATTCTTTCCATCGGCCGCTCAGGTAAAGCACCAAATAGTGGCTGGATTTGAGGGTTGACCAGATTAACAAGCTGGGACACAACTGCATGAATGGGTACTAGTTCTCCCGAACCTAAGTCGAATGTACAACCCTCTACACTAGGAACTTGTGTTGCAGCGAGAAGTCCTGCAATCACGTCATCGATATAAATCCAATCAACTTGGCGCTTTCCACTACTAAGTTTTGGAGCTTGCCCTTGCAACAAGGAAAGAATAACAGAAGGAACAATCTTATACACATTTTGTCCTGGCCCATAGGTCATAAAGGGTCTAACAAGAACAACAGGTGTCTGATAGAGTCGATGGAACATCCGACCATAAGTACTACTAGCAAATTTAGCAATAGCGTAAGGAGAAGGAGGAACTACTTCAGGACGATCTTGTTCTGGTTCCTCTAAAGAAGCTATTAATACAATGCGACTACAGCCAATTTCGGCAGCTACCGTCAATAAGTTAATAGTACTAGTCAGTAAACTGTGAAAGGTAGGCAATATAAACTCTAGATTAGGAACTGCTGTCACAAGACCGGATAAATGGAAGATTACGTCAGGTTTAATGCTGTAGAAAAGATTTTGAACAAACTTAATGTCTTCCATGTCACCGTGCCACCATCGCAAGCAGCTGATGTCAGAAGTATGAAAACTGCGAGAAACAGCATGTACTTCTACACCATTGTGGCATAACTGACGGACTAAATGAGATCCGAGAAATCCGCTAGCACCTGTAATCAGTATTGTTTGTCTAGACAATTTTTCAACATAGTTCACCATTTATTGCTCACACACTGGAGTTTGAAAAACAAAAGTTATTCTACAAGAGATTGTTTGTTGTAGACAACAACAATGTGTCAGTAATCGGGTAGAAGTCAGTGCCTCGTAAGAAGTCACCTAAAGAAGTTCCTGTACAAGCTGAATCAATATTTGGCGCACCCTTTTGAGCTATGACATCATCAAAATGTACAGTTCTAAAGTCAATACTGAAACGGGTATAGCCTGATGTGTTGGGAATAGTGGAGTGCATCTGCGCTCCTGAAAAGAGAATCATGCCACCGACTTGTGTAATTAACCGCAATTGCGGCTCCATTTCTAAAGTTTCTTCCGCATGGGGTTGCTTGCGCGTATCTGTTTTAATGTGCTGTGCCGCATTTTTGCGACTTTCTTTAATCCACTGAGCGTAGTTATAATCTCTTGAGCTATTCTTAACTGGTTGACTCCAGTAGCGTGGATGGAATGCCATCGCATTCTCTGGCGTAATATCGTAGACAGGAATCCACCAGTTGATCTGGCACAGAGGAGCAGAGTACCAAGTGTCACGATGAGGATGGAAAGCATAAGCAATGCCAGCAGTCAAATAGCGATCGCTCGTTGCTGTTCTCAGGCGAGGTACATCGAAATAGGTTTTGTTCAAGTCACATCCACTTTCTTTCAAGATGCCTTGAATGAGTTGTTTAGATTCAGGGTGATGGATAAAAGCTGGCTTGAGTTGTGCTAAAATCTCAACGTATTTCTCTACAGGCAGGCTATGTTGTGCTTCTCTGGGATCTAATGGGGCAAACGCTTCTTCAACCAGACCACGAGCAAAATCACATAGAGCGATCGCACTGGTGCAAGGAGAAAAGACAAACACTTGTCCATTATAAAGATGCTTGCGTCTGACTTCATCACTAAAAATCGAATCAAAATAAATTGTATTCACTTCGTCCCTCATCTGCTGTAACAAAGTTTGAACACAGTGTTAAGTATGAAACTCAAAATTTAATTTTTCAAATTCTGATTTTCTATGTCTGTGCGCCTCTGTGCGATCCTAATCTGATATTTACTCAGTAACTATATTATATATTTTTAAATTGCTCTTAAAAGTCTTACATCACCGTAGGCTTTTCAATTTTTTTCGATTCAAATAAACTCCAAGCCTGATCTTTATCTGAAATTTCAGTCACAGACAGAGGCCATTCAATACCAAAAGCTGGGTCATCATAGCGATACCCCCTAGCATATTCTGGTACATAAAAATCACCCATTTGATACATCACCTCTGTCTCATCGCTGAGAGTTTGAAACCCGTGAGCACACCTATCTGGAATATAGAGAGCAAGGCGATTTTCAGCAGTTAACTCTATACCAATATGAGATAAATAGCTAGGAGAATCTGGACGCAAATCGATAATTACATCATAAATAGCTCCTTTGATGCAACGCACCAATTTTGTTTCCTGAGAAGGAGGCATTTGATAATGCATACCCCGCAACGTTCCTTTTTTATAGTTAAAAGATAAATTGCATTGGGCAATAGTAGGTTTTAAGCCACGCTCTTGAAATTCTTGAGTACAGAAACTCCGAGCAAAAAAGCCGCGGATATCTCGGTGCAGTTCTAAATCAACAATAAATGCTTCTTTTATTTTAGTTTCAGTGAATATCATAAATTTCCAAATCTGAGATGAAATTCAAATTCTAATTTTTTAGAAAAATATTTTTCGACAGTAAAATGCTTCTGCATATTTACTCGGTGAATTTGATTCAATCCCACGAATTCTGAGAATTGAACGAAAAGTCTCTTCTGTAAACCACTGCTTATTATTCTGGGTAGGGAACGCATCCAAAATATATTGAATTTTTCGACGGCAGAGTATTTCATTTAAATGGACAAAGAAATTAGGAATACCCAAATCACCATCATATTTGGGTATTTCATATTCCAAAATTAAATGATTTCTAAAGGTATTCCAAGTCAAGTCAGAAATTAAGCGATGATCTTGGTGGCGATCGTCTCGATGATGAGTAAAGATTATATCTGGTGAAAATTCTTGCTTCAACTGTTCAAAGCATTCCTTCACCTCTATCCCTTGAAAAGGTAGAAAGCCATCTCGAAAATTTTTAATGATAATTTTCTTGTTCGGGATTTCTTTTAAAAAGAAATTAGCACTTGCAGTTGCTTCTTCTGCTCTTTGCTCATTGGAACTAAAGACAACCCAATAGATAATAACATGTTGGTAATTCTCTATCAGCTTTAAGATTGTGCCTCCACACCCAATCTCAATATCATCACAATGAGAACCAAGACAAAGAACTTTGTACTCAGATTCTTCTGTCTTATTCAACCTAAGTTGGATCATACATGGTCAACTTCTAATTGTTGATCTCCCCAAACTTCCCAAGGTCTTACACCTTGAGCATACATATCATCCAACTGTTGTTTCTCTTTAAACGTATCCATTACTCCGAAAAAGCCAGTGTATTTATACGCAAAAAGCTCTTCTTTGGTAATCAATCTTTGAAAAGGCTCAAGAACAAGTTCTTCACCATAATTTATATAGTTAAAAATTTCTTTTTTAAAAATAAAATATCCTCCATTAATCCAAATATCACGTTGTTTTACCTCTTGGATATTTTGTACCAAACCATCCTCGTTCATATCAACTAGGTGAAAACTTTGGCTTGGTCTAACACACAAAAAACTACCAATTTTATCACGTTGATAAAAATTATTAATATACGTTGGTAAATGTAAGTCTGTCAAACCATCACTATAATTAGCTAAAAATACTTCTTCTCCTTCTAAATATTTTTCTACTGCTTTGAATCTTTGACCAATATTGGCAGTTAAACCTGTATCTACAAATGTAATATTCCAATCTTGAATATCTCGATTAAACAACTGAATTTGGCTACCGTTGGAAAGGGTAAAGTTATTTGAAAGCCATTCATTGTAATTCAAAAAATAGCTTTTGATTAGGTCAGACTTGTAACCAAGACATAAGATAAAATCTTTGTGTCCATAGTGAGCATAGTATTTCATGACATGCCATAATATTGGTCTATAACCAATATTCACCATTGGCTTAGGAATGCTTTCTGAGTATTCTCTCATTCTAGCTCCTAAACCACCACAAAATAAAACTACTTTCATCTCAATTACCCCTTTTGGACGATTAAAAATATTAAATACTTAAGAGTAGACATTAACTTTAGGAATTGGTACAACAAATTGGCCTCCCCAATCCCGAATGTAAGCTATTTGTATCATAATTTCATTTTTCAGATTCCAGGGCAATATTAGTATATAGTCAGGCTTGGTTTCAGCAATTTTGTCTGGATGAAAAATCGGAATATGAGTTCCTGGTAAAAATTGACCTTGTTTATAAGGATTACGGTCTACTGTATAGTCAAGAAAATCAGTGCGGATACCACAATAGTTTAAAAGAGTATTTCCTTTACCTGGAGCACCGTAACCAACAATCGATTTTCCCTCCCGCTTAACTTCAATCAAAAAATCTAATAAGTTGCGTTTAGTTTCTTTTACTTGTTCTCCAAAAGAAAAATAATATTGTAATTGCGTAAAACCAGCCGCTTCTTCTCTATTTTTCAGTTCTGATACTTGGTCACTAATAGGTTTAGAAGAGTCTTCATTGTGGCGCGCATAAATTCTCAAAGAACCACCATGAGTAGTTAATTCTTCTACATCAAAAATTGTCAAACCGTGAGCGGCAAAAACCTTGTTTACAGTCAGAAAGGAAAAATAAGAGAAATGCTCATGGTAAATAGTATCAAACTGATTTTCCTCGATTAACCGCATTAAGTGGGGAAATTCCATAGTAATTATACCATGCGGTTTGAGGATAATTTTCATCCCTTTGACAAAATCATTAAGATATGGTGTGTGAGCAAGGACATTATTTCCGAGTAATAAATCTGCCTGTTTGCCCTTAGCAACCTGTTCTTTTGCTGTCTCTTGACCAAAAAATTTGACAACTGTAGGAATACCTTTTTGAATTGCTACCTCAGCAACATTTGCTGCTGGCTCTATTCCCAGTGCTGGGATGCTTTTGGCAACAAAGTATTGTAGCAAATAGCCATCATTACTAGCAATTTCTATTACTTGACTTTCCTGGTTTAATTGAAAACGTTCTACTACCAAATCAACATATTTTTTGGCATGTTGTAACCAGCTATCAGAGTATGAAGAGAAGTAAGCGTAGTCACTAAAAATATTTTCTGGACTAATGTATTCTTGCAGTTGAACTAAAAAACACTTCTCACAAACATAGACATGCAGAGGATAAAATGGCTCTACTTCATTGAGTTGTTTGAGACTGCGATAACTTTCGCAGGGAGGAGACATACCTAAATCTACGAAGGTATGGTGTAACCCTGTCCCACAGAATAGACAGTTACCAGTTATTAATTGATTATTCTTTGGCTGTAGTGAATTCATAACTTATATTTTAAACGGTCTGCCAGAAGAAATCTCGATTGATTTGCTGAGTACGAATGAGATATTCCAACTGTTTTAGGCGAGTAAAGCCTCTAAACTCAAATGTTTCTCTATCCATGTCAATTTGCTGGAAGACATTATAGAGTTGTTGAGCACCGCGCTGGGCATCCCATTCACATTTGAATCCCGGTAAATTTTGGTTAATTTTATCAAATAAAACCCGATAGCTGCGGTTGTCAGGATCGTGTTTACCAAAGCTCAATTGACAATCCGTAAAAACTTCTGCAACTATTTGAGCAATTTGTTTGACTTGATAGTTGCTATTTGTATCACCGACATTAAAAATTTGATTGTGAATTAGATCGCGCGGAGCTTCTAAGGTACAGATAATTGCTTTGCAGATATCCAATAAATGCACTAGGGGACGCCAAGGTGTACCGTCGCTGTTCATCTTGATTTCTTTAATTGTCCATGCCCAACCTGCTAAATTGTTTAAGACAATATCAAAACGCATTCTTGGAGAAGCACCATAGGCTGTAGCATTTCGGAGAAAGGTGGGAGAAAAGCTATCATCAGCAAGGAGTTTCACATCCTGTTCGACAAGTGCTTTGCATTTGGCATAAGCTGTTTGGGGATTGATGGTAGACTCTTCGCTAACGTAGTCTTCAGTGGCAAAACCATAGACACTGCATGAGGAAGTATAGACAAAGCGTTGGATTCCAGCTGCTTTCGCCAGCTTCGCTAAATGTACTGAGCCTTTGTGGTTGATATCGTAGGTGATATCAGGGGCTAACTGACCTAAGGGGTCGTTAGAGAGTTCTGCCATGTGAACTATCGCTTCTACACCTTGTAGGTCTTCTATTGTAATGTGGCGGATGTCTTTGTTAAAGGTTTTGGCAGTTACCTTGGTGCCGTTATATAGCCAACCTACTTTATAAAAGCCAGTATCTAAACCAATAACTTCATGACCTTGTTGGATCAACAGAGGAGCTAATAATGAGCCAATATAACCTTCAGTTCCAGTTACAAGTATTTTCATATCTAGCGTGCGATCGCAGTTTGTGGGGGTTTTAATTCAGTAGGAATATTGTCTATAGGTGCTGATAGCAACTTAGCAATGATTTCTTCTCTTACGGGAGCAGCTTCATCTTGAGTCAACCAAGCGAATAACTTTGCTACTGCTTGTGGGGAGCAATCTATTTTGAGCGACCCTTGCAGTATAGACAAAGCCCCGACGATATTGCCCACCTGGAGAGGAATTGCTGCCCGTGTCAGACAATAGTTGAAATTTTGGCTGCGAGCTTCGGCGGTAATCTTTGCGCGCTGCTCAATGGGAAAATAGGTATCAGAAATTTCAATCGCACGGCGAATAGCTTTTGGCATCTTTCCACAAAGCCAATTTGTAGACGTCAGTTTTTGGGTATGTTCGCGATAACGTGCCAAAATGCCTGGTTCGTACCACCAATCATAACTAGCAGCATAGCGTTTAAAGATTTCCCAGTCAGAAATTTCAGTTAAGTCCGGGTAATGCCCTCCTAACTGTTCGTAAGCAGTTCGACGAATAACTATTGCAGGTATGGTTACTAGACCACAGACACCAATCTGGGACAGCCAATCTGTCATGATGCCCCTGTATTCTCCATACATCGAAACTACTTCTCCAGCGTTGATCACTTCTCCTTTTTCGTTAATATATTCAAAACCCGTACAACCAACCCCAACTGTATCTGGGCAAGTTGCAAGACTTTGCTGGAGGCGTTCATAAAAACCTGGAAGTACACAGTCATCATCATGAAGAACATGCACCCACTGACCGCGACTCAGGGCAATCCCGGCATTATAATTTCTCGCTCCACCAATATTTTCTTGATTACGGTAGTAGCGGATTATTCCTGCCCCAATACTGTTTACTAGATCAAACAACGGTGGTGTACTGGCATTATCCATTACTAGAATTTCCATCTGCTCTGCCCCAGTCCATTGCACTAAGACGCTAGCTAGACATTCAAGGAGATAATCGGTGCGATTATATACCGGAATCACTACAGTCCAAAATGGTCGAGGTTTCTCTGGGTCTGTTACAGGTGGAATCGCTGGAAACCGATAGTCGCCAACAGTAACCTCACCTTGAGGAATGGGAGGAGTAACGAACATTTCTTGAGTGATGGCAGCATTCTGGTAAGCAGATACAGCTTTGGCATAGTGAGGATTGAGTAAAGTTAATGCCTGACGATACACAGAAATCGCTTCTGCTCTCTTGTTTTGAGCTTGGTAAACCTGACTCAAACGGATGTAGATTTTCCAGTTTAAGGGATTGAGTTTTAGGGCTTGGCCATAAGAGGCGATCGCTTCTGACCATTGAGCTTCTTCTTGCAGGGTATTGCCTAAGCTATAATATGTCTCTGGCGAATTTGGGTTAAGAGCGATCGCTTGACGATAATAATTAATTGCTTTCTTGAAATTCCCTGCAATTGTGCAAGAAAATGCCAATTTTTGATTCAAATCTGCGTAGTCTGCTTGTTGAGCTTTTGATAGTTTACCTTGCGCGTTCAGGGCGTTGCCTAAGTTGACTTCTGCTTCGGCACAGTTGGGCTGAAGTTCTAAGGCTTTTTGATAACAAGTAACTGCTTCATCAAACTTGCCTTGTTGTTCCAAGGTATGACCCGAGTTATTATATATTGCTACTAGCTTTGACTCTAGGGCTATAATATCAGGCAAAGAAGCAAAATCGAAATACAATAGAAACTTTTGGTAAGGAATATTTTGAAAGTTTTTATTTTCTTGCTTCAATTTTTGACATAGTAAAATTAATTCTTTATCTTTATTTTTTATCTTAGTATCCTTCAGTTTTTCTAAAAGCTCACCATCTAATTCTCTGCCGCCATTTATCGAAAATGTGTTCTTTTTTAACCAATGTGTGTGCCAAAAAATAAAGCCTAAATAATAAGGTGTGATTCCTTGAAATTGAATTGCTTCACAGAATGGAGTTTTGGCATTTTTATTGAAAATATTTTGCTGTGAAACTGTCCAATATGCCACATTCCCATCACCAGAAGCAGGGCAGTTTAAATTTATGTAGTAGTTGGGATCATCTGGACGTTGATATAAATTTACTCCTGAAAAAAATAAGGCTGTATTTTGTAAATGATTTTGCTTCAAATAATTATAAATAATTTTTAATTTTTCCGGAATACCTATGCAATCTCCGTCGATACAAACACAAATTTTATACTGCGTCTGGCTAAGACCAAAATTAGAATAAAAAACGAAAGAATGAATGTTGTTCACATCCAATTCAACTTGTTCTTTTGTACCAAATGAATATACGTGAGGTAAGTAATGAAAAGCCCGTATTTTCTGAGGATATTTTTGTGTAAATGCCTCTATTATTTTAGGAGTTTTGTCTGTACACTGATGAAACACAATTACCAATTCATCAACATAATCAATCCAAGATTCGATTGTTGGTGCCAAAAACTC
The DNA here is from genome assembly GCF_036917515.1 of Nostoc sp. GTDB lineage: Bacteria > Cyanobacteriota > Cyanobacteriia > Cyanobacteriales > Nostocaceae > Nostoc. The sequence goes on along the minus strand of NZ_JBALDE010000180.1, from coordinate 17,923 downwards.
CTCTTCATTACGAATTCGCATCAGACCGCTGATACCATCTTGTCGATTTTGTGGATCAAAAGATGAAGTATTTATAGTAGGATGCTCAACTTGACTAATTGACATAGTTTTTTAGTCCAAAACTAGAAAATTTTTGCTTTTCCTAAACAAGTCTTTATAAAGGAAGTGAGATAAATCTTGAGGCAATTTCTTCACGTAAAGGAGCTGCTTTTTCTTGTGTTAACCACCGGAATAACTTTGCTACTGCTTCCGGGCTACGATCTATTTTTAAAGCCTCTTCTAATCCTTGCCAAACTCCAGCCAGATTCCCAGCCTGTAGGGGAATTATGGCTGATTCTAGACAATAAAGAAAATAATGACTCCGGGATTGGGCGGTAATTTGTACCGAGTATTCAGGGGGAAAATAACTCTTTGAAATTTCAATTGCACGACGGATAGATATCATCTGCTTCCCAGAGAGTAACAGTTCGCTGGTAACATTGTTAGCATGTTGGCGGTAACGAGCTAAAATTTCTGGTTCATACCACCAATCGTAAACAGAGGCAATGCGTTTATAAACTTCCCAATCACTTGTATAGGTCAGTTCAGGATGATATACGCCCAATTGTTCGTGCGCTTCTCGACGAATTACTACCGCAGGCATATTCAATGAGTTACTAATTCCAATTATTTGTAGCCAATTTTGGGCAATTCCTCGCTGCTCTCCATAGACTTGTTGGCTGAAAATTACTTCCCCTTTTTCGTTAATATTTTCATAACCTGTAAAAGCTGCTCCTATAGAATCTGAACACCTTTCTAGACTTTCTTGTAGACGGGAATAAAAACCTGGGAGAATATAATCATCGTCGTGCAGTAAATGAACCCAATGACCGCGAGTTAGAGCAACTCCGGCATTCCAATTTCCTGGCAGACCGAGATTTTGCGGGTTGCGATAGTAGTTGATTATGCCTTGTCCAATACTATTCACCAGTTCAAATACTGGTGTTGTACTAGCATCGTCCATAACGATGATTTCCATCTCTTCTTCTCCTTGCCATTGAGCCAATACACTGACAAGGCATTCGAGTAGATAATCTGTGCGGTTATATACAGTTACCACCACACTCCAGAAAGGGCGCTTGCTTATATCATTTGCTACCGTTGGAATAGTTGGAAAGCTGTATTGCCCTACAATTACCTCCCCTTGGGCAATTGAGGGTGTGACTGGTGCTTGTTGAAGAATTTTAGCATCTTCACCAGATGCTAATGCTTTGGCATAGTAGGGATTAATTAGCTTTAACCCTTGTCGATAGGCAAAAACTGCTTTCTGATCTTGGTTGAGTTGTTGGTAAATTTTGCCTAAATTGAAGTATACTTCTCCATCGTTAGGATTAAGTTCTAAAAGTTTTTGGTAGGATATGATCGCCTCTTCTAATTCTCCTTGTTCTTGCAGCGCCAAAGCCAAGTTATAATGAGCTTCTAACAAATCTGGTTGTAGTGCGATCGCTCGCTTGTGACAAGTAACAGCATTTTTCAAATCAAGAGCTTTTTTCCGGGCAACACCCAATTGATTATTTAATTGTGCATAGTATATTTTTTGATTGTTGGAGAGCTTACCTTGAGCGTGTAACACATTACCCAAATTAGCCTCTGCTTCGATAAAGTCTGGTTTTAAATCTAGAGCTTTTTGATAATAATTAACTGCTTCTTCAAATAATCCTTGTTGTTGCAGGGTATAGCCCAAGTTGTTGTAAATTGGTAATGAGTTAGGTAATAAAACTAGAGCTTGCCGATAAGCTTTCTCTGCTTCAGGAAACTGTTCCTGAACTAAATGCAAATTACCTAAACTGAACCACGTTTTAACATAATCTGGTTGAACTTGTGAAGCCGCACTTAGCCACTGTTCAGCAGTTTGGAGTTGCCCCATCTGCTGCGCTAACATCCCTAAACCATATAAAGCTTCAGGGTTATCAGGTTGTTTTTCCAAAACTTGACTATATAGCAGTTCTGCCTCCAATAAACGATTGTCTTGTTGCTGGTGAACTGCTTGTTCGAGGATTTCAGCTACTTCTGTTTTATCTAGTGATTCAGCTTCATCCTTGTCACCTGACTGATGCTTTTGCACTGCAATTTGAATAAAAGATTTAACTTTAGATTCTGAAATATTCGTAGTATCCATAATTATCTATTATCTATAACTATATTTTTTTTAGTATTAGATTGTTATAACTTTAAAATGATAGGTGATAACTATATAATAAAATATTTTATCTATTTTTGCCTATATAAAAAATAAGGTTATTAACTGAATCCAAAGAGAGATTTTGTCAACAGTATGGACGATAGAATAATCCTAAAATTAGTAATCAACAATTACCAATTTAAGTAATTTCAATGCGTACACCATTGGGATTACTATTAGCAAAACCTCTCCCAGGAAAGGTATCGACATTTTCTTGTGCAATCAGATTTTTGATTCACCTAATTGTCTTGACTAAAATGTTTGTAAATCAGAGTCTGTTAGGGAATGAAACGAGCAATTAGCCTTAAATAAATTATATTATCGAGCTGATATCACTAGCACTCAGGTTTGAAAATAGTATGCTTTCTTGAGGATTATTAGACGAAGACAAAGACAAAGAATTTAAGGTGAGAAGAGCGCCATCATTGGTATCTGTTATATTACCTTGACTTCCCCAGCCATCTAATACAAGTTTATCAACACCAACCTGGAAATCTTGAATGATATCAAAGTCTTTTTTAAACAAACTATCGGTACGTTTGAAAGTAAATGTGTCATTACCATCGCCACCAACTAAGACATCATTACCACTATTACCATTGAGAGTATCATTGCCTTTACCGCCATAAAGTGTATCATTGCCATCGTCACCATTTAGCAAATCATTACCTTGACCGGCGTCGAGGATATCATTACCTCTGTTTCCAGATAGCTTATCATCTCCCAAGCTAGCATAAAGTTTGTCCGCCCCGTTGGTTCCCTTCAGATTATCCTTCCGAATCGTGCCATAGATAACATCTGTACCCAGGTTGCCAATTAAAGTATCTCCAGCCAATTCAACAGAACTAGTATTAATTTTGACTATGGTTAGATTGGTATTGCGATTAAAACTCCGATCATAAGTACCAACAGCATTACCATTCAAGAAGTCAGTACCATTATCACCATCAATATCAGAATCTTTATCACGACTGTCGATTGTGACATTGCGACTACGACCAAATTTTAGATCTCCGATTTGATCAGAGGAGATTAATTTACCCTGGATGCCAAAATAATCTAAAACTTTGGCCTTGTTAGGATTTGTGGTATCTAATACCAAAAAAGTGGTTGTAGACTGACCCTTGTTATATTCAACGTCAGGATTTTCAATTTCTTTAGCTGTTAGTTCTAAATCTGCAGAAAAATCAAAAGAGAAGCTTTCATTACGACCAACCGCAAAACTAGCAAGTACCTTTGCTTCGCTGTTGGAAGTACCTTCAAATTGACCACTTAATCCAACGACAGCAGCCTGAGTGAAAAGTGATGAAAAAGTTGGATCAAAACTTGCTTTAGCCTCAGCAATTGCAGCAGTTATACCACCTTTAACTAATGTGTCTGCCTGGGTAGCAGTTAAAATGCTTGCAGTACCTTCACTATAGTTAGAAAAAGTAGCATCCCCTTCAGCGGTAACAAAATTAGGACTAGGATCGGGCTTGGGATCAGGCCTATTATTGAGATTAACTCTACCATTGAAAGAAAGTAACTTTTGAGGTGTCAGTCTTAGACTTACTCTTGATGCCATAAAAAACCTGTGTTGATTTTGTGATTTAACAAATTTGCGTGTAAATATTTGGGGAGTAATTCTCTCCTAATTTACAAGCAAAATCTCTCGATATCCCTAATGAACCTGTCAGCTTTTATCCAAGGCTTGCTTTGCTTTTAACAGCACTTTTAAATAGCTTAATTGGCTATTCCAAGCTGAACGTGGAAGTAGTGGGATTTTCTCTAATTCTTGAGATGGTAATGACTCAAAGTCAGTTTGGTTCTCTGAAATTGTGGTAATTTCTGAATTTTCTGCCATGATTTATTATCTGACAAGAGAGTAATAAAATTCGGGTTCTGGTTGCCAACTTTCCGACCACTGAATACTGTCAGCGGTAAAGTGTAATCGATCGTTTGCTGGCAATAAAGTATCTGTAGACTCGACAATTAGCTCAAATTCGCCATTATCAAATGGCAATCCTTGCGCCTTTACTTTGGGAACTACACGCTCTCTCATACCTTGTTTGGCATGAACAAGAGCGCGATGATGACAGTAAGGATTATTACCTCTCTTATTAAAGAAAACATGGGCAGTCCAACTGCAACCCCCACGACAAAGTTCAGCATATTCGCAGGTTTTACAGAAACTCCACAGGTGTTTTGTGCCTTCAGGTGTTCCTGCTCCTAGATTGAAGCGTAGTTCTTCTGCACGTTCGATAATATCATGCAAAGTCTGTTCTCGAATATTACCACCTGTATAGGCAGTAGTCGGTAGTGAGGGACAACCTTTAATCGCTCCGTCAGCTTCAATTCCCAAAGTGGAGAGTCCTGCTCCGCAACCTTGCCAAAATGAGAAGTCATGCTCCTTTCCCCGTCCCCGCAACAGTCGCTCATAAGGGCCGTAGTAACCAATGTTATTTCCCGCCTGAAGTTGCACACCTTCTTGGTAAGCACGACGCGCCACACGGGCAAGCATGGGATAGATATCTAACAGTTCATGGGGTTGGAGGAGGATATCTGCGTTATCAGCTGCATTTCCCATTGGTACAGTTAGCTGAACTTGCCAAGCACGAGCACCAGCATCACGAATGCACTCATAGATGCACGGAAACTCTGGCGCTGACAGGCGGTTAATTTGGGTGTTGCAACCAAAAGAAAGACCTACTTCTCGCAGATGACTCATAGTTTTAAATGCATATTTCCAAGAGCCTTTCTTTCCCCGCAGGCGGTCATGAGTTGCTTCTAAACCATCAATAGAAACAGAGACGGTACGAATTCCCGCTTCCTTCATTTTTTGGGCGGTTTCTAAGGAAATGCCATAACCGCCCGTAGTCATACCACATAACATTCCCGCCTCGTTGATCGCTTTGGCAATTTCCAGCCAGTCTGGACGCAGAAATGCTTCACCACCAATGAGAGTAACTTCTTTAATTCCAACTTCTGCCATCTGCTTGACAAGATCCAAAGCTTCCTCAGGGGAAAGTTCTTTGGCACGCTCATGTCCTGCACGGGAACCACAGTGACTACAAGCTAGATTGCACTTTAAGGTAATTTCCCAAACTGCGTAGCTTTTGCGGTGATATGTCATAGATTAACTCTCAATCTCAACCCTCAAAATAAACTAACGCATTCTATTTCTCATCGTTTTATCAGGTTATTGTACTTCTGCTTAACTAAGAGGTAATCCATATAACGGTTGTGGTTGTACAGGTGGATTTGGCTTTGGACATGGTTTAGGAATCCATTTACATTTAATTGGTGGTTTTCCACATTCTTCGGGAGGTGGAGGTGGGGCTACAACACCATACAATGGTTGAGCAACTGCGTTTGTAAGCCCACCAAAGGCTCCTACTAATTCCTCTTCACTGAGGTCGTCAAACTGACCTAATTCTTTTAATTCCAATATTTTAATGGAGGCTGTTTCAAATTCTTCTTGAGAAAAATTATAGCCACCTTCTTCCATGACTTTTATCACTTCGTCAATTTTATCGCTCATTAATTGAGTGTAAAAAGCTTCGTCTTTAACTAGTCTGATGATGAACTCTTTAACTTTCTCGAAAATTGTTAATGACATAATTTTTACTGTGTTGTTATGGTGATTAGATTTTTTGTTTAAGTTTAGATTGATGGCAATTGGCGATCGCGTAAAATAACCCGTTGAGCCAGAAAATTTTAGTGAGTCAGATTTGTATAACTTCTTATTGCTGGGTTTGGTAAATCTCTCCTAACTTGATATTGGCTTCCTGGTGTTGGGGATTGAACTCCAAAGCTTTTTGATAGCAAGCGATCGCTTCTTCTAGGTTCCCTTGTTCTTGCAGTATCACCCCCAAGTTATAATGGGCTTCTACCAAATCAGGCTGTATTGCGATCGCAGCTTGATAGTAAACAACAGCAGTTTGCCAATCATCTGCTTCTTGGTTGGCAATGCCCATCTGATGATTCAATTGAGCATAATAGGCTTGTTTCTCTGTTGAAAGTCTTCCTTGAGCAAAAAGCGCATTCCCTAAATTGATTTTTGCTTCTATGCAGTTGGGCTGAAATTCCAGGGCTTTTTGATAGGATGCAATCGCTTCCTCCCACTTATCTTGTTGTTGCAAGGTGTAGCCCAAATTGTTGTAAATTGTTCCTGCATCTGGTCGCAAAGCAATAGCTTTTCGGTAAGCTGCTTCAGCTTCTGGTAACTGTCCTTGACCTTGAAGCAAATTGGCTAAACTAAACCAAATTTTCACAGAGTTAGGCTGAACTTGCGAAGCTGCACTTAAATGCTTCTGAGCTTCCTGCAATTCACCTTTCTGCTGTGCCAGCATCCCTAAACCGTATAATGCTTCTGAATAGTCTGGTTGTTTTTCGATCACCTGACGATATAGCTGTTCGGCTGTGTCTAGGCGATTAGCTCGATGATCTTGAAGTGCAAGTTGAAAGAGTTCAGTAATTTCTTGAGCGTTAAATTGTCTTGGTTTATTAACCAGATGCAAAATAAAATCTTCTAGCGCTCTGACTGGCTTTAAATCGCCGTATAATTTATGTTTATTTTCTACAACTTGCTGGGAAATATATTGCCGATATTTAGCATCTTTCCCTAGACGGATGGCGATTTGAACGTATTCTGATTTATTTGAAGCGATCGTCTCTTCTATACCCATCATCTGCAAAATTGCCAGAGAATGCCGCGATCGCATCAACTCTCCTGGTAAAGTGACAACCGGAATATTATGAGCAATAGATTCGAGGGTGGAGTTACATCCAGACCAACCAATACTATCTAAAAAGACATCTGCTAAAGCTGTAGTCCCAGCAAACTTCCTATCATTGAGGAAAGACAAAAACAAACAGTGATCTTGGTAATCTAACCCGAGTTCTGCAAAAGCATGGTTTAAGCGCTGGCGAAATCTTTCTGTTATTTCTTCACTTTTGCTTTTAATAAACACAAACTTAGAATTACCTAATTCTTTAGCAATAGAAGGGAAAACATCATCATGATTTGGCAAATATTTATATAATGACTGACAACACCAGAAGAAAATATCATCGTCTTTTAAACCTATATCTGGTTTCTTAATTTCTTCGGGTGGAATTGCTAAAGGTATGTAATGAATAGATAGATTGGGTAATCTAACTAATTTTTCTGTATAATGTTCTTGAGCATTTTCTGGTTCCATTAAGTCACTGCTCAAGTAATAGTCAATTGTCGGGAGTCCACTAGTCTCAGGGTGTCCCCAAGATGTCATTTGAATTGGCGCTAATCTCAGACAACCCAGTTTGAGCGTCATTGAATCCATCCCAAATTCTGGGAAAATCAGGATATGTAATTTATCTTTTGTTATTACCTCACACCATTGTTCAGTTGAGCGAACACCTTGGACAAATTTATCAAAAGCTTTGGTGGCACTAAATGTTGAATAATCTGTTTTGTCCTCGGTATAATAACCAAATAATTCAAACTCACTTCGATCTATATTTTCTACCCAACCTTTAATAGGGATTTTCCAATTAGAATGACTAGATAAAAATCCAGAAACGATACCAATACGAACCTTTTGATTTTTATCTAAATTTGGCACAACAAGCGACTGGCAATCTTGGGGATAGCGACTTGACATAATTTGGAAAATCATTTCCCCATAAGTTTGCTGTAAATCTCGGTCATTTAAGCCTTGATATGTCAAATAAAAAGGTTGAAATACTCCTACAGCCTCAGATGCTTTTGCCCGTTCTTCATAATTAGTTAATTCATAATATTTAGCTAAATTTTGCAAATACTCTTGATACTGATTTCGTCTAAATGCAATTTCATCAACATTAGAATAGATAACTGGTAGTTGGCTCATACAAGCACCAAATTTAGCCAGATCATAGTTTGGTGTCACTTGGACGGCTTGTTCAAATGCCTGGACTGCGGCTTCTATTTGATTATCATCTCTCAATGCTGTTCCTAAGTTGCTATATATGTAATCAATATCAGGCCGAATTTTAATAGCTTTTTGATAGGATTCTATAGCGGCATCAAATTTATTTTGTGCCCTCAGAATATTTCCCAAGTTGTTATAGGTGATGGCAAAATCAGGTTGAATGCTTAAAGTTTTTTCATAAACTTCTATTGCTTCTTCAAATTTTCCTTTTTCCTGGAAAAGATACCCTAAGTTGTGATAGGCGTAATGATAGTCTGGTTTAATTTTTAGTGCTTGTTGGTAAGAATCAATGGCATCATTGAATCGCCCTTGTTTTTGGAGTACCTCTCCTAAATTAGTATGAGATGATACCATATCTGGCTGCAATGCAATAGCTTGGCGATAATATAATTCTGCTATCTTGAAATCACCTGCCTGTTGCCTACCTAAAGCAAACTGCTTATTCAGTTGTGCGTAGTGGACTTGTTCTTCTGGTGATAGCTTGCCTTGAATGTGGAGAATATTACTGATATTGATTTGTACTTCTATGCTGTCAGGGAGAATGAAGAGTGCTTTTTCATAACAGGCGATCGCTTCTTCTAGCTTACCCTGTTGTTGCAGACTAAAGCCCAAGCTATTATATATTGCCCCTGCTTCTGGCTGTAATTGCAAGGCTGCTTGAAAAAATTGTTCTGCATTTTGATACTGTTCTCGTTGCTGTGCCAGCAGACCTAATCCATATAATGCCTCTGACTGCTGGGGATCTACGTCTATAATTTGACGATAAACTTCTTCGGCTTGGGTGAAGCGCTTGGTTTGGTGATATTGACTTGCAAGTTGGAGAGCATCAGGAATTGTAGTCACGTCGCTTTGCTCCAAATTCAAAATTAACAATCCCCATAAATAAACTCAGAAGCTTGTATCCTTTATTTACGGGCTATAATTTATACAATCTTTTTTATTTAATATGTCTTTTGTTCCTACATCTGCTATCTGCAAGGAACTCAAGCTTTTGAAACTTATAACTGATATCGATTGATATCATGTCTGCTTGATTACTTCCTAAACTTAATTAACAGGAATTTTACTCTTCTCTACCTTTCGGGGGTCTACAAGAAGCTTAAGGCTACGGTAATATGTATTTATTATGACTATTAGCCCAGAGTTTTAATTCAGGGCGGGCAAACAACACAGACTGCAAACTGGGTTGAGAATTAAATGTTGTAATTTGTAAGATTTTATTGCGGAAACAGTTATTTAAGACCAAAAGATGTATTTTGGGTAAAAGCCGAAGGCTCAAATGAACCAAGAGCCTTCGGCAATTTATCAATATACTAAGCTTTCGAGCCTAACTCTACTTGCACCAGCTAATACTTTTTGTGAGTAGAGTTTAATTATTACTACTTGTTAGCTAGAAACTATTACTACTTGTTAGCTAGAAACAGAAGCATAGCTTGATGACGAAGCAGTAGCACTATTAGGGGTGGCGGTGGCGTTAGTATAGGTTACAGCGATGTTGTTGACGCCACCACTTGCGGAAGCATCTGCATCTGCTTGTGCAACGGTGTAGTATTTTTTGATTTTAGGCGGCTTGACTTTAGGCTTATCAGTACCACCAATAATTTCTTCAGAGGTAATTTCCAAGTAGTTCAGATCAGAAATGATCATTTGAATTCTCCTAAATTTTGTAACTTTTGTTGGGAATATTTGGTGTAACCGACTTGTGTTGTTGGCTATACATCTAATATACTTTATCCTTCAAAAAAGTCAATGCTTTTTTGAAGGATCTTAGATTAAAAAAACTAATATATTTATATATAGAAATCATTATATGTAGTCTTATTTGAAATTAAAAAAATTGCATTACAAATTTAAGCAGGAATTAAATTTATTGCTGCCCAGCAAGAGATATAGCGATTTAATTTAAGTTTTAAATAAAACAAAAATAGCACTTTGTAGATATATTGACAAAACACTAAAAAGAAAAGCTATTAAGTTTTGAAGTAAATCAAACCTGTATCTGCAACATTTTGAAGACTAGAGAAATCTCCCCTGACTTAGGGTAGATACTTAGCGACAAAAACGTTTGAAATTTCCTAAATTATTTAGTATTGGTGAATAACATATCTATTAATTCCTCTTGTGAACCGTCTGAGTCTATTTGAGTAACTATTTTCATCGTGGTGATTTGTTGCTTTAACCAATCAGAAAAGGATTCTGTAATGATTTTTTGGCGCAACTGTTCATCTAATTGGGGTTGAATGACTTCTTCCACCCAAATTAAATACACTCCCTTAGGAGTCGTTATCGGTTTGAGAGCTTCTGGTGGTGCAGCAGCAAATACAGCGGCTGCAATCTCTGGACGAAAATCTTTGCGGTATCGGACTCCTTTGTATCCATAAGCACGACGGGCTTCTGGTTCTGAGATATATAGACGAGCAATATCTGGAAAATTGATTTCGCCTTCTTCTAGAGCATAAAAAAGCTCTAAAGCCAAGTCTCGATCCTCGAAGACAACTTCGTAGGTAACGGCGGCGATATAATCTAGCTGATGTTCGTAAAAGTGCTTTTCCAGTTGATTGGAAAATAGATGATTCGCTAACTTCCGTGAAAGGATGTTGTTGTAGGCTAATTCTTCAAACTGATCCACAGAGAGGTGGTGTTTTTCTAGCCATGACCAAGTGTCTTTAGCTTTGACAAGCTTTTTGGCAAACCTTAAGTTATCTCCTTCTTGCTGTAGTTCTTCTGGCGTGACTGTAATTCCTGTCGCTTGAGTTGCTTCGGCAATAATACTTTGCGATGCGATCGCTTCCACAACAGCAGGTATCTGACAGGAGAGTTTAAGACTGTGAATGATATCTGAAGTGGAAATGTTCAGATTGTGGGGCATAACACGATATCTCCAATAATTAAACGGATTGGGGATTGGGCACGGGGCATTGATTATTCCTTCAGTCTCCCTTGTCCTATTTCCTGATTCCAGTGCAATACCTATAACTACATCTCCAAACCGCCTTTTTTCAGTTTCTTGAACGGATCTAAAACAAAGTCAATTACTCGCCGTTGACGAATGATGACTTCAGCATTTGCTGTCTGACCGGCACCTAATGGAATACGTTTGTTGCCATTTTGGACGTACTGCTGATCTAAGGTGATTTCCAATTCATAGGTTTCGATGTTGCCTTGGGGTGTTTGGCTAACTTTCGAGTCAGGAGAGATCCAAGTAACTTTCCCTGGTACAATGCCATACTCTTGGAAGGGATAGGCATCAAACTTAACTTTTACTGGCATTCCTACTTTCAAGAAACCGCTATCCTGATTAGGCATATTTGCTCTAAGTACGAAGTCTGTTTTCGTGGGTGCAATTTGGGCAATCCTTTGACCGACTTGTACCACCGCTCCTGGCTTAGTGGTGGGTAATTCAAAAATCACCCCATTAATTGGCGATCGCACCACACGCTGCTGAATTTGCAATTTTGTAGATATAAGCTGGCTTTTTGTCTGAGCGATTTCTGATTGTGTTGCTGTTATTTGTGCCTGTATATCTTTTAGCTGCTCCTGATTTTTCATTACAGCTAGTTCTCCAGCTTGCGTAGCACTTTTATAGCTACTTTGTTCTTCTTGCAGTCGGAGTTTTGCTTGTTTAATATCAGACTCCAAGGTTTTGATCGTTACTTGATAACTATTTAGCTCTTGGGCTAAACGCAATTGAGCTTGTTTTATATCTGATAGAGACTTTTTATAAAGTCGTTTGCTTTCTTGCTCTTGTTTTTTGATTTCATCAAATTGGGTTGGAGCAACTATTTTATTGTCAACTAGTTGGCTAAAACGCTCAGCTTGCGTAGAATCTATACGCAAACGGGCTTCAGCCGATTCTCGATCGTCTTGACTGGTGGAAATTTGCTCCTGTGCTTGTTTAACTAATGATTGTTTTTCTAACTTTTGGAGGTTATAGCTACTCAGTTTGGCATCCAGGTTTTGCTGCACCTGGTTGAGTTGAGCCAATTTTTCTAATTCTTGGGATTTATTTTGTTGTTCTAAAAGACTCGTTGACATTACGAGTTGATTTTTCAGCAGTTCCAGTTGGGATTGCCGATTTTGTAGCCCTTGCAATTTGCTCTGGACTTGTTGCAGTTCAGTTTGTAATAAATCAGCATCCAATTCCAGTAAAACCTGGCCGGCTCTAACTATATCTCCTTCTTTAACTGTAACTGCTTTAACACTCCCACCAGCTTGAGCGTCTAATTTTTGAGTTGCACCTTTAGGTTCTATACGCCCTCTGGCGCTACCAGTTTCATCTACTTTCGAGAGAGTTGCCCAAGGTAAAAATAGACCAGCAAAGCCGATGAGCACATACAACAAACCACGAGTCCAAATTTGAGGTAAGGCATCGAGTAGTTTTTCTGTACCGTAGTACAAATCTTGACTTTCATTTTCTGCCTCTATCTGGTCGTCAAACTCTACCGATTTTTCTTGCTGTTTGTAACCTTGATATTCATCTTGCTCATCTTGGGGAAGTGGGGACGATCTATTGGGATGTGGCATGGTTTTATTTCCGATAACAGTAGATGGGGAGTGCAGGAGAAATCAATTCAAAATTGTACCCTTATAGGGAAGCAACTACGCGCAGAGTTTCGTCGAGAAGAAAAAGACTGCCCAATGTCCCATCAACTCACTTGAGACATCTGTTGTTGATTCAGGTAATAATAATGACCTTTTTTAGCGATTAATTCGTCGTGGCTACCGCTTTCTACCAAAATACCTTGATCTAAAACCAGGATTAAGTCCGCGTTGCGGACTGTAGAGAGGCGATGGGCAATAATTACACTTGTGCGTCCTTTAAGAATTGTTTTGAGGTTGTTTTGAATAATCCGCTCTGATTCTGAATCTAGGTGACTAGTGGCCTCATCAAACAGTAATAACCGAGGATTTCCGAGCAAAGCACGAGCAATAGCTAGGCGTTGGCGCTGTCCACCAGAAAGCATTCCGCCGCTTTCACCAATTTCTGATTCGTAACCTATCGGTAATTTTTGAATAAATTCATCGGCTCCAGCATATTTTGCTGCTTGGCTAATTTCTTCTAAAGAAGCATTAGGATTAGCGATCGCAATATTTTCGCGAACAGTCCCACCAAACAGAAAAGTATCTTGGTCTACAACGCCGATTTGGGAACGGAGCGATCGCATAGATACACTGGTGATATCGTGACCATCAATGAGTATTTTGCCATCTGTTGGTGGGTATAAACCCAAAATCAATTTACTGAGAGTTGTTTTTCCAGAACCGCTGCGCCCTACGACTGCAACCATCTGTTCCGGCTGAATTTCAAAGTTGAGATTTTCTAATACGTTAGTGTCGCTTTCTGAGTGATAACGAAAAGTAACATTCTGAAAACAAATGTTACCGCGGAGTTTACCCAACGATTTGCGGGGTTTAGTTTCTAAGTCTTCTTCTGGTTCCGCCTCCAACACATCATTAATACGTTCGGTAGAAATCACGATTTCCTGTAATTCATTCCACAGCAAAGCCAGTCGCTGGAAAGGACTCAAGACGTTACCCACCAACATATTGAAAGCAACCAATTGTCCAATAGTTAGTTCGTTATTAATTACCTGGGTTGCTCCATACCACAGCAATGAAGTATTTACAAAGGTGTGGATGACGCCACTGATAATTTGCAAGCGATTGTCAATTATTTGAGCATTAAAGTCTTTTTTGATTAAATCATTTAGCAGTTCCTCCCAACGCCAACGCACTGTCTGTTCAATTGCTAATGAGCGAACGGTACGAATTCCGCTTAGGGATTCTATGAGATAGCTTTGTTCTTTGTTAGCTGCATTAAAAATATCTCTAGAGATACGGCGCAAAATACTTGTGCTAGCCAGCGCCAAGATAAAAAATGGTGGTACAGTACACAGCACGAATAATGCCATCCGCCAGCTATAGGAGAACATCAAAGCCAGATAAACCACTAATGTCAGCATATCCAACACAATGGAGAGTGTCTGACCTGTAAGGAAGTGCTGAATTTTCTGGTTTTCTTGAATGCGCGAGATTATATCTCCAACGAAACGCGACTCGAAATAAGCAAGGGGCAAACGGAAGGTATGTTTGATAAAGCCTACGAGTAAGGCGATACTAATGCGGTTAGCAGTGTGAAATAAGAGATATTGCCGTACACCGTTGACAGCAACACCAAACAACCCAAAAACAATCATTCCCAGACCAATGGCGTTTAAGGTTGGAACACTGCGTTGCACAAGTACTCTGTCGAGCAACAACTGGGTAAATACTGGCGTTACTAACCCAAATAATTGAATTACTACTGAAGCTATGAAAATTTCTACCAGTGTTCGATAGTGAGGTTTGACTAACTCAAAAAATTTCCAGAAGCTTCTACTTTCGTCCTTAGCATTTTTTAGTAGAGCTGTAGGTTGCAGTAACAATGCATAACCACTCCAACCCGCTTGAAATTCAGCTTTTGTCAGACTGCGTTGACCAAGAGCCGGGTCACATACAATCACCCGCTTTTTGGTAATTTCATAGACAACAATAAAGTGTTTACCTTCCCAGTGAGCAATTGCGGGTAAAGGTTGTTCTGCTAATTTATCAAGAGTAGCTTTCACTGGACGAGTGGCAAAACCCAGGTATTCTGCTGTTGCTGCCATAGCCTTTAGGGATGCACCGTTACGAGTGACATTAGTCATATCTCGTAGGCGATTGATACTAAAATGTTTGCCCCAATAGTTACCAATCATCACCAAGCAAGCAGAGCCACAATCAGCTGCACTTTGTTGAGCATAGAAGGGATAGCTCTTAGTGATGCGTTTCCACCAATGCCCCATTTGTACTTTCGGACTGGGAAAGTAAAAACGTGATTTTTTTGTTGGCTGTTGTTGTGACTGCTTCTCTCTTTGAGGAAAAGGAATAATTTTAGATTTTGGAGATTGGGAAGTTTTTTCTCTAGTACCCAGTCCCCAGCGATGCACTGAGCCGGTTGTTGTGTCCTCAGTCTTCGATTCCGTTTCGCTGACGCTCATCGCAAAAGCCCACTCTCCCAACTCCGGGAAGTATTCTAGTGCTGTTTGCATCTGGTCATTTTTCAGAATGTAAGCAATTGTTGGTTGCGTTGTTTGCCAGTCTCCTTGTTCTGGTTGAGCAAAGATTATACCTGGTGTCAAAGAATGGTCTTCAGAATGCTGCAGCTGACCTTTGTATAATAGCCACAACTGTGAATCTTGGGATATTTGTGGACTTACAGAGCCAGTTTCTAACTGGTGTCGCTCAAACAAAGATAAGGCTTTGAGCATTCCTGAAACTTGTGATGTATGGCATGGAAATTGTGCTACTTGGCGACATAACAACAACAAATCCCAAAGTTCTGCACGGGCGAATAGATGATCGCGAATGTTAGGATACTTGTCTATCAACCTTTGCAATGCTTCTTGTCTGAAATAGCCAAGTTTTAAGCTTGTCGAAGCTCTAACTACATAAGGACTAAAGTTAGCTTCGGGAAATAGAGTCAATTCGCCAAAAACAGACCATGCACCAAAGGTAGTAATTAAATTTTCAGAACTATCTAACAGTCGAACTTTACCTGTAAGAATAATGTATATACCAGGATTCGTCTGTGCAGATTGCCAGAATTGCTTTGCTGATGGTGGCTGCACAATTTCCATTTCTGCCAAGAAGTTCTCTAATTCTTTTTCTGAAAGTTTTGTACCCAAGGTGTATAAAAGTCTTTCACCCACATGTTGCTCAGAAAGCACTGGTGGCATTTTCTAATCTCCACAAAAAAATTTAGTTATCAGTCTGAATCCAATTCAAAAGTTCATTAAAAATATTATTTAATCCCGTATTTTCACCGAGGAAACTCTAAGCTTTATTAGAGTAGAGTTAGAGAGAAATAGTATGGTAACAAAACATCTATCTTTTACATACAAGGTATTTTTATTAGGTGGACAAACCATTTGTTGCAGCCAGTTTTTGACGTGGCAATAACTCATTTAAATGCCAAAATATCGAGCTAGAGCTTTGTTTATCTACATTTAGCTCCAAGAGCAACTAACTGCATTGACATACTCCACACAAATATGGATTACTCATTTTGGCAATCAACGGCGGTTGTACAGTGATGAATAAGAGGAATTATTTTCGGATCGTAATTTGCTATATCCAACAATAGCTATGCAAAGTATTTCATTCTCAATCACAAACTCTTGAAGTTTTTTCTATTTCGGGACAACTTTTTGGCTGAATGTTAGCTTTCATCTTCTTGAACAACACCTGACTTGGAAGAATTCTTAAAAGAATGTTTTCAGACATTCCTAACTTTTTAACAGCCTTGTCTGGACTTAAATGGTGTGACATAATTGTAGTTATAAATTGCATTGAGTCGTAAATTATGGAGAAAGGTAATTCATTGCAGTTGTGTGAACAAAGGCTGACAGCAAAAAAACCACAACTACAAATCTGACTAGCCTTGTAGTGTTAATCAGAAATTTACGCAATGTGCAATTAGCTCCCAGCATATTCCCTTAGTGCTTTGCAAGTCTGGGGGATAGTCTCCGGGATAGCCTCATCCTTATCGTGTAACCTCGATCAAAAGAGGGTTTTGAGTAGGCTACAGGAAACAGAAAACTATAAAGCGATAAAAGCACATCGCAATTTTTGTTTAATGTAGTATTTTACCAATTAAGCAAAACTCCAGTTAAACAAATATTGATTAAGTTTGCTTGGAAATTCCAAGATGGATCTTTTCCTAGCACTACTTAGTATCTTTAAGGGAACATCTAGCAAGCTATTTAACGTTTGTATTATACCTCCTATAGTGTAATAAATGCAAGTTACTAAAAGAGACTTGCAAACATCATATTTACATACAAACATGATATTTACATAATTAGTTTACACTCTTAGCTCTTAAATTTAGATATTTTAGGAGTTTCTTAATGTAAATTTTCTGACAAGTCACTTAATAGATGATTTTTAACAAAAAAAATATATTTTACAACCATTTATACATTAAATCTTTAAATAGCTAGGTGGCATAACATGATGAGAGTCATAACGGCGACTATTGTTTGCTTAAAGGTGATATTTAAGTTGTTTGAATTAGCTGTGAGGTAAAACACATGAATGTTGTGATCGAGCACACACACTAGTTAACTACGGTAATATTAGCATTTTTTTTCCATCAAGGGCATAGCAATAATACATATTATAGCTTGATAGAAGTTGAAAAATAATCGTTATGTTTAAATGTGCTTAGAGTTCAAAAAATGACAATAAGTCGCAAATTCGTCTTTTAAAACCGAAGATTGCGATGCGATCAAGTAAAGTAATAAATGGATAAATTTAATGGCGGTAATACAGCCAGTGCCCTGATGAAAGTGTGACACCATAGATTTGGTAAAATATAACAAATCATCCATAGCGGTTCTCAATCAGATGAGGTACATCCTCAAAGTTAAAAAATTTATATATCAAATCCAGTTATACCTCAGTAACAGAGCAACCGCTATCAAAGCACCAATATCACCTTGGTTGCAATCGGCAATGCTGTTGCTGCATATTTATCCATTGGAACATCTACTTGATGAGAAAATTATCCTTCTGTTATGTAGGGATATTTATATTTCTCTCAACAGATAATATTTAAACGCTTGTTTCTCCGTGCTTGGTTCCAAACAAGGATTTTTGGTGTTGCATAATAAAGGGATGAGGAGAGGGTTCATACTGTGCATTGTCCATACTGTAAGTCTACGGAGATTAGAAAAAATGGAAAAAG
>NZ_JBALDE010000179.1:0-11580 GCF_036917515.1 Nostoc sp. | reverse complement strand
TACTTAAATGTGTAGCTACACTAATTCGTTTCGGCATTAGTCATCTTTGCACTCACTACTTCTATCGTAAGCGATTATCCGGACATGATATTACTGGGTACTCAACGAACAAATCCCAGTTTTCACTTTGTATACGTGAAAAAGGCAGGAGACATGAGATTACATAGTTGCCTTTCTAGCTAAAGCTTGAATTTTGAGTAAAAAATACTACTATCTATTCCTAATCCCTAATGACAAAACAACTGCATCTAGCCGGATTTCTGATTGCCTCTCACCTAACTCATAGTCATCCTGCATGGCGACATCCTCTCAATGACTTGAACTTTTTGCGACCGGAGTTTTACCAAAATCTAGGTCGAATTCTCGAACGAGGCAAGTTTGATTTTGTGTTCTTTGCAGATGGATTGATAATTCCCAGTCGTTACGGTGCAGGTATCATAGACACTCTGCGCTATGGCTCTCAAGGTGCTGCTTTTCTTGACCCTGCTTTTGTTGTGGCGACGATGGCAGTTGCAACCGAATACATCGGATTGGGCGTTACCCGTTCCACCACGTACTCGGTTCCTTTTGAGTTGGCTCGTACCTTTGCATCATGTGGTGGGAACACCCACTCAAATTGCCGATCAGCTAGAAGAAAGCTTTAAAAATGGCGAAGCGGATGGCTTTATTATTTCAGCAGCTTATCTTCCTGGTGCATTTGAAGAGTTTGTCGAATTTGTCGTGCCTGAGTTGCAGCGCCGGGGTTTATTCCGCAAAGAGTATACAGGCAAGACCCTGCGCGACCATCTAAGACTGGGCAAAGCTAGCTTAACACCTCCTGTCAGGCAACCTGAACCAGTGGGTATTTGAAACAGGCAGGAGGAGCAATTCACTTATAACTGTTGACTGTTAACAATTAAATTGAAAACGTATTGCGATCGCTGTCTACTCTACCTAACTAATATTATTGCTGGGTAGATGAGTAGTCAGCAGGATACTAAACAATTCTATGAAGGATTAAACCGTGGTCAAACTAATTCTACCTATAGAGCTGCCGAGATTGAGCCACACCTACCATCGGATACACAATTTGTGCGGGTAGATAGTGATGGTAATTTTGATGGTGATGCTAGTGATGCAGAAGTTTATCTCAGTGGGTTAGAATTGAAGCCCACGACTCTACATAAGGTGCTAGCAGCTGCTCCTGGAATACGTTGGCAACAGACTCCTAGTGCTGGTGTGAATCACATCTTGACACCTATTTTTCTCGAACATGATATTATCCTCACTAATGGTGTGGGGGTTCATGCAATTCCCATTTCAGAATTTGTCTTAACTTTGATCCTCTATCACGCCAAGCAGTTACGGGAACTGCAAGCAGATCATGATCAACGTATATGGGAAAAAAGCTGGTTAATACTACCAGAGTTGGCAAATTCAACTATGTTAATTCTCGGTACTGGGAATATTGGTCAGGCGATCGCAGCTCGTGTTAAGCATTTGGGGCAAGAGTTTGGGGTGGTCGCCGTCGTCCTGAACCGTTAGCAAATTTCGATAAAATCGTTGGTACAGATGAGTGGCACGCATTATTGCCAGAAGTTGACTATATAGTTGTTGCGACACCTTTGACAGCAGAAACTAAAGGCTTAATTGATGAAAAAGTATTGCGATCGCTACCCAGTCATGCTTATTTAATTAATGTAGGTCGCGGTGCGGTTGTAGATGAATCAGCATTAACTAAAGCTCTAACTGAAGGCTGGATTGCAGGTGCAGGATTAGACACAGTTTCTATTGAACCCCTACCGCCAGAAAGTTCTCTGTGGTCGTTACCTAACCTATTTATTACACCTCATACTTCTGCGATTTCCCCAGCATTGAAAGGACGCATCGCCAACTTGTTTCTTGATAATCTAGAGCGCTACCGAACTGGTCAGCCCTTACAGAATGTAGTCAATAAGCAAGCAGGATATTAAAGTAATTCGTGAGGCAGAAGCTAACAGCGGGTTTCCCGACTTGAAGCAACTGCCGTTAGCGCAGCGTTAGCGACGCAGCGAAAAGTTCAGAGCGGCGGCTTCCGCCGCTCTGAACTTTTCAAGACAGGAGCGTCACCCGAAGGGTAATTCGTAATTAAAATCTAAAATTAACGATCGCCCCTTTAGATTTAGCTTAAACCGCCAGAGACAATCCAACATGACCAGATTCAATAAATTCAGTAGGAGTCAGATTTTTGCTCAGTCGTTGCTTAGTATTTTGTTGCTAACTGCTTGTTCTTCTCCAAATTCTCAATCTCTAACTGCCTCTACTCCAACAGCTGCAAGTAATGCTAGTGCTGCTAGTAATACCTTAAAGCTTCTCTATTGGCAAGCACCAACCATTCTTAATCCCCATCTAGCTCAAGGTAACAAAGACTTTGAAGCTAGTCGAATTACTTACGAACCCTTGGCCAGCTTTGATAAAGATGGTAAACTAGTCCCCTTTCTCGCAGCAGAAATCCCCTCCTTAGAGAACGGTGGAGTAGCAAAAGATGGTAAATCAGTGACTTGGAAACTCAAACAAGGAGTCAAATGGTCTGATGGTAAACCTTTTACAGCTGCGGATGTGGTGTTTACCTACCAATTTGTTAGTAATCCAGCTGTCGGTGCAACCACTGCTGCTACTTATCAAGCTGTCAAAAGCGTTGAAGCCTTGAACGACTATACCGTTAAAATCAATTTCCAGGAGCCTAACCCAGGTTGGTCATTGCCGTTTACTGGTTCCAATGGCCCAATTATACCTCGTCATATATTCGAGAAATACAACGGTAGCAACGCTAGAGGTGGGGAGCATATTCGAGAAAGTTTTGCCCTTCGTTAAGCATTCGCCCCCAAGTTGGCACATCAGGTGGAAAACCTAAACCAAAAAAGCTCAGGGTTGATTCGGTAACGATCGCAGTACTTACTGAAAGAGTAGCAGCAACTAATACGGGACTAATGAGGTTGGGCAAAATATGAACCCAAATCAACCGTGCAGGGGAAGCACCAAGGGCGCGTGCTGCTGTAACAAATTCTAACTCCCGCACTGTCAAAAAATCGGCTCGCACTAATCTAGCCACAGACATCCAGTTGAGTCCACCAATCACCAGTACTATCAACACAAATATACCTATTTCTGGCCCGGCGATCGCCTTAATTGTATCCCGAAACAAAAATATCACTAGTAATAATAATGGCAGTCGTGGTAAAGCTAAACACAAATCTGTCAAACGCATCAAAACAATATCCAGCCAGCCGCCATAAAACCCAGCAAGTGCGCCAATTAGTATACCGACACTCATGGCTACTAACATCGAAAAAATTCCGACTGCGATCGATATTCTGCCACCATACAATACTCTCGCTAATATATCCTGACCTAAATCATTAGTACCAAATGGATGTACCCAACTAGGGCCAAGAGTGGATTGAGCAAAGTCAATTTTGTTGAGGAGAATATTATAAATAAATGGGCCAAACAAAACACTTAATACTATAATTAGCAAGACTACAATCCCAAACATAGCTTGACGATTACGACAAAACTTGCGCCATGCTTCTTGTGTGAGGGTTTCTTGCTTAAAAATATTAGTTGGTGCTGGAGAAACTAAAAATTCGGATGTTTCTGAACTTTGATTAGGCGATTGCTTCAACATAAAAGATGTTCTATATTTAATTTATATACTACCGAGCAGAAAGTTCAAACCACTTTTGATTTGAATTATTTAGCTACTTCGTATACTTGACGCGAGGATCTAGTAACCCATAGAGAATATCTGCAACTAGATTGAAAATAACAATCAAAATTGCGTATATAAAGGTAATTACCATGACTACAGGTGTGTCATTCTTATAAATAGAATCAATTAATAAAGCACCTATACCCGGAACCCGAAAAACCTTTTCTGTCACTAAAGCGCCTGTAAAGACACTTGGAATATCCAAAGCTACCAATGTAACTACTGGAATTAAAGCATTCCGCAAAACATGACGATTGATTACCAAAAATTTAGGTAATCCCTTAGCATAAGCAGTACGCACATAGTCTTGATGGATATTTTCCAAAATCTCTGAACGCACAAAGCGCATCAGCATTGCTGTTTGCCAAATTCCTAATACACAAATAGGCATAATAGATTGTTTAATCTGAGCAATAAAACTCTGCCAATCTGTTACCTGTAAAGTACTGTTGTAGATAAAAGGGAACCATTTTAACTGAATACTGAAGATAATAATAAACAGCAATCCTGTAAAAAATGTTGGTAAAGAAAACCCAAAAAAACTAAAGTAGTCAAAACTGTATCAATAATAGTATTGCGTTTGAGAGCCGAAAGTACGCCTAAAGGGATAGCCAGCAATATACCAAAAAGATAAGCAGAACCAACCACCCACAAGGTTGTCGGTACCCGTTGGAGAATTAAACCAATTACTGGACTGCGGCTAGTAAAGGAATAGCCCATATCTCCACTGATAAAAGCGGTAAACCACTTGACATAGCGGATATAAATTGGTTGATCTAAACCTAAAGATTTTCTGATATTTTCGCGAACTTCAGCTGTGATGGAAGGATTCAGGGCAAATTCTCCCATTGGCTCGCCTGGTGCTAATGCCAGAATAGTAAAGATCACAATACTGATGGCAATTAACGTTGGAATAGCAATTAGTAATCGATTGATTAAATATTTACTCATTGACCCCCTATTGGCTAGCTGTATCCTTAAAGAGACTGGGGACTAGTATTTTTATTCAGCACTTTCTTGTTGGAGATGATGAAACTACCCAACTTGACCAACTTTTGTAGCTTCAGGAACTTCAATTAATTGCTCTGTTTTAACATTGTAAATATAACCATAAATAGGAATTTCCAGGGTAACTAATGGATGCAGACGAATTCTTTGCACATCTGCATAAACGCTTTTGGCAAGATCATCAATAATCAGCCAATTGATAAACTTGCCTTCGCTTTATCCCGACCCAGACCCAATATCAGACCAACCTGTTTCATCCAGTTTGGCTGTTTTGAGGCTACCTTGCCCCCCTGCTTCTGTGCCCCTCTGCTTTTCTTCCCTATTCCCCAATAACAGATATTGCTATGAGCGACTGGCAAAGGTGCTTGGGTACTGATGTCCTAAGATGGGATGTGGTGTATAAGGATCTTCAAGATATTTACGCTCCTCATCGGAAAGCTTCAAATCCAAAGCCTCAACTGCTTCTTTGAGATGCTCTATCTTGCTAGCACCAACGATTGGAGCCGTCACGCCTGGTTGATGCAATAACCAAGCTAAGGCAATTTGTGTTGGTTTCACGCCGCGTTTTTGCGCTAATTCTACGACACGATCAACTATTTGAAAATCTGAATTTTGATAGTAGAGATTGTGGGCGAATTCGTCGGTTTTTGCGCGCACGGTTTGACCATAGTCTTGTTTGCTGCGATTTCCAGCCAGGAAACCACGCGCTAAGGGACTCCAAGGAATGATCCCAATTCCTTGATCTAGAGATAAAGGTATGATCTCTCTCTCTTCTTCTCGATAAACTAAGTTGTAGTGATTTTGGATAGATATAAAGCGACTCCAACCGTGTTTATCAGCCGTGTAAAGGGCTTTGGCAAACTGCCATGCATAAACACTGGAGATTCCTAAGTAACGAACTTTTCCTGATTTGACTACATCATGCAGCGCTTCTAGGGTTTCCTCTATGGGCGTTTCATAGTCCCATCGGTGAATTTGGTACAAATCGACGTAATCTGTTTGTAAACGCCGTAATGAAGCATCAATGCCATCAAAAATATGCTTACGAGACAGTCCCCGGTCGTTGGGGCCATCACCGATTTGATTGTATACTTTGGTAGCAATAACTACTTGATCTCTTTTGGCAAAATCTTTGAGTGCCCGTCCCAGAATTTCTTCACTGGCACCTAATGAATAAACATCAGCGGTGTCAAAGAAGTTAATGCCCAATTCCAAAGCTAATTTAATAAACGGGCGACTTTCTTCTTCTTCTAGTACCCATTCGCGCCATTTCCGAGAACCATAAGTCATAGTACCCAGAGTCAAGCGTGATACTTTTAATCCGCTTTTTCCGAGATTTACGTATGTTGTCATACTGTTTGCTCTACTTTTTGATAACGTTGTGATAGTTCTAATGCAAGTTGCGAAGCTTGATGTGCTTCATCACTGCGTCCTAGCTGGCTGTAGGTATTAGCTAATTCCCGTTGAATCACGGGAATATTGCTACGAGATGCATTGCGCTTTTCTAGTACATTCAAGGTTTTGTGATACTGCCGATCCCGAATCAGTGCATCAAGATAAATTTGCTCAAATAAATCTTGTTGAGCATGAGATCCACCTGTGGAGTATAAATCAGGTAATACTGCCTCTAGTTGAGCGATCGCACATTTCCAATCCCCACGAGCATGAGCAATCATCCCCTTAGCCGCTGGCACTCCTACCTTTAGCCAAGTTCGCCGCGCATAGGGTAAAACGTTTTCTCCATGAGTTTGCATACTCTCTAACATCTCTACCGCCCAGTCATCTTTACCACCCCGTACCAAGGCATAGATATATTGCAAATCCAGGAAGGCAAGAGCGTGTTCGTGTAATCGTGGTTGCAGATAAGCAGCAAGTTCCTGCCACCGCGAACCGACATCTACACCACGTAACTCTAGCCGTAGCAACAAAGCAATCGCGTTAATCTGTTCGCGTCCATTGTCTTTTTTGGCACGTCCCCAAATGCGCCTGTCATATATCTCTAGTACTTTGGCAAAATTCTCAATATCCAAATAGTATAAGGATGTATGCCACCAAAGATGTCCATAAAAAGCCGAGCTACTATATTCCCAAGTGTCGCTCAGATTCTCCATTAAGCTAATTCCCTCTTCTAAACGTCCTTGAGTTTCTAATACATGAGCAACGGCGTGATGTGCCCAACGGTTATCTCGTTTTAGAGCGATCGCAATTCGTCCATATTCTTCTGCTTGTGCTAAACGATGGCACTCTTCTAGCCCAAAGGCCAGCATCCCATATATATAAGGGTTGTCACGATTAGCAGCGAAAACTTTTTCAGCAATCAGTAGCATTCCCTGACTATTACCGGAATTTCGATAATGGTATTGGGCCAGATGTACCGAGGCTAAATCGCCCGGAAAGGCAATGGCAATTGCTTCATGGAAAGCGATCGCTTGAGCAATGTCTTGGTTTGCCCATGCTTCAATTGCCGCAACATAAAGTTTTTCGCGAGCGTTCGCTCTTTTTAGGTTAGATTTTGCCACCTTGAGATGAGATTTGGCCTTAATTAAGGCAACAGAACCACCAGCAAATAAATAAAAGGCGGCAACTTGAGCATTGGCCATCGCACAAGCCGGATCTGCCTCAACTGCTTTGAGAATGACTTGGGCATCGTTACCAACACCCAATAATTGATCAACAAAGCTATTGATGGCATCTACCACTGCTGATGAGTCGGTAGTAATTTCTAGTTCAGATGCATCTTTTACCATTGATTTTTCCAGAGCATTGCACAGCGACAAACATTACTTTGCAAAAGCTAGGCTATAAACTACTGTACCTCAATCGAGTTACTGGATTTAATTATGATTGCTATTAATTTTTTTCAGAAGTTGTCGAAGGTAGCGCTAACTAGTCGCATCCCAACTGGGTCGAGGGTCGAGAGCAGAATGGCACGAAGACTGATGTGAAACCTAATGAGGGCAGGGTGTTAGGTGTAGTGTTTAAGACAATTGAATGCAAGGCACGTCAACGAGTTCAACATCTTCTTAATTCCCCACACCCAAAGCTGCAACCCCACACCCAAAAACAAGGAATAACAGGGATTTACGCAAATCATGCGTGCCATTAGATCGAGAGCATTTAACGATACTGCAATAAGTCCGGTCTGTGATCTTTACTGTAGCTATTGTGCTGCAGCAACGGTGGCGGTAATAGCATTGGCTCAACGCCGTGCTACCGCTAACAGCACTTTAAAACACTGTTTGGCGCAGTTCTGGAAATACTTTGGATACTTTATTGAGAAGATAATCGCCATAAGTTCCGCGAAATTCGTGGACACTGGCTTTATCCCAGCGATCGCTTTGATCGTCATTCACTACTATACCGTCCAGTTCAATGGGTTTGACTTCAATGTTGAAATTGGGATCAAAGAAAAATGGAAATGACAAGCGACTACTTGTTGATCGGTTCTGAACGCGGTGGGGTGTTGAGCGATACAGTCCTCGTGTCATCCGATCGAGCATATCCCCAATGTTGCATACGAATGAACCAGGAATAGGAGGTGCATCTATCCAACCAGACTTTAATTTGACTTGTAATCCACCGACATTATCTTGTTTTAGTATAGTTAATACTCCATAATCTGTATGTTCGCCGACGCCCCATTTAGATTCAGATAATGATGAATTAGGAGGGTAATTGAAAATCCGAAATAATATCAATGGGTCTTTTGTATAACGGTCTGCAAAGTAGGACTTTTCTAACCCCAAACTTAGAGCAATACCAGCCATTAGGGTATGTCCAAGTTTGGTCATTGAGTCTATATAATCCAGCACTGTTTCTCGAAATTGGGGAATATTTGATGGAAAAAGATTTTCACCGTGCATTGGTACACCAGTTTTCACAAGTGGGTGGTCTGATTCTAGTTCTGTACCGAAGTAAATACCTTCTTTTAAGTCCGGTCTACCTGATGTTAACTCATTACCTACAGGGAAATATCCTCGCCATGCTTTACCACCAAGAGCCATACGAATTTTCAGTTTTGTTTCTACATCCTGCGCGAAAAACTGTTGGCTGAGATGTTCTAACTGCTTTTGTAATTGCTCATCAACTCCATGTCCGACGATATAGAAGAAACCGTAATTATGGAGAGCTTGTCTAATTTGGTCTACGATTACATGAGAATAGTTGCTAGTTTGAGAAACCAATGCACTAATATCAATGACGGGAACTTCTGAAAACTCTTTATCCACAACTTGTAAGATTGTCATACTCTGTTTTTTTAGTCGTGCGTAGACTAATAACTAGACTACAGGGAGCATCCCAATTTGGCAAAAATAAAAGAATCCAAATTATTTGCGAGTTATACCAATCCTATATAATGATGCGCCAAATTATATAAGGAACGAACCGCAAAGGTGCAAAGGAGAGGCAGCGTGGTCTTGGGGGTTTCCCCCATGAGCGACTGCCGTCACAAAGGAAGAAAATTTGGCGCAGCCTCACAAAGAAATGGTATTACAATCACGAATAATCTGGGGATTCAGTCTTGTGGTTCTTCCTCTTCTTGCTCAGATCCAGAACTAATATCTAGCAAACAGTCATCAAGGGTATGAATTATTCTCTGTATTTAATCCCAAACATAACGTCTAAAAACAGACATAATAACATCAAGATGTTCAGTAGTACAGCTTTGCCCAAATGCTTGTATTTACTGAGCTTGTCTGATGTCACGTATTAGAAGTATGGGATTGGCACTTGTAATTTGTAGTACTAATATTTCTTCAGATTTTGCCGGACTTGATAACGCGCTACCCAAGCCCCGGATGCAGCCAGATCACCCTGCTTTAATTAAAATGTGCTTGTTGTTTTTCTAAGGCTGTAATCGCCTTTTTAATCCGCTCAAATCGAGCTAATTTATCCTGTTCAGTATCGTTGGCTCTTGGTCTTGGCATACAAATATACACAAATATCTTCGCGATGATAACTCGCGAATATTTTTCCCAATATTCATCTTATTGCCAAATTGGGATGCTTCCAAGCGCGTCGCGCTTCCACCACTTTGAAGTACGTGATCGCATTCAGTAGTAAATTTGGCGTTGCATAATATAGGGAGGAATTAAGGTGTTCTACTGTGCATTGTCCATACTGTGAGTCTACTGAGATTAGAAAAAAAGGTTTATCGCTGGCTTGAGCAAAGACACTTCCTGTACCACCGCCACCACCAAAAACGATTGCATCTACACCCATTCCCTCAAGTAAAGGTGCAGTCGAGGAAAATTCATTCCATGTTACAGAAATACCTTGAGGTTGTAAGCGCTTCTCTAGGCTGCCTTGGGCTTTGATAATATTCAGCAGTGCCATACCTTTTTGATGCCCCATTTTCAACACAGTTAACTTGCTAGTCTGAGGTTTTTCTGTAAGTGTATTAGCTGAATTACTAGGAGTGCAGGAAGCGATCGCCAAACTCAAGCCTAAACTTATGACAAATACTAGAGCAAATGAGCGAATTCCTGGTTGCTTAAAAAACTTTAACCAGTCCCTCTGATTTATCAGTCTATTGAACATAAGAGGTTGTTTGAAAAGTGTCAGCTTAAGCCTTAAATGCAACTAAGAGAAGCGATCGCAAGCCCCAGAACCCTCATTATCTCGTTCAACTTATCGATAGCCAGAGTAGTCAAACATACGTTGGATGACTTTTCAAACATCCTCTAAGTGAATCTTGATTAAATCTACTTAATTACTCACTGATAGAAGTGAGTTGAGGATTAGGAATATCTAGCAATAAAGAAATTACTTCTTTACGCCAAGCATCATATATTGGTTCAACGTCAAGTGAAATAGAGTGCCATCGCATCCATCACAAACTCAACCTATTAATTCAGTTTTGCACTTGGGATGCGATCGCCATTGAATCTTGTAGTAAATAGTTCCAAACCTTTACAAGGCTTGCTTTTGAGATATTGTACAACTTTTTTATTTATCAATATGAGGAATTTTTAGAAAATTGTACAACTTTATTTTTATAAGTTGCGTGAATGCTAACGGTAATATAGGGGTTACAAATTGCAAAATTGTACAAATTTTTTATATTTCTACACTAACCTTTGGAAATTAGTTCAAATATTAAGAGTAGTAGAGAATAAATTATCAGAAATACAAAAACAACGAGATGGGTGAAAAAAGTTATTTGCTACTCATAGTAATCGTCTGGTTCTACACCTTGTCTACAAAGCTTTACCAGATAGTTTTTTCAACATATCATCTGATTTAACCACAGAACAAATTGATGAGATAAAATCTATGACCTTAAAGTTTTTGGGAAATGTCATGAGTGAAAGTAGTAACCTATTTCCAACTTCTTATCCGGCAAATATCTTTAGAAATGTTACAAAATACCAAGAAATTGTAGAAAAAATTTTAAATTGAGATTAGTTTCATAAGTTCTTAAAATGACACTGTTTCACTAAAGAAACACAATATCCAAAGCTTGCTTCATACAAAGGAGGTACTCCTTGGATAATAGCGAAATAATCATATTTGATTTGTTGGTTGTTAGTTTAGCAGAGTTTTTTCGTCCAGATACTCAATACCAACTCCCTAAATACCCATACCCTGATTTCTTACAGCGTGCCTCCAATACTCTGGCATTGAAGATGACAACTTTTCTTTATCCACGTACTTTAGAAGGTCTTTTGGCTCTTTTAGAAAAACCTTTGCAAACATGGTATCCACTGGTAATTCCGAAGGAGTTTGACTCAGAATATGGTTTGGTACCAAATCCGGTTTCCATAAACCCCTAATAAATTAAATAACATTTAGCCAATGATAATTAGTTAGATTTCTAATTTCTTCTTTCATTTCACTGA
>NZ_JBALDE010000178.1:0-6794 GCF_036917515.1 Nostoc sp. | reverse complement strand
TCTTTTTCCATTTTTTCTAATCTCCGTAGACTTACAGTATGGACAATGCACAGTATGAACCCTCTCCTCATCCCTTTATTATGCAACACCAGAATCTGATAAATCATCGTAAGAATCTGAAAGAAGTTAAGTATTGGAATTCAGTACTCTTTAAATAGAAAGCACCAAGGAATTCCTGCGGACAGCACCGGAATGACCCCAAAACAAGTTCACTAACACCATAAGAATCTGAAAGCAGTCAAGCATTGAAACTTAATACACTTCAGATAGATAGAACAAAGAGCATCCAATGTAATTGGCACTGGACAGAGAGCGGCATACGAGTGCTCAAGCTTTTGCTGTTTATCATCAATTGCTTCAAACGAGGAGACTGTCCTCAACAACATTCTGCAACACAATTGTAATAGTTAAGCGCAGCTTACTTTATCATCCACAAAGGAGAAATCATGAAATCCGGCCAAAGCATTGTCGTAGAGCGACTGCAACAAGCACAGAACGCGCAAGACCTGGAAGCGTTTTTAGCCTGTTTTACACTTAACTTTCAGGGTGAGCAACCAGCTCATCCTGAGAAGGCTGTACACGGAGTTGAGGATGTCCGTAAGAATTGGTCTGCCATGTTCCACGACATCCGAGACTTTCACTCCGAGTTACTCCGTTCGGCAGTTGAGGGTGATACAGCCTGGGCTGAGTGGTACTGGTTTGGTACCTCAATCGCCATAAAGGTTTGGAGTTTTGTACTATTGACTAGTCTAAACTCCAGTTTTGAAACTTAGCGGGAAAATCAGAGAATGATTGCAGTTTTCTGCAATCCATATTGCTTTATTGTGCAATGGACTCTTCATGATTTGAGCAATTAACTTTGCATAAGCATCCAATGCACGATCAAGTATTTTTTTTTACTATATTTAGTAAACAGGCAAAAACATTGCTCTTTGAAGAAAATAAACAACTGAAAGAACAGAGGGGCCGGATCATATGGATAAAACTAGTTTCTTTTCAATAGAGCTAAAAATAAACTCATTAATTTATGCTGATTAACAAAAATTTTAGCGTCGGCGTAGCCCTTCCTAGACATCACATTGGGTCTTGGAAAGTAAATCAAACGATAAATACTGATTTTTTCGTTGGTTCTTAACCTTGATGGCGATCAAGACTAATTAAGATGCGTTTGCCCTGGGTCTTACCTAACGCTGTTTTATGACCTAAAAAGAGAAAAATTAGAAATCTTTGTTGTAATTAGTTTTTATAAATCTAGGCGTAGGTTGGTTGAGGAACGAAAACGAATACCAAGAATCCTTGATTTTGTTGGGTTTCACTTTGTTCAATCCAACCTCCAGTTTTTTCTTTTTTCAGAGTAATAAAAGAGTGCTAATTCGCTGACAGTATCATTATAAGGGGCGGCTTTCATCTACTCCTAAAGTAATGAGTTTGACCGTCGCCTTTTGTAAAAACGATAAGGACTCGTTATGAATCTATGTCTTGTTTGCAATAATAAAAAATACACAACTTTAGGTAGATTTTTCAATTGTAAAACTGTTTATAATAATAATTAAAGAATTTAACAAATACCTGAAAAACCTGAACTAAGTATTATTGAGGAATGCAAGCACTAGTAAGGTTTTTCCAAACATAGCGAGAGCTTTTGCTAATTCAGTTTATTTGCAATTGATCATCTTACTAATTATCTTTTTAGACCACATTAACTCTTACTAAGCAAAGGCTTCAAGTGAGCAAAAAATGTGAGTCGTAAATTGCATACAGTCAAGTCTTACACTCATAGCTAAACCCAGAATTACCAAGAACTTTGAAGTAACAAAGATATAGCAACAGTTTTTGGTGAATGAAAGAAGTTTTTGTAATAGAACTCAAATGATTATTGATCTCAGTCATTCCGTGCACAGTCTGCCTAAAGTCGCTACTTTAATAGCGATTCTGCAGGATAGAGCACTACACCAACCAGACTTTAAAGGTTATACGTTTTTGGAAAACGGAGAAACAGAATCAGACTGTCTAACTTATCAACAGTTAGATAAAAAGGCGCGGGCGATCGCAGCTCAATTACAGTCCTTTTTAGCTCCTGGTGAACGGGCTTTGCTGCTTTACCCACCTGGGTTGGAGTTCATTTGTGCGTTCTTCGGGTGTTTATATGCTGGGGTTGTGGCTGTTCCTGCTTATCCACCCCGACAGAATCAGTCACTATCTAGATTGCAAGCGATTGTGTCAGATGCCCAAGCGTCAGTAGCGCTGACCACTCAATCTCTTTTAGCTAATATAGAGAAGCGGTTAGCTGATAATCCAGAATTGAACGCTGTGCAATGGGTAGCTACTGATAACCTCAACAGCGACTTGGCGTCAAACTGGCAAGAACCGACTTTGTGCGAGAGTGACCTGGCTTTTCTCCAATACACTTCAGGTTCTACTGGAACACCGAAAGGGGTAATGGTGAGTCATGGTAATTTGTTGCACAATCAGCGAATGATTGAAAAGGCTTTTGGGCATACAAAGGAAACTGTTTTTGTCGGTTGGTTGCCCTTATTTCATGATATGGGACTGATTGGAAATGTACTGCAACCATTATATTTAGGCATACCATGCATTCTCATGTCGCCAGTAGCATTTCTACAGAAGCCTTTGCGCTGGCTGCAAGCAATTTCCCGCTACAAAGCGACAACTAGCGGTGGACCCAATTTTGCTTATGAACTATGTGCTCGCAAGATTACTTCCGAACAGCGCTCTACTCTTGATTTGAGCAGTTGGGAAGTGGCTTTTAATGGAGCTGAACCTGTCCGTGCAGAGACGCTGGCAGAATTTACAACCACTTTTGCATCTTGTGGTTTTCGTGACGAAGCGTTTTACCCTTGCTATGGGATGGCTGAGACGACCTTATTTGTTTCTGGGGGTTTGAAAACAGCTTTGCCAACAGTACTCTGTGTTGATGGAACAGCTCTTGAACAAAACCAGGTTGTAGCAGTTAGTAATGAGCATAAAGATGACCGGAAAATCGTTGGCTGTGGTCAGACTTGCTTAGAACAGAAAATTGCGATTGTTGATCCCAATTCTTTAACCTTGTGTAGTGCTGACCAAGTAGGAGAAATTTGGGTTCATGGTTCTTCTGTTGCTGGTGGCTATTGGAATCGACTTGATCTGACCCAAGAAACTTTTAACGCACAACTACAAGATACTGATACTGAATCTAAACCATTTTTACGCACTGGAGATTTAGGATTTTTGCACGATGGTGAATTATTCATTACAGGGCGACTTAAAGATGTAATAATTATCCGAGGAAGAAATTATTATCCTCAGGATATTGAACTAACAGTAGAGAAGAGTCATCCAGCACTGCGACCTAGTTGTGGATCTGTTTTTACGATTGAGGTAAATGGAATTGAACAGCTGGTTGTTGTTCAAGAGTTAGAACGGAGTTATTTACGAAAATTAGACACCAATGAGGTGCTGAGAAATATTCGCCAAGCGATAACAGCAGAATATTCTCTACAGATTTATAGCATCGTACTGATTAAGACTGCAAGTATCCCTAAAACTTCTAGTGGTAAGATTCAACGTCAAGCCTGTCGATCTAAATTTCTAGCTGGAGATTTGGATGTTGTCAGTGAATGGAGTGAAAATCCTCGGCATCAAGTCAAATTTATGAATTTGCAGTCTGATATCGAATTAACTTTGAACCAATTATCAACTGTCAGTAGTGAGAAAAGTAAGTCTTAATTAGTTTAGCAATTGTTAAACTAATTAAGTATTTCTAAAAAAATGTCAAAACGAAGGACATACTTGTTAGTAAAATAAACGGAGATAAAAAAATGGTTGATTTAAATTTTCAAACGAGTAACTCTGATTTAGAGACTAATAATGCCTATCACGTGGAAGCCTCACCTGAAAAGGTTAAGACTACAGCAGAAATTCAAGCGTGGTTAGTGTCCTACCTAACAAATGTATTAAAAATTAATCCAAATGAGATTGATGTTACACTTCCCTTTGACTACTACAACATGGATTCTGCGTCTGCCATTGGATTGAGTGGAGAGATAGAGGAATGGCTTGAATGCGAATTTGAACCAACTTTGCTGTACGACTATCCAACTATTGAAACTTTAACAAAGTATTTAGCTAACAGCTTATCTATTAAGCAGTAAGTTGTTGATCAAAACCGAAGTAAAAATGAAGTATTTGATAAGGTGAAAACAATGCGAAATATCATCAGCGATCCAAACACAAGTATGCCAATTCCCAAATTTACTGTAGAAAAGGAAATCAAACGTATTAAAATTGTTGAAAATAACTACCAGAATAACCTGGATTCTGACTACACTGAGAAAATTAAGGAGCTAGACCACAATTTCAAATATGAAGAAAACAGTAAAAATTATTGGAATCCTCCTGAACTTTCACTTCTTTACGGAACACCCTTTTATGAAGTTGCTTCTCCATCTCAAAAAATAGCACTTAATCATCAATTTTGGATGTCAAACTATAGCCTTACCGCTTATAGTGAAATGGAAACAATTGACTATAACCTAATAACAGCAGATTGTTTCTCTGCTTTAGGCGGTAATTATAAAATTCTTGCTGAACAGCTTGAGCATGAAGCGGTTCAAGAACGTGTTCATATTCATGCTTTCTTCAAAGTTAATTTCCAAATTTTGAAAAATTTGTTAGGCAAGGAAGCTTTTACTAATAATTTGCTGGAAAACAAGCCTGCCAACAATAGTCAAATAAATTTGCAAATTGCAAATTTTCAGTATCATAGTCTACGCTTTTTATCGACCCTAATGTCCGATAAAAGAAAACATTATGTCTCTCCTCATTTGAAAAAACTAGAAGCCAAAAATAAATTATCTGTAACGACTACCAATGGTTTTTTCCATGGATACGGAATGCTTCCTTCTTCTTTCACCCGATTCTTTGCATCTAGTTGGGGCAGTTCACCCTTCTTAGCTAGCCAATACTATACGTTACGTTATCTTGCTAATATGCTTTTGAAGAATCAAGAACATACTATACATTTGTATTTCAAAAAACTTCAGAAGCAAGGCGAGTATATTCCAGTACCAACTGCTATTTCCCACTACCACTTTTTAGATGAATCTTTCCATACAACGACATCTTTATTCCTAGCTCGAGATTTACGTAAGAGCTTCCCAGCGCCAACTGCTCACGAGAAATTACTGATTAATTGGGCAGTTTATGTCATTCAAAAGAATAACCTTGGCCATATATCGGGAGTAATCAAAAATCGCTTTTTTGGAGATGATTTATCAGGAATGTTCTATATTTATAAGGTGTTTAGGAGCACTTTATTTAATCTGTCTCACGAAGAAGCCGTTCAATGGGTTGAGAAATGTTTCTGTCAAGAACACGAAGGCTTTCATCAGTCAGTTAAATGCCACCAGCGTCTTCAGTTAGATATACGTAAACTTTGTGAAAATCTTGAATATCTATGGCCAATTAACCGCGAAATGCGTCTCATGGCTTCAGGAGGAACGGTTGACAAAGCTATTAGAGATAATATCAAGACATTCAAACAGTTCTCTAAGTTAGTTGCTTCAGCTGAGTGATAGAATCACCAATCAGTGGGATAGCATCTTTGCAGTCTGTAGAAATATACTTAGCCCTTGAAGCAGTTGCAGGTACGTAAATTATCGTAGGTCTGAAATGGAAGCTATAGCGATTATAGGCATTGGCTGTCGTTTTCCGGGTGCTAACCACCCAGAAGCCTTCTGGCATCTACTAAGAAACGGTGTGGACGCCGTTAGTGAGGTGCCATCAGAGCGATGGGATATTGATACCTTATACGATCCAAACCCAGCGACACCGGGAAAAATGAATACCCGCTCTGGCAGTTTCCTAGAGCAAGTAGATCTATTCGCTCCTGGCTTCTTTAGGATTTCCCCCCGTGAAGCAGAGCGAATGGATCCCCAGCAAAGGCTAATTTTAGAGGTAGCCTGGGAAGCTCTAGAAAATGCTGGACTAGCACCAGACAAACTAGCTCAGAGCCAGACGGGGGTTTTCATGGGCATCAGTAGCCATGACTATGGCGTTTTGCAAACCAAGAATATCGACCAGATAGATGCCTATAATGGTACGGGAAACGCCTTTAGTATTGCTGCAAATCGTCTGTCATACTTCCTGAATCTGCATGGACCAAGTGTGACAATAGATACTGCTTGCTCTTCTTCATTGGTTTCACTACATTACGCCTGTCAGAGTTTGCAGATTGGAGAGTCTGAGCTTTGCTTGGTTGGAGGTGTGAACCTGATTTTATCTCCAAATAATCATATTGTTTTCTCACTGGCAGGTATGATGTCAGCAGATGGGCGTTGTAAAACTTTTGACGCTAATGCTGATGGTTATGTCAGAGGCGAAGGCTGTGGTGTACTTGTCCTCAAACGTCTTTGGGAAGCTCAAAGAGATCAAGACAATATTCTGGCAATTATCAAAGGTTCAGCAGTTAACCAAGATGGTCTTACCAATGGACTTACAGCTCCTAATGGTCTTTCTCAACAAAGAGTAATCCGTCAAGCCTTGAAAAGTGCTGGAGTGGCACCAGCGCAGATTAGCTATGTTGAAACCCACGGTACTGGTACCCCTTTGGGAGATCCTGTTGAGGTTAGAGCTTTAAAAGCTGTGCTAATGGAGGATCGTTCTTTAGAGCAGCCTTGTTATATTGGTTCAGTTAAAACCAATATTGGTCATTTAGAAGCTGCTGCAGGAATTGCTGGATTGATCAAGACGGTACTTTCACTACAACATAAACAGATTGCACCGCACTTGCACTT
>NZ_JBALDE010000177.1:0-4663 GCF_036917515.1 Nostoc sp. | reverse complement strand
CAAATTAACCAAACCAATTATTGCATCTATTGCCCGAAGGCAATATATTTTAGAGGCACTATCTGTAGCCAGCTTTTAGAGAATTGGTATTAGTTCAATTCGTCTTATTTATAAAATATTTCACAGGTTTTAACAGGAGGTTCACAGATGAAGATTTTTGTCGCAGGGGCGACGGGAGTGATTGGTCGTCCGTTAATCGCCCAATTGCTTGCCAAAGGTCATGATGTAGTTGCATTGACCCGTTCTTCAGAAAACGCGCAAACTCTAGCTGAACAAGGTGTGGAACCTGCGATCGCAGATGTGTTTGATGTAGATGCAGTCAAAGCGGCTCTCGTTCGCACTCAACCAGAAGTGGTGATTGAACAACTCACAGCTCTACCCAAAACCTACACTGGCGAATCAATGAGTGCTGCTGCACCACTCAACCATCGTATTCGACTAGAAGGGGGTACTAATGTGCTGGCAGCAGCACAAGTGGCAGGCGTGCATCGATATCTGAGACAGTCGATCGCATTTTGGGGGGTTCCTGGTACGGGATTAGCAGATGAAGAAACACCGATATCCTTGGATGCTTCGCCCGCAGTTGCAGCAGATGCACATATAGTGACCAAAATCGAGCATCGCCTCCTCAAAACGTCAAATCTAGAAGGGATTGTCCTACGCTATGGCTTCTTCTACGGGCCTGGCACTTGGTTTACTACTGATGGCGACGTTGCAAACCAAGTACGACAGCAACAATTCCCAATTGTGGGGAATGGGGAAGGCGTATGGTCATGGTTACACGTTGAGGATGCAGCGATCGCTACAGTTGCGGCAGCAGAACGAGGTAATCCCGGCATTTACCTAATTACGGACGATCGCCCCTTAGAAGTACGCGAGTGGCTCTCGGCTTTTGCTCGTTGGTTGAATGCGCCACCACCTCCCCAGATATCAGTTCAAGAGGCTCTAGAAATAGGTGGTGCAGATGCTGTTTACTACGGTACTCAAATGCGCGGCGCATCAAACGCCAAGGCAAAACGCGAACTGAATTTTCAGCCGCGACCTTTGGAATGGCTGGTTGGAAATGCTGTGGCTCATGCCAATGCCAGTTAGCAATTTTAGCAAGAAGCAAACTACAACAGACAATCAATAATGGATAAATGATCATGACTTACTATGACTATATTGTGATTGGTGCTGGGTCAGCAGGCTGCGTGGTTGCTAACCGTCTGACCGAAGACCCTGACACGACTGTGTTATTGCTCGAAGCGGGGAATCCAGATACAAAACCAGAGATTCACATTCCGTTGGACTGTACAACTCTACTTGGCACCGAGGTAGACTGGGGATACTTCTCCCAACTAGAGCCGTATCTCAACAATCACCAAATCTTTTGTCTTGGTGGCAAAGTCTTGGGGGGCAGCAGTTCGATGGCCCGCTGATGTGGGCACCTCCTGGCTATCCTAACTCTGGTTTGGGCTTCACTGGTATAATTGCTTTAGTTCATCCTGAAAACATTGGCAGTGTCAGTTTGCGTCCTGCCGAAGGCAGCAGCGCTTCGCTATCGCCCGATCCCAAAGATACACCAGTGATTCAGCTAAACTATCTGCAAAGTCAATCCGATGTGCAAAAGCTCGTTGCCGGAGTTAAATTAATCCGCCAATTGTTCCAGACCAGTGCTTTTGATGAATTTCGCGGTCGGGAAGTTGCTCCAGGCGCTGATGTAACTGACGATGTAGCCCTTGAAGCTTATGTGCGGGAAACCTGCGGTACAGTGTTTCATCCAATCGGCACCTGTAAAATGGGCACAGACTCAATGGCAGTTGTAGACTCAAAATTGCGGGTCTATGGAGTTGAAGGGTTACGGATCATCGATGCCTCCATTATGCCAACTCTAAATACAGGGCATACAAACGCGCCCACAATTATGATCGGCGAAAAAGCAGCTGATTTAATTAAAGCAGCAGGTAGCGTTTCCAAGCAAGCACAGAAAGCAATTGCCAAGTGACTCATACCAATTCGCAATGGGCTTCGCTACGCTAACACAATTACTTTTTGTAATGGGGATTTTACCCGAGGTAGAAGAAAAATGAAGATTGCTCAATATGGAACAGCGATCGCGGTTCTTCATGTGATCGCCAACGGACTGCATGGTTTAGCACATATAAAAATCCCAGTTGCCCTATCTTTGCTTCAGATTTCATTTGTGGGGATTGTGATTTTTCTAACTCCCATCATTGCCGCCGTTTTACTTTGGACACAGTTCTACCGCATTGGTAGTTGGCTGTTGCTCAGTTCAATAGCAGGATCGCTCCTTTTTGGAATCTACAATCATTTCATCGTAATTAGCCCCGATCATGTGTCTCAAGTTTCCTTGGCAGGTTGGGGTCTGCTTTTTCAAGTTACAGCCATTCTCATATTAATAGTAGATGGATTCGGATGCGGGATTAGCGTTTGGGCATTGAAAACAATCCAGCAACCAGAGGAGGTCTTATGAGTTCGTAACCATCATCGTTTTTAGAGATCGCAACACTGGCGGCAGTAGCAGTGTAAACTCACAATCAACAAGCAGTTAGAGTTTCTCAAAATCCATCTGTAACCCTCATTTTCTCAGTGTTGAAACACTTACACTATCTTGCACTATAGAGAGAAGAACCATGAGCCAATCTAATCTATCCATTCCTACCCAAGAAGTAGCTACTAATACCATCTTGGACACTGCTGCTCAAGAAGCAGCTACTGATACTATCGTGGACATTGATCTTAACGTTCAAGCCCAGAAGGGTCCAGACCTACGAAAAGACCATCCTAAAAGTCACGGCTTGGTTTGGGGAGAGTTCAAAATTGAGGAAAATATTCCGGAATCGTTGAAGGTGGGTATCTTTGCCCAGTCCAAAACCTACCCGCTTTGGATGAGGCTCTCCAATGCTTCCCCCGCCCAAAAGCGCGGTAAATTCGCGTCAGACCTTGATCCCGATGTTCGGGCACTCGCGATCAAACTCTTACAAGTAGAGGGTGAAAAAGTGCTGGATGATGAGCAGGAAACCCAAGACTTTTTGATGATTAATCATCCGGTCTTCTTTGTCCACGATGCCCAAGGGTTTGCCAACCTGACCAAAGCAAGCGTTGGTCAAGCAAATGAAGAAGAGCTGCGATCGCTAGAACCCACGTTTGAAGTTCTCAAAGCGGTTACGAGCAAACAAGTTGCAAATCCGCTGCTGATCCAATATTGGAGTACGACTCCCTATAAACTTGGCTCTGTGTCCATCAAGTTTTCTGTAAAACCTCATCAGCAAGATACTCCCGGTTCACCCCCCACTTCAGAGACTTACTTGCGTGAGGCAGTCGTCAAATATCTATCACAAGAGGGCAAAGATGCAACCTTTGACTTCTTGGTGCAGCTTTATGTCAACGATGAGAAAACTCCAATTGAAGATCCAATGCAGGAGTGGCAAGAGAAGGACTCACCGTTTATCAAGTTTGCAACCATCACAGTTCCCGCTCAGAAATTTGACTTCGAGGAGCGCAAGCGTCTGGATGAGGGTCTATCGTTCATGGCTTGGCATACCCTCCCAGAACACGCACCCTTGGGTAGTGTCAATTTAGCTCGCAAAAAAGTTTATCAAGAGATAGTAAAGGCTCGACGGAGTAACATACACCATCGCGTTGAAGAGCCGCAAGCATATAGTTCAGTTTTAGACGATCCTGAATAATCTTGCTTACCAACTACTTCCACCAATTGTTGGCGGAAGTAGTGTCTCACAATATCTAGAATACTAACGATTGCTCTTTCTAGCTAATTGCTTGGCGTTAACGCAAGCCCTTTTACAAGAATCATAACCTATGCATTCTAGTGTTCCGAAGCAGTGGCATTGGCGCGAATACTTTGCAGAATTCCTGGGAGCCGCTTTCAATATTTTCATCGGCTTGAGTGCAATCGTCTTTAACTTTGGGCACGGTTTGCCAATAGAACGGCTTGTGCCTGATTCAAGCATTCGGCGACTGATTACGGGACTAATTTTTGCTGGCAGTGGAGCGATTGTAGCCGTTTCTCCGATTGGGAAACTGAGTGGCTCTCACATCAATCCTTCTGTCTCACTCGCATTTTGGATACATGGCAAAATGCACCTCCGAGATTTTGTTGGCTTTGTGATTGGACAGTTTCTGGGAGCGATCGCTGCTGTGTTACTGCTTGTGACCCTGTGGGGAAATTATGCTAGAAGCGTTAGTAACGGCATGACGCTGCCTGGGTTGAATTATCCGCTGTGGATTGTATTTTTATCAGAAGTCACGATTACATTTCTCTTAGTATTGACGATTTTTATCTTTGTCAGTCATCATCGGCTAATGCGTTGGACACCTTTGGTCATTTGGCTTTTAATTGCCGGGATGGTGTGGCAAGAAGCTCCAATTTCGGGAACAAGTTTCAATCCGGCACGGAGTTTCGCTCCTGCACTGGTAACAGGAAATTGGCATCATCAGTGGATTTATTGGATTGCTCCGCCAATGGGTGCTGCGATCGCTGTAGGGGCGTTTCGGCTGATCACGTTAGGTGAACGGGATGTTCTGACTGGAAAACTCTATCACGCTTTTATAGCAGTTCCTGCTTGAGTGCAATACAGTATGGGATGATGGAGTATATCAACGTCTAAGTGCCTGTAGAATGAAACCTTACTCCTGTGAT
>NZ_JBALDE010000176.1:0-64508 GCF_036917515.1 Nostoc sp. | reverse complement strand
CGGGGGTCGTTTCTTTCATCGGGCTTTTACAACCTGAAAGCTAATCTGGTTACGCATTATACCTTTTTTTGTCTTTCACTTTTGTTTAAGTCCCGCTAATCAATAATGCCGGGTTGATGCCGCTTTCTCCCCTCGATCAAGTAAAGGTTGAAGAGTGGGATCAGATGATCGATGTTAATATCAACCCTCTTTTGTTACTTTAGGGAAAGAAAAATAGAGAGAAGATTAACTAGCAATGGAGAAAGGAATCGGAGAAGCTCGAAAACCATTCATCAATTCAATTAACTTAAGGAAACAGCGTCTCATCCCAGGAATGTTGAATACATCTAACCAAGGTAACAGCAAATGGTAGAAGATATAAGGCTGAATAATTAGTCTCAAGTTATTCAGGGAACTTTTCCATGTCATGCCTACTGACCACTCCCGATGTTGGCTAAATTGAGTAGTTGATGCATTGATGAATGAAGAGGAATCAGGGCTAGAATTTGGAAGATTTTCAGCTATCACCTTCTCAACAATAAAATTGGAAATAAGTCACTTGAATGCTGACTAAAAGATAAGCACTAAAAATTATCTCCCACCAGCGCTCAATACTTTCATAGTCTGTCAAACGAAAATCAGTCTAGCCAAGTTCATTTTTAACTTGTTTAAAGCCATATTTAATCCAGTTTCTCAAACTATAAAGTTGAGCAACGTTGAGTTGAAAGTCAACAGATAAATTAGTCATAACGTACCAGCTTTCATCTCCTATAGGGTTAGGAAGATTACTTTTACTGATTTGGTAATATCTCAAGTGACGAGGTTGACCAAAG
The DNA here is from genome assembly GCF_036917515.1 of Nostoc sp. Taxonomy (GTDB): domain Bacteria; phylum Cyanobacteriota; class Cyanobacteriia; order Cyanobacteriales; family Nostocaceae; genus Nostoc. The sequence continues at coordinate 63,696 of NZ_JBALDE010000176.1, read as the reverse complement.
ATGATTTCTCTGAGATAGCGAGTTTCTGTTTGACGATGTGAAAGCTTTTGCTGATATGCTTTCCATCTGTTATAACGCTTCCGGCTTTTAGCTGGCATCAACACACCATGATTGGAACGAATTGCCACGATAAATTCTAGGTTTAATTTTTCTAATACCCTGATGACATCTCCACTCTCTCCATAAAGGCTATCTGCCAATACCAACTTGATATTTATTAACTTTTTTTAAAGATTTTGTTATTTATTGAGGTAGATTTATTCTTCAAACAGATATATTTAATCTAAATTAATCTAGCTAAAAGCTATTTTTAAACTGGCTAGTTTTGCCTTTATTTTATAACTTAAATATTATTAATATAAGTTTTCTTTTTATTGATTGAATGTACAAAAATATCATCAATTAATTGTGGTTTTAGTATAATTTTTGGTATGTGTTGCAAAGTCACTTACTCAGCTAAATTATTCAGTTTACTTAACTCATCAAATCTTCATGTATTTGAAGTGTAGTTTATCTTTTACAGTAAAAATAGTGGGAATAATAGAATAAATCGGATTGAGCAAATTATTTAGCTATGAGCCAAATATGTCCTATCTCCAAAACCTGTGCTTGTCGCAATGTTGCACGCTGCCGGACTAAGGAAGCAGGTAGGCTCTTTCTCTGGTTCCCTGTTTCACATACCCTGATAAAAGTCACCTCCTACCTACAGCAGTTTGCCCTTAAGTATGAACTGATGCACGAGCGACCAGGTTTGAGTTTGGAGTGTAGACCCGGACAGTCCCTAGAAATTGCTCGTAACCTGGCTAAACTACTTGCACCAAGAGAATTAAAAGAGACGCAAGTCCTTTTTATTGAAGGCACTTTCCAACCTCAACTCCATGATTTTAGTGACATAGCCTCATTACAACGCTTCATTAAGTTGAACCAATCCGACTGGCTGGTTGAAATGCTGGCAACAGAACGATTCACTAGTTACTTTCAACCAATTGTCTCAATTAACGATACATCGCAAATTTTTGGATATGAATCGCTTTTGCGAGGACTGGATGAACAAGGCAATTTAGTACTACCGACACCAATTCTGGAGTTAGCAACCGAAACCGGACTTATACCACAACTTGACCAAGTTGCTCGCCTTAGCACAATCACTCAATTCAGCCGCTATCAAGTGAGTGGGCACATCTTCATCAATTTTGCACCAACATCACTTTATGACCCAGTTTTTTGCCTACGTAGGACGGTAGAAGCAATTGATACTGCTGGAATTTCCCACGATCGCGTTGTTTTTGAAGTTGTAGAATCAGACAATCCTCAAGATTTAACCCACCTGAAGACAGTGCTTAAATACTACCGAGATGCTGGGTTTTTAGTCGCTCTTGATGACCTTGGTTCTGGCTATTCCAGCCTAAACTTGCTGCATCAGTTACGTCCAGACTTTATCAAGTTGGATATGGAGTTAATTCGAGATGTACATCAAGACCTTTACAAAGCTTCGATTACCGAGAAACTTCTAGAGATTACTCAAAAGTTAAACATCCAGACTGTTGCTGAAGGAATTGAATGCATTGAGGAATTGAATTGGCTGCGAGAACGAGGTGCAAATTTTGCTCAAGGCTATTTGATTGGTAAACCCAGTGCAGTGCCTGTCACTACAACTCCTCACCTTGATCCGATCGTGTTAACTGTAGCATCAGCACATTCTAAGGTAGTTGAGCAAGTTCCACACCAAAACGAGCCTGAGCGAATTGTCGCAGATGTGACGCAGCGCATTCGACAATCCTTGGAGTTAGACGAGATTTTGCAAACCACGGTAGCCGAAGTGCGACAACTGTTTGAGGTAGACCGAGTGGTGATATATCAGTTTAAGCCAGACTGGAGTGGGTTAGTCGCTGTAGAATCTTTAGCAGAAGGGTGTATGTCGATTTTGGGATATCACGTCATGGATACCTGCTTTCAATCCACGCGTGCAGCTTACTATCAACAAGGTAACAGCAGAGCGATCGGAAATATTGAAACTGCGGGATTATCGCCATGCCATCTTACCCTCCTTCGGAGTCTGCAAATCCGGGCAAACCTTGTCGTACCCATTTTGCAGCAAGGGCGTTTGTGGGGACTATTGATTGCTCACCAATGCCGTCATCCCAGACAATGGCAGCAATCAGAGATTAACTTGTTTAACCAGTTAGCAGGTCAAGCTGCGATCGCTATTCAGCAATCAGAACTTTACCACCAATTACAACAAGCAAACCAGGAATTACAGCGCCTTGCCTGTTTAACTCAAGTGGCGAATCGACGCTGCTTTGATGACACGTTAAACACGCAGTGGCAATGGTTGGCACGAGAGCAAGGTTCGCTATCTTTGATTTTGTGTGATGTCGATTACTTTAAGCTTTACAACGATACGCATGGGCATCTGGCAGGAGATGATGCACTTAGACAGGTTGCTAAAGCAATCTCTCAGACAGTTAAACATCCCGCTGATTTGGTTGCTCGTTATGGCGGAGAAGAGTTTGCAGTCATTTTACCGAATATTGATATTGAAGCGGCCATTGCAGTTGCAAGAGATATTCAAATCAATGTTAGTGCATTACAAATGCCTCATCCCCATTCTCAGGTCAGTGAATTCATTACTCTAAGTCTTGGTGTAGCAACCATCAATCCTCATAGCCAATTATCTCCTGCAACTTTAATTGCTGCTGCTGACCAAGGACTCTACCAGGCAAAAGCACAAGGAAGAAATTGTGTGGTGCAGATGGATTGTGAGAATGCTGATATTAAATAAGCTGATACGCTTGTAAATTGCATAGTTCAAATTGCTAGAAAGATGTAAAAACGCGAATAGACGGAGACGAAAAGATACATTAACCCACTATTTACTGTCCTGCCTACAGCTTTCGTCGGAAGGGTGATCATTTTCCCCTGACAGTGCTAGTAAATCTTTTTCACAAGCCGTTGCTGGAATGATTTTTCAGGAATCTCAATGGAACGAGAAGCTTTTCTTGATTGGATAGATGAAGGGGTAATTATCTATCAGCATCGCTTAAGTAAAGCGGCATAAATAATTAAAGGTTTGTAATGAGAACTTTAGTCCTCTCTGCAAGACGCTACGCGAACAAATGAAAGCTTCAGCCCTCACTAAAAACTAATCTCAAGATTTTTTATATCACTTAATTTACTTTGATTTATTCTCACTTACTTAGAGTCGGTGAAGGTAACATAAAGAGTGAACGTGTGAATAAAATGTTAATGGCTTGACAAGTTGTGATTATATGAAATAATAATCATCTATGTATAGAAATACCTTGATGCTCTCAATATATTTTCATATACAACTATTAAATTGATTCAGTTTTATGTTCATATATGAATATATTAATTATTTTGGCTGAAGTCAGCCTGATAATCTTTGTTTTTTTATTACTGAACTGGGTTTTCAGCAAATTATTCAAGCTATTTACTAAAACCTTTATACTTAAAAGCGACAATAGAAGTATTACAACCCTCCGCCGAAATATCACAGGGTTATTGTTACTTGCTTGCGTAGTGTTGTGCATTATGATTGTGGGTGCTAATGGTTATCTAGTTTATCGCGGCGAAAACCTTCAGCAATACACATTCTTGTTGATTGAGCATATACCATTAGGATTTTGGGTGACACTAGGAATTAGTATAGCTCAGAGTATTGGCACTTTGATTTTAGCGGCGATCGCCCTGAAATTTCTAAAATATTGGCTGAAGGTAGCCAGCACTCGCGCCAAGAACTTAGAAAAAAATACTGCTGACGATGAAAGTATTGATGCTTTCTTTAACGCCCTCTATCACAGAATTAGCGGTGGAATCTGGCTATGGACTATCATCTTGTGTGCCCAATTTCTCAAATTGCCAGTAACGGTTTCGCAAAATTTGTATATCGCGCTGCGAATCTATCTAATCATTGCCGTCGGCTTGCTTACACTCAAAGCAGTCGCTGCGATCATTGATAGCCTAGATGCTCTTAGCATTAGATACTCTAATCCTGATAATCTACTGAGATTCTACGATCGCCTCCGACACCTGATACCCTTTTTAAAGCGCTGCTTGGAATTTGTGATTTATGTCTGCATGGTAACATTGGTAATTCAGCAAGTGCAGTTAATTGCCAATATCGCAACTTTTGGGCCGCGAATTATCAAGATAATCGGTATCATCTTCATTAGTCGCGTGTTGTTTGAGGTCGTTTACTTATTTATTGAAGAGGTGCTGTTCAAAGACCAGAATTTAACTGATATTCAAAGAAGTAGACGCCTGACGCTCGTTCCTCTATTTCGTAGTTTCTTACAATACTTAATTTACTTTGGTGCTACAGTTTTCATTCTCTATGCCCTGAGTATCGATCCAACTCCCATACTTGCAGGTGCTGGTATTGTTGGAATCGCTGTGGGGTTAGGGACACAAACATTAATTAACGATATTGTCTGTGGCTTCTTTATTCTATTTGAAAACTACTACTTAGTAGGTGACTATATTGAAGCTGGAAAAGTCGAAGAGAAAGTTGTCGAAGGTATTGTTGAGGCGATTGAACTTAGAACCACTCGTGTCAGACATCCTAATGGTCAATTGCAGATTATTCGCAATGGTGATATTGGCTCAATTACTAATTACTCCAAACAGTATATCTTTGCAGTAGTAGAAGTTGGCGTGCCTTATGATTCCAACTTAACGCACGTGTACAAAGTAATTGAGGAGGTGGGACAGCAGTTAAAAGCAGACGATCCAGATGTACTCGAAGGCACACAGGTGGATGGAGTCGAAAGTCTGGGAAAGTCTAACTTGTTACTGCGGACACTAACGAAGGTGAAACCGGGAAAACATCTTCAGATTCAGCGCGTTCTTCGGAAGATTTTTACGAATGCACTGCTTCAGGAAGGTATTGTAATTCCTGTGCGCGCTGAAAGTGTTGAAGGTTAATTTGGTACTTTCTTTTATACATTACATTAGGCGGATTTATAGTTATTAATATGACATAAAAAATAAATTTGAAAGCTAGAAAAATGTGTCAATTTATACAATTATTTACTAATAATTGTTATAGGCTTAAAAAGCCCTTTACTTTTATACTTTTGGCGAAACTTCACCGCCAAAAAAGCACCAGAGCGATAGGAATTACCTGTTACCAAATGCGATTGATGCTCATCAAACGCAAATCTGGTTAAGTTGAACAGATTATTGTCAGCAGCATAGGTGATTTCCTACGCCCTGGTTATTTCTTTTAATTATTTTAGCTTAATGGCTTTAAGCGATATAAATGCTATCTCTAGTGCTTTGGCATTTACTATTTATTTATTACCTATCTCTAAAAAGACAACACACTCTTACTAATCATTTTTTATTGGGATTATTTAGCACATAGGTAATGATTTAAGAATTACAAATTATGCCAGAATGATTGATAGTTTAGATGCTTGCCAAAGATGTTATAAACAAAAATATAATTGTAAGTTTGCTAAAATTAACCCCTTCACTTATTCATTAAGTAAAACATTTCTGTTAATGGATAGCTAGGGTTTAGCCTGTTCCCAGTTCTGACTTTTCCCGTTAAGTCTCGAAAAGCTTGCTGGTAAAGGATTTAAGAAATAGTACAGCAAATACGGTACAGTAATTGAAATCGGGTGCTAAAGGTAACAAGCAATGCTGGATTGGTGGGAAAAAAATTTTGCAACCTTAGAACTGGGCGATTACCTACGGTAGGCTGAGTCGCATAGCGACACGCTGCGCGAACGCCAACGCCGATTAAATGAGCGTGCAATGTCGATAGGCTATGCTCTCAGTCTTGGATTTGGCAAAGCGCTATCGGAAATCTTCAGTAGTGGAACAGTACTCAAGAGAGATCCGTAAGTTTTCGCTAACCCAAAAGTGGAATTTTCAAGGGTGATTGAACCGCACTGTCAAATGACGGCGGAAATGTTTATATTCTGACAGTGAGTGTCTTTGGTCAAAGTTAGAAGCACAACCTATCAGCTTTGAACAAGAAATCGAATTACCACAGACTAAACAGCGTCCTGCCCGTAAAACCAAGCTTGCTGTACGATTTTGTCCGGTTAATCTTCGTACCCCTTATCGTTTTGACAACCGTAATCCTCTACCTGTATATGCTGTGTATACCACAGAAGTTGATTGTCCAGAAGATGAAACACCCGTAGATTGGATGTTATTAACCACGGAAGTTATCGCAGATATCCAAACAGCTTCTACGATTTTACGCTGGTATACATATCGTTGGCGTCTGGAAGAATATCATAAAATTTTGAAGTCGGGGTGTCAGGTGGAACGATACAGACTCACTGCCGATGGTATAAAAACCTTAATTGGTTTCTTGAGTGTGATTGCTGTCGAACTGCTGCAATTAACTTATCTACACCGTACCCAGCCCTCAGCCCCCGCCATCGAAATTCTTAATCCCCTTGAGTTTCGGATTTTGAAAGCTAAATCTCCTAAACTACCCAAGGTGCTAACAGTTAGCTGGGCTGTGGAAGCTATTGCTCGTCTTGGCGGCTACCTTGAACATCGAAACAAAACACTTATTGGCATCCAGGTACTGTGGCGAGGCTGGTTAAAATTACACGACCTCTGTGAGGGTTGGAAGCTTGCAAAAGAGACTTAACGGGAAAAGTCAGGTTCCCAGTTCAGGGTAACTGAAAGTTTTGGGATTTTGGGTATACCACAGTTCTGAGTAAAAAAGTCAGATTCCCAACTTCTTTACTCAGCACTACTACTACCCCAGTCTCTAGTTTCTAGTTCCCATCAGCCTAACCAATTAATTTCTGCCAGCTAGCAGGTCCGATAATTCCATCAGCATCTAAACCATTTTGCTTTTGAAAGTTCTTAACTACAACCTCTGTTTGCGGGCCGTAGACACCATCATTATCAACACCTAAACGGTATTGTAAGTATTTGACAACTGCATTACCGGCATGGTTTGGTCTAAGTATTCGTTTTGCCAAAATTTGATTTATGGCATTCCATGTAGCTTCGTTAGCAATTCCAGTTGACTGAACCCCAACAATAGTCTGAAATTTTTCTACAGCAGATTTGGTGTTAGCTCCTGTGAAGCCATCTTCCACTAACGCCTTACCATTTTTATCAGTTATTTTTAGTCGATTTAAGACTTTTTGCAGTCTGAGAATCGTAGTATCTACATTATCTTCTTCATCTGGTACAGGGTTAACAGGAACACTTGCCACCTTACCAGTTAAGCCTTTGACAATTGCATTAGCCATTGCTTCAGGATTAAAAAGATTCATATCTTTTTGCGAATCCACAAAGCAACCTTCTACAAGAATCGCAGGCATATCCGTATTTTTTAGAACAAACAAGTGGGAACCACTCTTAACACCACGATTAAAAAATCCTAACTTGACGATTTCATCTAATACAGGTTTAGCAATTTTTCTACCTGTATCGCTAGTTGCAAATACTTCTGTGCCATTAGCTTGCCCGTTAAAAGAGTTAAAATGAATTGAGACGTAAATATCTACTTTACTCGCATTAGCTGTAGAACATCTTTTTGAGAGTGATTCACGTACTGTACTAGCACTACTTGGTTTACATACTACGACTTCATTTCCTAAAGCTCTTAACTTGGCTATAACTCTATTACCTACATCTAGAGTTAAATTATCCTCAACTTTGATTCCTCTAGCTCCTGTATCTGGTGGACAATTGTGCCCGCTATCAATTCCAAATTTCATTATTTAATCCTCAATTTACTTGTTTTTACACTAGTTCAAAACTCTTATAATTATATAGACAAATTTTGGTTAATAGCTTTGTTTAAATACTTGTTAGCAATGGCTGCATTCTTTTCAGCATTACTACACTATTATATCAAATAAGTTTTTGTGCAAACTTGAACAGGAACTTTAATTTGGTAAAACCCACTAATTCAAAGTTATATTGTAACTAAAAACACAACTATTATAAGTTATCAATATCGAGAGTAACCAGTAAATTTTTGCAATAAATTGAAATTTAGTAATTGCCTCCATTCTTTAGATAATAACGCTTTGTAAAAGTGGAAAGCCATGACAAAAGTACTTAGTTAGATGCCCAAATCCCGAAATCAAACGCACTCCCTGATGTGAACCTGGGTTTATAAGGTCGTAAACCCTTGACAGACTCTACCCTTGGCTTCCTGTTAACCCAGAGCAGCTTAACACATAATGCTTTACAGTATTAATAAATACGCGATCGCTTCTATACACCTGTGCGAGATTTATCAAATAAACTGCTCAAGAAACAAGGCTCAACATGGGATCTTTAAATTTTGTGAAGCTACTGGAGAATTCCATCAATGAACCCGGCTTAGGGTGGACTCTCTGCTTTATAGGGGAAGATCAATCTAACAAACTTGCAGAACTCACGCAGGAATTGAGAGGAGAATTTTCTGCAACAGGCGATGGAAAAGAGATTTTGTCAGGTTTTTCCTATTGGGGAATAGGCCCAACGATCGCCTGGGATCATGCCTGTAACGATCGATTCTATCTCGTGATGAAAGAGAGTATAGAGTCTTTTAGATATCGATGGCATCAAATTAATGCTAATAATATCAAAGATCAGAAATATCATTATGTAAGTTTAGGCGTAGGCACGGGTGAAAAAGACCAACATATTTTAAGTTTATTGTTTAACGCAAATCCCGATCTCTTTTACTTTCCAGTTGATATGAGTTCGGAGATGTTAAGGTTAGGTGTACAACGGGCAACGAGAGGCTCGCAATTGCAAGGTAGCCATGTGTTGCCAATTCAAGTTGACTTCTCAATTGAGAGAAATGTTGACGAGTTACGAAAACTACTAGATAGAGTTATCAATAACAGTCCCGTGCTATTTTCGCTATTGGGGAACACATTAGCTAATTTCCAACAAGATACAGAACTTTTGCAAACTCTTTCTAAACTAATGCGAAGTAAAGATAGGCTACTATTAGAAGTAGCTATCACTGAAGAATTAAGCGAAGAAGCGGCACAAAATGCGGCGAAAGAATACGCGAAGACTAGATCGTTTAAAGAGTTTGTCACCAGTGCATTGCTACAAAATACTGACTTACATATCGACTTAAATAGTGTATTTTTTGATGGTACCGTAGAAACTAATAGAGGAATTTTGATAAAAATCCTGTATCGTAACCTAACTGGAAATAAAATTGAGGTCATGTTACCTGACCGATCGGTAATAAATTTTGAAGACCAAGATACCATTCGTTTATATTTAACTCGGAAATATACTTCTAATGGCATCGAGCAAACTATATCAGACAGTAATCTGGTGCTGGTTGATAGGCTACACACAGTATTGGAACCACGTTTAAAGAATGGATTTGGCATGGATTTAATCTTACTTGCCCCTGACTCTTCAGGAATTAACAATAATTCTTCTGTAGCGAATGATATATGGTCTAAACGGTAAGATGTGAGATGAGTATGAAAAACCTAGTGACCTTTATCACGTTTTTCCCTTTACTTCTGGGATTTATTCTAGCTGCCTTCTGGTGGACTAGAGATGAAAAAAATTTGGAACCAATACTAACAGGTCTGGGATTATTAGCAACAATTACTGGGATTTTTGGCGAACGATGGGCATCAGCGAACGAAAAGAGGATAGAATTTCTGCGTGCCTTACTGAATGAGTGCAGATCAAATGAGGTAATTCTATCTGATAGCCGCTTCAATCCCAACTCACATAAGCCGGGACGACCAATAGTCTTTCCGCGATTAATTATATCAGTGACGGAAACCGCGATTGCATCTGATGTTTTTGCAGAGCGTCAAGATAGAGAGTTGTTTTCGCTTCTACATCAATGGCGGCATACTGCTAATGAGTTTAACCGGAGATTAGATATTACCGAGTTGCGTACATTCACAAACTTGTCAGCACAAAAAATTCGTTTGCTATACGAAGCGCTACAGCAGTCAAAAGAGTTCAATGAAGCACTTAATTTGACTCAACATATCACAACTTTTTTAAAATCAAAATATCTAAAAGGCAGTGGTGATAGTGAAGTTCTAACCCCTTCAAGGAATTACTGACCGGAATCTGTGGGTAGATATTTAACAATCAGCCTGAAAGCACGTTTAAAATTTAAGTAAAGAAATATTTCGTAGCTTACAGGCATGAAACGCATCGTCTTGATTGCTGGGTTTGAATCATTCAACGCTGACTTGTACAGAAAAGCAGCCTTTTTGGCTAACTCTCGCTGTCCTGAGTTGGATATTCGGGTATTTAGCGATCGCGATCTTACCAACAAACGCACTGAGGTAGAAGCGGCACTTGATGGCGCTGATGTGTTTTTTGGTAGCCTACTATTTGATTATGACCAGGTTGTGTGGTTGCGCGATCGCATTTCCCAAATTCCCATCCGTCTAGTCTTTGAGTCAGCCTTGGAATTGATAAGTTTAACCAAAGTGGGTGATTTTGCCATTGGCGACAAACCCAAAGGAATGCCCAAACCAGTTAAATTCATCCTCGACAAATTTAGTAATGGACGAGAAGAAGACAAACTCGCTGGTTACATCAGCTTCTTAAAAATTGGCCCCAAACTACTGAAATATGTGCCAGTGCAAAAAGTCCAAGACTTACGCAACTGGTTAATTATCTACGGTTACTGGAATGCTGGCGGTTCAGAAAACGTCGCTTCATTATTCTGGACACTAGCAGAAAAATACTTAGGTTTAAAAGTCGGCGACATTCCCCCGATAGTCGAAACCCCCAACATTGGATTACTCCATCCCGACTATCCAGGGTTTTTTGAATCGCCCCGCGAGTATTTGGAATGGTATAAAACCCATTGTAGAGACGCGATTCATCGCGTCTCCTCCCCTAATCCCGTCCCCCCAGTTATCGGAATTCTCCTCTACCGAAAACACGTCATCACCAAACAACCTTACATTCCCCAACTAATTCGCAGTTTTGAAAAAGCTGGGTTAACTCCTTTACCCATTTTCATCAACGGCGTAGAAGGACACGTGGCGGTACGAGATTTGATGACAACCGACTATGAAATTCAGCAACGACAATTAGGTAATATAGAAACTCCCTCACTATCAAGTGAAGCAGTAAAAGTAGATGCGATCGTTTCCACAATTGGCTTTCCTCTAGTGGGTGGCCCGGCTGGTTCAATGGAAGCTGGGCGTCAAATAGAAGTAGCAAAGCGCATCCTCACTGCCAAGAATGTACCTTATATTGTTGCTGCGCCATTATTAATTCAAGATATTTCCTCGTGGACGCGCCAAGGTGTCGGCGGATTGCAAAGTGTCGTGTTGTACGCATTACCAGAATTGGATGGCGCTATTGATACTGTTCCCCTTGGTGGCTTGGTGGGCGAAAATATTTATCTGGTTCCCGAACGGGTGGAGCGATTAATTGGTAGGGTGAAAAGTTGGGTAGCTTTACGGCAAAAACCTGCATCAGAACGCAAGATTACCATTATTTTATATGGGTTTCCCCCAGGTTATGGTGCTGTCGGTACAGCTGCATTATTAAATGTGCCGCGTAGTCTGCTGAAGTTTCTCCATGCACTCAAAGAACAAGGTTATACCGTGGGAGATTTACCTGATGATGGGGAAGAATTGATTCACTCTTTGAAAGAGGCGGATGAAATTGATGATACAAAAAATATCCCTACGTCTGTTAATGCCCGTACTTTAGAAAAATGGCTGGGATATCTGCAAACCTCCCGCATCGAGAAACAATGGAAATCTCTCACGGGAACTGGTATTAAAACTTATGGCGATGAATTTCAAATTGGCGGTGTGCAATTAGGAAATGTCTGGATAGGTGTACAACCACCTTTGGGAATACAAGGCGACCCGATGCGCTTAATGTTTGAACGAGATTTAACACCACATCCGCAATATGCTGCTTATTATAAATGGTTACAAAATGAGTTTCAAGCTGATGCTGTAGTTCACTTTGGAATGCATGGGACGGTAGAATGGTTGCCTGGTTCTCCGTTGGGTAATACGGGTTATTCTTGGTCGGATATTTTGTTAGGAAATTTGCCTAATCTATATATATATGCGGCGAATAATCCGTCTGAATCAATATTGGCAAAACGTCGCGGTTATGGTGTGTTGATTTCTCACAATGTACCGCCTTATGGTCGTGCAGGTTTGTATAAGGAATTGGTGGCATTGCGTGATTTGATTTCGGAGTATCGCGAAGATCCACAAAAGAATTATGTTTTGAAGGAAGGGATTTGTAAAAAAATTGTGGACTCTGGTTTAGATGCAGATTGTCCGTTTGAGGATGCTAAACGGTTGGGGATTGCGTTTACTCCAGAAAATGTGCGGATGTTTAGCGGTCATGCTTTTGATGATTATTTAGTGGAGTTGTATGAATATTTGCAGGTTTTAGAAAATCGGTTGTTTTCTGCTGGGTTGCATACTTTGGGGGAAGCACCGAATGAAGAGGAATTGGCTTCTTATTTGGAGGCATATTTTGGGGAGGAGGAAGGAATAAACCAAGAAAGAGAAGAAGAGGAAAAACTAATAAGGGATTTGTTAATGCAATCTACGGATGAGTTAACGAATTTGTTAAGGGGATTGAATGGGGAATATATTCCGCCTATGCCTGGTGGGGATTTGTTGCGGGATGGGGCTGGTGTTTTACCGACTGGGAGAAATATTCATGCTTTAGATCCTTATCGGATGCCTTCACCTGCTGCTTATGAACGGGGACGGGAAATTGCTCAAAAAATTATCGCCCAGCATTTGGATGAACATGGGAAATATCCAGAAACGGTGGCGGTGATGTTGTGGGGATTAGATGCGATTAAAACTAAGGGTGAATCTTTGGGGATTTTGTTGGAATTGGTGGGAGCTGAACCTGTTAAGGAAGGAACTGGTAGAGTTGTTCGTTATGAATTGAAGCCGTTGGCGGAGGTTGGACATCCCCGCATTGATGTGTTAGGTAATTTGTCTGGGATTTTCCGGGATAGTTTTGTCAATATTATCGAATTGTTGGATGATTTATTTCAACGGGCGGCTGATGCTGATGAAGCGGATGATCAGAATTTTATTAGGAAACACGCTTTAGCTTTAAAAGCCCAAGGTGTGGAAAATGCATCGGCGAGATTGTTTTCTAATCCGGCGGGTGATTTTGGTTCTTTGGTGAATGATCAAGTTGTGGATGGTAACTGGGAATCTGGCGAGGAGTTAGGTAATACTTGGCAAAGTCGCAATGTATTTAGCTACGGGAGAGAAGATAAAGGTCAAGCTAGACCAGAAGTGTTGAATACGTTGTTAAAAACTAGCGATCGCATTGTTCAAGAAATCGATTCGGTAGAATATGGTTTAACTGATATTCAAGAATATTACGCTAATACCGGCGGTTTGAAAAAGGCAGCAGAAAAACAAGGTGGTAAGAAGGTTACAACCAGTTTTGTGGAAAGTTTCTCGAAGGATACTACACCGCGCAAGTTAGATGATTTGCTGCGAATGGAATACCGCACTAAGTTGGTAAATCCCAAATGGGCGCAAGCGATGGTGAATCAAGGTTCTGGTGGTGCTTTTGAAATTTCCCAACGGATGACAGCGTTGATTGGTTGGGGTGGTACTGCCGATTTTAGCGATGATTGGGTTTATGACCAAGCCGCTGATACTTATGCATTAGATGCAGAGATGGCGGATAAATTACGCAAAGCAAATCCTGAAGCTTTTCGCAATATTTTAGGGAGAATGTTGGAAGCGCATGGGCGGGGTTTCTGGGAAGCTGATGATGAGAAGTTAGATAAGTTGCGGCAATTGTATGAGTTGACAGATGAAGAGTTGGAGGGAGTGACAGTTTAATAAAACATCAAAAATGCGATTCTTTTTAACCAGCGCCCTGCTACATACCAGGCTTACAGCAATTTGCAAGGGTAGTACAACTAACTGTGCTACCCTACTCTAACTTTAATTTTCAAAGGGTGTATTCCGTTCAATTGAAAACTGCTATAAATATCACACAGTGATATAAAACTAAAGCTATTTATTGCTCAAAAACCCCAAACCAAGTACCATTGCCGTATCCTACATTAACTAAGTCGTATCCTTGATTCCACCTGCTCTGAATAGCAGCTGTAAAATCACTAAAATTACTTGCGTAGTTATAAGCACTAGTACCTGGTGTGTCTTGAAAAATCCCAAACCAAGTACCATTACCGTATTCTACATCAACTAAGTCGTATCCTTGATCCCACCTGCTCTGAATAGCAGTTGTCAAATCACTAAGACTACTTGTGTAGTTATAAGCGTTACCACCTGGTTTGTCTTGAAAAACCCCAAACCAAGTACCATTGCCGTATTCAACATCAACTAAGTCATATCCTTGATTGTACCTGCCCTGAATAGCAGTTGTAAAATCACCAAGATTTCCATTGTAGTTATAAGCACTATTACTTGGTGTGTCTTGAAAAACCCCAAACCAAGTACCATTGCCGTAGTCAACATCAACTAAATCGTATCCTTGATTGTACCTGCTCTGAATAGCAGTTGTAAAATCACCAAACTTACCTGTGTAGTTATAAGCGTTACCATCTGGTTTGTCTTGAAAAACCCCAAACCAAGTACCATTGCCGTATTCAACATCAACTAAGTCGTATCCTTCATTGTACCTGCCCTGAATAGCAGTTGCAAAATCACTAAGATTTCCGTTGTAACTGTAGGCGTTTGTAACCATAACTGTATTTTCCTCCAAGATTAAAGTTTCTCTAAATATGGCGCTAATTCAAGTTCGCTGTTTTGAAAACTATAAATCTCGGACGTAACCTGGTCTCAATTGAGCAATATAATTTAAAAAAACTTGCAGTTTAGTAATTCTGACTGGGCGATATAAACAGCTATTAAGCTGTTAGAATAAGCCTCATAAACTTATCTTTTTTTACCATAAAGCTCTTCAAACTTTATCTCATAAGCTTTTCATATTATCCATCAATTGAAGGAAAGAGCGCACTTGCAGATTTTCTCAGTCTTGGAAATGGAGATCAAGAAATCATCGAACATTGGATAGTTAAATCTCAACCTATTTCTAACTGGGTTGAAGTTGTAAGACTCGCAAAAGTTCTGCAGAATGCAACGCTTCATGGCGTTTCAGCAAGTAAAGTTAAAGAATGGGGACTCCAAAAGCCGCTTCTAACTTTATCAGATAACCTGGTAGAAATTGTTGTGGCTGGAATGCAAAAGCTAATCTAGTTATAGATTTTAATTGAGGTCTTTGAGGTTAGGTATGGAAAATTCTTTTACTGCTGTATATGAACAGTTAAATGATTGGTATATTGGCTACGTTCAAGAGTTACCTGGTGCAAATGTCCAAGAGATAACTTTGGAAGAAGCTAGAGAAAGTCTACGGGAAGCGATAGAGTTAATTCTAATATCAAATCGGGAACTCGTAGAGCAACAACTCTCCGGTAAAGATGTCGTCTGTGAACAGATTACTGTCAAATTATAGTGAAAAGATGTGAATTGATTCAGAGGTATTATCTCAGACAACAAGCAAAAGCGATGTCTACGACGGGCTACGCCTACGCTCCTACGCTTGAGACTGTGAAAATTTAAACCTTTGCAGCTAAGATTACTTCATGTATAAGAAAGGCTTAAGTTTTTCTTGCAAATGTATAAGTCGTTGCTGCAAAGGCTTAATACTTTGCAACAAATGCTTTTCCATATATAAGAAAGGCTTAAGTTTTCTTGCAAATGTATAAATCGTTGCAGCAATTGTTTAATACTTTGCAACAAATGTTCTTCCATATATAAGAAAGGCTTAAGTTTTATTGCAGCAATTGTTGTAATTAAATTATGAATCTATTTAATACCTGGGAGAAAATATAGTCTAAGTGAAATTAACTAAACTATTAAAGATGTGATCGTGACTGATTTGTTATATTTTCCCATGACAATCAGAAATACTTTGGTATAAAACAGTACTAATAAATTAATAGCAAAGATGCATTATGGCACGTCGTAAAAGAAATTCCAGCGTTTTAGAACGAGCTGATCGCCGGATTGAAAGTTTACAATCTATCAGTGTAGAACTTGACTTTGGGGAAGGATTGACTATACAAGCTTACACCATGACAATTAACGATCTCCGGTCTAAGCTTGCTGCCTACAACACTGCATTATCTACTATTGACAAACTCACAGATGATGTGAATAACGCCGAACAGGCTGTAATAACGATGTCAGAAAAAATGTTACTAGGAGTTGGCAGCCGTTACGGTAAAACCAGCCCAGAATATGAGATGGCGGGTGGTGCTAGACGAGGTAATACCAAGAAAAAGCGAAGCGTACTAGACAATTCCAAAGTTACCAATTCTTTAGCAGCCGATTCTGTTCAGCATTCTTCTGTAAATGGATCTATGAATGGGGTGTCGGGTGCGATCGTGAGTTGAGTAAAATATATATCTTGCTGATCATATGGTCTGCTGGTGGAATAAAACTGGCATAAACTTTCCATCCATCTGTGACGTAGAAATAATATTGCCAACAGCAAACTTTCCGACCACAAAGGTTGAAATGTTTCGGCACTATGATCTCCTAAAACCCAAGTTAGAATACCTTCTCTTCGAGAGGCTTCGCCAACACGAAAGTGATTTACAGCCGTCGACAACCAAATTTTGTTTTTTTGAACTGGTAAAAGTTTCCAGTTCATCTAACTCGCCAACCGTTGGTATCTCGGGTGTTAGTGGTGTATCTGGAAGTTGCTCATTGATTTGTTTTAGCTAGTAAATTACAGTTGTATGATCAACACCTTTGTCATGCTCAATGGCTCGCAGCCCCATACCATTAACGTCGGCTTTTAGGCATTCTTGTTTTACCTGATTTGAGGACCTCTTGGTGGACTATAAACATCAATAAATTGACGACCACACTTAACACATATCTAATTGTGTTACCTCGCCGCTTTTCGTTTTTTCTGATCTCCGTAGACTCACAGTATGGACACTGCACAGTAGAACACCTCAATTCATCCCTTTGTTATGCAACGCCAGAACTTCTTGCAGACGGCTTCTAAACTCCCCTTTGGGATGACCTCCTTTTACTTCACCAACAATTTGAAATTCCCCCTCTGGAGAATTGCAGATAATGTAAGTAGGCCATCCCATTTCTGATTTATCGGGATATTGAGTCAATAAAACCTTGCGATACTTGCGGTAAGCAGTTGTATCTTGCATCTTTACATCGATAAACTCTAAACCCAGTTCTTCAGCCACTTTTTTGTCATAAAAAGACATTTTATGGCAGATGCCGCACTCTTCTGAAGAGAACTTAATTACAGCTAAACTCATGGGTTGGCTACTCTTTGATTATAAACAAAGTTTTTTAGCATAATGCCATGAAATATTACCATATAGCTGGTCATTAGTGTCAATCTAAGGCTGAAACCCCGATCCAGTATTTTTCATTTTTCTCTAATAGTAGTCTGTCAAGTTTTAATTCATAGGTTCATTGGTGACAAACCAGTGTGATGTCTACGATGGTTACTGAGTCAAGTCGTACCACTTGCCTACGGCACGCTACGCGAACGTGGAAGCAAGCTACGTGCAGCCTCTCGTAGAGAAGTGCGAGCTACTCCTACGTCCAAATATCAAGTAGGATGTGAAGGTCAGTTGAAAGCTATTCACTATCTGGATTTGAGCTTGTATTTAACAATATCCAAATCTCGATTCAAAAAAATAAGGTGCGTTAGCTGTCTTTGTAACGCACCATCTATTAGCAATTGCAGATTAATAAATCCAAATTCCTTATTCTTCTGGCTCTAAATCTACTTCTTCCTCTTCATCTTCGTCACTGGCTTTAGCTACGGAGTTAGCAGAAACAACAGCGCCTTTATCTAGCTTTTCACGCACTAGTTTCTTAATTTCTTCAGCAAATTCAGGCTTTTCTTCTAAATACTTAATGGCGTTATCTCGTCCTTGGGAGATATTATCGCCATTGTAACTATACCAAGCTCCTTTGCGGACAATAATGCCAGTTTCTTCTGCTAAGTCAACAAGACAACCCAAGGTAGAAATACCTTTACCAAAAATAATGTCAAATTCCGCTATTCTAAAAGGCGGCGCTACTTTATTTTTGGCGACTTTGACTTTTACACGATTACCAAATTCATCTGTACCTTTTTTCAAGGTTTGAATTCGGCGAATGTCCAAGCGCACCGAAGCGTAAAACTTCAATGCATTACCACCAGTTGTGGTTTCTGGGCTACCGTAAGTAACACCGATTTTTTGCCGCAACTGGTTGATGAAAATTACTGTACAACCGGATTTACCAATATTACCAGTAATCTTACGTAGAGCTTGGCTCATTAACCGTGCTTGCAGACCAACGTGAGCATCACCCATATCGCCCTCAATTTCAGCACGGGGAACCAACGCTGCTACTGAGTCTATAACTACAATATCAACCGCAGCAGAACGAACGAGCTGATCGACAATTTCCAAAGCTGATTCGCCTGTGTCAGGTTGGGAAATCAGCAGATTGTCAATATCTACACCTAATGCCGCAGCATAAGTAGGGTCTAGGGCGTGTTCAGCATCAACAAAGGCAGCAATACCGCCATTTCTTTGCACTTCGGCGAGCGCATGTAGTGCTACTGTAGTCTTACCAGAACTTTCTGGGCCATAAATTTCTATTACCCGCCCCTTGGGTAAACCACCACCCAATGCTAAATCTAGGGTGAGCGCCCCACTGGAAATCGTTTCCACCCGCATCCGGGTGGCATCGCCCAAGCGCATGATTGCTCCTTTACCAAAGCTGCGCTCAATCTGGTTGAGCACCATAGTCAGCGCTTTTTGCTTGCCTGAAGTATCGGTGTTGATAGCCATTCCTGTCTCTAATGCCTCTAAATATATGGTTTTAAGGAGTGTTGGTTTTGGAGTTTGAGTAGAACAGATATACTATTTTAACCAGAAAATTCTGGAATAGGACTTCTCAAATCAAAAAAAGGGTGTGACAAGATCGTAACTCGATCGCTACCAGATTAGGGTAGTCTTGCACAATGATACCAACTTGCATTCAGAGATAGCTTTTTTTAGCTGGGTAAGCAAGGGTTTTCAAAGAAAAAATTACCTAAAAAACTCACCTTACGCAGTGTACATAGTTAGACTGCTTGATTTTGGAGAGATATAAAGCTTAGTATAAGGTGGCGCGATCAATCAATAAAACCGTTGAATCTTACTCACTTATAACATAAACCGCAGTATTCTCCGGCATCGATAAGTTTAGTAAAGTTAGCGTCCTTGTTGAAGAAAGCCTGTTGGCATTGAAATTATATACTGATATAAATGTAATATAAATTACAATTATTATTCTAAGCAAACGTGAATAAGTCACAGGCTATTAAGCTACTTGAAAGTGAGGCATGGACAAAAGCAGATGCTATGCGTGCTTTGGAAGTAATTGACTTTAGTACCAATCCTGATGAGATTACCATTCGCAGAGCTATTTCGCTTTTTGCTGGTTCTGAACTAATTAAGCGTCAGCGTCTTCAAGCTGCTCAGAAAGCTCTGGTAACGAAAAAAACTAAAAAGATTGAGTTGAAGGAGCAGGAGTATGCTGCCAAAATTGACCAAGTTAAAAAGTATCAAAAACAGGAAAGGGAAAAATACGAAGCTGAAATTAAAGGCTTGTCTCAGAGAAATAATATTTTAGAAGTTGAAATCAAGACAATATATTCTCAAAATAAAAACTTAACAGAAGTAAATGAGCAACTTCAAAAAGACAATAAAGCTATGAAAAATTTAGTTGATCAAATTAGGCTTCAGCTAGCTATGAATACTAAAAAAATTCTCCAATATGAAGATAGTGAGATTCGCAAAGCAGTTATTACTTTTTTTAAATGGACGCTAGGCTAAAGGACTGACTCTATGACTGACAAAAAGGGGAAAAAAAGAAATTTTAAAGGAATGAGTTATCGTGATGTTCAACGTGCTAACTCAAAGAGTCGAAGTAAGCTTCACAAAGAAGATCAATTTTTATTAAAAGAAAAATCTTATAAAAATATTGGATGGAATAATATTATTAATCTTTATCAAAAAATAGAGGAAATTTTAAATAGATATCAAGTTGAAGATTTAACACTTGAGGAATTATTTTTAGAGGTTGATCGTATTGGAAATAAATACCTCACGATAAAAGAGATAGAAAATTTTAATCAAAACTTCTCTAGAGAAGTAAATGAGATTTCAGACGAAATAGATAAGCAATTTCCTGATACAGAAATAGAATTTATTGATTTCAGTAAAGAGACTAGCAAAAGATATCAGAAGAAATCTAATCAAAAGTCATATAGAACTGTAAAATTTTAGTGAGAAAGACAATGAGCCTTAAAGATAAAGAACTTAAAGAATTATTTGAGCTTGCGGATAAAATTGGTAGCAAGCGATATAACAGACTAACTAATCAAGATTTTGAAAATTATAGAAAATTCGATTACTGGCGATATGTTAATGGACATTTTGAGTGTGGAACAACTCAAGAAAGTAAAGATTGGGTGAGAGAAAATTCCAACTGGTACTGTCCAATTTGTGGCTCTCACTACTCTGATAAAGGTGGTAAGAACATAGATCACAAACTACCTCGGTCACAGTATCCTTGGTTATCAATGGAATTCAAGAATTTATGGGTCATTTGTGAGGTTTGTAACAAAGAAAAGGGTGAAATGCATTGGTACAAGTATGAACACTATATATTTGTTCACTATCCCGATGTTTATCTTGCTGTAAAGATGGCACGTCCTAGCCAGTTACTCCAGTCTTTGAAGGATTAAACTAAATAGCCTAATCACCTATTGCTTTAATACCCACTGGAAAATCTAACATTCAATAATGAACACTGTATTATCTTGATCCAGAATTGAGGTGAGAAGATTTATCTTGTAAAATATAGTCAAAATGTCTAAAATAGTCACAATTACTATGCAGACCTACACTTTGACTGATGCTCGTAACAAACACGGTGAGGTTTTTGATAAGGCTGCTACTGAGCCAGTTCTACTAACTAAGCAATCACGGCCTAGCCATGTGATTATCTCAGCCGAAAGCTACCAAAAATTAATTAATCGGCTGGAAGAATTAGAGGATATGGTTTTTGGTCAAGCCGCTGAAGTTGCTCTGAGTCAGTCTAAAATGATTGGTACAGAGGCTTTTACATCTGCACTAGAGCATTTAGCTAATGGCGAAGCTTGATGGTCTAGCAACTGTTCTTGATTTTCTGAACGGTTTACAGCCGAAAATAGCAGCACAGATTGCAAAAAAGGTTTTGGCTTTGAATGTTGAGCCTTTACCCGCTGATAGTGAGCAGCTATCTGGTTATCAGGGTTTATATCGAGTTGATAGTGGTGAATATCGAATTATTTATAGGTATTTTCCCGATCAAGATTTAATAGAAGTGATTTTAGTCGGTAAGCGTAATGATGATGATGTTTACAAAAGATTGAAGCGTTTACTGAGTTAGCCTTTGGTTTTGATTAAAATGCTAGAATCTCTCCAGCACAAATGCTTTCAGGCATCTTTGATGATCGACCTTTCCGACTCTCTGATTCTCGATACAGCGCTTTCAGTATCTGGATTAACTGACTATATCCGCTTGCTGTTAGAGCAAGATAAACAATTACGGCAAGTTTGGGTAACTGGCGAAGTTTCCAGTGCTAACCACCATCGTAGTGGGTTATTTTTTACGCTGCAAGATCCCGATCGCACTGCTGGAATTAAGTGTGTAGTATGGAATAGCCAATTGCCAAAACTCGCTCAGATACCTGTTCCTGGTGAGCAGATAATCATTTTGGGCAGTATTCGCTTGTATCCGCAACGAGGAGAGTATCAGTTATCAGTTTGGCAGACTTTACCTGCTGGTGTTGGTTTACAGGCACTGCGCTATCAACAACTCAAAAATCGCTTGCTGGCTGAGGGGTTGTTCGACGCGCAAAGAAAGCGATCGCTCCCTACTCACCCCCAAACGATCGCTGTCGTCACTTCACCAACGGCTGCTGCTTGGGGTGATATTCAAAAAACCCTGAAGCAAAGGTATCCAGGTTTACAGGTTTTATTTTCTCCAGCAACAGTACAAGGTGAGCAAGCGCCAGAATCTATCGTTAAAGCAATTGAACGGGTGGAAAGAGATGGACGCGCCGAAGTGCTAATTTTATCGCGGGGTGGTGGCGCAGTGGAAGAGTTGGCTTGCTTTAATGATGAACGAGTGGTGCGATCGCTTGCTAGTTGTTCTATTCCTGTAATTACTGGTATCGGCCATCAACGAGATGAATCTTTAGCAGATTTAGTTGCAGATGTCTGTGTGCATACACCCACTGCGGCAGCGGAAAGAGTTGTACCAGCACTTTCAGAGTTGTATACTGAGCATCGCCAGCGAGTTGTCGCTTTACATGAGGCGGTACATGACTTTAGAGAAAATGCTGAGAATGAACTGCAAGTATTAGGGAACCGTTTGCGACGTTTGCGGTTAGATCGGCAAGTGCAACAGGAGGTGGAAAAGTTAGCTTGGAAGCGTCAGCATTTGGTACAAATTATAACGGGGCGATCGCAGCAAGCAACGCAGCATTTAGAATTATTGCGGCAAAAGTTGGCTAGTCTTGACCCGAAAGCGGTGTTACAGCGTGGTTATGCGGTGGTGAGGCAAGAAGATGGAACGATCGCTCGTTCGGCAACGGAGTTGGCTGTGGGGGAAGAGTTAATGATTCAATTAGGGCAGGGTGGGGTTAAAGTGAAGGTTGTGGAAGTGAACGAACCGCCAAGACGCCAAGGACGCCAAAAGTTGAATGATTAAACGTAAGGGTGCTTCTAGTTCTGAGGAGGGTTGGAATTATGAAGCGAAGGTTGCTGAGATAGAGGGAATTATTACTCGCATTGAGGCGGGTGAGTTGGAATTGGAAGCTGTGTTTGACCAATTTGCAACTGCTGTGGAGTATTTGCGTCAGTGCGAAGGTTTTTTGCAGCAGCGACAACAACAGGTAGATTTGTTGATTGAAACATTAAATCAAGAATAGAAGCTAGAGCCTGCTATTAAAGCTGAAACAGTCAAATTTTAACCTGCAGATCCCCGAATTATTGGAAAAGTCAGGGGCTTGTTGCTCACGAATTGATTTAGGATTGCTATAGTTAAAGCATCTATTTAAAATGTGTATATTTTAGATAAAGTTCTATTAGTCAGTTCAATATAATTAAAAAGCTAAACAGCTAAAAAGAAATAATTTGACTTAGTAAATCTCCGTTTTGACTACATATTCAACATTTCTGATTTCTGCCAAAGTTCTAATGAGGAGTTTGAGAAACTGAGAATGACTAATGAGATCATTGATTTGACAAACTGCGATCGCGAACCAATCCACATTCCCAACCTGATCCAGCCTCACGGGGTTTTACTGGTTATGCAAGATCCTACTCTGGAAATCCTTCAGGTGAGCAGCAACACCCAAGAAGTTGTTGGTCGTCAACCTGAAGAGTTGTTGGGCAAGTCGTTGTCAGATTTACTCGACGTCAAGCAGATTAAGCTGATTCAACAATGTCTGGCAGAGGATTTTGAAAGTGTTAATCCCCTCAACCTGTCCATGAAATATCTGAATAAATCAATTTACTTTGATGGCATTATACATCGTTTAAATAATATCATTATTCTGGAATTAGAACCGAAAAAAACAAAGGGTAAAACAAACTTTTTTGACTTTTCTCAACAGGTAAGAGGAACCATTACCTGCATTCAGAAAGCACCCACACTGCTGGAAATGTGCCAGATTGTGGTTACAGAAGTCCGGCGAATCACTGGTTTTGAACGCGTCATGGTCTATCGATTTGATCGGGAAGGGGCAGGCAAGGTAATTGCTGAAGACACTAATCAAGAAACACCCTATTTGGATTTACACTATCCGCCTTCTGATATTCCCAAGCGAGCCAGACACCTATACACCGTCAACTGGCTGCGGCTGATTCCAGATGCCAGCTACCATCCTGTTACCTTAATTCCAGCAAATAATCCGTTGACAAATCAACCGCTCGATTTGAGTTTATCGGTGTTACGCAGTGTTTCTCCGTTACATCTAGAATATCTGAAAAATATGGGCGTGACTGCCTCGATGTCTATTTCCCTGATACAGGATCAAAAGCTTTGGGGATTAATTGCCTGTCATCATTCCTCGCCTAAATATGTTCCTTACAATACCCGCACTATCTGCGAGTTCATTGGACAGGTGATGTCTGTGGAACTGGCAAATAAAGAAGCGAGTGAAGACATTGATTATAAAAGGCAATTGAAATCACTGCAAACTCAATTTGTGGAAGGGTTGTCTAAAGCTGAGTATTTTCTGGATGGGATGGTACAACTGAAATCTCAATTACTCAATCTGACCAGCGCCACAGGAGCGGTAATATGCAGTGGCAACCAGTGTATTAGACTGGGTAAAACGCCATCAGAGGAGGAGGTTCACGCCTTACTTGATTGGATTAAACCTCACCTGTCTCATAATTTGTTTGAGACGCGATCGCTCATTAAAGATTACCCTGCTGCCGAGTCATATAAAGCGATCGCCAGTGGCGTTTTAGCCCTGGAAATTTCTAGAGTTCATCACAATTACATTCTCTGGTTTCGTCCAGAGATAATTCAAACTGTAAATTGGGGTGGCAACCCCAACAAGCCTGTGGAAGTTTTGTCAGATGGCAGTTTAAAAATGTCTCCTCGCAAATCCTTTGAATTATGGCAAGAAACGGTGCAAGGGTCTGCCTTACCCTGGAAACCCTGTGAAGTTGAAACGGTTATTGAACTGCGAAGCCTGGTTGTCGGCGTGGTGTTGCGGCAAGCGGACAAACTGGCATCAATGAATTTTGAATTACAACGGAGTAACGAAGAACTTGATTCTTTCGCATACGTTGCCTCCCATGACTTGAAAGAACCGCTGCGGGGCATTCATAACTACGCTAACTTCTTAATGGAGGACTATGCAGACGTACTGGATAACGAAGGAATTGCCAAACTCCAAACCCTGGTGCGGCTGACCCAACGGATGGAAGACCTGATAAATTCACTCCTCCATTTCTCCCGGTTGGGACGCGCCGAACTGATCCGGCAACCAGTGAATTTAAACGAGTTAGTCCCGCAGGTAATCACCACCTTGACTATTGCCCGACCGCAGAGCAAAGTTGAGTTTCGCATTCCTCAACCTTTTAAGAGCATTCAATGCGATCGCACTCAGATTAATGAACTCTTCACCAACCTAGTTAGCAACGCCATTAAATACAACGATAAACCTGAAAAATGGGTAGAAATTGGTTTTATCGAAGGAAATGGAGAAACAAAAGTTGCTTCTACTTCTTTGATTTTCTATGTTCGTGATAACGGCATTGGTATCGCCCAAGAGTATCTCGACAAAATCTTTCAAATCTTCCGCCGCTTACATGGACGGGATGACTTTGGCGGTGGGACTGGGGTAGGGTTAACCATTGCCCGCAAAATTGTCGAACGTCACGGTGGTAAAATTTGGGTAGAATCTACCCTCACTGAAGGCAGTACCTTTTACTTCACCCTGTCGGCGGAGGCAAATACATGACTCAGATTTCAGCCTCCCATATCCAGGAAATGCCACTACTTTTAATTGTGGAGGATAGCAACGAAGACTTTGAGACACTGCAACGATTTCTAGGACGCTCTGCCATTGCGTTCGCCATTCAGCGATGTGTGAATGGCGAACAAGCCTTGGCGTTTCTTTATCGAACTGGCAGTTATGTGGAGCGCGAAAGTGCGCCCCGACCCGGCTTGATTGTGCTTGACTTGAACCTGCCCGGAACCGATGGACGAGAAGTGTTACGCCGGATTAAACAGGATGACAACTTGAAGATGATTCCGGTGGTGGTGTTTACTACCTCTAACAATCCCAAAGATATCGAAGTATGTTATCAATATGGTGTCAACAGTTATATTGTTAAGCCAATTAATTTTGCTCAACTCAAACGAGATATTCAGATGCTCGTGGAATATTGGTTTCAAGTGACGACGCTACCTGATTATCCAAAGGATTAGTCATGAGTCAGAGTTCGCGCAATTGTCTCATCGTTTTTCAGTTAGATATTGAAAACTGAGTTTTTGCCAACAAAGAAATTAACTGAACTTAGTGGATTGACCGCTTTCGTAGATATGTAAAAAAAGCTTATATTTTTTCACGATATCTAACAACGTGTTGAGTACTTATTTCTTTTTCAGAGTTTTCTGTATTGATAGCAAAAATACTAAGAATCATGTTATTTTTTGTGCTTATTAATTCTATAGAACTCAATATTGCTCGGTTAAGAATATTCATAGATTGGGTTAAGGAATGAAAACTAATCTAGACATTTTTATTTTCTAGCCTTAACTAAGAGTACTATTGCTATAGGACTAGTATTATATTTTTGAAATCCACGTAGGGTATGTTAGCAATAGCGTAACGCACCAAAAGCTTGGAATCTGCTATTGGTCTAATCTCAACTTTATCCAAAATCATAACTCGGTTTTCTGTATCCAGCAAAAACCCTGGATTTTTGGCAAATATTTTTTCCACGTCACAGATTATCGATGAAGTTAAAAAAGTAAAACTACCTGACCACAGTAATTTCAGCTTATATGTTTGCCTAAGGTAAAAATGGATAATTGGAGCTAATATCATGTTGTGTAAAAACTTATCATTCAGATTGTAAGCTTTATGAAGTAGAGAGAAAAAGGATTTTAAGATGTTTACATAAATTTCTCTAATAAATAATAAAGCAAATATACTCTTCATAAATAATTTGTATTATTGAATGAATATTTATAGCTTGTTCTCTAGCAAAAGTGATATAAGTATTATAAATAGGTTATAAGCAACATATACTACATAAAAACCAAGGAACGATGTTAATGCAAAGCTGATGAAAAGAGCAACAAAATAAAGTCTATCAAGTATGTTAAAATACTGGCATAATAGGGGTTTTAGCATTGATTGAAAAATACCAGTTTTTCTATGCCAACCTGCAAAATGTGGGTTAACTCATACTCGATTAATTAATTCACGATGTCTCAGCAACAGCGCACTCTCTTATTTGTCGATGATTCGCCAGAAGATCGAGAACTCTATCGGCGGTATTTGTTGCGCGATCGCGAATATTCCTATACATTTTTAGAAGCAACGCTGGGGCAGCAAGGACTAAAACTTTGGCAGCAACACCAGCCCGATGTTGTGTTGCTTGATTATCGACTACCTGACCTAGACGGACTGGAATTTATAGCACAATTGCAACCCTCAATGCAACAGCCTTGCCTACCTGTAATTGTTGTCACTGGGCAGGGCAACGAAGCGATCGCAGTTAAAGCGATCAAAGCGGGCGCACAAGATTATCTTGTCAAAGAGCAAATTACCCCAGAAAAGCTGCAAACAGCGGTCAATGGGGCAATTGAAACAGTGCGGCTACACACCCAACTACAACAGCGTATTGAACGAGAGCGCGTAGTTTCACATATTACCCAAAAAATTCATCAGTCGCTAAATCTAGATGAAATTCTTCAAACAACTGTAACCGAAGTGCGAGAATTTCTGCACACCGATCGCGTCTTGGTTTTTCAGTTAAAACCTGACGGAGATGGGACAGTAGTAGCAGAATCGGTTGGGACAGAGTGGCGATCACTCCTTGACTCCACTGTGTACGATCCCTGCCTTGCTGAGAAATACCTTGCATCGAATCCACAAGAAATTGTCAGCAACGATCCCGCCTTTGTCGAAAATTATATCCAACGCTATTGTCAGGGTTATATAACAGCAATATTTGATATTCAAGATAGCAGCATTGACCCATGCCACGTTGAATTGTTGGCTCAGTATCAAGTAAAAGCTAATCTAGTCGTGCCGATTGTTTATGATAACCACTTCTGGGGATTGCTAATTGCTCACAACTGTGCTGCGCCAAAAAGATGGCAACCCTTAGAGATTGACTTGCTTAAAGAACTGGCGATTCAAGTTGGCATTGCAATTCGACAGGCGGAACTCTATCAGCAGGCACAGAATGAACTGACTGATCGCAGACGAGTAGAAGCAGAATTACGGCAGAGTGACGAACGGCTGCAATTGGCACTATCAGCTTCTCGGATGGGAACATGGAACTGGAATATCCAGACGGGAACAATTTCCTGGTCGGACAACCTGGAAGCCTTATTTGGACTGGAAGCAGGAGAGTTTGACGGCTCATTCGAGATGTTTGCCGCGCGATTGCACGCTGACGATCGCGATCGCGTGTTGGCTGCCGTTGATCGTGCTGTCACCAACGGAGAAGACTATGATATTGAATTTCGAGTAGTATATGGCAATGGTAAGATTCGCTGGGCATTGAGCCAGGGCAAGGTATTTTACGACCAACACGGACAACCAATTCAGATGGCTGGTATCGATTTAGATATCACCGAACGCAAACGGTCAGCCGAAGCTCTGCGTGAGAGTGAAGAATTTAAAAACCGTATTTTAGATAGCAGTTCTGACTGCATCAAGGTATTAAGCCTCGACGGGCGGCTCCTGTACATGAATACAGGTGGACTGTGTTTGATGGAAATTGACGACTTAAATTCCTGTCTCAATACTGAAT
Organism: Nostoc sp.; assembly: GCF_036917515.1. Classification (GTDB taxonomy): domain Bacteria; phylum Cyanobacteriota; class Cyanobacteriia; order Cyanobacteriales; family Nostocaceae; genus Nostoc. The sequence goes on along the minus strand of NZ_JBALDE010000176.1, from coordinate 35,102 downwards.
GGCTATGTTTCTGGGAAGGCAGCTATCGGCAACAGGCAGAGCAGGCACTCGCTGCTGCTAAAGCAGGCGAAGTCAACATTTTTCGCGGATACTGCCCAACTGCAAAAGGTACTCCAAAATGGTGGGAAGTGGTTGTTAGCCCGATTCTGGATGGCTTCGGGCAGTTGGAACGAATCTTATTGATTTCGCGAGACATCACTGATCGCAAAAAGATAGAACTCCTCTTGCAGGAGAGCGAAGCCCGGTTGAAATTGGCGTACAAAGCTACGGGATTGGGACTATGGGACTGGGACATTACCCACAAAAGTATACATGTATCTGAAGAGTACTACAATCTGTTCGGGCTTGACCCAACCATAGAGGAAATCAGCTATGAACTGTGGTTAAGCCACCTGCACCCAGATGATCGCACCTCAGCCAATGAAATAGTCAGTCACACCATCCAGCAACAGCAAGAGTACTATGAAGATGATTACCGCATTCTACATCCTGATGGCATTCGCTGGTTAGCGGCTAGAGGTCAGGTTTTTTATAATGCTACGGGCAATGCAGTACGGATGGTAGGTAACGTGCAGGATATCACTGCTCGCAAACAAGCTGAAATCGAACGCGATCGCTTGTTGAAATTGGAGCAAGCAGCCAGAGCCGAAGCCGAACGCGCCAATCGTATCAAAGATGAGTTTCTGGCAATTCTCTCCCATGAATTGCGATCGCCTCTCAACCCCATTCTCGGCTGGACAAAACTGCTACAAACCCGCAAATTTAGTGAAACCAAAACAGCTGAAGCTTTAGCCACCATTGAACGCAATGCGAAACTGCAAACTCAACTGATTGATGACTTGCTCGATATAGCCAAGATTCTGCGCGGCAAACTCAGCATAGATGCAACTCCTGTAAATTTGGCATTTGTGATTGAATCTGCAATCGACACGGTAAATACAGCAGCCCTTTCCAAGTCAATTGTGTTGCATTCAGTACTGCCGAATATAGGGCAAGTCTCTGGAGATTCCAACCGCCTTCAACAGATCGTTTGGAATTTACTTTCCAATGCTATCAAGTTTACCCCCAAGGGAGGACGAGTAGAAACCAGGCTAGAGCGAGTTGGCGATCGGGCACAGATTATTGTTAGTGACACTGGCAAAGGCATTAATCCAGACTTTCTCCCGTATATTTTTGAATCATTCCGTCAGGAAGATGTCTCAATTACTCGCAAGTATGGGGGGTTAGGATTGGGGTTGGCGATCGTCCGGCAGTTAGTTGAGGCGCACGGCGGCACCATCAAGGCTGATAGTCCTGGTGAAGGCTTGGGAGCCACCTTTACAGTCCAGTTGCCACTGCTGAATGCGGAACCGGAAATCAACCAGCCAGATGAGTTGCCACAACAAGCACTCGAACTCACAGGGATTCGAGTTCTCACAGTCGATGACGATCCCGATGCTCGTGAGCTATTAACAGTATTGCTTGCTCAATACGGAGCAAAAGTGCTGACTGTTGCCTCTGCGACAGAAGTATTAGCAAACTTGGAGTCCTTTAAACCCGATGTCTTAGTCAGTGATATTGGGATGCCTGAGATCGATGGCTATTCTCTGATCAAACAGATCCGTGCTTTAACCGCTGAAAAAGGAGGAAAGATTCCCGCGATCGCTTTGACTGCATACGCCAGAATTGAGGATTACCAGCGAGCTATAAGCAGTGGCTATCAACGGCACGTTACCAAGCCCCTCGATCCAGAAGAGTTAGTTCAAGCTGTGGTGGCACTCGCACAGAATAAACTAAACCATCCTATCCTCTACAATAATTCGCTTTAACCCTTTTTGAAAATAAATTGTAACTGGTGCAAGGTGAGCAAGCATCAGAATCTATCGTCAAAGCAATTGAGCTGCGGTGGTGAGACAAGAAAGATGGGGCGATCGCTCTTTGAAGCAACTGAGTTAGCTATAGGAGAAGATTTCTTGATTCAATTAGGGCAGGGTAGAAATATATGAGTAAAGAGTAAGACCTAAACCAAATATACCAAATATAAAACAAATAGCGGCAGCTAAATTGAGAGAAATGGATCTGTCTTGAGTGACAGTAACCAATTCCTCTTGAGAATTACTAATGAAAGTATTAATTTTATCTACAATTTTTTGAGCTTCAGATTGGAAGGGATAGTAAAAAGTATAAGGTAATTCGCCAGAATTAGTCAAAAGAATAACAGAATACATAGTCGATACCATGATTTAAATAAAAATTTGCTCCCCTAAACTTTTCTAGAGAATAGGTTTCTACGCTTGATCTCCACTCATTTGTATGAGGTAACTGACTTGCAGTTTTTTGAGTTTGGCATCAGACACTTCAACACAGTCCGCGATGCCTACGGCGGGCTACGCCTACGCCTAACATTCGGTAGCATATAATTCCTTGGAAGCTGATTTCACTGACTTAAAGATGTTTTAAGTAAATCTGTAGAGCGATTGAGCTAACTCTCGTCAGTTTGATCGATGTCGCAGAGTGTTTAAAGAAAGTGAAAACGATTGCATTTATTGATATATTATGCGATTCCTCTATTATCCAATAATTAATTTGCTCAAACTGTATTTAAGCAAAGTAGCCTGTTAAGTCCAATAAAGAATTTCTGCATTTGAAAAGCGCCTACTAATCTCCGTCTCAAAAAAGCAACGCAACGCCTTCATTGTGTGCTTGTCGTAAACGTACTTAGTTCCGCCAAACTTATTACGCTTGACACTGCGTTTTGCCTCATCCATCTCTAATTTTGATTGCGGATACCAAGTTCGTAAAACTTCTTTTGATCCTGCTGTAAACCGATGCGAGATTAGTTCAAAAGTGAGGTTACACTCAAAATCCAGTGCCTCGTTTATCTGGTCAAACAAAGAACTATAGTGCATCTGCCAATCGTCTATCGGCATAATTGGCGCAATAACTAAGCCTACTGGATAACCACCACCGCCACGCTCTAATGGTAGCGCTAACCGTCGCAATGCATTCAGTCTGGATGTTACGGATGCTGTGCCACCTTCAAACTTGCCAGAAATCGGTGCTGCATTAACACTCATCCGACAACGCGTATACCCATTGTGTGGTAAGTCGAGTAACCCATCGACAGCATCAAATTTCGATACCCAACGTAAATGTGCATTATTACGAGTGCCGAAGTAACGGATACATTCAGCCAGACTTCCAGTTAGATGCTCAATACCCAATGGATCTGTGTAACAGCTAACTTCAAAACTCGTGTTTTTACCTGGTTGCTCGTAGTTAGCTAAGTTCTCTAATATCTGCGGTAAGTTAGCAAAAACACGGATGACAGGTGGCCCTGACAAGCTACCAGCTAAGTAGCAGTATTGACAATGAGCCAGACAACCTTCAGCAATGTGAAACTGCCAATCCGCAGAAGGTGGAATGGGACTCAGTTTAAAAGAACTGGGTGGTGCAGTAACCACTGCTAAAGTACGCTTGGCGATGTTGTAAGTATCCCGCTCGGACTCACCGCGCAGTCCCTTGAGACGATTCTGTGATAGTTCTTCGATTGGTAAGTTAAGTGACTGTACACGTGTAAGAATCTGCTGCCCCCAAACCTCATTTAAGGCAGCAGGTGTAAACAGTACCCGTTCAGGTATCCACAATCTTGGTGATCTTATTTGTGTATCTGATACTGAAACCTGGTCTGTAATTGTATTCAGCAATATCTTTCTCCGTTATTTAGTTTGCTGATTTGTGCAATTAATTTTCAAGGACTTGCTTAATTCGTCGCTCTAACAAGTCAAGATCCAAAGTGCCTTCATCACGGTTAATTCTACGCACAGTCGAATTAACATTAGCTAAATTTACCAATAAATCTTGAAGAATTTCTTGCTGCTGACGTGCTTGGGTAACTTCGCGTGGCTCCTGTACTAAATCACGCACAATGGTATCTTCAGCACGAGAGGCGATAATTGGATCGCTTTGCCCTTGAATGTGAACAAAGGTTCGTCGCCCAGGACCTCGTTCTTCTTCTATTGGGATAACTGCTGTAACTTGGTCAGAACGCACATATTTTCCAAATCCTAAATGGACTAGCTCTGATGAAAGTATTTTCATATAGTTGAAGCCGAATTTTTAAATCTTATTTATATTATAAAATCTCCAAAAGTGACTTAAAACCATAAACCATACGGGTTATACCCAATTAAAAGTAGTAGTTATATTTGCTTATACCAATTTTATGTGAGGCTGCTCCTGAACATTAGGTATACCTCTTAACTTCGTCTAAATAACTACATTTGACAGCAAATTTCAGCCAGGTCTAAGTTTCTGCTGCAACAGAAGCTTCTGAATAATTCAATTTTGCAATAAAAGCAGCTTCATAACCACGTTTTCTCCAAAGTGCTGTGATTTGCACAAACACAACCAGATGAACGACGAATTTGATCGGTAAAAATCTTTCTGAGGAGGGACGGACTTACTCAAACCTCACGAGAATATGGAAAAAGTGAGTTTACTTGTCATAACCGATAAAACCTGTAGTCTGGAGTTAATAATCATGGCCGATGTGACAAATATAGCGACTAAGCTTGCTGATCTAAAGCTTTTTCAGAATGTTCTGTTGGAAAGTGAGCAAAAGTTAATAGCACAGACGGACGACAATACGATTTGCCAGCGTCTCGAAGGAATGATAAACAGCGATCGCGAAAATCTCGGCGTCATCGAAGCAGTTATTTCTAGATACGGCAACGCAGCAGAACCTCGCGACATTACTCAACAACATGCTCAGAAGGTAAGCCAAATGATGAGCGGTTCCGAGCTAACTCTGTATGACAAGTACTTACAGCTTGAGTTGCTAAAGCATCAACAGACAATGACCGGGCTGGTTCTACACAAGGTTGCCCAATCCTTGAATGATGACCTTCAAGATTTGATGGAACCGCTCAACCGAGTTAATTTTGAAAATCGTGCTCACCAAGAGATTCTTAAAGGCGTTCTTTACTTCGTTGGAACGCGAGAGATAGCTGGTAAGGAACCTGACATGGGTCTGTGGGCTAGCATTGAACAGGGAATTGCAGCCCTTAAGGGTGCTGTAAGCAGCGCGGTAAACTAGTAGCAATGAGTAGCAGAGGGCGCGTCATTCATGGCAGGGTGATAGATTCAGATGATTTATGCTACATTGAAGCATACTTTTCAAGAGTGAATTATCTTTAACTCAAAACAATGATCCCAATTAAGGGGATCTCAAATTTGCCAACTGAAACCTTTAATTACGCAACAGCTTTTTTCATAGTGAGCATGATTGTAACAGTAGTGAATAGTACGCTTGTAAACGTGAAACCTAGTTAGGACAGGGTGTAGGGAGTGGCTAAGTGGGTGTAGGAAAAAATCAAGAAAATTAAAAACAAGTGTAAATATTAATAAACTTCTTTGCTATGCAACGCTGGCGCGAAGTCACTACACTCCACACCCCACACCCAAAAGCCTTATGAATAGTGGATTTGCCGAAAACAAGCGTGCCATTCGTCCCTGGAGCCTTTGTGCACCTCTGCATTTCAAGCTTGTGAGAAATGCATGTCTCGCGGTTAATGCGAATTAAAAACGCGGTCATCTTGTTCTTCTGGAGAATTTTTTCCTTGATGCGTCGCGCATTGGTTTCGGCGTAACCAAAGGGAGGACGTGGGGCCACCCAAACATACATGGATGGGGACATTGGGACGATACCGCCATAGTTGCTGGGTGCATTCTGTAGCCGACTGATTTACAGCATGAAACACACCAAACACGGCATTAAAATGATAATTGGAAATGTCAACCCCTCTGCCAAGGCTGGGAGTAATTAAAAAAGCGTCAATATCCTTAATGGCAACGTTAATCTCTCTGATAAAAATGACATTCTCCTCAGAGCCGCTATTCTCGGAGTGAATAGCCCAGACTTGTAGCTAACGGTCTTCGCTGGGTTCGAGTGTATCATCGCTATCATCAATTGCTGAACCATCATTGAGCGCCCGTTCCAACTTTTTGATAAATCGCTTGCTATCGCTAACCATCATCAACTTTTTACCCAGCATCAACTGAGCGTGGAACTCGGCAACGATTGCACTGCTGTTTTCCCTCGTACCAATAGACTTGACGACCCCCTGAGCAATACTCATTTTTGATGTAGGGTTTTTCCCCAGCCGGACGCAAATTCATGAAAAACTCGATAGTCAAATCATCCAGGTGAGCATCAGCCAATACTACCAGCTTGGTGTTGTAAACCAGATACTCCAGCACTTCCAGGATAGCCCCTCGGTGTGACTTGCAGGTTTTCGATTTGAGCAAGTGAGCAAGATATTGACAAGCTTCATCTATAAATATAGCAATCGCCAAGGTGATTAGGACACTAGGTTCAAGACAAACTCGATTGCATCTCGTAGACAATCAAACTTGTCAAGTTGTTTGCGGATACGGCTTTTAAGCCAAGACCAACAGTTTTCAATTTTGTTTAAGTCAGGAGAATAGGGTGGTAAATATAGCAATCGCCAAGGCGATTAAGACATATACAAGAAGTAGCCCCTTTTCCGGCACTGCGATCGCTACTCCACAACGAGTATTGAAAATGGAAACCACATTGATAAAATCTTGGGTTACCTGGTCATAATTGCTGACAGTAGCTTTGATGCTTTTGCCATCAACTCCTAACCAGTCTAGCTCTTGGGTTGGCATCCAATCATTTACCCAGTTATTGAACACCTTGGCTAAATCAGTAAAATCAATACCCATAATTACGCGTCGAAACGTCGAGTCTGATGGAAAACGAGTTAGAGGTAATTGTAAATTGACAACTAAAGCCTCATGATGCCGACGAGCTCCCATCTTCTAAGGCACGATAACCCAAACAACCACTCATAGTCCCCATAATCACTACCAGCAGCAGCAACCACAATGGATAACGCTGTCCTCTTGCTGCGCGAAAATCTTGCACTTGGGTTAAGGCTTCCAGGAGATTGGCTTTCATAGGGGAGAGTGGAAAAATCAAATCAGCCGCTAAAAGATTTAGTCTACGCTAACTTCGGCTGCTCTAATTTTTCTCTTATCACAATAAATTAGCCCTGCCTTTATAAGGGGGGTAATTGGGCTTGTGATATTATTTATCCTCAGAACGGCGATATGTGGGTAACAGGCTCTTTTTCTGTTTTTCTTGGAGACTGCTGGCTTGTTTCAGAACTGGGATATACTGATTAATCATCGATATTAAAACCTTGATTAGTGAGTCTCCTTGCTGACGTCGGTTTTCGGCATTTACGCCAATTAACATTGTTTGCAAAATTAGCAAGAAAGTGATCGCTGCTTTGGTGGAGTTAATCGGCAATCCATAACTGGATGATCAAACCCGAAGGCAAGCGGCAGAAAGCTTAGGACAAATTGGCTCTGCCAACCAAAAAGCGATCGCTGTTTTGGTGGAGTTAATCGGCAATTCACAAGTGGATGATTATACCCGAAGGCAAGTGGCATCTAGCTTAGGGAAAATTATGTTAGAAAAACAGATGCCGAGTGTTGTCACCCTGTTGAAGGATTACTTATCACCTGAAACTTACAAAAATGACTTTGAGCGATTTGATAATTGCTACAAAGTTATCTGGAAGTGCGCCCAAAGTATGCCCTACCCAGCTTTTTATCAAGCTTGGCATCAACAAGAGAAAGTGAAAAATGGAGAGTAGGAAGGAAAAATACTTCCTCCAGCCAAAACATCAGCGAAATGTAGAAGCAGTAATCCCTTGTAAAGACGCGATTCATCCCATCTCGTAAGCGTCTGGTAAATCTATCGCTTCCGATCTTTGCGCAATCCAGGGAATGCGTAGGCGTAGCCCATCGCAGACATCGCCCCTAATAAAATAGATATTGTTAAAACCCTTCTCCAAACCTCTCCCCGAAACGAAGAGAGGCTTTGATTCTTTCTCCCCAAACCCTTGTAGGTAAGGGTTTGGGGGTTAGGTTTGAGAGTAAAGTTGCACACGGCATTAGACTTGTATTTTGAAAGAACTGGATAAAGCTGAACGTCAGCGCATCCAAGATTTAGTTACATAGACAATATTAAATTATCAAAGATATAGCAACAGCCAAAGTGGTTAGGACATCAACAGGTGATAAAACTTAGACACTACAAGATTTTTCACTCAATCCCCAGTCCCTTGCTATAAATTTCATGATAATTACGATCGCCTGAGATTAGTGAAAGTATAGTAGGCAAAAGTTAGCAGACACGATCGCGGCAGTTTGTCTTCAAATGGCTCAATTACTTGGACGATAAGGCGATGGCGTAACATTTAAATTACTCAACAAAATGGCGATCGCGTACTCAAAATGACTTGTATTGAGTACTATCGTTTGCGAAGTGCTTAGAATAGCACCTCGCAACCCATATTTAGAATAATGGCAAAGCGTTAATCACGATTAAACAACCACAAAATTGTTTTTGGTTAGTGATAATCCAGCAGATAATTGTGCAAATTTTACCTGAGTAAACGTACTCGCACTTCCATCAAGATCAAAATACAGCGCACCTGTATCAAAGTCGTAGATCAATCGCTGATTGCTTGTTGTTGCAGATGTTCCAATGGTGAATTGATTATCTAAAAGTGAAGGTTTTAATTGGCTATCAAAACCATTGTCCGATAATTGAATCAGTTCATTAGTGGCGTTGAAGTCATAGATAGTATCAACACCTTCACTGTAATTATTGAAAACAAAGGTATCTATACCATCCCCTCCATAGAGGCTATCATTGCTGTTGCCACCCTTTATGGTATCATTGCCATTACCACCATCAAGCGTGTTCTTCCCTGAGGCGGATACCGCAGAGAGAAAATCATTGCCATCGTCCCCAAAAAGTAGGTTTTTACCTCTGGAATAGTCAATATTTAAGTAATCGTTACCAGCGCCACCGTTGAGGGTGTTATTGCCAGAAGCGTCATTGTCCTCATAGTCATCCTTGTAGCCAGACGCAAAGAGAGAATCATTGCCATTGCCCCCAAAGAGTAGATTATCGCCTTTTGAATAGTCAATATTTAAATAATCGTTCCCAACGCCACCATCGAGGGTGTTATTGCCAGAGGCAGAGTTAAAAGAAGAGTATTCTAAGGAGACGTTGCTAACTACCGAAGCAGAGAGAAAATCATTGCCATCGTCCCCAGAGAGTAGATTATCGCCTGTTGAATAGTCAGCACGCAAGGTATCGTTACCAGCACCACCGTTGAGAGTGTTATTGCCATAAACCTTAACGGCTCCCATTTCAATCTGATAGTAGCCAGAAGCAGAGAGAGAATCATTGCCATCGTTCCCAGAGAGCAAATTATTGCCTGTTGAATAGTCAGCAAGCAAGGTATCACTACCAGCACCACCGTTGAGAGTGTTATTGCCAGACTCATAGCCATCATACAAGTCTCCGTTAATAATTATGCTAGAGGCAGAGAGAAAATCATTGCCATCGTCCCCAGAGAGCAAATTATTAGTTGTTAAATCATTGCGATTATAATCATCCAACAGAACATCGTCACCAGTACCACCAATGAGAGTATCATTGCCCACGCCACCCCGCAGCAAGTCGTTGCCACTCTTACCGTTAATGATGTCATCACCTGCCTGACCATTAATAACATCATCTGAGTTGTCAAAGCCGTTGACATTATTGTTAAGGTCGTTAAGAAAGGTGACTGTGTTCTTGTTGAAGATAGTGCTTTGGGTGGAGTTAGCATTGAAGACATCAAAGCTGTCCTTGATGCTAGTTTGCCCATCAAACACGATATTGCCGACCTGGGCTAAATTGTCTAGGTTTTCCAGGGCAAAGTTTTGTAAGACCACTTTCAAATTAAGCGCCTTTTCAAAAGAGATTTCTGTATTGCTACCATTTTGAGTTAATTGTAGATTTCTTGCAGTGAATAGGTCAGGAGGATATATATCAGGATGCTCTCTTGTAAATTGCAAGGTATCCGCTTCAGCAATCACCGCCGCTGATGGGTTTGAGTTTTGACCAATGCCATCAAAATCCGTGATGGTAAAGACACCAGTCTGAGACCGATCCCGCTTGAAAACAAATTTATCCTTGCCGCCGCCACCAGTTAAAATTTGATTGTATAAACCCCTATAAGTAGCATAATCAAAAAGTGTTTTAATATAAAAAGTGTCGTTTCCATTGCCACCATTGAGGGTGTTCTCACCAATATAAGAGTCAGAGGTCGCGGCAGAGGTCAAGAGAATATCATTGCCATCCCCTCCCAAGAGCAAGTTATTATTGCCTGGTGAATCTTCAGCATTCAAGGTATCATTACCAGTGCCACCGTTGAGGGTAGTATTGCCTGATGGATAGAAAACATTCAAGTAATCGTTACCAGCATCACCGTTAAGGATGTCGTAGCTTTTATTGCTATATAGTTTATCGTCACCTGCTAAACCATTAATCAAGTCATTATTTGTTGTCCCATAGAGGGTATCATTACCGTTAGTGCCATTGATGATATTTGCCATAACCTTTTTACCTACCTAAATCGATTTTTTCAGTAAATTTCAGTTTTCAATTTGTAGTTAGTGCTGTTTTATCGCACAATAACTCATTTAAATTTGACGTTTTCGGCATACTTTTACATTATCCTTGAGAGCAAGCAATTTTTATTTCAATATTCACTCTGTTATCAACTTGCAAGTAGTACTAATAACAACAGTTAACGACAAGAGGAAATTTGGAAGTTTCAGGCTTGTTTTTACTATCTTTAATTCAATAGCAATCACTAAAAAGCGTTAAAAAATCAAGTTTAAATGCCTGGAACTCACAATTAATATTTAGTTTTTAGCCAATGCGTCAGACTTAATATCTAGAAAATAGAGAATAGTTGACTCTTGATAGGGAAAGAGGTTTTTATGCCTTTGTTGTGAACTATTGCTGTGAGTAGGTAACTCGAAAATAAAGAACAGCTAAAGAGCTTGATAATAAGTATATACTGAAAAATTACTTAGAAGTCTATAGTTGAAAAACATCTTTGCATACTCTTCACATTATTTGTTAATAAATGTATATATATCTTGCACTTAGAAAGATGAATATCAAAACCACAACTAAGTGTAAGGTGAGTAAGGCATTCAATATTAAGTAAAATAAAATACACAACTATATGTGGAAAAATAGATTCAAGAGCTATTTGTGCAGCTTGACCCCAATCAGGTGGTGATGCAGACTGAATATGGAGATAAGTCCAATGTGCAATGAGATAGGCGATCACAGAAAGAATCAAACTATTGTCTTATTGACGGGTATAACGATGTTTTACTCCAATGGGGAAATATTCAAAATCACCCATTGGCGCTAATGTAACTTGTGGTGTTTGATATTCTACGGGAACATAAGCAAATTCGCTATTTAGACGCAGCAGTTGTGAAAGAATCGAAGATGCGATCGCTTGCCTTTCCAGCTATATTATAGCCGCAGAGTTCCTTTGCTGTTTTTACTAAGTACAGCCCACCATAAAACTTGCTGGTCAGCCTAACTACTAAGGTGTGATTATGCGATGCCTGCGGCGGGCTACGCCTACGCAAAGCAATCGGCATCATTCACGGTGGAATGATGCCTATTTGTTGCTTGTTACGCTGTCTGTGTAGAAGCTGCTTTTGAGTCTGCGGTCGATTTTAACCGGGTGATAGTGGCTTTACGAATGCGATCGCTTTTGCGTACTCCGCCTGTCATTTCGTATTCCCGGCTGTCTTTGCCATACTTCAACGCCACACCACTGACTAAGCGTTCTGAAGTTTCCCGAATGCTCTTTTCAAGGGTTTCTATTTCTGCCTTTGCGGAGTCAAGGGCGGTTAGCATCATATTATACTGGTCAATTTGGTTGCGGAGTTGCCCGGTTAACTCAGTTAAATGGTTTAAACTGATGGAATCACCAAAGTCGAGGCTGGAATTAATCGATTTAAATCCGATTACTCTCTGTTCAGTTTTTTCTAGCACAGGAGAGCTTCTTTTTTTGCGTGACATCAATGCATACTTTTTACTAAACTTTATCTTTCTAGAATGTCTTAATGAAACAATATAGTGGTTCAGTAAAACTTGCAAAAAAAGGTGTTTTTTTGAATAAGATTAAATTGCTAGCTCAGTAATTACACAACGCTCGATAACAAATCGTTGAGAACAGATTTGTGTTCTGAACGAATGGACTTGTGTTTTGAACGAATGAACTTGTGTTCTGAATGAATGGACTTGTGTTTTGAACGAATGAACTTGTGTTATGAACGAATAGACTTGTGTTGTGAACGAATGGACTTGTATTCTGAACAAATGGACTTGTGTTCTGAACGAATAGACTTGTGTTCTGAACGAATGGACTTGTGTTCTGAACGAATGGACTTGTGTTCTGAACTAACATATAAAACTCATATTTTAATTTTGAAATACACCTATTAGAGAGAGACGCGATAAATCTAGAGAAAGACGCGATAAATCGCCGTCTCTACGAAGGACTGATTATGAAATTATTTATCCTCACAACGGCGATCTCTGGGTAACAGGCTCTTTTTCTGTTTTTCTTGCAAACTGCTGGCTTGTTTCAGGACTGGAATACACTGGTTAATCATCCAAATTAAAACCTCAATTGGTGAGTCTCCTTGCTGAAGGCGGTTTTCGGCATTTACGCCAATTAATATTGTTTGCAGAGTTAGCAAGAAAGCGATCGCTGTTTGACTGACACTTTTACTAGGTTTTTTAGCTGACATTTGAATTTACCTTGTTTTTAGGTTGACAAGGTGAATTATTTTTTTGGGTATTTCCCCATACACATCCCCCACGCAGCGTCTATAATGCTTGTATCATCAGGTTTTGCGGTTTGGGGAAGCTTGTTTGTTTGGGTAATTAAAAATTATTTTTATTTTCTTTATATTTGACTGATGTCAAGAAATATTCGTGGAGATGAATCAGTTTTAGAAAATGTACTTAGTCTGGTAGAAGCATTAGTGATTGATGCTTTGGTAGAGTTAATCGCCAAACCACAACTGGATGATTTTACCCGATGGCTAGCGGCAGAAAGCTTAAGGAAAATTAGCTCTGGCAACCAAAAAGCGATTGATGCTTTGGTGGAGTTAATCGCCAAACCACAACTGGATGATGATATCCGATGGCAAGCTGCATCTAGCTTAGGGGAAATTGACCCTGGCAACCAAAAAGCGATTGATGCTTTGGTGGAGTTAATTGCCAAACCACAACTGGATGATTTTACCCGATGGCAAGCTGCAGAAAGCTTAGGGCGAATTGACCCTGGCAACCAAAAAGCGATCGCTGCTTTGGTGGAGTTAATCGCCAAACCACAACTGGATGATTCTACCCGAAGGCTAGCGGCAGAAAGCTTAGGGCGAATTGACTCTGGCAATCAAAAAGCGATTGATGCTTTGGTGGAGTTAATCGCCAAACCACAACTGGATGATTTTACCCAAAGGCTAGCGGTATCTAGCTTAGGGAAAATTGACTCTGGCAACCAAAAAGCGATTGATGCTTTGGTGGAGTTAATCGCCAAACCACAACTGGATGATGATATCCGACGGCGAGCTGCATCTAGCTTAGGGCAAATTGGCTGTGGCAGCCAAAAAGCGATTGATGCTTTGGTGGAGTTAATCGTCAAACCACAACTGGATGATGATATCCGATGGCAAGCTGCATCTAGCTTAGGGCAAATTGACTCTGGCAACCAAAAAGCGATTGATGCTTTGGTGGAGTTAATCGCCAAACCACAACTGGATGATTATATCCGATGGCAAGCTGCATCTAGCTTAAAGGAAATTAGCTTTGGCAGCCAAAAAGCAATTGATGCTTTGGTGGAATTAATCGCCAAACCACAACTGAATGATGATATCCGATGGCAAGCTGCATCTAGCTTAGGGCAAATTGACTCTGGCAACCAAAAAGCAATTGATGCTTTGGTGGAATTAATCGGCAAACCACAACTGGATGATCATACCCGATGGCAAGCTGCATCTAGCTTAGGGGAAATTAGCTCTGGCAGCCAAAAAGCAATTAATGCTTTGGTGGAGTTAATCGCCAAACTACAACTGGATGATGGTACCCGATTGCAAGCGGCAAAAAGCTTAGGGCAAATTAGCTCTGGCAACGAAAAAGTGATTGATGCTTTGGTGGAGTTAATCGGCAATCCACAACTGGATGATGATACCCGATCCCACGCAGCATATAGCTTAGGGCAAATTCTGTTAGAGGAACAGATGCCGAATGTTGTTACTGTATTGAAGCATTACTTATCACCTGAAACTTACAAAAATGACTTTAAGCGATTTGATAATTGTTACGAAATTATCTGGAAGTGCGCCCAAAGTATGCCCTACCCCGCTTTTTATCAAGCTTGGCATCAACAAGAGAAAGTGAAAAATGGAGAGTAGGAAAGAAAAATACTTCCTCCAGCCAAAACATAAGCAAAATGTGGAAGCAGCAATCCCTTGTAAAGACGCGATTCATCGCATCTCGTAAGCGTCTCGTAAATCTATCGCGTCCGATCTTTCTGCAATCCAGGGAATGCGTAGGCGTAGCCCGTAGCAGACATCGCCCCTACTAAAACAGATATTGTAAACAGCATGGAGATGCGAGCGTTTTCGCGATCGCCCCTTGTAGAGACGCGATTCATCGCGTCTTTATTTCCCCCATTTACATAATGAGAATAATTCCGAATTTTTTGGGTTGGCAATTACATAAATGCAAGGCAATACTAGCATAAGTTTTTGCCTCAACAAAAGATGTAATTATGAATAATGACAATCCTCAACCAAAAGACAACAAGCCGAAATACAAAGGTAAATATCGAATAGATTCAACGCGTTTGCCAGCATGGAGTTATACCAGTAATGCTGGATATTTCGTTACTATTTGCACAGATGGTAAGAAATGCTTTTTTGGTGAGATTGTGGATGGTGAAATGCAGCGATCGCCAATGGGAGAAATTGCTCAGAAATTGTGGTATGAGATTCCTAATCATTTTTCTAATTGCCAGATAGATTCGTTTTGCGTCATGCCTAATCATATTCATGGGATTTTGGTTGTTAATCAAATACGAGAAGGAGACGCGAATCAAATACAACAAGAAGACGCGATGAATCGCGTCTCTACAAGGGGGAATGGTCAACGGGGTGGGGTTACTGGGTTATTTAATCCGATGTTGTCTAAAAATTCCCTTTCTAAAATTGTTAGATGGTACAAAGGACGATGTACATTTGAAATTAATCAAATCTATCAAGGTTTTGGATGGCAAGAAAGATTCCATGACAATATAATTCGTAATGAATTCGCCCTCGATAAAATTAGACAATATATTATCAATAACCCAATCAATTGGGAACGCGATCGCGAACAACCACCCCCCTTGTAGAGACGCGATTCATCGCGTCTTGTACTATTGACGTGTATAACGATGTTTCACCCCAATCGGGAAATATTCAAAATCACCCATCGGTGCTAATGTAACCTGTAGTATTTGATATTCTACCGGAACATAATTAGCAAACTCGCTATTGAGACGTAACAATTGTGAAAGAATCGAAGATGTGATCGCTTCTCTTTGAGCTTCACTACCCTCTACCCCTAGTGCTAATTCCACAACTACAGATAAAAATCGGTTTTTGTCAGCATCTTCCTTTACCTGCAACACGAATTTACCTGTCACCCATTCTTGAATTACTGGTTGTTCTAATCCCACCGTTACATTTTCGGGATAGATATTTGCCCCAAAGTAAGAAATTGTAAAGTTAGAACGCCCGAAGACATAAACAAAAGGTAGCTGATGAATACCTCTTGGTGATTCTTGAGTATCAGAACGCAGATTTTCCAGCGGGTTAAATCTCCATTCAGCTAAAAATTGCAGCATGGCATCATAACTAATTATCCCGCCAGTATCCAAGATGTCATAACGCACTAAGGGAATACCGTTATCTCCCGAAAACAGCAATCCGCCATCTTGAACTTCAAAAAAGCGAGTGAAAGGATCGTATTGTACTAATGTGGGTAAACGCGATTCCCCAAATAAAGCTCTTGCTGCATCGGGATTTTCTGCCAAAAAACGGCGAATGTAGATACTTAACGGTGTTTCATTACCCAAAACTCCCGCATCCGCAGTGCCGTAAAGTGATGCAAAATCATAGCAAGGATTTCGCGAACCAACTCTTTCGCCAACTAAACTTCGCCATTCTTCACTAAATACTTCTCCCGCCATCACTAATTTAATCTGATATTGCTGCCACTCCATACCACGAGCGATACCAGTATCAATCACATCTTTTAAAAATGGCGGGTATCCCAACAACACAACTTGCTCAAAACCTGAGCCTAGTTCCTGCACAACTCGCAAGATTTCTTCTTTGTTGTTACCAGGAGTAATTACAGTAATCAGATAACCTTTGCTAGCAAGATAACGACAGCAATTAGTGGTAAACATCCCACCTACCCAAGTGCCTAAAGAGAAACAAATCACTGCTAGGGTACGTCTGGTATCTGCATAGAAACTATCGTGAAAAATCTGTTCAAAGCGTGTGGCAATTTGGAGTTCATCTGTGAAAAAACGAGGCCAAAATGTCGGTTTCCCACTGGAACCTGATGAAGCAGCTATCATGTCGCACGCCTGGAGTTGTCCGTTGCGGCATAAGTTAGCCAGAGGATAACGCAGTATATAATTTTGTTTAGCGATCGCTGGTAATTTCTGAAATTCCTCTAAGGTTTGAATAGTCGCGGGATTAATTTCCCTTTCTTCTAAAAACGCCTTGTAGGCTGGTACATTCGCCACCACATCGTGAAATAAACTCAAAGCTGACGGAATTTGAGTGTTGAGATGCCGTTGTAATATCGTTTCTAGAGGGGTAGACAAAAAGTCTTCAAATGCTTTAATTACTTGCTGTTGTCTTGATTTGCCGTTCATGACGCTTGTTGTAGATCCTGAAGTAAAATCAATACCGTTAAAATAATTCGTAATTCGTAGAATATCCGAAAATGAGGGTATGCACGTTGTAGTCTTTCAATAAAACCTTAATTTATCCTTCAGCACCATGCAGCTTTATTGCAGTAAACAACACACAAATAATGGTAGTAACCGCTTTTGTATTCATTGTGGTGAACCATTACCTCTTGCTGTGGGACAGGTTGTGGATAATCGCTATCAAATTATCCGTCATTTAGGGCAGGGCGGCTTTGGACGCACCTATTTGGCGGAAGATATCAATAAATCCCATCAAACCTGTGTGCTGAAGGAATTTGCACCCCAAGTACAAGAAAATCAAGATTTACAAAAAGCTAAAGAGTTATTTGAGAGAGAAGCAAATGTTCTAAAAAAACTCCAACATCCACAGATTCCCCGTTTTCACGCCTCGCTACAAGTGAAGATAGGCACTAAAGATTTTTTCTTTTTAGTACAAGATTATGTGGATGGTGACAATTACTACCAGTTATTAGAACAACGTGAAAGTCAAGGAAAAAACTTTAGTGAAGAGGAAGTAATCACTCTCCTGCAACAAATTTTACCTGTTTTATCATACATCCACTCACAAGATGTAATTCACCGTGATATTTCTCCCGATAATCTAATCTGGCGGCGTTCTGATAATTTGCCAGTACTAATTGATTTTGGTGGCGTTAAGCAATTGCCAGCTTCTCAAGGTTTTTGGCGTACCAAGTTGGCTGAAAATAATACTTTGTTGGGTAAAAAAGGCTACGCCCCAGAAGAACAACTACGGCAGGGAAAGGCATTTTTTAGTAGTGATTTATATTCTTTGGCGGTGACAACATTAGTGTTGCTCACAGGTGAAGAACCACAAAAATTATACGACAGCTATCAGGGAATTTGGGGGTGGGGAAAGCAAATCCAAGTTAGTCCCCAACTGGAAGCGGTGTTAAAAAAGATGCTGGCTTATAGACCGAGCGATCGCTACCAACGAGCCGAGCAAATCCTCAGAGATTTACCATTGTCAACTACAACTAAATCTCTAGGTAATTCTATTACCACCAAGATTAAAACAATGGTAGTTGCTCCCGGAAGACAACGCGCCAGTGCGGTGATGAGTAGATTCCAAAGGCAAACGCAAGCAATTGCTAAACCAGCATCTTTCCCTGTTTGGATTCGCCCTTTTATGATGAGTTTAGGGGGAACGGCTTTAATTGTCTTAACTGGTGCAGGTGCTTGGGCGGTGGTAAATGCAGTGATTAAGAGTGTAACTTCAATTACTATCCCATCAATTTCATTACCGCAAATTCCCCAGTTTCCCAATCCCAGTGGTAAACCAGGTAGCGACAAAGGAAAAAATGGCAACCTCCAGAAAATTATCAGTCGTCGTCAAGAGCTAGAAATTACTGAAGGATTTTTTATTCGCACAGTAGATGATTTATTTTATACAAAAAAACCAGAATTAAAAGGACGTAGCCTGACATCTAAACCTGAAGACGCTGGTTTACGAAATGAATGGTCTGGTATTGCTAATGATTTATTGGATAAATTAGACCAGGCTAACCTAAGTACAGTAGCTCGTCAGAAATTGGGGAACTATAGTCAAAAAGATTACGATACATGGAGACGACAAGCGCGATCGGGGCAGTTTGGAAACTATACAATTGATCAATTGACTAAAGACACAAATGAAAAATTTGATCGGTTGTTTCCCGAGCAAGAGCGTAAGAAACTCAATCAACAGACTTTTGGTCAAATTTGGTATGCGATCGCAGCCGATCGAGTTAGTAAAATACAATCTGGCAAATAAGAGGACTGGGGAAGAGTAACAAATGACAAATGACAAATGACAAATGACTAAAATATATTGTTCTAAAGGACATGAAAATTCCCCAGCTAGTCGCTTTTGTCTTCAGTGTGGTGAAAATTTGTTGGATGCGCCCATGAGTTATAGTATACAAGCGGGACAGACTTTAGGCGATCGTTATGCGATCGTGCGTCAAATTGGCCAAGGTGGCTTCGGACGTACTTATTTAGCTGAAGATGTCAACCGTTTCCGAGAACTTTGTGTTTTAAAAGAATTTTCACCCCAAGTTCAAACCGATTACGTTGTCCAAAAAGCTGAAGAACTCTTTGAAAGAGAAGCGAGTGTTCTTTATAAACTGCAACATCCTCAAATTCCCCGCTTTCGGGAACTGCTACGGCTAAATTTAGGGGGCAAAGAATATCTGTTTTTGGTGCAAGATTATGTAGAAGGGGAAACTTACAATTCTTTGTTAAATAGTCGTATACAACAGGGTCTGCGCTTTACAGAGACGGAAATACGCTTTCTTCTGCTTTCAATTTTGCCAGTTTTAGAATACATTCACTCTCTAGGAGTAATTCATCGAGATATTTCCCCAGATAATTTAATGCTTCGCACTGTTGACAAACTGCCAGTTTTAATTGATTTTGGCGGTGTCAAACAAGTAGTAGCAACCGTGGCTTCCGAATATTACCAACCTGGTATGGTTGCACCTCCACCAGCACCAACTCTATTAGGTAAAATCGGATTTGCGCCCCCAGAACAAATGCAAACAGGGTTAGTATCTCCCCACAGCGACTTGTATGCTTTGGCAGCAACAATGTTGGTTTTACTGACAGGGAAACAACCCCAAGAATTAATTGATACCTATACTCTCAGTTGGCAATGGCGACGGGAAGTTAATCTGAGTCAAAATTTGGCACAGGTATTAGATAAAATGCTATCTCCTAGACCAAGCGATCGCTATCAATCAGCCCGTCAAGTACTCCAAGCCCTCAACTCACCCCCAGCGAACTATCCGCCAACTCAATATCCCACTCCGCCACAACCCACATCCGCCACCGTTGCCGTCTCCCCACCTCCCCCACCTTCTCCATCCCCCTCATATCCCTCATCTTCCCCCTCTTCCTCCTGGTGGACACCAACAAAAACCTTCCTGGTGACGGCGCTAGTAGTTGGTAGTGTGGGATTAATTTGGTGGGGATTGAATGGCAGGCGCGATGTCGGGCAAGTCCAACCTAATCCTACAGCCAGCCCTACTCCAACTAGCGAACAACCAACCGATCCTTTAGCACAATATTCGCCAGCAGAAAGAGAACGCAAAGAAAGATTAAGCGATCGCCGTCAACAGTTGGGTATCGACTCTAACTTCTACGTGAACTTGGTGAATCAAGTTTTTTGGGACAGAAATCCCAGTTTACGGGGACGTACTCTCGGTAATGGCCCTGAAGATGAAAGTTTGCGTGCAGAATGGGATAAAACAGCTTCAGAATTACTAGAAAAGCTTGCACCATTGAGTAATAATGCACGCCAAAAACTGGGAACTTACACAACTGCTGAACGCGATCGCTGGAAAGTGGAAGTCAACAATATCAACGTTGGTAGTCGTTCTTTGTCTGATTTAGGAGATGCGGCTTTTTTGAGTGTATTTCCTGAGCAGCGGGGTAAAAATTTCAAAGGTCAGCCCATTGGACAAGTTTGGTACGGATTTGTTAGCGATCGACTCAGTGCAATCCTTGACGGTAGCGCTTTCCAGAAACTTGTCTTCGATCCGGGGGCTACTGGCAAAACAGTCAACGGTACTCTCCAACCTGGTGGTGGTAAAGTATTCATTGCTGGACTTGCCAAAGACCAATCTCTAGACTTGAAGCTAGAAGCAAATTCTCAAGTTTTGTTATCAGTCTATTCACCTTCTGGAAAAATTCGGTTTTTAGAAGATTCTACCAAGCGTAGTTTGTCAACTAAATTACCAGAAAATGGATTTTATGAGTTTGTCGTGGTTTCCACGGCAACGAAACCAGTAGATTATCAACTCACTATTACAGCAGAAAATCCCACTCCTCTCCCATTTCCAACAGCAACTCCCACGGAAACTCCCACGCCAACAGCAGCTCCCACGCCAACACCAAAGCCAATACCCACGCCTATAGAAACTTCTACACCTGAACCTGAACCTACACCAATACCAACTCCTGAGACAACGCCATAGTACCGCAAGGCGGAAGTCAGAAGTTTGTATTGGCGTCGGAGCAGCGGCTTTTGCCGTTGGCGTAGCCCGCCGCACGCATCTAAACTTTTCAAGACGAAGACTTTTCACCCAGTCCTCAGTCCCCCAGTCCCTTGCTATAGTAATGTCTTTCAACCTGTCTCTACTACACCTAAACGCAACGCAATTCGCTGGTGCTTCATTGGATCGTAGGGTCTTCCTCTGTGCATCACCTGTGAGTTGTCCCAAAAAACAATATCTCCTGGCTGCCAAATATAGGAGTAGACTGGCGTGCAGTCTAGAACAGTCGCAAACAAATCTTCCCAGAAACGTTTTGCTTCTTCTGGTCGATCTTCCATACCAACTGCGATCGCAGTGTCCGAACCTAAATATAATCCCTTTTTACCAGTGACTTTGTGAGTGGACACAATCGGATGCAGTTTCCTCGGTATATCAGTCTCTACATTGGGTTTTTTAGAAAACATTGGTGGCAAGTGATACATCGACATCTGCTCTAATTGCTGCTGATGTTGAGGATCTAGGTTATTGTAAGCTTCTACCATATCGAGGAACTCGGTAGTATGAGGTTGGCCATCTACACCTTCCGGCACTTGTATTCCATAAAGCATCACAACATATAGTGCGTTCATATCTAGTCCCTCTATACTGGGGAGACCATCTTTATCATGATGCCATTGCCACGCATATTCCCCGACGCGATCGGGAACTGGCCCTTTAGGATTGCCCAATATATAAACATATTGACTTTGTAAGTCTGGACTAAGATCGGGATCTAATGTTTTTGGAGGGCCGCCAAACATAAAATCGCCAAAAGTCTGCTTGGCAAATTCTTTTAATTGTTCTGCGGTAAGCTGTTGCTGTCTGACGACTACAACGCCATGTTTCCAAAGTGATTCTTTTAATTCACGCGACTCTAGATTTGTGAGGCAGTTAAGATTGCAACCGCGCAGGACTTCAATTCCGAGTCTTGGATGGTGCTGGATTAGGTGTGGTTGTTGAGTAATTTGAGTCATTGCTATGCATTTATTTTGGCAGCAAACTATATAAGTAGAGTGACATAAATAAATTAAGACAAGGCAGGAGGCAGGAGGCAGGAGGGAAGAGGTTTTTAGCTATAGTGCTCTTGACTGATATAGTTAAGTTTATTTATATTTTCCTACTTAGTTAATTAGTGTAGCTAGGAAATTTATGTAGTAATATCTTACCTAAAAAATTTAGCAAAGTATATTAAATATCGAAGTAGCTACTAATCAAAGTCTGTCGGTAAATCTGATTGGCGATAATGTTGAAAAAGTCGATTTATTTGTACTGGTGTCACACGTCCGAGAGAAAGTTCTGGTAACGCACCTTCAGGGAAAAAACCTACTTCTTCAGTCTCAATACTTGATGATGGAGAACCACCAATAAGTTCACAGTGAAAAAACAGCTTGTAGACATAAAACGGTAATGGTGGATGTCCCTGTTTGTTTCTGTCATACACTGCTAAAAGTTTAATAGTGCGTGCCTGATATCCCGATTCTTCATATACTTCTTTCACAACTGCTTCACTGGGTGACTCGCCAACATCAGCCCATCCACCAGGTAAAGTCCAACAGCCGTCTATTCGTTCTTTGACTAACAATATAGTATCGTCACGAAAAATAGCTGCCCGTACATCAACTTTGGGAGTTGCATATCCTAGTTCACGGCTAAATAAATCGAGGACATAGCTGTGTTCTACATTTGAGCAACTCGCCATGATTTCTGTGGCGATCGCTCGTAATTGTTTGTAACGTTCGATATCAAAAGGATTTTCAGAATAAGTCAAACCATTTTGAGCGATCGCTTGTAACTTTTGTGCCCATTCCAGCCATTTAGTTTCCACAGTTTTTTCTAAATTTGTGTAATTTAGTGCAAGCAAGTGCCTGGCGGATAAATTTTATTTTATGATATTTCTTAGTCCATCTCGAAAAATCTGAAAACTTTTAGAGAGGTTGTTTTCTACATCCATGTGCGGAGAAACTTTCTCAGCAAAGTCGATTTTTTGTAAACCTGTCTCATAGCCATATTTTTTTAGTATCTTATCTAGTTGCTCCCATGTACCACCTTTGATAGTATCTGGATTCCGAAATTTGGCTTGCTGGGATAAAGAAACAGGAATCTTTTCATATTCAGCCCTAATTGCTGTCACATCACCTATAAACCATGACTCTAGTTCTTCTACAGCAATTCTATGGAGAACAATATTTCCTTTGTGTTTAGTCACAACACTGCTAGCATCACAAAGTTTCCTTTTTAATTCTTGGCAATCACATCTATCTTCATCTACTATAATCACGATCCGCCAGTCATCAGGCACAAAGTTAGCATAAGCTTTCATCCGCTCAGGCAGTCTTTTTAAAAGTCTATCTTTATTTTGAAAGTTATGAATTTTCAGCGTATGAGTATCACCTATGATTTTCGGAACAATAAAATTTAAAGCAACTTCAGTTGAAGGTTCTTCTACTAAAAACTCTATATGCATAATTGCTACTACTACTAAGCTAGTTCTCTAAAATACCCCTCAGACCAAAGATCACCTAAACCTGCTTGGGATTCTATAAAATATTTAGTATCAGGGATTTTATCAGCCCTTTTAACAGTTGCATAACCATTATCATCACGTTGGAAAATCCAGAGTTGTTTAGCATCTTTTATTGTGTTAACAAAAAATGTGGAGTGCGTAGAAATAAATACTTGTGCGCGTTGCGAGTAAGCCTGAGCTTCCTCACTCAAAGAATCAAGAAGTTGATGGTGCAGTCCATTCTCTGGTTCTTCAATGCAAAGTAACTGAGGAGGATTAGGATCATTTAATAATATCAAATATGCTAGTAATTTTAGTGTGCCATCTGAAGAAAACCTTGCTAAAAATGGTTTACTAAAAGGTGCATCTTTAAATAAAAGAGCTAGTCTGCCATCAATTGTTTGCTCCGATTCCACTTTTTCTAACTGGGGAACACGGCTAGCCAGTAACTTCAAAATTTTGGATAAAGTTTCTTGATGTTCATCAGCAAGGTATTGAACTACATTGGCAATATTGTCTCCTTCACGAGAAAGATGTTCCATTGCACCAGCAGTCCCTAGCTGACGAGCTTGATCTGGTATGAAATAAGAAAGAAACCATTCTTCAATAAAACGGCGCAAACTAGCAATGCGTGGGTTATCTGATAATTGACCTATAGTTTTAATAGCCAGGGAACTAGGGTCATCCATTTGATAGTGAATTCTTTTGTCATTAATTTCTGGCTCTTCACCACTAATTACTTCACCTCCACCATTTTCAAACTTCAGAAAATCAAATGGTTTGCCATGAGAACCGCGCTTCAATTTGAGAGTTTCTCTTGAAACAATTGGCGCTCCATTTTGTAAAGCAATAGCAACTGTATAGGTTATTTTAGGAGATTTATTATCTTCCCGATACTTAATGACAATTTCAATTTCTTGATCTTGACAATCACGGGAGATAACTTCTTGAAATCTTCCTCGCTTTTCTAAGGCTTTGCGAACATTAGTAGTAAGGCAATCTGAAAGAAAACCTATCACATCAAAAAAAGTAGTCTTACCACTACCATTAGGGCCAAGAAAAACGGAAAAAGGTTTGATATCTTTTAGGGTAATATTTTGCAAAACCCTATAGTTTTTGACTGAAATTTCTTCAATTCTTGCCATTACACTTTCACCTCCACAATTTTGGTGGTATGGTTGCCAAAAATGCTAATAAATACAGTAAGGGTACGGTATACCGCACCCTTACTACAATTGTCAAAAACTACTAGATTTTTTTCAGTAGCTTAAGAGCTAATTTTCTTAAGCATCATCTAAAGCTGCAATTCCAGGCAATACCTTGCCTTCAAGTAACTCCAAGCTAGCGCCGCCGCCAGTGGAAATGTGGCTCATTTGATCGGCTAAACCAACCTTTTCCACAGCCGCTACTGAGTCGCCACCGCCAATAATGGTAGTTGTGCCAGTTTTACCGATTTCGGCGAGGGTATGAGCGATCGCTTCTGTACCTGCCGCAAACTTATCAAACTCAAACACACCCATTGGTCCGTTCCAAATTACTGTTTTGGTATCTGCAAGGGCTTCTTGGAAAACTTTTACTGAGTCTGGCCCAATATCCAAACCCATACCATCATCAGGGATGTTCTCAATGCTGACGGTTGTCGCATTAGCATCGGGAGCAAATTTATCTGCTGATACGATATCCGTGGGTAACAAGAAGGTAACGCCCCGTTCCTTAGCTTTAGCTTCCAAAGATTTCGCTAGTTCTAGC
Organism: Nostoc sp.; assembly: GCF_036917515.1. Lineage (GTDB taxonomy): Bacteria > Cyanobacteriota > Cyanobacteriia > Cyanobacteriales > Nostocaceae > Nostoc. The sequence continues at coordinate 9,870 of NZ_JBALDE010000176.1, read as the reverse complement.
TTGTCTTCTTCCACCAATGACTTACCAACATTCAAACCACGGGCTTTGTAGAATGTGAAAATCATCCCACCGCCGATGATCAGCTTGTCGCACTTCTCCAGCAACGTTTCAATTACGCCAATTTTGCTGGAAACTTTGGAACCACCAATAATTGCCGCCAAAGGACGTTGGGGATTTTCAATGGCGTTTTGCAGATATTCCAATTCCTTTTCAACCAAATATCCAGCTACAGAAGGGCTGAGGAATTTAGTCACGCCTTCTGTAGAAGCATGAGCGCGGTGTGCAGTACCAAAAGCATCATTTACATAAAAATCAGCATTAGCTGCCAATTTTTTCGCAAATTCTGGGTCATTTTTCTCTTCTTCTGGGTAAAAACGTACATTTTCTAGTAACAGCACTTGGCCATTTTGCAACGCGCCAACTTTCGCTGCAACATCATCGCCAATGGAGTCATCAGTTTTAATGACTTCTTGCCCGAGTAACTCAGACAGACGCTTGGCAACGGGAGTTAGGCGTAATTTATCATCCACACCCTTGGGACGGCCAAAATGGCTGGTGAGAATGACCTTAGCTCCCTTCTGCGTCAAATCTTGGATGGTTGGTAGAGCAGCGCGAATGCGAGTATCATCAGTAATGTTGCCTTGATCGTCCACAGGCACATTAAAGTCAACCCGCACTAAGGCACGTTTCCCAGAGATATCAGCCGAAGATAAACTTGCTAAACTTTTTTTGGACACACCAAACTCTCCTGATTGCCTTTTTGTTATTGTTTTGAAAGTAGAACCATCAAGATTTTACCGGAGTCAGGGGTACCCAAGTGACAGATATATTTAAGACGGTATTATTTCCTATCGATCAAAGCCGGGAAACGCGAGAAGCTGCTGATGTTGTTACCAACGTAGTTAAAAAGTACAGCAGTCGCTTGGTGCTGCTGTCTGTGGTAGAAGAACCGCTTCCAGATGCGCCTAGTGCCGATGATCCGATGGTGTCGCCAGAGGTAGTTGCTAAACTGCTGGAAAATGCCCAATCTTTATTTTCTGGGCAAGGAATTCAGTCTGAAATCCTGGAAAGGCGAGGCAAACCAGCTTTTACGATCTGCGATGTTGCTGATGAAATCGGGGCAGATTTAATTATCATGGGCTGTCGCGGACTAGGTTTGACTGAAGAGGGAGCGGATGATAGTGTTACAAGTCGCGTGATTAACCTTTCACCTTGCCCAGTGCTGATTGTGCCTTAGAGTGTGTTACTCTATACTAGTAGATTTGTGGTGTGATCGCTAATAAAAAGTTCTGCGGTTGTTGGAAAAACGGGGCTGAGGAAGGTTGTCCCAGATTTAGTGGTGCTAAATACAGGCATCAAGTTTTAGCCTTAACCAAGCATTATTGACTCCTACTCCTACCTCCTGCCTCCTGCCTCCTTAAACCTTAGTGTTCTGAATTTTTTGATTATTATCTAATTTTCTAATTCCTCCAAAAACAATTAACCAAACTATTACTACAACCAAGTGAATTAAAACCTTGAAATGGTTCTGTTGCCAATAATTTATAAGAGAAGGCAAGAGAAAAGAAATATGAATAAAAACTAAGAGACGCTATTGAGGGTCATTATTAATTACAAATTATTTTAAGCGATCGCTTTGATGAGTGTTTGCATCATCGCCCCAGAAACTCTATTTTGTCAAAGCGTCAAGTTTAGTCAGTATTCTTAAGCTTTCGTTCTAGGTTGCCAGTTGCGACCATTGCTTTACAGCAATTTTCAGGTAATTGAACCACAAACTAGGGTAAACTGGGAGTAAAGTAATTGTTAGATTCGATGCCAGTATCTTACTCAGGTGATTTGCGTCGTCGCGTGATTAAAGCTTGGGAAGCAAAGGAAGGGTCTCAACGTCAATTGGCTCAAAGATTCAAGGTCAGTTTGTCATTTGTGCGAAATCTGTTGCGTCATTATCGCCAAAGTGGACAAATTGAAGCCAAACGGCGTGGAGGATACCAAAAGCCAACAATTCAAACCGAGCATCTATCGCTTATCCAATCTCTGGTTGAGGAGAAAAATGATTTGTTGTTGAGAGAACTATGCGTTCGCTATCAAGAAAGGACAGGGATTAGGGTGAGTATCACGACAATGCATCGTGCGATAGAAAAATTAAGCTTACGCTGTAAAAAAAAGCGTCGTTAGCCAGCGAGCAAGATACGCCCAGAGTGCAAGAGTTAAGACATGACTATCAGCGTTGGTTAGATCAGATTGATGTCAGAAATTTAATATTTGTCGATGAAGCGGGAATAAATTTGTCAATCGCTGCGCGGCTTGGTCGCCAGAGCCGTTGATGGCGAACGAGCCGTGGGTAGTATCCCCAGAAGCAAGAGTGGCAACGTTTCTTTGATTGGCGCTTTGAACATCGATGAACTGATTGCGTCGATGACTGTACCAGGAAGTACAAATACTGAAGTGTTTCTTACTTATGTGACCCAGGTCTTACTGCCTCAGCTATGGAAAGGGGCAATTGTAGTCATGGATAACCTCAAGGTTCATCATGCCGAGCGTGTCAGAATTGCCATTGAGTCCGTCGGTGCAAAAGTCAAGTTTTTGCCGCCTTATTCTCCTGATTTATCACCTATTGAGCAATGTTTATCGAAACTGAAGCAATTCCTTTGTTCCTGTGAGGCACGTACTCCTGATTCACTTGACCAAGCAATGGCTCTTGCTGTAAATTACATTACCGAAGATCATGCCTTCAGTTGGTTCAGTCACTGTGGTCTATTTACCTGAAAATTGCTGTAAATCTGGTATATTTTCAGTCAAAAAACTCAAAAGCGATCGCTCACAGATAAATATCTGCAATATCCAGCCAAAGAACCCAGGATAATGAATCATAATTAATCTCTATAGCTTTGAGTTATCAGCCATCAGCCACCAGTTACCAGCCGGAAGCTGAGATGCCGAATAATCAAGGCTTTTGATTCAACTTAACGAATTGACTATGAATTCTGAACAAATCAAAAATTCTCTAAATATTTCGCCAGCGATACGTGTGGGAGTACTGGGTTTCGGCGGACTCGGACAAGCAGCCGCTAAGGTAGTTGCTGGCAAACGAGAAATGATTTTAGTTGCAGCAGCAGATCATAAAGGCTACGCTTATGCAGCTGACGGTTTAAATACTGAAGAATCCATTGCAATCTATCAGTCCCAAGGTTCGGTGGGTTATTTAGAGCCAATTGGTACATTAACAAATCAAAGTATTGAAGATTTAATCGAAATAGCTGAAGTAGATGGGTATTTTTTGGCTTTACCTAATCTACCAAATGATTTTATTCCCACTGTCACCAAGGAATTTATCAAATCTGGTTGGCATGGGGTATTAGTAGATGCAATTAAACGCACCACTGCTGTAGAACAACTCCTAGCGATGAAAGATGAACTGCAAGCAGCCGGCATTACATACATGACAGGATGTGGTGCTACACCTGGACTGTTAACAGCAGCAGCAGCTTTAGCCGCCCAAAGCTACGCCGAAATTCATCATGTTGAAATTACTTTTGGGGTGGGAATTGCTAACTGGGAAGCTTACCGCGCCACTGTCCGGGAGGACATCGGCCACATGCCTGGTTACACCGTGGAAATTGCGAGGGCGATGACTGACGCCCAAGTAGAAGCACTACTAGATAAAACAAATGGCGTGCTGACCTTGACAAATATGGAACACGCTGATGATGTAATGTTAGAGATAGCCGGGATAGTAGGGCGCGATCGCGTTACAGTTGGTGGCGTAGTTGATACCCGCAATCCCAAAAAGCCCCTCAGCACCAATGTGAAGGTAACAGGACGTACCTTTGAAGGAAAGATTTCTACCCATACATTTACTCTGGGAGATGAAACCAGCATGGCAGCCAATGTCTGTGGCCCTGCTTTCGGTTATCTCAAAGCTGGCAGACAATTGCACCAACGCGGCATCTATGGAATATTCACCGCTGCCGAAATTATGCCTCAATTTGTTAGGTAAATAGGGCATGGGGCATGGGGCATGGGGCATGGGAAATAGAAAATGGGGAAGACGAATAGGAAAAAGAGTTTTCCCCTCTGTATCCCGCCCAATCCCCAATTCTTATAATGGTATTTCAGTGCTGATAAATCGGAGGTAAGTGTGACCACTACGGTACACTGGCAGGAACGGGTTGGTAATCAAAGAGATTGGATTTGGCGTGGCTGGCAAACGCGTTATACTTACATTCGCCCTAGCCAAAATCACCACAATACAACACCCCTAATTCTGTTACATGGCTTTGGCGCTTCCATTGGTCATTGGCGACATAATTTAGAGGTGTTGGGTGAGCATCACACAGTTTACGCCATAGATATGTTAGGTTTTGGCGCTTCTGAAAAAGCCGCAGCTAATTACAGCATTGAACTCTGGGTTGAGCAGGTTTACGATTTCTGGAAAACATTTATCCGTCAACCAGCGATATTAATAGGCAATTCCAACGGTTCACTGATATCGCTGGCCACCGCCGCCGCCCACCCGGATATGCTGCTGGGTATGGTGATGATGAGTTTACCAGATCCGTCATTAGAACAAGAAGCAATTCCTGTTGTGCTGCGCCCACTTGTTAGAGCAATTAAAAATGTTGTCGCTTCACCGTTGATACTTAAACCTGTGTTTAACTTCGTGCGCCGTCCTGGGGTGCTGCGTCGCTGGGCTAGTCTCGCCTACGCTAACCCAGAAGCGATTACCGATGAACTGATTGAAATTTTAGCAGAACCTCCCCAAGACCGAGGTTCTGCGAGGGCGTTTAGTGCTTTGTTCAAAGCGGCGATCGGAATTAATTTTAGTCCTAGTGTAAAGACGGTATTACCAACCTTAACAATTCCCATGCTTTTAATTTGGGGACAAAAAGATCGGTTTGTTCCGCCAGCTCTAGCTAGCCAATTTGCCCAATATAACGAGAAGTTGGAACTACTAAATCTGGAAGATGTAGGGCATTGTCCTCATGATGAATGTCCAGAACAAGTTAACCAAGCGATTTTAGATTGGATTGAAAGATGGGTTGGCGTAGGCGAAGCCCGCCGCAGGCATCGCCAACCATTGGTTGTTCCTTAAATGTTATGCAATGGGAGCGATCGCATCAGCAATACTTTTAAATCCTTTAACACCTAGCCAATCGTCGCCTGGTCAGTGTCAACATCTGTAGCACCATTTACAGAACGCGCCACAGAAATCATTTTGTTGAGAATTTCTTGACTGGGGACTTTACCTTTTAACACTACAGTGCTACCCGTCTGAGCCACCCAAAGGGTATTAACATCGTCGAGTTGGGGATCTTCATCAAATGCCAACGCTACCCGCTTTGCTAAACCACTTTGGTCATATTCTCCGCTTAATCCTAGACGTTCTGGAGGTATTGATTGCGTAGCACTAGCAACCTCACTACTAGGAGCTTCCTGTACAGCCTGTGGGGCCGGATTTACTTCTGCATTTTGAGGTTTTTCCAATCCAAACAATCTTTGTAACCAACCCATAAAACCTTGTCTCCTATTAGAGGCTTATCAAATCTGAGTATAAAAGGTTTGCAACAAATGCTGCATCTGTCAACAAAAAGATATACGTTCAACGAAATTTTTGCTTGCGGTAGGATTTCTAAACAATTTCTCAATTGAGAATGCAATGAGTGCAACGCTTAAGTTTACAATAGGAGGTCGCACTGAAAATTTAGTGCGGTAGTAGGTCTAGCGTTGCTTTTTGCTAGTGTCTGCGTTGCTCAATTCCTGCTCTAGCCTCTGTTGGCGAAGATGAAACATACCCTTTCAGTTCTCGTAGAAGATGAGGCGGGTGTTCTTTCCCGCATTTCTAGTTTATTTGCGCGTCGCGGCTTTAATATTGAAAGCCTTGCTGTTGGTCCTGCTGAACAAGGAGGAGTCTCCCGAATTACAATGGTTGTCCCTGGTGACGATCGCGTGATCGAGCAACTCACCAAGCAACTATACAAGTTAGTCAATGTCTTAAAAGTCCAGGATATTACTGAAACCCCTTGTGTGGAGAGGGAATTGATGCTTTTGAAAGTGAATGCTAGTACCAGCAATCGCTCAGAAGTAATCGAATTGTCTCAGATTTTCCGGGCGCGAGTTGTGGATGTGGCGGAAGATTTTCTCACCTTAGAAGTTGTGGGAGATCCAGGTAAAATGGTAGCGATCGTGCAAGTATTACAAAAATTTGGTTTGAAAGAAATCGCCCGCACTGGCAAAATTGCCCTGACTCGTGAGTCGGGTGTGAATACCGAGTTACTCAAATCTTTGGAAGCAAAGGTTTAGTTGGGAATTTAAATCAAGACTCATAAATACTCAAACGCAGCAGAAGTCATAGTGGCAATTGTTACTATGACTTCTGCTTAGGGACTAGCAAAAAAAAGAAATATCCAACTAACCTTCAATTTTGGCGATCGCGCAAACGGTTAAGGGAGATTGCGAGGAGTCGTGTAGGGTTAGTTCGCTGTCTAATTGATGATTTTCAGTTACCATATCCTATAAATTTATGCTTGCATTAATAGCTTTCATAGAATTGCAATTAAACCAGCCGTCAGAATTATAACTCAGATGAACCGAGGCTTTTGAACTAATATAAGACCAAAAAGCGCGATCGCCTTACACATTATCCACTGCCAAGTCAGGATTAGGCGATCGCACTTAAGTTGACAATGTTTTTATGCAAAACTGACTCCTAGTGTATAAGAAAAATCAGGATTAGAACTGCTAACAGAGAAAGTTCCGCCATCTTCAGGTAAGAAAGCATATTTACTCACTGAAATGTAGTACGTACCTGCACTCAGGGAACTGGTAATTAATGACGAATTGCTACCGCTACTATAGTCGTTCGTTTGCAGTAAATTCCTAATCCTAATATCGTCAAACAGTCCCAGAACTGTATCTCCTGATGTCACTGTCTTAATAGTGATAGTTCCTGGATTTGCTAAAGAAAATGTAAAAAACTCGAAATCGGGATTGCCCTCCGGTTGAACTGTTGCTAACTGGACTGAAATGATTAACGTTTGAGCCTAATGATAAGCAACCTAATCCTTCAGGGTTGGCAAGTGTATTGTTTGTAGTTTATCCAGTGTTTTCCTGCTCATAGAAAAGTGAAGTTGTTACTATTAAGTGTGAGACCCACTACCCCTTGCACAATACCGATGAACTCATCTGGTTCTGTTCCCGGTTTGTCTGAGAATATTCGTGTGTTGCTGCCAACAACTTGCAGGCGATAGTCCTGTAAAGATCCTTTGAGTTCAATTCGATCTTGGCTAGAGTCGAAGTCAGTAATAGTAGCGTAGTCCCCAAAACCAGGATTTACGCTGTTGTTATCGTCGTAGAAAATATTTACAGCGTCTCCCAGGATAAATCTATCTGCCCCAATCCCGCCAGTTAAGGTATCAGTTTCTCCTAATCCGGGTGGAAGCGGACTACCAGGAAAAGTACCGATGAGGATATCGTTTCCAGATCCTCCATTGAGTATTTCATTACCCGGTCCGCCTTGTAGGCTATCATTGCCGTCCTCACCATTGAGGATATCATCGCCATTACTACCGTCTAGCGTATCATCACCTACTCTTCCGTTTAGAGTGTTATTAGAAGTATTACCAAAAAGGAAGTTGTTAAGACTGTTACCTGTCCCAGTAATGTTGCCACCTTCTCTCAACCTCAGGTTCTCCAGATTGGCTCCTAGTGTGTAGTTGAAAGAAGACCGGACGGTATCTATGCCTGAATTCGCAGCCTCTGTAATAATATCAAGAGTATTGTCAACGACGTAACTATCATCACCTGCCCCCCCATTCAAAGTGTCAATACCTAAACCACCATTAAGTGTGTCATTGCCATTATTACCGGATAATCGGTTATTTTGGTTGTCGCCAACAATGCTGTCATTTCCATTTGTGCCGCTGACATTATCAAAGTTGACTGCGGTAAATGACAATGTTCCCAAACCAGGAACCTTATTAGCAGACAAACTTTGGGTTTGCAGGTTAGCGGTGATAAATACCCCAGCCAAAGATTGGGATGCATCTATGGTGTTGTTAGCAACCTTAGCATTAGCAATAACCTTTTCTACTTTAAAGAGTAGATCTTTTCCCAATCCCCCAGCTTTTTGAATGGTTCCAACACCTGACAAGGTAATAGTTTGACCTAGTTGACTGTAGTCTGCAGTATCAACGCCATCTCCACCATCAATATTGTCGTTACCCTGACTGCCTTTGAAGATGTCACTGCCAGCACCACCTTTTAAAGTGTCGTTTCCTGTGCCCCCATTAAGTGTATCATTCCCATCTCCACCGCTTAGACTGTCGTTCGCCGTCCCACCTGCGAGGGAATCGTTACCAGCCAAACCATTCAAGATATCGTTACCGGAGGTACTATTGGCATTACCACCACTAGCCCAACCTACTATCGTATCATTTCCCGAACTCCCATTTATCGTGTCAGGATTTGTAGTACCGAAAGCCATATTATCTCTCCTAAATTTCTTACTAAATATGTAAGTTCAGCATCAATCAAATAACTATTTATCAATTCCATGTAGATTTTGTCATTTGCGTAATTCCATGTTAAAAAACATTAACAATTTAATTAGGAGCTTTTCAAGAGAAAATATCCAACTACTTACTGTAGGCTGATCCGAAAAGCCAGCCCTTGGTTGCAAGCGAAACGCATACCTAAAAAATCAGATAATTTATTTCCTAATAATCCATTAAATTGATTACGCAAATGATTAAGTAATTAGGTCAAATATTTTGGTTTTTTTTCAACTTTTTAAACTCATACTGTAATTATTTAATTATCATGAAGTACAAGGTTACACAAACTTCTTTACTAAATCTTCAAAATACTTAATAAATTTGATTCATAATACATTGATATATGTGTGTAAACATTAAATTAAATATTTTTTAAAATTTACTGATTTGTTTGGTTAATATTGCCAGTTTTTTAGCTTGATAGGGTTTGTCATTAAGTTAGGTTTCAAAATCATTTCTTTTGTTAAAGAACTATTATGTTTAATTACAAGAAACCATTTATCTATTAAAGAAATAATTTTAAATAGATAAGTAAAATTAATTTATATCTGGAAGATTTTTATGCTTAATAACACTTGAGCTTTACATAAATTTTATATACTTTTTTGGAAATTAGCGATCTCTGCGGTTTTTGCTAGTCTATGCATACTCACAAAAACCATCTAAACAAATGTCAATAGAGAAAAGCTGATCTCAAAGACATATTTCAGATTGTGTACTAACGAAAGTGATAGAAAAGTACTAATTTTAGATAAAAACTTATGCACCAAGCTATGTGGTGATAAATATGTTATATATTGCTTCCCTATAGATCAATACATCCCAAATCTCTATTTGGAGCAATAGCCCATGTAGGATTGAAAGGGGACTGAAGCCAAACCAGAATGCGTAAATTGGAGACTCTTGAAAATTTGAATGGAGATTCAAACCTCAACCAAATCTTACTTATATTTTCTGCTCTAGTACCTAGCCGAGACTTATAGTCGTTCCGCTGCTAAAATCTTGCATAGTCTTTAGTTTATAGAAAATGCTTCGATACCGTAACCAAACAATATTTATTATTATTTCTGCGCTTATCGTTGTACCGATAGGATTTTTGTTTAAGTATTATAATGGACCTGCCCATCACTGGTTTAATGATTACGGAGCAGCTGTATTTTACGAAATATTTTGGTGTCTGTTCGCATTTTGGTTTTTCAGAAGTCGGGCAGCGATAATCCAAATTCCGGTGTTGCATAATAAAGGGATGAGGAGAGGGTTCATACTGTGCATTGTCCATACTGTAAGTCTACGGAGATTAGAAAAAATGGAAAAAGAA